>JBCCTO010000004.1:0-120235 GCA_039198355.1 Pseudomonadota bacterium
CCAGAACGGCAGAAGCACCATTATCATCAACAGGTTGGAATAGCGCAGCGGCAGTGTGGCCAGCATATGCGCTATGGGAAAGGCCAGCATCAAACACAAGCCGGTAATCAGCGCAGAAATCCAGATGGTTCGCCAATAAAGGTCTAGATAAATGCTCGGCTCGGCCTTTAAGATTGAGCCATCCACATCCTGTTTCAAGTCCAGCGATTTATAGTAGAACGACGCTGTGTAAGGGGCCGCGCTGCGCCGCATCACGCCCCATAATTCGGGCTCGGTCCAACGCTTGTCCAATTTGGCAAAAGCATCCTTGAAAGGGGCTTCCATGCGCGGAGCTCTTCGGGCGGATTTTGTGAACAAAGACCGCGAACCGGGCTTGTCGTAATTCACGCGCGTGGCAATTTTGCCCTGGGTACGGTTTTTACGGGCCTCCACCAAATCCGCGTGCAGCGCAGCCCAAGCGGCCTCATCTTCAGGGATGCCGACCACCTCGGGGTTTTGCGCAAACCACTGGGAGAGAGCGGGCATGTTAGCGGAAAACCCATCATTGTGAGCGGAGACGTAGAGCATACGCCCGATGGGAATGATGAAAGTGATGATGATGAAAAAAAGAAGCGGTGCCACCAAAATAAAGGCGCGGCGTTTGGCCTGGGCCTGAGACTGCGCCAGAGCCTTTTTCAGCGGCTTGCCGTCAACGGTGACGAGACCACCATTTTCTGCCACGGCAGGGGCAAGCGAACCTGCAGTGGGAGAACCGGCAAGATAGGGTGCGCCAGGATTTGCGGTCTGGTCGGTCATACTCTTATCCGGTTTGAGAAACTGAAAAAGCAGCCGCGCGGAAAGGTCCGCGCGGCTGCAAAGCTAGTTTACTGGTTCAACCAGGCGTTGAAGCGCTCGGACAGTTCCGTATCGCGGTCCGCCCAGAACTCGAACGAGTTCACCAGAGCATTGCTCATGTTAGCGCCTGCCGTTGGCATCTGAGGCGCCATGTCGGTTTTGCCGTCCTGATATTTACCCACCAGCGGACCGGAGGACTTACGGGCGGGGCCGTAAGAAATCCACTTGGCTTGGTCGGCCAGACGCTGAGTGTCCGTGGAGAACTTGATGAAGTCCAAAGCGGCTTCTTTGTTCGGTGCGCCTTTGGGGATCACGAACAGGTCGAAGTCGAGGATCTGGCCGTCCCACACGATTTCGAACGGCTTGTTCTCGCCCACAGCGGCGTTAAAAATACGGCCGTTATAAGCGGTGGTGATGGAGACTTCGCCGTCAGCCAGCAATTGGGGTGGCTGAGCACCAGCTTCCCACCAGACAATATCGCTCTTGATCTTGTCGAGCTTCGCGAACGCACGGTCTACACCTTCTGGCGTGGCCAGCACATTATAGACTTCGCCAGCGGGCACGCCGTCGGCCATCAACGCCATTTCAAGGTTTGCCTTGGCCGCTTTGCGCATCCCGCGCTTACCGGGGAATTTGCTCGTGTCGAAGAAATCGCCAATGGTGCTGGGCGCATTGCCCTCAAATTTGGTGGTGTCATAGGCATAGACGGTGGACCACACGATGTTGGCCACGGCGCAATCGGTCAAAGCGCCATCAATAAAGTCTTCCGTTGCGGGCGTGCCATCGGGGGCAGGGGGCAGGATGGAAGCATCGATGGGTTCCAGCAGACCCTCATCGCACAGGCGAACGGCATCGGAATATTCCACGTCAGCCACGTCCACGGTCACGTTACCGGCTTCCACCTGTGTCTTAATGGGGCCAGCTGGGTTTGGCGCGTCGACAGAGTTGACCTTGATGCCGGTCTTCTCGGTGAAGGGCTTGTGATAGGCTTCCACCTGGGACTTGGTATAGGCCCCACCCCAGGACATGACGGTCACTTCGTTGGGAAACGCGGCGGATGAGGCGCCGAAAGCCACGGCGGCACCCACAGCGGTTGTGGCAAGCAGTTTTGAGATTTTCATGTGTATTCTCCCTGTTGGTAGTCTTGTTTTGGTTTCCGCCTACATGGCTTGGACCGATTTACCGGGAGGTGGGAAAAGGCCCACCCCCGGCCTTTTCAAGCAGACTTCACGCAGCCATCGGGTCCAGCGCCCGACAGTCATCCGCGTTCCAGCCCACATTGACCTTTGCACCCTCCTGAAGGGGCACATTGTGCGCGTTGTTGGGTACTTTGACGATAAACTCCGTATTGCCCGCCACATTCATGCGGGTGCGGATGTGATCGCCCAGATAAATGAGCTCCAAAATGGTGCCTTCCATCACGTTTTGTGTGGCCCCCACTTCTGGCGCGATACTAATGCGCTCGGGCCGCAGGCTCAGCGTGGTGCGCGACCCCACGCCGTCCACATTGACGGCCTTGGCAGAAACCATGGACCCATCATCCAGCCGCACCTGGGCGTGACCCGCCTCATGGGCCGTCACCTGACCGTTCAGCTTGTTGTTCTCACCGATGAATTGCGCCACGAAGGAATTGGCGGGGCGCTCATAGAGATCATCCGGCGTGGAAAGCTGCTGGATGACGCCGTCGTTAAACACGGCAATCCGGTCCGACATGGTAAGCGCCTCGGACTGGTCGTGGGTCACATAGACCACGGTCACTCCAAGGTTTTCATGGATGTGCTTGATTTCATATTGCATCTGCTCGCGCAGCTGCTTGTCCAAAGCACCCAGAGGCTCATCCATCAAAATGAGTTTGGGATCAAACACCAGTGCCCGTGCCACGGCCACACGCTGTTGCTGGCCGCCCGATAGCTGCGCTGGACGGCGACCGCCCATCAGAGACAATTCCACCATGTCCAGCGCGCGCTGCACTTTCGTTTCGATTTCCGGCTTCGACATTTTCCGCACGATGAGGGGAAAGGCGAGATTCTCAGCCACCGTCATATGCGGAAAGAGCGCGTAGTTTTGGAACACCATGCCAATGCCGCGCTTGTTGGGCGGCACATTGTTGATGGATTGCCCGCCCAGATAAATTTCCCCATGGGTGGCAGGCTCGAACCCGGCCAGCATCATCAAGGAGGTGGTTTTGCCTGAGCCGGACGGCCCCAACATGGTGAGAAATTCCCCTTCGGGAATATCCAGGTTCAGGTCTTTGACGACCAAAACCTCTCCATCATAGCTTTTTTGAACATTCACAAAGCGCACAAAGGCGTTTTCGCCCGTGCCGATAGCTCGATTGTCTTGCGTTGCCTGGGCTAAACTCAAACTGGCGCTCCAAATCCCCTTGGGAAAGCGTTTTCAGCCGGAGCGGCTGCTTTCCTTGTACGCAGGAAACAATGGTTCTTGGAGCACGTCAACAGCCCACGCGCGACAATCGTGCGCAGGTGCCGTTTTCCCCTACCTACGGGCCGCGAAAATAAAGCCGAGGAAATTCAGCAAAATCTGCGCGCCCAGGATTTGCGTGGAGCCGGAGGGGTCATAATCCGGAGCCACTTCCACTAAATCCATTCCCACAATGGTGTTGCGCTTGGCGAGGGCCTGAAGAAACTCGAGAATTTCATAGTACAGAAACCCGCCATGGCTCGGTGTCCCGGTGCCAGCGGCTATTGACGGGTCAAACCCATCAATATCCATGGTGACGTAAACCCGTGCCCCCTGCGGTACGCGTTCCGCCATGGCCTGCGGCCCCAAGGCCCGGAACTGGCGCACGGAGCGAATGTCGGAACCAAAGGCGCGGGCATCGTCATAACCTTCCTTCGCTGTGGAAGAGACGTTGCGAATGCCGAATTGGGAAAGTCCCGTGACCCACGCTTTTTCTGAAGCCCGCCGCATGGGGTTGCCATGGCCAAACCGAACGCCATGGCGTTCATCCACAAAATCCAGATGGGCGTCGATCTGGACGATATGAAAGGGCTCTTCGTCGCTGAATGCGCTGATGCATGGTATATTGACGGAATGATCGCCGCCCAAAACCACAGGCAAAGCCCCTGCCTTCAGCGCGGCGCGCACGCCGGTTTCAATATTGGCATGGCTCTTAATCGTGTCGGTATGGACGATGTCCGCATCGCCCATATCCACAAGGCGCACGCTGCCCGGCAGATAGGTCTCATCATCCTCATGGTCATAGGCACCGGCATGGCCAAAAGAGAAAAGCGTGGAGGCTTCCCGGATGGCCCGTGGCCCAAACCGTGCTCCGGCGCGAAACTGGGTGCCCGCATCAAAGGGCGCGCCCAAGACGGCCACATCGGCCTCCAGCGTGTCCCAGTCCGCGCAGATGGGCCGTTTGCCAAATGTGGAAATGCCCACAAAGGGCAAATCCAGCCGCCCCCCTTCATACCCATGTTGCGCCATGGCCCATTCTCCCCGCTTCAAATCCAAGCCAACTTTGTTCATCATCGGATGGGGCGCAAGGCTCATGGCCGTGAAAGGAATTTCAATGCACCGAATTACGCTATTCTTGTCGCTCGTCTTTTTATGGGTCTCCCCCGCATTGGCCACCGAGTGGACCCAATACACCAATCCCCGCTACGGCTTTTCCATAGACCTTCCCCAAAATGTGTTTGAAGACGCCAACCGTAGCGACAATGGCGATGGCCTGAGCATTAGCGGATTAAGCGGACGCGCTACCCTTCTGGTCTATGGGTTCAACAATGTGCTCGACCAGTTGCCGCGCGATCTGGCGGACGAACCGGACAGTGATCTTACTGCTGTGGAAATAACCTATCATCGCGTGAAGGACAGTTGGGCCGTGGTCTCCGGCTTTGCCGACGTGGGGGATGACCGTGTGGTCTTTTACTCACGGTATCAGGCCAATGAAGACTTTTCGCGCTACAGCGCGTTCCGCTTGATCTACCCCGTTTCGGTTCGTGGTCTCTTCGATCCGCTCGTTGGGCGGCTCTCCAAAAGCCTCACTGCGCCTAGATAAACGCCCCAAAATTGCCGTCATAGGCCGACTTAATCGGCCTATCTCGCAAGCTACACCCGATAGGCCGATCAAGTCGGCCTAGGACGGGTCTCTTACTGTATCGCTCACACTACCTCATAGCCCACTTCCCGGGCTGCATTGGTAATCCAGTGCCAAAAGCCACCAGCGTAGCTGGTGAAGACGTAAAGATCGAAGCTGCTTTCGCCCGTACGGAAGAGGGTGGCGTTGAGTTCGTGGTGGTGGGATAGGCGTGTCGCTCCCACCGGAAATGTCTTGAGCGAGAAATCCAGCGCGAAACCGCTGGCCAGCACCCACGTGGCTTTCTCACCGCTGATGGTCACCACCACCCGTCCATGGGTCAAGTCCGTGACTGCGCCCCATTGTGTGCCGATGGCTCCCCGCAGCTTGTCTTCCAGCCCTTCTTCATCGGCTTCAATGAGCCATCGACCGGGGCCGCTGGGCATGATGCGGTCGTCTTTGCCGGTTTCCTTGGCGATGGCCTTTTCCACCTTCGCCAGCGTTTCAGGCCAAGCCTGCACCTGCACCAGGGATGAAGCGAGACGATCTTCCAGCGTCACCCCAATGGCTTTGTCATTGCCGACACCAAATGTGTCCGGCACGGCCAGCTTGTGCAGGGGTGATTTCGGTTCAGGCAGATCAGCCATGCATACGCCCTCCGTCCGGGTCCACCATATAGGGCGAGACCACTTCCACATGGGTGTGCGCCCCGCGCACGGGGTTTGCCGCATAGAGTTTCTCGCCATGGCGCTTGGTGCCGTTTTCCAACAGAGCCAGGGAGATAAAACACTCCAATTCCGGCGAATAGCAGGTGGAGGTGGTGTGTCCTTGACTGCGCCCCGGCTCGTCTTTGCCGCCTGCCACCAAGTGGGAACCGCCCACAACGCGCTCCCCATCCAGCGATTTCACCGCCACCATCTGCAGACGCCCTTCTTTGTGGAAAGTCTCCCGCTTCAGCAGGGCAGCACCCACAAAATTCTTCTTGGAAGAAACCATGCCGCCCAGCCCCAGATCATAGGGCGTGGTGCGCCCGTCTAGTTCTGGCCCCGCCACATGGCCCTTCTCGATGCGCAATGTGCCAAGCGCTTCCAGACCATAAGGCGTAATGTCAAAGGGCTTGCCCGCCGCCATGAGCGCTTCCCAAAGCTGCAAGCCATAATGTGCACCGCAATAGACTTCATAGGCCAACTCACCCGAAAAAGAGAGGCGGGCGATTTTCACCGGGATGCCGTCCACCACGCCATCCCGCACGCCCATGAAGGGCAGGCCTTCATTGCTCACATCGCAATCGGTGACGCAGGCTTCCAGCACCGCCCGCGCTTTTGGCCCCGCCACAGTAGCGCCCGCCCACTGGTCGGAAACGGATGTGAGCGCCACGCGCAAATCGGGCCAGACCACATCGCGGAAATATTCCAGATGCTCCATCACCAGCCCTGCGCCGGCGGTGGTGGTGGTCATGAGGTAGCGGTTCTCATCCAGCCGCCATGTGGTGCCGTCATCGAACAGGAACCCATCCTCCCGCAGCATCAGCCCATAGCGCGCTTTGCCCACGGGCAGTTTGGCAAAGCCATTGGTGTAAATACGATTGAGAAACTCCCCCGCATCCGGCCCTTGCACGTCGATCTTTCCAAGGGTGGAAACATCCACAATGCCCACACTTTCGCGCACGGCCCGCGCTTCGCGGATATAGGCTTGGGTAACCGTTTCGCCGGGCCGGTTATAGCTTTCAGGGCGCATCCATGGCCCATTGGCATACATGTGTGCTCCGTGTTCCACATGCCAATCATGCATGGGCGTACGACGCTCGCTGGCCAGATGCCCGTATCGGCTGCCCGCCAGCGTGCCCAGCGTGACGGGGGTATAGGGCGGGCGGAAACGGGTTGTGCCTGTCTTGGGAATGGACTGGCCATGGGTGTCCGCCATAATAGCCAGACCCGTAATGTTAGAGGTTTTGCCCTGATCAGTGGCCATCCCCAACGTCGTGTAGCGCTTCAAATGCTCCACCGAGACAAAGCCCTCCCGATGGGCGAGCCGCACGTCATCAGCCGTCACATCATGCTGCAAATCCACAAAGGCCTTGCCGCCAGATTTGATTTCAAACACAGGGGCTGGGGCGTAGTCGATGGCATCGCCGTCGATGGAGGGAATACTGCCTTCCCCCTCGCCAAAATCCGCATCGACCAGTGCCTTCACAGCGGCCTCCTCGCCGGAACGGAAAGCGGCGCGCAGGCCAAATTTACCCGCCATGGCCCCGCATCCATGCCATTTCTGCGTCGGTTCGCCCGGCAAGAACGCCTGCAATTCTGCATCCCATTGGGGCTTGCCGCCTTGCTGGGAGGTCAGGTGAAACGCGGGAGACCAGCCGCCAGACACAGCAAGACAATCGCAGGGTTCGCTGGCCCTTGTGCCGCCCAACTCGCCCGTTGTTTCGTTAAAATGCACAACCTGTACGGATTTCAGACTATTGCCGCTGGAGGTTTTCGAAACCGCCGCCCCCACATAGAGCGAGGCATGGGTTTCTTCACCCGCCTTTCGTATGGCTTCTGGCACGTCGCGGCGCACATCCACGATGGCCGTGATGATGACACCCGCCCGCGCCATATCCCGCGCGGCTAACCAGCCTGTATCATTATTGGTGAAGACCACAACGGATTTACCGGGTGCTGCGCCATACTCCACCGCATAGCGCCGCGCGGCATCCGCCAGCATGACGCCGGGTCGGTCATTGCCCGCAAAAACCAGCGGCCGTTCCAGTGCGCCGGTGGCCACCACCACCGATTTCGCGCGGATGGTCCATGCCCGCTGGCGCACTTCATGGGCGGCAGGCACTTTTTTGTGGTCGTTGACCCGTTCCACCGCAAGAAACGTGTTGTCATCAAAATAGCTTTGCACGGTTGTGCGGGGCAGCAGGCGCACATTGTCCATGGCCGCCAGTTCCGCCACCACATTGGCGGCGTATTGGGGGGCCGGTTCCTTGTCCAAATATTCCGGCGCACTGTTCAGTGAGCCGCCAAGGGTGGGCCGCTCATCGCACAGGATCACATCCGCGCCCGCGTCCGCCGCCCGCCTGGCTGCGGCCAGACCGGCGGCACCGGAACCCACCACCAGCACATCGCAAAAGGCGTTCATCTGGCCATAACGGTCCGGGTCCGGCTTCAATGTCGCTTTGCCCAGCCCCGCAGCGCGGCGGATGAAATATTCGCAGGTTTCCCAAAACTTGGTGGCAGCATGGCCAGACAGTTTCGGCCCCATGAACGTCTTGTAGTAAAACCCTGCCGCAAAGGCGCGGCCCGGCAGTTGGTTCACGGCCATCAGATCGAAATCCACACTGGGCCAGCAGTTTTGCGACCGTGCTTCCAGTCCATCATAGAGTTCAATTTCCGTAGCCCGGATATTCGGCTCCGTACGCGCGCCCTTGTGCAGTTTCACCAACGCGCTGGGCTCTTCCGACCCGGCAGAGAAAATGCCCCGTGGTCGGTGATATTTGAACGAGCGGGCCACCGTCGATACGCCATTGGCAATCAGCGCCGAGGCCAGCGTGTCCCCTTCCTGCCCATGATAGGTTTTGCCATTGAAGGTGAAGCGGATGGGCCTGCGCTCACCCAGATTGGAAAGCCGAAACCCACTCATGCTTCGGCCCCCTTCTTCAAGTGCTTTGCAAAGGGCCCGACGGGTTCGCAAGACACAACCTCGTGGGTCACAGTATTGCGTGTGACCATGACGATTGACCGGCAGCCGCCCGTGTGAAGCCACAATTCCCGATGCAGACCAGCTGGGTTCTTGCGGTCAAAAACATAAGACGCATGGTCGTCGATGGACGTGTTGTCCATGGCCGGACGTATGGCGCTGGCATCGCCTAGATAGGTAAATTCGCTATGGGGTCGGGGGCCGCAATAGGGGCAATCGATAATCATCCGCTTCGCTCCCTAATGATACCAAGGGGTTGGACCAGCGCCCAACTCGTCAATGGGATTGCCGTCCTTGAACCGCTCCAGTGTAAAGGCGCTATTGAGGGCATGGGGCCGGTCATTGGCGATGGTGTGGGCAAAGCACCAGCCGGAGGCGGGCGTTGCCTTGAAGCCGCCGTAACACCAGCCGCAATTGAGATACATGCCGGGCAGGGGGCCTGTGGTGATAATGGGGGAACCATCCATAGACATGTCCATCACCCCGCCCCAGGACCGCAGCAGCCGCAGCCGCGCAAAATTCGGGAACATGGCCAGCATTTCGGAAATGACCTCTTCCCAGACGGGAAGATTGCCCCGCTGGGCGTAGGAATTGAAATAATCAATGTTCCCGCCAAACACGAGGCCGCCCTTGTCCGACTGGGACACATAGAGGTGGCCGGCACCAAAGGTAATCACATTGGGCACCAGCGGTTTGACGCTTTCGGAGACAAAGGCCTGCAACACGGTGGTTTCGATGGGCAGATGGTCTAACCCCGCTAGCGCCATCACTTTCGATGTGCTGCCCGCAACGGCCACGCCCACCTTCTGAGCGCGAATTTCCACGGTCTCATCGCCGCGCTTCGCTTCAATCCCCACCACCTTGTCGCCCTCGCGCAAAAAGCCGGCGAGTTCCGTATTTTCCAGAATATCCACGCCCAGCCGGTCGGCACCCCGCGCATAGCCCCAGGCCACCGCATCATGGCGCGCATTGCCCGCATCGGGCTGGAGCAGGCCTCCTTCAATGGGGAAACGGGCCGAACCAGAAACATCCAGCCCCGGATTGAGCCTTGCCACCTGATCGCGGTCCAGCAGTTCAGACTGCACGCCCATCAGCCGCATCTGATTGCCCCGCTCTGCGTATTTGTCCATCTGCCCCGGCGTGTGGGCCAGGTTGAGCACGCCCCGGGGTGAGAACATGACGTTGTAATTGAGTGTGTGTGAAAGCTCCCGCCACAGTGTCATGGATTTTTCGTAAAAGGCACTGTTGGGGGTCAGCCGATAATTAGAGCGCACAATCGTGGTGTTCCGCCCGATATTGCCGGAACCCAGATAGCCCTTCTCCACAACGGCCACGTTTTTGATGCCATGGACATGGGCCAGATAAAACGCCGTGGAAAGCCCGTGGCCGCCGCCTCCCACGATGATGACGTCATAAGCCTTTTTCGGCTCCGGTTTACGCCAGGCGGGCCGCCAATCCTTGTTGCCGCGCAAGGCGTTTTTGGCAATGGCCCAGGCGGAATAGCGCCCTGTCATGGTGATGCTCCCTCAATTCCCTCGACTGCCTTTTCTTAAGCTGTCTAGTGGGCCGCTTTCGCTCTTCACTGTATCGCGCAAAAATTCGCTTGCGCAATGTCGAGAATTCGACACAGATATTGCAAAGACGTCAAACCATGGTTGGGAGGTCATGACGACGGAGCCGAACAACGATTTTGCGCTGGAACGCCAGTCCCGTCATTTGGCCTTTCTGGCCGTGGACCAGTTTTCCATGATGTGCCTTGTGGCCGCCATGGAGCCCCTGCGGGCGGCCAACCGGCTGGCGGCGCGCCATTTCTATTCCTGGTCCCTCGTTTCCATCACCGGTGAGCCGGTGATCGCCTCCAACGGCATGGAATTGAAGGTGGATCAATCCATCGACGATGACCTTACCAGCGATATCCTGTTCATTTGCGCGGGGATGAAAACCCATGTGGAGGGTCAAAGCCACCTATTAGCCCGCCTGCGCGAACGCGCCCGCCGGGGCGGGGCCGTGGGTGGCCTTTCCATCGGTACCCACATTTTGGGACAGGCCGGGCTGCTGAACGGTTACGATTGCACCATCCACTGGGAAAATCGCACATCTTTTCAGGAAGCTTTCCCCAAGGCCAATTGTACTGGCCATGTGTTTGAGGTGGATCGCAACCGTTACACATCCGCTGGCGGCACCACGTCTATCGATTTGATGCTGCACATCATTCAGGAGGATTTCGGCGCAAAACTGGCCAATGAAGTGGCCAATCAGTTCCAGCATGAACGCATCCGCACCAATGTGGATCGCCAGCGCGTGGGGCCGGAGCGGGATCTTTCGGGCAAGTCTGAAAAACTGCAACGGGCTGTGGAATTGATGAGCGAACATCTGGAAGAACCGCTCACCGCGCTGGAAATTGCGCGGCGGGTGGAACTGTCCCTGCGGCAGGTGGAGCGGCTTTTCCTGCGCCACCTCAATTCCACGCCCGGGCGCTATTATATGTCGGTACGTTTGGAGCGGGCGCGGGAGCTGTTGCGCCACACCAATGCGCCCATTTTGGATGTCGCATTATCAACAGGCTTCACCTCCCACTCCTACTTCGCCCAAAGCTACCGCTACCATTTCCACCGCTCTCCTTCTGAGGAGCGGCGCGCCCATGGCTAAACCGCTTGCTGGCCTTAAGGTCGTGGAAATGGCTTCCATCGGGCCCGGCCCCTTCTGCTGCATGATGCTCGCAGACCACGGTGCCGATGTGGTGCGGCTGGAAAAGCCGGGCGGGCGCGACACAGGCACCAGCCGGTGGGATAAAGACCCGCTTCTGCGGGGTCGCCGCCTGGTAGAAGTGGATTTGAAAACACCGGAAGGCGTGGAACAGGCCCGCAGCCTGATCGCCAAGGCCGATGTGGTGGTGGAAGGCTATCGGCCCGGTGTGATGGAGCGGCTTGGTCTTGGGCCGGAAGAGTGCATGGCGCACAACGCGGCCCTCGTCTTCGCCCGGATCACCGGCTGGGGGCAGGAAGGGCCTCTCGCCCCTCGCGCAGGCCATGACATCAATTACATCGCGCTCACCGGCGCACTGGCAGCCACCGGAACGCAGGATTCTGGCCCCGTGCCGCCCCTCAATTTAGTGGGCGACTTCGGCGGCGGGGGCATGATGGCCGCTTTCGGCATCGTCTCCGCCGTTCTGCAAGCCAAACTCACTGGCAAGGGCAGCGTGATGGATGCCGCCATGCTGGACGGCGCAGCCCTGCTCATGACCATGCCCTTTGGCCTAAAAGCCCAGGGGCTCTGGCCCGCCGGGCGTGGTTCAAATCTGCTGGACGGCGGCGCGCCTTTTTACGGCACTTATCGCACCGCAGATGACCAATGGGTTGCCATCGGGGCCATTGAAGAACCCTTCTGGCAAATCCTCCGCGAGCGTCTGGCGCTTGACCAACCCGTGTTGGAACACCGCTGGGACCGCACCTATTGGCCGCAAATTCGAGGGCTCATCGAGGATGCCATAGGCGCTGAACCGCTTGCCCATTGGGAAGCAGTTTTCGACGGGTGTGATGCGTGTTTTGCGCCGGTTTTGAGCATGGGAGAGGTAACGGACCACCCGCACAATGAAGAACGAAAGGTGTTTCAAGATGCCGATGGTGTTCTGCAACCGGCTCCAGCGCCAAGATTTGATGGAGATATGCCTCAAGTTCCTCTAACGAATATGAAACCAGTCGACTTCGAGAAAGTCCTCAAAGGGTGGGATTAGCCTCCCTCTCCCAAATGGGGAGAGGGATACGAGGACTTGGCTTTGCTATGCAAAGCCATAGCCGCAGTTGGGTGAGGGGAAAACCAACCTGGGCTAAGCTCCCCCTCATCCAACTGCGACCAGCATTTTGCTTCGCAAAATGGGTCTGCGTATCCTTCTCCCCACCGGGGAGAAGGAAGAGCCTCACCCAGCCAACGAATCATAAGCAGCTACGAAGGCCTTGGCTTCAGCACCAACCTTGGCAGCATCCCAGCCCACTTTGTAGACATTCGACCCGATCCCAAATCCATCGGTCCCGGCCTCAAGCCAGTCACCAATGGTTGGCACTGTCACCCCACCAACAGCCAGCACCGGCATGTCCTCCGGCAACACAGCCTTGATGGCCTTCACACCGCCCGGTCCGTGCAGGCTGGCGGGGAAGAATTTGAGAGCATGGCAACCCGCATCAATGGCCGCAAAGGCTTCGGTGGGGGTGAATATGCCGGGGAAGGAAAGGCCTCCACGCTTTACTGTTTGCGCGATGACGGCGGGCTTACAATTGGGTGAAACAATCAGCCGCCCGCCCGCATCAATTACCCGATCCACATTATCCGTGGTCAGCACGGTGCCCGCCCCCACGATGGCATGATCGCCGAATTTCTTTGCCATGATTTCGATGGTCTTGAACGGTTCAGGTGAATTCAGCGGAACCTCTATAATTCCAAATCCGGCCTCGATGAGCGCTTCGCCTATGCTCTCGATCTCTTGGGGTTTCACCCCGCGCAAAATGGCCACCAAAGGACGGTGGTTTTCAAAAAGATCATTCATGTTTGCGCCTCTAGCCCCGTGTTTATGAGTCCCGCTTCGCTTGCGATTGCCAAGAGAGCGGGCCAAATCAACCGCGTGCCCTCGTGGGATACGATATCAGCCTGCAAGACGGCTGTGGCCCGCCCATAGCGCTCGTTGAGCGCCGTACTGCCCACCAGAGTGAAAGCCTGCACGTCATAGCCATCGCGGGCAGCCGCTTCCAACTCCATACCGATCAAAAGCCCCGAGAGCCGCTCCCGTTGTTCGCCATTGTCGGCACCAGCCAAGAGCGTGCGGCCCCGTAGATCAAACAAGCGGGCCATCGCGCTCCCATGGCCCGTAAACACCTCCGCCACGGCTTGCTGGAAGGCGCCAACGTCCCCGTCAGCTTCCGTCTCCACACTGTGGCGCAGCATGGTATTGTTGGAGAGTGCAGCAAATAACTCGCCGGTCATATAGGTGGTGAAATGCTCAATGCGGCCCCCTTCCAATCTCACCCATTTGCAGTGGCTGCCCGGCATGACAACGGTGCCTGTGAAATCCGGTTCGCGGGCCAAGAGACCCGCAATCTGGCTCTCTTCGCCCCGCATGACATCATAGCGTGCGCCTTCCATCTTAAGACCGGGCACGATGACCACATGGTCGTGGCCCGAAACCGGTGTCAGCGCGGCGCTTAAATCAGCAAGTCTCGTGGGGCAGGGCAGATAAGCCGCCTCCTGCCACCCCTGCCGAGACCCCACCATACCCGCCGCAATGGCGGGAAGCGCGTCCCATGAAGCCGTCAATTCGGCAAAGCGCTTTGCAAATTGCTGCCGGTCAAACTGACCCACACCGCTCTCACCATGGCGTTCCTCCAGCACGGTGCCATCGGCCGCCAGCAGCGCAGCGCGCACATGGGTGGTTCCCCAGTCTAAGGCGATGAGGGCAGGGGCCGTCATTGCGCCTCCAGCGACAACGCAATGCCCGTTTGGGCATAAAAGACCGGCAATTGCACACCCGCCGACCCCAACACGGAGCCGGACATGACGAAACCACCATCCATAAGCGGGTTGTCAAAAGCGCGGCTCGCCTTTGTTGCAATCTCGTAGGGTGTTTGCAGGTTCACGCGGTAGTTCTTTTCCGGGTCCAGCCCGGGAATGGCCACGGGCGGCGGCACCACGGCGCGAGGCCGGTCGATTTGCATCATCACCACACGGGCAGAGGTTTGATCTTCACTGATGGTGGCCGCCCCGATCAGTGCTTCATCCACGGTATGAATGCGGTGAAAAGTGCCCGCGTGCCAAAGCGCCCGGTCTTTTTTGTAGCGGGCCACAGCATCGGCAAAAATGGCACGGTCACTCTCATCAATCTTCGTCAAGTCCAGTTCCAGCCCCATGTGCCCGTAGCTTGCGACCAGTGCTCGAAAGGGGGCATGGAAGCCACGCCCGGAAGTGTGGCACCAGGCTGGGCCGATATGGCTTCCCATGACCTCCGGTGGGAGGAAATAGGAAAAGCCGTTTTGAATGCGCGTGCGCTCCACCGCATCATTGCTGTCACTGGTCCAAAACCGGTGGGTGCGTTTGAGGATTTCATAATCAACCCGCCCCCCGCCGGACGCACAACTTTCAATCTCCACATGGGGAAAGCCCGTCCGCAGCCGGTCGATCAACCGGTACAACTCGCTGGTCTGGCGATGCACCGCCGCATTGCCCGTGCGGTCCCCCGGCAGCACAAGATCGCGGTTCATGTCCCATTTCAGATAGGAAATGCGGTATTCGTTCAGCAGGCTGGCCAGCCCCTCATAAAGATAATCCGTCACGTCCCTATTGGTGAGATCCAGCACGAACTGATTGCGACCCGTCCTCAGCGGATAGGGGTCCAGCCGCAGCACCCAATCGGGGTGGTTTTTGTACAGCGTGGACTGGGGGTTCACCATTTCCGGCTCCACCCACAGACCAAATTCCATGCCCTTTTTGTCGATCACGTAATCCACGATGGGGTGCAGCCCGTCGGGATATTTGCGCGGATCAGCATACCAATCCCCCAGAGAGGTGGTGTCGTCATTGCGGGAGAAGTCTTCCGTGCCAAACCACCCGTCATCCAGCACAAAGCGCTCTCCACCCACGTCGGCAGCAGCATCGGCCAGCGCACGCAGTTTGTCATGGTCGTGGTCAAAATAGAGCGCTTCCCATGTATTGACCGTGACAGGGCGGGGCTTTTGGGGATTGGGCAGGGACAGAATGGAGCCACGCACGAAGGCGTGAAACTTCTGGCTCATATCGTTGAGGCCCACGTCTGAGTGAGCCACGAATATTTCCGGTGTGGTCAGGCTCTCACTCGGCGGCAGCATGCCCTCGCGGGAAAAATGTAGCACGCCCATCTGCAACTGGCATTCACCCGTGGTGAGCCGCTCCAGCACCATGCGGTGATTGCCGCTCCAGCCCAGATGCACCCCAAGGCAGGGCCCGGATTCCTCATTGGTCTCCGGCGACAGCATGATGGTGCCGGGGAAAGCCTCATGGGAGGTGCGGCCCCGTCGATTTTCGCTCTTCACCAGCCCCATGGGCACCACGCGCCGGTCTATGGCGAACTCCGCGCACCAGCGTCCGTGGAAATGCAGATATTCGGACAGGCGCTGGGGGATGGGCAGCACGGGAGCGCTCATCCAGTCCACCACGCAGGTGCGCCCGCTTTCGTTGATGAGTTTTGACGAAAGACGCGCCACGGAACTTTCAGGATCAAGCCTGCACGTAATCTCCAGCCGCAAGCCCCGGTGCTTGTCAAAGCAGATGAAGATGATCCCGTCTTCCAATTCCACATCATGGTGGAACGTGAAAAGCCCAGCCCACCCCGCTTCGCCCGTGCCATCCCGGTGGGCGATCAGGCCAGGGTGCCCCATAAAGCCTTGGGAGATCTCCGGCTGCATGGAAACCGGCGCATGGTCATCCAGCGTTGCAAAACCCTGAGGCCGCGAGCGGGAACGGGCGAAGACCTCCAAATCCAGATCGTCCGCCAGGCGCGCGCCGAAATAGATGATCTCCGGAATGCCTTGTGTCCAGCCGAACAAAACGGTGGCGGCTGGGGCATCCAGCCGACGTGTGAAGACATCACCCATGAGGAATCGTTCCCGCTATGACTGTTAGCCCTTTGTCGCCCCAAGGGTGAGACCAGCAATAAAGTGTTTTTGGGCGATGAAGAACATCAGCACCGGCGGAATGGCCGCCATGAGCGCGGCAGCCGAATAGAGGCTGTAGCGCGTGAGATACTGCCCCTTCAAGCTTTCCATGCCCGCGGTAATCGGTTTCGCTTCATCCCCATTGGTGAGCACCGTGGCCCAGAAAAAATCATTCCAAATGAAGGTGAAAATCAGCACGGCCAATGCCGCCAACGCCGGGCGGACCAAAGGCAAAACCACATGCCAGAAAATGCGAAATTCCCCCACGCCTTCAATCCGAGCGCTCTCTATCAGCTCAAACGGCAGCGCCTTGATGAAATTGCGCATGAATAGGGTGCAAAACCCCGTCTGAAACGCGGAGTGAAACAGGATCAGCGCCCATACGGTGTTATAAACACCAATATTCTCGGAAAACTCCCGCACCGGCACCATGAGAATTTGGAAGGGCACAAAATTGCCAGCCACAAACAGCATGAACAACGGGATGGCCACGTTTTTCCCAAAGAACGGCACATGGTAGACCGCCAGGGCATAGCCCGCCATGCAGGCCAGCCCCACCGAGAGGATCATGGTGGGAATGGTGACCATGAAGGAATTGAGCAGATATTGCACAGCCTTGGTTTCGCGAAACACCTGGGCGTAATTTTCAATGAGCAGAAAATCCGTGGGCCAGCCGAACACATTGCCCGACGTGATATCACTTTCGGGCCGGATAGATGTCATGAAAATGGCGATCAGTGGCAGCAGCCAGATGAACAGCGCGATGGGCACCATCACATTGTAGCTGACCCGCGAAAACGGCCCGGATTTTTCGATAGGGCGGGGAAACATGTGCCTAACCTTCCTTCTCGTCGCGATACATGCGGTAGAGGAAATAGCTGATGTACACGAGCATGATGAGGAACAGCACGGTGGCGATGGCGGCGCCATAGCCATAGCGGAAGCCGAATTCCGAAAGTGCCACCTCATACATGTCGTAGGCCAGCACATTGGTGGAGCCAACGCCGGGGCCGCCCTGGGTCATGATCGCGATCATATCAAAGGAACGCAGCGCCCCGATCACTGTGACCACCACCGCAATAAACGTGGCGGGGCGCAGCTGCGGCAGGATCACATACCACAGCATTTTCCACCCCTTGGCTCCGTCCAACCGCCCGGCCTCCACCTGGTCGGGGGACACGGAATTGAGGCCGGTGAGATACAGGATCATGCAATAGGCAATCTGCGGCCAAAGCCCGGCGGCGATGATGCCATAAGTGGCATATTCCTCACTGGCCATGAGGGCGGGCGGTTCGACGGAACAACGGTTCGTCAAATTGCCCATGATGTTCACCACCTGCTCGCAGAAGAAGAAGCCCCAGACCTTGCCCACAACGCCAAATTCCGGGTTGTAGAACCAGAAAAACACCAGCCCCACCACCACTTGTGAGATGACAAAGGGGAAGAAAAATAGGCTCTTATAAATGCGCATCCCTGGAGCGGTTTGGTTCAAAAACAGCGCAATGAAAAGGCCAGCGGGCACCGACAGCATGAAAAGCAGCAGCCACAGCACATTGTTTTTGAGCGATGTCCAAAATTTTTCATCGTCCATGAGCCGGGCATAATTATCCATGCCCACCCATTTTGCCTGTTCTGCCACCAAGCCGTCCCACTGGTAGAAGGATAAGGAAATGGACGCGAAAATGGGGATAATCACGTAGATCATAAAGAAGATCAGCGCGGGGGCCAGGAACAGCCACGGGGCCAATTTCAGCCGGTTACGGGCGTACCACGAGCGGTGGTCCCGACGTATTGGTCGAGCGCTTGGCCGGATGGCAGTACCCGTTTCACCCACGAGAGCAGTATTTGTCACGGCCCACACCCTCCCGGTGATGCCTTGTGGCAGGTTTAGCGTTACGCCTGTTTCATTTGCACCCATGGCCGGGGACAAACGAAACAGGCGCCCGGATTTCTCCGGACGCCCATGGAGTTGGCTTTATTTGTAGACTTCTTCCTGAACCTTATCCAGGCGAGCGAGAATCTCTTCCAGCTTGCTGGGGTCGTTCATGAACTGTTGAAAGCCCTCCATGCCTGCCTTTGCCATGGCCGCAGGCGCATCCCGGTCGTAGAATTGAGCGAGACCGGCAGCGGTGGAGACGGTTTCCATGCCTTCCTTGATGAATTTATCGTCGGCCACCTCAGCCTTGGAGTTTGGTGGCAATTGGCCGATGGTGGCGTTCCATTTTGCCTGAACCTCTGGCCGCGCGATGAAGGCTAGAAACTTTTTGGCGTCTTCTTTGTTTCTGGCATTGGCCGGAATAAAGAATGCATCCGCCGGCGCTTCCTCCGCTCTTGGCATCCCTTTGGTAATCTCCGGGAAGGGGAAGTAGTCGATCTGCTCATAGGTGAGACCAGCATTCTTGAACCCGTCCACGGCGAAGTTGCCCATCACATACATGGCCGCATCAGCATTGGCGAAAGGTGCGATGGCATCCTGCCAGGACATTGTGGCGTGATTGCTCACAAAGGAACAGCGATCCAGCATTTCCTTGAAATTGGCGAATGTGGCACGGATGCGGGGGTCGGTATATTTGATCTTGCCGCCCGTCAGATCATTGTGGACCTCGTAGCCATTGGTGCGCAGGTTCAAGTAATCGAACACGCCGGCGGCTGTCCAAAGGAACTTTGTGCCGATGGTGAAGGGCGTCACGCCGTTTTCCTTCAGCGTGTCACACGTGGCCAGCATTTCGTCCCAGGTTTTGGGCTCGGAAAGGTTCAACTTGTCGAAGATGTCTTTGCGGTAATAGACACCCCACTGATAGTAGGAATAGGGCACGCCCCACTGCTTTCCATCCCGCGTCATGGTGGGCTTGATGGCTTCAAATGAGGTGGACAGGTTAGGGTCCGACGCCCAAAGATCAGAAATATCCGTCATCAAACCAGCATCCGTGAAGGGTGCCATGCGGTTGCCGGGATACCAGGACGTGATGTCTGGAGCGTCAGCCGTCAAAAAGTTTCGGATCGCTGTTTTGTGGGCCTCGCGGTCATTGATGGAGACCGTCACGTTGACGTCGGGGTGAGCCGTCTTGAACGCTTCCACCGCCTCCTCAAAGCCCTTTTTCGGGCCCGGGTTGGGGTCGTCAAAAATGATCTTGAGATCACCGGCTTGCGCCGCTGTTGCAATCAATGCAGCTGTACCAAGGGCTGCTGAGGCTCGTATGAGCGACTTATACATGGGTTTCCTCCCGTTGAGCGCCGGCTGTCAGGCCAAGCAGTTATTTCAGTCCTGCCCGTCGGGGCCTATGCCTGCACAAATGCGCGGGCTGAAGAGAGCCTGCCGTTGAACGGCATGGGGCTGCCCATCTTGTTTAAGGCCATCCTCCCAGACGGGTCGCGTCGCATGCCACACACAGTCGTTCCGCATAATGGAACACGATTTGACTAAGCGGAATTATTTGGATACGGAAGGAAATTGTCAACCGGTCTCAAAAGCACGCTGGAACGTGTTCGCCCGGGTGAGTGAAAGGCCAGGGCAGGTGGCCTGTGGGAGGAAATCTGTGGCGCAAATGATGGTGCGTAAACGCCAAAACGTGGCAAAGCGTGATCGTACCACAACTGCGTCCACGGCCAACAGTCCCTCAGTAACCAGCAACGCTTCTGCTATCGATGCGGTGGAGCCCCAAGTCATCGGTCAGGCCAGCGGCCAGGGCAATGGTCAGGGCAGTGGCACGCTTGGCAAGGCCCTTGATGTGTTGGACATCATCGCCGCGTCTCCCCATCCTCTTCGCTTCACCGAAATTTTGGCCCGCACGCGCCAACCGCGCGCTACACTGCACCGTCAGCTGACAAACCTCGTCCACGAGGATTTGGTCAAGCTCCACGAAGACCACACTTATTCTGCGGGCCTGCGCCTTCTCAAGCTGGCCGCCCGTTCCTGGTCCAATAATTCACTACGTTCCATCGCTTCGCCTCACATGGAAGCACTGCAAGCCAAAACGGGTGAAACCGTCCATCTGGGCATGCTCAGCGGGCATGAAGTGATCTACATCGACAAGTTGGAGAGCCGCCAGAATGTGCGCATGCACAGCCAGGTGGGCAATGTATCACCGCTTTATTGCACGGGGGTTGGCAAAGCGATTCTAGCGTCCATGCCGCGCTTAAAAAGCGATGAATTGGTGGGCCAGTTGGACTACCAACGCCACACGCTGGCCACGTGTCACACACCGGAACTGCTGGCCGCGGAATTGGACACGATCCGCACCGCCAAAGGCCTAGCCCATGACCGGGAAGAACATGAGCCAGGCATATATTGCGTGGCGCACGGCATTGTCCACGAGCCTTCGGGTACCTACGCGGGAGTGTCGGCCACCGCTCCTGCTTTTCGGCTGCAAGGCGATACAATCAACGCCTGGGAAGGATTGGTGCGCGATTGCGCGCTGGCCATCGAGCAGGACTGGGCGGACCGCCTTGGCCCCCGTGCTGCACAATAGATACCAAATTACAGATGAAGAGAGATTTGCCCCATGGCTGAGGTTGTTTTACGCGATGTGCGCAAATCGTTTGGCGCCGTTGATGTCATTCACGGGGTCGATCTGGACATTAAAGATGGCGAGTTTATCGTCTTTGTGGGGCCATCCGGCTGCGGAAAATCCACGCTTTTGCGCTTGATCTCAGGCTTGGAAGAAACATCCGACGGCACCATCCAGATTGGAGACGAGGATGTCACCCACGCCGAACCGGCGGACCGGGGCGTGGCCATGGTTTTCCAGTCCTACGCGCTCTATCCCCACATGACCGTCTACGACAACATGGCCTTCGGCTTGAAAATGAACGGGTTTCCCAAGGACGAAATTGACGCCCGGGTCCAGAAAGCTGCCAAAATTCTTGAACTGGGTCCGTTGCTGGACCGTAAGCCCGCCGCCATGTCCGGGGGGCAGCGCCAGCGTGTGGCCATTGGCCGGTCTATCGTGCGCGAACCCAAAGTGTTCCTGTTTGATGAGCCGCTCTCCAATCTGGATGCAGAACTACGGGTGCAGATGCGGTTGGAAATCGCCAAACTGCATAATGATCTCGACAGCACCATGATTTATGTGACCCATGACCAGACGGAGGCCATGACCCTGGCTGACCGCATCGTGGTGCTGCGCTCCGGTGTGGTGGAACAGTTTGGTTCCCCGCTGGAACTTTATGACAATCCCGACAATGAATTCGTCGCCGGTTTCATCGGCTCCCCTCGCATGAATTTCATGGATGGAGAGGTGACGCTGGTGGAAGAAGGCTTTGCCACCGTCAATGTGCCCGCGCTCGGCAATACCATCTTTCCTGTCGCTACTCGCGATCGCACCCCAGCCATTGGCGAGAAGGTCAGGGTGGGCATTCGCCCCGAACATTTTGTTCCCGCCGATGCGGCGAGCCACAAATTCACCGCCACTACCACAGTGGTGGAGCAATTGGGCGGCACGTCTTATCTCTATCTGGACATTGGTGCGGATGTGCCGCTTACGGTGGAGCAGAAAGGCCATGCCACCGTTGGAGATGGTCAATCCGCAGAAATCGGCATCGACCCGGAAACGGCCATGTTGTTTGACAAAGACGGTTTGCGCGTGTGACCGACCAAACCAACCGCCCCACACTGGGCGTCTGCTACTATCCTGAACACTGGCCACAGGACATGTGGGCCGATGATGCTGCCCGCATGGTGGAATGCGGCATCACCCATGTGCGCGTGGCCGAATTTGCATGGTCGCGCCTTGAGCCAGCCCGCGATGATTTCCGTTTTGACTGGCTGGATAAAGCCATTGAAACACTGGGCGCTGCCGGCCTCAAAATCATCATGTGTACGCCCACCGCAACACCGCCCAAATGGCTGGTGGATGAAATGCCGGACATGGTGGCTGTGGATGCGCAGGGCAGGCCCCGCTTGTTCGGCTCCCGCCGCCACTATGATTTCAGCCATGGGGGTTACCGCGAGGAATCCAAGCGCATCACGGAAATCGTCGGCAAGCGATACGGCCAAAACCCCCATGTGGTGGCTTGGCAGACGGACAATGAATATGGCTGCCACGACACCACGCTGAGCTATTCCACCGCCGCCCGCGATGGTTTTCGCCATTGGCTGGCGCAAAAATACCAGACGCCCGAAGCCCTCAACCGCGCTTGGGGCAACGTTTTCTGGTCCATGGAAGTGAGCGATTTCGCGCAAGTCGAGTTGCCAAACCTGACTGTCACCGAACCCAACCCCGCCCATGTGCTGGACTTTCGCCGCTACTCCTCCGATAAGGTGGTAGCGTTCAACAAGGTGCAAACAGACACATTGCGCCGCCTCTCACTAGGCCGTGATCTCATTCACAATTTCATGGGTAATTTCCTCGAATTCGACCATTTCGACGTGAGCGCTGATTTGGATATCGCGTCCTGGGATTCCTATCCCCTCGGCTTTCTGGAGCGGGATTTCACCGATCCCCATTGGAAAGCGTGGTATTTGCGGGCTGGGGACCCGGACACACAAGCGTTCCACCACGATCTCTACCGCGGCTGTTCCCCTAATGGCCGCATGTGGGTGATGGAACAGCAGCCCGGTCCGGTGAACTGGGCCCCATGGAACCCGGCTCCCCACCCCGGCATGGTGCGGGCCTGGACCCACGAGGCCATCGCCCATGGTGCAGAAGTGGTCAGCTACTTCCGCTGGCGACAGGCTCCCTTTGCGCAGGAACAATTTCATTCGGGCCTTAACCGCCCGGACAACTCACCGGACGTGGCTTTCGAAGAAGCCCAGCAGGTGGCGCGAGAATTAAAGGCGCTTCCAGAAGCCGAGACGGACAATGCGCGGGTTGCCTTAGTGTTCGATTACCCCTCGCTTTGGGCCACAGAAACTCAACCGCAGGGGGCCGACTACGACGGTTTCGCCCTGCTGCGCCAATTCTACAGCGTTCTGCGGCGCTTGGGTCAGTCCATCGACATTGTATCTATCGCCCATGATCTGACGTGCTACGACCTTCTGATTGTGCCCCATTTTCTAATGGTGAGCGATGATTTCCTGAAACGCCTGAGTGCTTGCAAAGCCAAGGTCTTGTTCGGCCCCCGCAGCGGTTCCCGCACACAGGAGCACGCAATCCCTGAAACACTGCCCCCCGGGCCGTTGCAATTGCTCATGGACATTCGTGTGGAACGGGTGGAGAGCCTGCGCCCCCACACGGAGGTCCCGTTGACAGAAGGCGGCAGTTTTCAGCGCTGGTTTGAAGCCGTCGCCAGCGGCGAGCGGGTAAAAACCGCACTGAAAACGAAAGACGGGCAGGGCGCTGTCTTTCATCGAGACCATTTCACCTATCTGGCCGGATGGCCCGACGAAAGCCTCACCTTTCACCTGCTGCGCCATGCGCTGGAGGAAGCGGGCCTGCCCATCGTCGAAACCGGTGAAGACCTGCGCCTGCGTGACCGGGGCGACCTGCGCACCATAATCAACTACGGCCCTAAACCGCAGGATGCTTCTCACTTGGTGACCAAGCACGACACGGTGCTGGTGGGTTCAAAGACGGTGGATGTGGGCGATGTGCTAATCGTCAAGCGGGCCGCCAACACGCAACCCTAATGACCGCCGCTGAACTGCCCCGTGCGCACGTCGTAATCCGCTGCAATGTGGTATTCGGGATCATCGCTTGAATCCACCATCAATTGCCCCGCGCGGTTGAGCAGGAAGTGGCAATCGCGGGAAAGGTGGCGCAGTTGCAGCGTCTTGCCCTTGGCCTCATACTTTTTGGCCAAGTCCTCGATGGCTTGCAGGGCGGATTGATCGGCAACCCGGCTGTTCATGAAATCGACAATGACGAGACTTGGGTCTTCATCAGGGTTGAACAGTTCGGAGAAACTATCGGTGGACCCAAAAAACAGCGGACCTTCAATGGCGTAAACCCGTGCCCCTTCCGTGGTGATGTGGGCCTTGGCCCGGATGCGCGTGGCATTGCTCCAGGCATAGGCGAGGGCGGAGACGATCACACCCACCACCACGGCGATGGCGAGGTCTGTCATGACGGTCACCACCGTCACCAATACAATGACGAGGGCATCTGTGGTGGGCACTTTGCCAAACAGGCGCAGGCTGTGCCACGCGAAAGTGCCAATCACCACCATAAACATCACGCCCACTAACGCAGCGAGCGGGATCTGTTCGATGAGCGGTGAGGCCACCACGATGAACGCTAAAAGAAACAGGGCCGCCGACGTGCCGGAAAGGCGTGTGCGCCCGCCCGATTTCACGTTAATCATGGACTGCCCGATCATAGCACAACCCCCCATGCCGCCGAAGAAACCGGTGACCGTATTGGCTGCGCCCTGGGCGATGCATTCTTGAGAAGCGCCGCCCCGCTGGCCCGTGATCTCTCCCACCAGGTTCAGCGTCAGCAGGCTTTCGATCAGGCCGATGGCCGCCAGAATGACGGCATAGGGCAAGATGATTTCCAGCGTATCCCAAGTGAGCGGCACCATGGGAATGTGGAAGGAGGGCAGGCCCCCTTCGATGGATGCTAAATCACCCACGCGCGGTACATCCAGCCCCGCAACGATGACCAAACCGGCCACCAGTCCAATCCCTGCCAGTGGCGCTGGAATGGCGGTGGTGAGTTTGGGAATGAACTGAATGATGACCATGGTCAGCACCACAAGGCCCAGCATGAGAATAAGCGGAAAACCGCTCATCCATTCCTTGGTGCCGTCCGGCCCCGGCACTTGAAACTGCGTAAGTTGTGCCAAAAAGATGACGATAGCCAAACCGTTCACAAAGCCCAGCATGACGGGATGGGGCACGAGGCGGATAAATTTCCCGAGCCGAAAGATGCCGGCGAGTATTTGCAAAATGCCCATCAGCACCACGGTGGCAAACAGATATTCCACACCATGGGTGGAAACCAACGCCACCATCACCACGGCAAGCGCCCCCGTTGCGCCAGAAATCATGCCCGGCCGCCCGCCAAACAGGGCCGTAATGAGCCCCACAATGAAAGCCGCATACAGCCCCACCAATGGGTGCACACCGGCCACAAAGGCAAAGGCCACCGCTTCCGGCACCAGCGCCAGCGCCACGGTAAGGCCGGAGAGAATTTCCGTCTTGATGACGGAGGGGGTGAAAGTGGACAAATCAACGGGCTTGCGCTCGCCGGTGCCCAGCGCCTTAGCAAAGGCGTGCAGCGTAGGCTTTATCATCAATACAACCGGGAGGGAGACAAAGGGATGCGTGCCGCCTCTTAAACCCCACCTTGCCAGAATGCAAAGGGCAGGTGTGATTTAGGCCTTGGCCCCTAACACCCGCACCCGCGTGCCGTTTGGCACCCTGCGATGCAAATCGATAACGTCTTGGTTCAAGAACCGGATGCACCCCGAAGACATGCTTTTGCCGATGGAATCCCATTCCGGCGTGCCGTGCAGGCGGTAGAGCGTGTCCCGTCCGTCGGAGAAGAGATAAAGCGCCCGCGCGCCCAGTGGATTGTCGAGGCCACCGGGTTGGCCGCCAGCCCATTGGGCAAGATCGGGCCGCCGCTCGATCATTTCTTTCGGCGGTGTCCATGTGGGCCATTTGGCCTTGCGGGCAATCACAGCATCGCCTGACCACTCAAACCCCGCTTTGCCCACGCCCACCCCGTAACGCACAGCCTCATCCGAACTGAGAATGAAATAGGCATGGTGATTGTGCGGGTCTACAACAATGGTGCCCGCCGGCATCCCAGTACGGTTTACCACCCGCTGGCGGCGGAAGCGTTGGTCCAGTTTGTCGTAAGGGATGGCAGCCAGTTGAAAGCCGTCATCTTCCATGGGCCCATACATGGCGGCCATGGTGGACAGGTGCCGGTCCACACCGATGGCGGGGCGCACCACACCGTCTGAAGACTTTGCGGAACGGCTGGCGGTCGAAACCGACCCGGTGCTCATGGTGTCGAGACCGGCACCCGTACACCCAGCCAAAGCGCTTGCGCCCAGAAGCAACCCCCGCCGCGATAGTGTGTTCGCACGAATATTCATCCCATGCCCCATTCTCTCACAGACCCCCACCAGATGAAGGAGACGTAAAGGATCATGGTAAAGGGGCGGTTACCGGCAGCATGCTAAACCCAACTGCCACGCTTCGTGGAAAGTGACGGGGCTTAAGGTTTTGTTATCCATAACCACAGGAAACTTCGTGGCGTAGCCAGTTCGATTCCAGCCCGAAGTGTTCCGCGTCATGCCCGCCAAGACCCGCAAAATTGCTCCCTACACCCTCGCCGCTCAGGCCGGTCAGGCATCACTGCTCGACCTGTTCGACGAGGCCCCAGCACAAACCGTGCGGCGCGAACCGGTCCTGTCCCACCCAAAAAAATCGACTGCGCCGCGCAAACCCGCTGCAAAGACAGATCCGGAAGCCAGTCTGCTCAACCTGTTGTTTGAAGAGCCCGAGCGGGAAGCGCCCACCGCTTCGAACGCATGGGTTTCAACAGTGCAGTCCGCGCCGGTTTCTGTGCCCCCCATGAACGACACTCCTGACGAGGGTTCCGGGCTGTTGCAGGAAATTGACACGCTCGAAAAACGGCTTCAATCCGCCCGCGCCCGTTTCAATGATCCTGCATTGCAACCCATCCAGCCCCCGGTGGCCTGTAATGAAAACATGGTGCCACCGGCGCCCCTGTCCCATCCCCGTCGTCAGCTCTTCAAGCCCGAGTTCTGGCTTTATCTGGGTGCGCTGGCTGGGGGAGGTCTAGCTTTGCTTTTCGGCGCGGTTTTCTTTCCGCTAACCCACTACCAGGGTTGGGAAACACACACGGTACGCGCTCTGTTCGGTGTTGCGCTGGGGACCTTATGGGGCATCTTGCCCTTTCTGCTCCACAGCCGCCAAACCCGAAACAGCACCCGCTTAGATGCCGAAGCGCAGGTCTATACCAGTTGGCAGACCCGGGGGGAGATTATTCCCAATTGCAGCGCCAACTGGCCCCCCGTCGCGCGCCCCTAACCGCATGTCGCAACCGGGTCGATTTTAGGCCCAATTCCGGTCTACGGTGTTGGTGAACCGGGGGAGCGGTGTCGCATATGTTCTCCCCAGACCCATGGTTTTGAGGGATCAACCATCATGCAGAACAAGGCTCGCGCAGTGGTCATCGGCGGCGGCGTCGTTGGCGTTTCCACGCTTTACCATTTGGCCAAAAAGGGGTGGACGGACAGCGTGCTCATCGAGCGAAAGGAGCTCACTTCCGGCTCCACCTGGCACGCGGCGGGCCTGTTACCCCTGTTCAACATGTCTTACTCCGTGGGGCAAATTCACAAATATTCCGTGCAATTTTATCAGGACCTGATGGAAGAGACCGGCATGGATACGGGCATTCGCATCGTCTCCAACATTCGTCTGGCCCGCTCGCAGGACCGTTGGGATGAGTACGAATATTACATGGGTATCGCCGACACGATCGGCATCAATGTGCGCAAGATCACCAATGAGGAAATTGCACAGCGCTGGCCCTATGTGAATACGGACGGCCTGCTGGGCGGCATTGAACACCCCGACGATGGCTATATCCAGCCCGCCGATCTCACCCAGGCGCTGGCCAAAGCCGCCCGTGACCGGGGCGGCAGAATTCATCGTAATACGGAAGTGACCAACATCACCCAACAGGCCGATGGCACGTGGATCGTGGAGACCGAACAAGGCTCAATCGCATGCGAGCATGTCATTTCCTGCTCTGGCAATTTTGCCCGCAAGACCGGGGCCATGGTGGGCCTTGACGTGCCTGTTATCCCGGTGGAGCACCAATATATCGTTACCGAAGCCCACCCGGAAATCGCCAAATTCCGCGCCGAAGGCGGCTCCGAACTTTGCGTGCTGCGCGAGAGCGACAGTGCTTGGTATATGCGCGAAGAAGCCCACGGCCTCATCCTTGGCCCTTACGAAAAGGGTGCGCCCTGCTGCTATGTGGACGGGCCAGACAAGGAGAGCGAATACGAGCTTTTCCAGGAAGACCTGGAACGCCTTGAACCCCACATCGAAACCGCCTGCGAGCGCGTGCCCTATTTCGGTGAAGCGGGCATCAAGAAAGTCTATAATGGGGCCATCGCCTACACGCCCGATGGCAACCCCATCATCGGCCCCGCGCCGGGCCTCAAGAACTTCTGGCTCAACGAAGGCCACTCCTTCGGCATCACCGCCGCAGGTGGCGCAGGCTGGCAACTGGCAGAATGGATTGTGGACGGGGAACCCACCGTGGACATGATAGGCGTGGACCCCCGCCGTTACGGCCCCTATGCCACGGAGGGCTATTTGCGCGAGAAGAACGAGGAGGCCTATGCCAACGTGTTCACGCTCCACTATCCCGATGAAGAGCGCTCCGCCGCCCGTCCTTTGAAAACCACGCCATCTTATGAACGTCAGAAACAACACGGGGCTGTCTTTGGAGGCACCTATGGCTGGGAGCGCGCCAACTGGTATGCACCGGAGGGCTATGAACTGCCCGAAAAAGAGCGCGGCATTCCCGGCGACCTGATCGTGAACGAAAACCATGCGCCTGCCGATTACACCGGTCGCGTGCGCGAAAAATGGTCCTTCCGCCGCTCCAACTATTTCGAACATGTGGGTAACGAGGTGAAGGCGGTCACCGAAGGGGTCGGCATTATGGATGCCTCCGCCTTTGCCAAATTGTGGGTGTCCGGCACCGGCGCGGAAGATTGGTTGAACAGCCTGTTTGCCAACACCGTGCCCAAGAAAATCGGCCGCGTGGCGCTGTGCCATATGCTCACCCGCGAAGGCGGGGTGCGGGCGGAATTCACAGTCTATCGCACGGCGGCAGACACCTTCTATCTGGTCTCCGGCGGTGCATTGGAAACCCACGACCATGACTATCTGCACAAGGCCTGCCCAAGCGATGGTAGCGTGGAACTCACCCCCGCCACTACCCAATGGGGTGTGCTGGTACTGGCCGGGCCGCGCGCCCGCAACGTGCTCTCCAAACTCACCCGCGTCCCGCTGGACAATAAGAATTTCCCATGGCTGTCGGGTCAGAAAATCGCCATCGGCACGGCCAGCGCTCACGCCATCCGTGTGAACTTTGTGGGCGAATTGGGTTGGGAATTGCACCACCCCATGGAGATGCAAAACACCATCTGGGACGCGCTCATGGAAGCGGGTGAAGAATTCGGCATCAAACCGTTCGGTGCCCGTGCCATGAACACCATGGCCATCGAAAAAAGCTACCGCATGATGGGCCGTGAACTCTCCATCGAATATTCCGCTTATGAATCCGGCCTCCATCGCTTCATTAAACCGGCCAAGGAATTCAATGGCAGGGAGCGCTTGCTGGAGCGCCACGAGGCAGGCGACCATTGGAACTTCGTCACCATGATCGTGGACGGCGTCACCGATGTGGATGCCCGAGGCTCCGAAGCCATCTACAAGGATGGTGAACTCATAGGCCGCGCCACCAACGGTGCCTTCGGCTTCCGAGTCGGCAAATCCATCGCCCTCGCCATGCTCAAACCAGCGCTCAGCGCCATCGGCACCGAAGTAGAAATCCGCATTCTGGGCCAGATGTATAAGGCGAAAGTGGTAGAAGAGAGCCCGTTTGATCCAACCAACGAACGGCTGCGGGCGGACGGCTAAGCCGTTCATCTCACTCAGTAACCCGCCGACTTGATCGGCGGGTCTCATAAGTGTCAGGAGATGGGCCGATCAAGTCGGCCCATGACGACTTTAAACTGTACCCATCTCCGCCTGCCGGTCTGCCCGTTCTTGCTGGGGCGAACGTCCGTACAATTCGCGGTAGCATTTGGAAAAATGTGAGGCGCTGACGAAGCCGCAGGCGACGGCCACCTCTACGACAGGCAGTGAGGACTGCAGCAGAAGGTGCCGCGCCCGGTCCAGGCGGATCTCCAGATAATAGCGGGCGGGGGAGCGGCCCATATGGTGGCGAAACAGCCGTTCGATCTGGCGGCGGGAGAGGCCCGCATGGTCGGCAATTTCCACCAGCGTAAGGGGTTCAGACAGGTTGGCTTCCATCATTTCGATGATGGCCAGAATGCGCGTGTTCTGCACCCCAAGCCGTGCCCGCAAGGGCAGGCGCTGACGATCATGGGGCCCCCGCACCCGGTCGGTCAGGGCCTGCTCGCAAATGGCGTTGATGAGATTGTCATCATGATCCTCGCCAATAAGCGAGAGCATCATATCCAGCGCAGCGGTGCCGCCCGCGCAGGTGTAAACATTGCCGTCGCTTTCAAACAGGTCCGCATAGACATCCACCTTGGGGAAGGCTTCGGAAAAGCCCGGCAGGTTCTCCCAATGGATAGCGCAGCGTCGCCCGGCAAGCAGTCCGGCGGAGGCCAGAATATGGGCACCCGTGCACAGCCCGCCCACGGCCACGCCGCGATTGTGCTCCTCCCGCACCCAGGCTTCCACCGATTTATTGGTGAACTTCTCCACATTGATGCCGGAACAGACGAACACCATGGAGGGCCGGTCCTTACCCGCCAGCATGCGCCGTTCGTCGGCCAGGGAGGTGTTGACGGAAATTTCCACGCCATTGGAGGCGCAAACCGGCCCCCCGTCTTGGGAGGCCAAGCGCCACGCATAGGATTTATACCCTAACATCCGGTTGGCCAGCCGCAGAGCCTCCACCGCCGCGCTGAAAGCGATCATGGAGAAATCCGGCATCATGAAGAAGACGAAACTGCGCATGACGCGGGAAGAGCCTGAATCGGTCGAGAGGCTTGACCGATCTTGGACGTCAAAGCTGTTTTCCATGCCTACCCCTCCCAAGGCAAACTCTTCCCAGCCTTTTGGGAAACTTGTCGGCGGTATCATGAATTAAAGTTTGTCGCAAATGGAATAGCCGTCCCTCCATTCCATGGCTGTTGATCCATTATGACAAAGGGGCGTTCACCATATCGGTTCACCGGGGAGCAACCGGCTTGGTGGCATGATCGATCCGATTTGGGTTTTGGGAAAGCACATCATGGACACCACAGCCGCCTTACATATCTCTGGTCTGCACAAGCAATTTGACCCCACGGGCCAAAAGCCACCCGCAGTTGATGGCATGAACCTCACCATCAAGGGTGGCGAATTCTACGCCCTGCTGGGCCCCAACGGTGCGGGCAAAACTACGACACTGCGCATGGTGGCGGGGCTGCTGCAACCCGACCGAGGCTCCATTTCCATTTTCGGCACAGACGCGCTGGCTGACCCGGTGACCGCCAAGTCTAAAGTGGCCTGGGTTTCCGACGAGCCCATGATCTACGACAAGCTCACCCCGTATGAATATCTCGAATTCGTCTCCGGCCTCTGGGGTGTGGAAGCAAGCCTTGCCGAAGCCCGCGGCCGAGATCTCGTCCAATGGCTGGGTCTCACCAGCCATGCTAACCAGCGTTGCGGTGGTTTTTCCAAGGGCCAACGTCAGAAGGTCGCTCTCGCCGGGGCACTGGTTCATGAACCCCAATTGATTATCCTGGACGAACCCCTCACCGGGCTGGATGCCGGCTCCGCCCGGCAGGTGAAAGATGTTTTGCTGGCTAAAGTGGCCGCCGGCACCACCGTCATCATGACCACCCACATCTTGGAAGTGGCCGAACGCATGGCGGAGCGCATTGGTGTGATTGCGAAAGGCCGCTTGATTGCCGAGGGCACGTTTGATGAATTGCGGGGCCGCTCGGCCAATGCATCCACCACGCTGGAAGAGGTGTTTCTGGAACTGGTGGAAGAGGGGCAAGAAGAGGACCTGGCAGCATGAGCCTCACCCTCGACACGACACCGGCTCTACCCGCCAAACGCCGCGCGGCACCGGGCAGCCTGCTGTGGTTTGCTGCCCATGAAAGCCGCCTGATCTGGCGGGATTTCGCCTCCATGGGCACAGACGGCAAGCCCACCCGCATGATCGCCGTTGGGACAGTTATCATTGCCTTTGTCATCGGCATGCACCTTTTGTCCCTGCATCTGCTTGCGCCGATCGTGGGGGAGGGGCTTTCCGTCACCAAACCGGTGCTCCTTGCGCTCACCGGCACCATGGTCCTGTTCTTTTCCCTCATGTTCAGCCAGGCCATCGAATCCGTGACACGGGCCTATTACGCGCGGTCCGATCTTGATCTTATTCTGTCTTCGCCTGCGCCCAGCCATCGGCTGTTTCAGGTGCGTACCAGCGTTTTGACGGTGCAAACCATCATGCTGTCTCTTCTGATCGCCACGCCCATGCTCAATGCGCTGGTCATGCTGGACGGTGCCCATTGGCTGGCCGGTTATGGGGTGCTGGTGGCATTGGGCGCCTTGGCCACCTGCGCTGCCGTGGGGGTGACCTTGGGCTTGTTCAAATGGGTCGGCCCGGGTCGCACGCGCCTCATCGCCCAGATTGTGGCGGCCATTGTTGGGGCCGGTTTCATCATCGCGCTGCAGGCCGCTGGCATCATGTTGGGCCAAGGCGTATCCCGCATGGGTGTCTGGATGGCTCCGGAGACGCTGGCCAACGCGCCTGCGCTTGAGAGCATCGTCTGGTTGCCGGCGCGCGCGGCCATGGGGGACGCTCCGGCATGGATGGCAACTGTACTGGCTGCCACGGCCATTCTCACCGTCACCATCCACACCTCAGCCCGCCGTTTTGCATCAGATGTGCTGGCCACCTCGGGCTTAGAGAATGTGGAGAAAACGGCCAGATCATTCACAGGTTTCAGCCGAACCCGCTCTATTGCAGCCCATTTGCGCCGCAAGGAATGGCAATTGTTGGCCCGTGACCCGTGGTTGATCTCCCAGACTTTGCAGCAAATCCTCTATCTTATCCCGCCCGCTTTCCTGCTTTATCTCAACGCCAAGGACGGTACCGCGCTTTACTATGTCATCGTACCCGTTGTGGTCATGGCCGCAGGTCAACTGGCTGGGGGATTGTCGTGGATTTCCATCTCCGGTGAGGATGCGCACGAGCTCATCATCACCGCGCCGGTGAAGCCCACCGCCGTATTGATTGCAAAGGTTCAGGCGGTCTTGGCCGTCATCGCAGCAGTTTTGACGCCCTTCCTCCTGTGGCTCGCCTTCACATCTCCCCGTGCCGCCCTTTTCTTAGCCTTGGGTGGCGCGTTATCGGCGGGGAGTGCGGTGCTTATCCAATTGTGGTTCCGAAGTCAGGCCAATCGCAGCCTCTTTCGCCGCCGTCAGGTGTCGTCCAAGGCCGCCACAATCTGCGAAGCGCTGGTCTCCATCCTCTGGGCAGCTGGCGCAGGCCTCGCCATTTTGAACGTGCTAATGGGCATTGTTCCAGCAGTGCTGGCGATCATGGTGCTCGGTTTCGCCAAGTTCATGGCCCCCAAAACTGCCTAAAGCGTTTCACGCTTCGCTTGAAACGCTCTGGTGGCGAAGAGCCACCCGGCAAAAATTTGCCGCGCTCCACTGCCCGACAGGGGCGCAGCGAAGGCCAACAGGCCGACAGCGTGAGCGCAAAAGAACTTGAGCGATTCCATCGCAGATGGACAGGCTTTAGGCGGCGCGGCTGCGCCGCCCTCCGCTGCGCCCGCCGCGACGGCGGGAAGAGGCAGCATCCGCCAAGTCCACAGGTGTGGATTTGCGCCCTGGCAGCGTAACTTCCCGCTCTAACCGAGGGAACTTGTCCACCTTGTTGGGGAAGGCCATGGCGTTGATGAAATGCTCTTGGAACTTGGGCTCAAGCGCCGTTTCTATCTTCTCGATGTGCTGCACCGTGCCTTCAATATCGCGGCGGTGGTCCCGGTTGAGTAGGGCCATCCGCGCGCCGGTACCGGCGGCATTGCCCACGGCTTTCACATTTTCGATCTCGCAGTCCGGCACCAGCCCCATGACGAGGGCATATTTTGGGTCGATAAAGGTGCCGAAGGCCCCAGCCAGCGAAATTTTGGAAACCCGCTCCGCGCCATGCTTTTCCATGAGCAGTTTTACGCCCGCATAGAGCGCAGCCTTGGCCATTTGAATGGCGCGCACATCGGTTTGGCTGACTGTGATGGCAGGCCCTCCACTGGCAGATGACCCATTCCAAAGGGTATAGGAGAAGGTGCGCTTGTCTTCGAAGATACGCGGGTTTGTTGCGGCCTTCGTGCCGTCAATGACACCATCCTCGTCAATGATCCCGGCCAGGAACATCTCCGCCATAACTTCAATAATGCCAGACCCGCAAATGCCGGTGACGCCGGTTTTCTCCGCCTCCTCCGCGAATCCCTCTTCATCGGACCACTTATCCACGCCGATAATGCGAATGCGTGGTTCCAGAGTGATTGGGTCAATGCGCACCCGCTCAATGGCTCCGGGCGCGGCCCGCTGCCCACAAGAAATTTCCGCCCCTTCAAAGGCGGGACCTGTGGGGGAAGAGCAGGCCAGCGTGTGACTCTTCTCGCCCAGAACAATTTCCGCATTGGTGCCCACATCCACCAGCAGGGTAAGGTCTTCGCCTTTGTCCGGCGCTTCCGAAAGCGTGGCAGCGGCGGCATCTGCCCCCACATGGCCCGCAATGCAGGGCACCACGTAGAGGCGCGTCCCCGGGTTCATGGTGAGGCCAATTTCCGTGGCCGACGTATTGACCGCCCCCGATACCGCCAGCGCAAAGGGCGCGCCGCCCAGTTCCGTGGGGTCGATACCCAAAAACAGGTGGTGCATGATGGGGTTGCCCACAAACACGCTGTCGAGAATATCCTCTCGGTCCACCAGCGCCTCTTCGCAGACCTGCTCGATCAATTTGTTGACCGCCTCCCTCACAGCCTTGGTCATGGCCTCCCGCCCGTCCGGGTTCATCATGACGTAGGACACCCGGCTCATCACGTCTTCGCCAAATCGAATTTGCGGGTTGGACGTGCCCGCGCTGGACAGTGTTCGGCCCGACAGCAAGGAGGAGAGATGCATGGCAATGGTGGTGGAGCCAATATCGCAAGCCACCCCATAGGCTTCGTTCTTGAGCCCTGGATAAAGCGCAATGAGCGTGGGTCGCGCCGTCTCCAAATCCTGATGGATGGCAGCCGTTACCCCCCAGTTTCCAGCCCGCAGCGTCTTTTGCACGGTCCCCATGACGTGCTGGTCCACCAGCAGATCGCTGAAACCCCACTCTTTTTCGATTTGCAGTTTAAGCCGGTCCAGATCGCCGAGCGGTTTATGCATATCCGGCTCGTCAATTTCCACATAGCAAAGCTGAACCGCCGGGTTGCGGTGGATTTCCCGCGTATCCGCCGCCTTTCGGATGGTCTGCTGGTTCACCACCGTGTCCGCAGGAATATCCACCACCAGCGGCCCCTGCACCGTGGCAGCGCAAGAAAGGCGGCGCCCTTCAATCAGATCGCCCCGCTTATCCGTATAACGAATTTCCTTGGCTGACCAAGCCGAGACGCCCTCCGCCTTGGAATCGATCCCATGTTTGGCGAAATGCCCAAACTCCGGCGCCACCTGACAGCGCCCACAAATACCACGCCCGCCACAGACGGATTCCACATAGACCCCAAGCTCCCGAGCCGCATCCAATATGGGCGTGCCAACGGGAAAATGCCCCCGTTTGCCAGAAGGGGTGAAGATGACGAGGGGGTCCGTTGAGCTCATTGTATATCAGTTCCGACAGCCGCAATATTGCGGAACATTTCTGAAAGGGGGATCTGGGCGGATAGCAAGGGCAGGTCTATCACGTCACTATGATGCGAGAATTGCCTTGCTTCCCAACCGCTTTCACCACGCGCATGCAGCACGGCTTCAAGATTGGCGGCATCGACGATCAAGACATATTGGATCGACGAGACATTTTGGTATTCGGCCAGCTTAGTGAACAGGTCCACGCGCAAAGTTGAAGGTGACAGAATTTCTACAACCAAGCGCGCGTCGCTCAGAAAATAGTCGTCAAGATCAACCGGACCACAATCAACGGTAACATCGGCATAGCGAACCTGATCGTCGTTTACCCGAACAGCCCCGTCGGCGATGAACGCTTCGCACGGCCCATCCATCAACTGACGCGCCAAGCTAATGTGTATGTTACTGGCCGCCCGCGAATGTCGGTTCAAGGCTCCAGTCATCATTTTCACAGGAATGCCGGCAACCAGTTCATAGTTCTCGTCCTGTTGAGCATGCCATAGGACGAACTCTTCAGCAGTCATGCGAACGTTCTGGACAGCCAATGCCATTGTTCGTCTCCCTTCGGCCAAAAGGTTAGGCTGAAAACCTTGCCAACTCTATATCTTACCCTACCCCGCCCGTGCCCGTCGTCCACCCCGGCGGCGTCCGCCTGCTGCGGCGGGTGCGGCAGGTGTTGGCGCGGCGCCGGCAGCCGCTGGGCTGTGGTTTTTGTAGGTCATGATCCACTCCGTGCAGTCCTGATCGGCGGAAGAGAGAACATTGGCGGCGTGGACCATTTCCATCTCCTGCGGCCGGCAGGGGTTCATGATGGCGCTGGTCATGCCGGAGGCGATGCACATGGGAATGAAGGCCGCGTTGATGCCGTGACGGTGGGGCAGGCCGAAGGAAATGTTGGACAAGCCGCAAGTGGTATTCACTCCCAATTCTTCCCGCAAACGCCGCACCAGGGCGAACACCTGTTTGCCCGCCGTGCCCATGGCCCCGATGGGCATAACCAGCGGGTCTACCACCACATCATGGGCGGGAATGCCGAAATCGGCGCAGCGCTCCACGATCTTTTTGGCCACGTCAAAACGCACGTCCGGGTCTTCGGAAATACCCGTTTCATCATTGGATATAGCCACCACCGGCACATCATACTTTTTGATGAGGGGCAGGATGGCTTCCAGCTTTTCTTCCTCACCGGTCACGGAATTCACCAGCGGGCGACCCTTGGCCACTTTCAGACCCGCCTCAATGGCGGCGGTGACGGAGGAGTCGATGGAGAGCGGCACTTCAACAAGCTCCTGCACAATCTCAAGCGTCTGCACCAAGAGACCCGGCTCCGTGGCGTTGGGGTCCACCGAAGTAACCCCCGCGTTCACATCCAGCATGGTGGCACCAGCGGCCACTTGCGCCAGCGCGTCGGCCTTCACGGTCTCAAAATTGCCGTCTTGCATCTCAGCGGCTAGTTTTTTGCGGCCGGTGGGGTTGATGCGTTCGCCGATGACGCAGAATTTCTCGTCAAAGCCCATGACAATTTCCTGGGTGGCCGAGGCGATAATGGTTTTGGTCACGGGCGCAGTCTCTTTATATTTGGGCGGCGCTGACGAGCGCGGCAGGGTCGTTGATATCGAACTATTCCCCCCAATTTCACGCGCCGAGATGCCATTTGCGACATGCTTGAAGCGCAAAAATGACAGGGCATGAGGGAAGCGGCTCTCTCCTTCGACTAATGACATAAAGAAATCTTTATATCAACCTTGCGCATTCGCCACCTTGCATATAATGTTCAGCAACGATATCGCATGTCGCTATTTTCATGCGGCGGCATTGAGAGGAAATGACCATGTCCACGCCAAGCACTCATGAGCCCAGCGCGAAAGTCTCGTCCCTTCAATCCCATCGTGAAGCCAAGCGGAAATCCTCCGCCCCTTCTGGCACAGGCCAGTTTAGCCTTGAGTATTTCCCACCCAAGGGCCTTTCCGCCGAACGCGCACTCGTCACCGGTGCCCACGCTTTGCGCCGCTTCAAGCCCGCCTTTCAAACCGTGACGTTCGGCGCGGGCGGCACGGCAACGGATGGCTGTTTTGAGTGGTGTGACCAACTGCAAAACCTCACTGAAATTCCCACCGCCAGCCATCTTGCCCTCTGTCACTTCAACAACAGCGACGAGCTGATGGTTTTCGCCGACCGCCTGTGGGATGCCGACATCAAACATTTGGTTGTTCTGCGCGGTGATGTGGAAGCCGAAGACGGTATTGGCTGCGCCGGGTACCAGTCCGTGGCCGAGGCGGTGGCGGCGCTGAAAAAGCGTCATAAGTTCATCATTTCAGTGTCAGCCTATCCCGAGATCCATCCTAAAGCCGCTTCGTTGGACGCGGATATTTCCGTGCTGCTGGACAAGCAGAAGGCCGGTGCGGATCGGGCTATCACACAGTTTTTCTTCGATAATGAAGACTTCTACCGCTTCCGTGATCGGTGCGAGAAAGCCGGTGTGCGCATTCCACTGGTGCCAGGCATTATTCCCATCAACAATTTTGAACGCATTCGCCGATTTTCAGAAAACTGCGGTGCGTATGTGCCGGAGGAGTTCGAACAACGTTTTGCTGCCGCAGGCGATGACAAAGCCGCTCGGACAGACGTGGCCCGCGCCATTGTGGAAGAGCAAGTGCGTGATCTGGCCCGCAATGGCGTACGCCATATCCACATCTATACGCTCAACCGGGTAGATTTGGCCGCCGATACCATCCGCGCCTTCCAGGCCGAGTTTTCCGGTGAGACGGATGAGGAAGATACGGCTCTGGTGGGTTAATTTTTCCAACATTGTCATAGGCCGACTTGATCGGCCTATCTCCTAGAGCCTCCCGCATCCAATCCAAACCAAAGAGCATCACAAATCGCGTTTGAGATCAGCGTTTCGCTGATCGAAAGGCAGCGAATTGTGATTCAGGTTGGGTGCGGCATGCTTTAAGTGTTTGGAGATCCGCCAACCAAGTCGGGGGATGACGGTCGTGAAAATCTCAAATCACGCCTGCGCCCATATCGGCCCGGCTAACGTTTTGGCGGAACGCGGAGAACATCTGCGTTCCCATTCCAAACTCGTTTTGCGAAAGATCAGCGGTGGCCGCTTCCCGCGCCTTCCATTCCTGCGCATCCACCAGCGCCTCTAGCGTGCCCTTGATGGCATCCAGCCGCACAATGTCTCCATCGCGCAATTTGGCGATGCCCCCCCCGTCCACCGCCTCTGGTGTCATGTGAATGGCCGCTGGCACTTTGCCCGAAGCGCCGGACATGCGCCCGTCTGTGACCAAGGCAACTTTATACCCCCGGTCCTGCAACACGCCCAGCGGCGGCGTGAGTTTGTGCAGTTCCGGCATCCCATTGGCCTTGGGTCCCTGAAAGCGACAGACGGCGATGACGTCCCGGTTCAGCTCCCCCGCCTCAAATGCCTCCCGGATGCCGTTTTGGGTCGTGAAGATGGCCACCGGTGCTTCAATAACAAAATGCTCCTGTTTGACCGCAGAGGTTTTAATGACAGCGCGACCGATATTGCCCGACAGCATTTTCAGCCCACCGTCCGGTCGGAACGGTTTCTCCATTTTGGCGATGATTTTGTCATTGGCGGGTTCGGTGACGGCGGGTTTGAAAGTGACCGCACCGTCCTGCGCCAGATGGGGTTCTTTGGCCTGCTGGTGCAAACTTATGCCATTGATCGTCTGAACATCCTCGTGCAGGTGCCCGCCCCGCAGCAATTCGCCGATGAGATAGGGCAGGCCGCCCGCCGCGTGGAAATGGTTCACGTCCGCCATACCATTGGGATAGACCCGCGCCATGAGCGGCGTGCAATCGGCCAGATCCGAGATGTCCTCAAGCGTCAGCACAATGCCAGCGGCGGCAGCGATGGCCACCAGATGCAGCACATGATTGGTGGAGCCGCCCGTGGCGTGAAGCCCCACAATGCTGTTTACAATGGACTTCTCATCAATCATGCGCCCGATGGGTGTGAAACGATTGCCCAGCGCGGTGATAGAAAGCGCTTGCCGCGTGGCCTCCTGGGTGAGCGCATCCCGCAGAGTTGTATCCGGGTTCACGAAGCTGGAGCCGGGCAGGTGCAGGCCCATAAATTCCATCAGCATCTGGTTGGAATTGGCTGTACCGTAAAAGGTACAGGTGCCGGGGGAGTGGTAGGAAGCACTTTCCGCCGCCAGCAATTCATCCCGCCCCACTTTGCCTTCCGCATAAAGCTGGCGCACCCGTACTTTTTCATCATTGGGCAGGCCCGATGGCATGGGCCCGGCGGGCACGAAGACGGCGGGCAGGTGGCCAAAATTCAACGCCCCGATCAGCAGCCCGGGCACGATTTTATCGCACACCCCCAGGTAGAGGGCCGCGTCGAACATATTGTGAGAAAGGCCAATGGCCGTGGCCATAGCTATGACATCGCGGGAAAACAGCGACAATTCCATGCCCTTTTGCCCCTGGGTGACCCCATCACACATGGCTGGCACGCCGCCGGCCACCTGCGCCACCCCACCAGCCTCGCTGGCAGCTTTTTTGATGATATCGGGGAAACGGGCAAACGGCGCGTGGGCAGAGAGCATATCATTGAACGACGTGATGATGGCCAAGTTAGGCACCACATCACCGGAGAGCGCTTCCTTGTCCCCTGCGGAACAGGCGGCAAAGCCGTGGGCGAGGTTGCCGCAGGTGAGGCCAGAGCGGTGCGGGCCTTGTGAAATCGCATCTTCCACGCGAGACAAATAAATTTCGCGGCTGGGCTTGCTGCGTTCAATCAACCGGTCCGTGACCGTTTGCAAGGCTTTGATCGTGTCGGGCATGGTTTCGGCTCCGCTAGGGGGCGTAGAAGACGTGGATGTCCGCATCTTCGTGGTGCAGGATGGACCGTATGGGCATTTCTCCGGCATCCTTACCGTTCATAGCCCGTTGATAAACTTCGTATTTTGCCGCGCCTTCGATGTGCAAAATAAGAAGGTCAGCGGACAGGATGACCGGCAGCGTCATGGTGATGCGCTGGGTCTCTTCTGCTCCGGGCGCCATGACGGCAGCTACGAGATCATACGCTGTCTCGCTCATCACCGCATCGAGTTCAGGCGATCCGGGGAAGAAAGAGGCGGTGTGACCGTCCGTTCCCATGCCCAGCGTGAGCACGTCAAAGGGCAGCTCTTCATCGGCAATCAGTTTTTGTTCGGCGGCCTGCGCCACTTCAGCTGCGCTGCGACCATCACTGGCCAGCGATAAAAACTCGCTTTCCGCTTGGTCAGAGACCCCCAGCATCTGGCGGATCATCTTTTCGTTGGATTTTTCATGGGTCGCGGGAACGAACCGCTCGTCCACAGGGGCGACGTAGAGCATGTCCTTTTGATCCCCCAATTTTTCGCCCAGCTTTTGGAGGAACCGCAGCGGCGTAGATCCGCCGGAGAGAGCCAGAGAAGCAAATCCATTTTCTTCAATAATGGCCAAGAGTTGCCGGGCGACGATAGCGGACAGGGCTTCGGCCAGTTCGTCGCCAGTTCTATATTCGTTGAAGCTGGCAACAGCCATCATGCGTCTCCATCATTTCCAACAACGGTCACTTGTCTCCACCATTCCCCCGCGACGATTACGCGTCGCCATCGTTCCCGCGCGACGATTACTCGTCGCCATCGTTCCCCCGCGACGATTACTCGTCGCCATCGTTCCCCGCGACGATTATTCGTCGCCATCATTCCAAGTGCGACCGTCGCGCTCGATCAAGGCGATGGATTGGCTTGGCCCCCAAGTGCCCGCTGTATAGTGGCGCACGGTCGGGCCGGTATTCCCCCAGGCCTCCAAGATTGGGTCGATCCAGCGCCATGCCGCTTCCACCTCATCGCGGCGCATGAACAGGGTTTGGCTTCCTCGAATAACGTCCAGCAGCAGCCGCTCATAGGCATCGGGCTGATGGCCTTCGAATGTGTCGGCAAAGCTCATGTCCAACGCGATTTCCCGAAGGCGCATGCCGCCCGGACCGGGGTCTTTAATCATGATCCACTGGCGCACGGATTCATCCGGTTGCAGGCGCATCACCAGTTTGTTGGAAACGGGCCTTCCTGCCTTCTCGCCAAAAATAGCATGGGGCACCGGTTTAAATTGAATGACGATTTCAGACATGCGCATGGCCATCCGCTTGCCCGTCCGCAGGTAAAACGGCACGCCCGCCCAGCGCCAGTTTTCCACTTCCGCTTTGAGCGCCACAAAGGTCGCCGTGTCTGATTCTTCGCCCAGCTCTTCCAGATACCCCGGCACCTTGCCCTCCGGCCCCACGCCGCCGCGATATTGGGCGCGCACCGTTTTCGCTTCGGCAGTGGCTTCGGTGATGGGTTTGAGCGAACGCAGAACCTTAAGTTTCTCATCGCGTATGGCATCCGCATCGCCGGAAGCGGGCGGCTCCATGGCCACCAGACACAAAAGCTGCATCAGGTGATTTTGCACCATGTCCCGTAGTGCGCCGGACTTGTCATAATAGGCGGCCCGATCTTCCAGCCCCACCGTTTCCGCCACGGTGATTTGCACATGGTCGATATGGGCGCTATTCCACAGGGGTTCGAACAGGGCGTTTGCGAAGCGCAGGGCAAGCAGGTTCTGCACCGTTTCCTTGCCAAGGAAATGGTCGATGCGGAACACCTGGTCTTCGCGAAAGTGCTTGCCCACGTCTTCATTGAGCTTTTTGGCCGATTCCAAATCAAACCCGATGGGCTTTTCAATCACCAGCCGCGCCCGGTCATCCACCAGCCCATAATGTTCCAGCTTTTCAGCGATGGGCCCGAACAGGGAGGGGCTGACGGCGAGATAATAGGCGCGGATGCGCGTCTCATTATCTTCCTCGTTGAGGAAACTTTTCAGTTCCTCCCAGCCCTTTTCGGCCGTGGCATCGAGCGGGATGTAGTGCAACCGATTGAGAAACCGCTTGAGGCTTTCATCATCTCGTTCTTCTTGCCCGACCCGCGCTTTGAGCGCTTCATGGGCAAATTTGCGGTATTCCTTGCTGGACATTTTGCTGCGCGACACGGCCACGAAGCGCGCCTCTTCGGGCAGTTGCCCATCATGGTCGCGATGGTAAAGGGCGGGCAGAAGTTTACGTTCTGCCAAATCCCCGGTGCCGCCAAACAGCACGTAGTCAAAAGGATCAACGGGAATGATTTTACTGGTCATGGTGCCATCCGCTTGGGGTGCCAACCTCGAATGCAGGCTTTTTTAATCGATTTAAGATGCGATGTAAAACGGGATTTGAGGTGCTTTTCCAAATAAACCCGGTGGAAGCCATTTTCGCGGCGGCGCTCGGTCTCTGCAAAACCAAGGCGGGTGTAGAAGGCAATATTCTCCAACATTTTGACATTGGTGTAGAGGCGCAAGCGGGTTAGTCCCCTCTGTTTTGCTGCTGTTTCAGCTTGGTTCATCAACACAATGCCCAAGCCGCGTCCCTGTTCCCTCGGCGCGATGGCGATGTTCTCGATGAAGAAGGTGTCGCCTTCGGGAAACCAGATGGCATAGCCCAGTGGTCTTGTGGCTTCTTCCAAAACAAAGCACTGCTCTTGCTCAAGGGCTCCTTCAAAATCTGCATCCATGGGGGCAGGGCGCTGGCCCATGCGCTGGACATAGGGTGCATAGGCCGCCTGCGCGCAGGCCCGGACGAAGGATAAATCTGCTGGCCGCGCCGGGCGTAAGTTGACGCTCATATTTCCAGCGCGTGATGAAGATCAGCCCAGAGGTCTTCCACATCTTCAATGCCCACGGAGAGGCGCAGCAGATCATTGGGTACCGTATCTTCAATGGTGTGGCGGTGCTCCACAAGGCTTTCCACGCCCCCCAGCGACGTGGCCCGCTTGAACAGATTCATGCGCCCCACCGCTTTCAGAGCGGCTTCGCGCCCGCCCTTTACGCGCACAGAAAGTAGCGACCCAAACCCGCCGGGCATTTGCGTTTTGGCCAAGGCGTGGCGGACATGGCTCTCCAGACCGGGATAGAGGACGGTGTGAAACCCGTCGTGTTTTTCCAGCCGTTGCGCCAGTTCCAACGCACTGGCTGCCATGGTGCGCACCCGAAGTGCCATGGTGCGCATGCCGCGGATCAGCAGCCATGCTTCAAAGGCGCCCAAAATGGCCCCGGCATCATGCCGGTCCATGGCGATGGCTTGCCAGCGCTCGCTGTCCTTGTTTGCTGTGGCCAGCACCCCGGCCAGCACATCGCTGTGGCCATTGATGCCCTTTGTGGCCGAATGCATGACCATATCCGCCCCCTGCGCCAGCGGATTGGCCAGCACGGGTGTGGCGGCGGTGGAATCCACAATCAGCACCGCGCCCAGCTTCTTTGCAAGCGCTGAACAAGCCGCAATATCCACCACCTTGAGATAGGGGTTGGAGGGGGTCTCCACCCAAATCATATCCGCTTCGCTCACAGCGAGATCTGCCAGCGCGCCATCATCGGCGCAGTTAATTTCGATCAGATCGATGGCCCGGCGGGCGCAAAAATCCCGTGCCCATTTGGTGGTGCCCCAATAGATACCCGTCTGCAAAATTATGCGCCCGCCATTGGGCACCGTGCGCATGGCTGCGGCAACGGCTGCCATGCCGCTGGGGAAGAGCAGGGCAGCCTCCGCCCCTTCCGCTTGCGCCAGCATGTCTTCCGCCAGCCGCACCAGATCATTATCGTCCCGCCCGTAAAGGTGGTTGGGCGATAGGGGCACATAGTCTTCGTCCCGCACGAAAGTGGTGCTGGCTTGCAGGGGCGGGATCACGCCGCCCGTGGCCCGGTCGATCATGCCACCGGCTTGGGCAAACAGCGTGTCCAGCGATTTACGATTGCTCATGGATTGGTTTTCTTCTGGTTCTTCATCTTTTCCATGGCCGCGCGCATGGCTTCGCATTGGTCCGTGTCGTCAAACACGGGGGTGAAGATGGTATAATCATAGACCGGTTCGGCACCATCCTGCGCGCCCAAATCATAGTCAGCCCATGTCTTCCCGTCGCCCACCTCTATAATGCCAATGGCCATGGAGTGGGCCACGGGGACGCGCATGATGATGTCCCGCCCATCCGCCGTTTTGGCCACCGCCCGCTCCTCAATGCCAGGCTTTAATTGCGACAGCACAAAGGGCACGCCTCGGTCCCGCCGCACATGGCCATTGCCCGCAATCAGCGCCGAGCCAGCCCGCTTGCCGGTTTCAATCAATTGGCTGGCCATATATCCATCCCGCGCCCGCTGGACGGTGAGCATGGCGGGGATTGCCGAGGCCGGCATCATACCGCAGTGGGAATTGGCAAGCACCGTGTTCCAGCGCTCCGTTTGGGCAGCGTCCAAATCCTGATCCAATCCATAGGCCGTGCGCCTTGCGGCGGGCAGAGCATCTGCACCCTGTTTGGAAAGGGCGCGCGTCATGGTCCGGTCCAGATTGCCGGGGAAGAGAGGCAGGCTGTTTTTAATGGCTGCCATCACCATGGGCCGGTAAATATCGAACGTGTACCAGCCCCGCTCCTCCCACTCCAACCGTTTGGCATAGGCGTCCAACTGTTGATCAGAATTCAGATCAAACAGGTTGAGCTGTTCCCCCAACCGCTCCGGTACCATTTCCAGCACCACCGGCATGTTGGGGCGTATTTTTGCAAGCTGTTCCAGCAATTGGCCCTGAATGACATGGTGATCGGGATTATCATGCTGCTCCCCGATCAATACATAGCGCGTGAGCGCCGCCCGCCGCAGGAGGGAAACCAAGGGCACTTCCACCCCCTTGGCATTGTAAATGCGCCCCACCAACGGGTTGTCGCCATTGACCTTGGATTGCCATTCCACCTGCATCTGCGGCTGCATCTGTGCTTGGGCAGAAACTGCTCCGAGCATAGCCCAAACCACCGCAATCATGCCCATAAGAGCGGTTTTCCCCATGGTTTCAACTCCCAAGCCTGTCACAAGCCGCTTGTTTGGACTGGTCTGACACTTTACTGATTTCTCGGGGCAAATTTCTGGAGCAAGATAATAAGATGCGCAATGTGGTGATTAGCGGCACAGGCGTGTTTACGCCGGAAGAGACCATAACCAATGCCGAATTGGTGGCGGCCTTCAATGCCTATGCCGACCAGCACAATGCCGATCACGCCGATGCCATCGCCGCTGGCCATATGGAGCCCATAGCCCACTCCAGCGAAGAGTTTATCTTCAAAGCCTCTGGCATTGAGCAGCGCCATGTGATGGATAAATCCGGCGTGCTGGACCCAAATGTGATGCACCCCCAACTGCGCCAGCGCGACGATGGCGAAATGTCCATCATGACGGAAATGGCCGTTGCCGCCGCCAAGGCTGCGCTTAAAGAGGCCGGGCGTACTGCTGCAGACGTGGATGCCGTGATCTGCGCCGCCTCCAACCATGAGCGGGCCTATCCTGCCATTGCCATTGAAATTCAGGATGCTTTGGGCATTGAGGGTTTTGGCTTTGACATGAATGTGGCCTGTTCCTCCGCCACGTTTGGCATTCAAGCGGCGGCGGATATGATCCGCGCCGGCTCCGCCAATTGCATTGTCATGGTCAACCCGGAAATCTGTTCCGGCCATTTGGAGTGGCGGGACCGGGATTGCCATTTCATCTTCGGCGATGTCTGCACCGCCATGGTGCTAGAGGAGAAAGAACAGGCCTCTTCCGCCGTTCAATACGAAATTCTGGCCACCCGCTGCCTGACCCAGTTCTCCAACAATATCCGCAACAATAACGGCTTCCTGCGCCGCACCCGCCCTGATGGGGTGAAGGACCGCCGGGACATGCAATTCATGCAAAACGGGCGGCAGGTTTTCAAACAGGTGGTGCCCATCGTGTCCGATCTCATCACCAGCCACTGTAACGACGAAGGCGTGGACGCAACCAAGCTCAACCGCATGTGGCTGCACCAGGCCAACAAAAGCATGAACGATTTCATCGGCCGTAAAGTGCTGGGCCGCGTGCCAGAACCCGGCGAACAGCCCAACATTTTGCAAGACTACGCCAACACGTCCTCCGCAGGGTCCATCATCGCCTTTTCCAAATATAAGGACGATCTGGCCAAGGGGGATAAAGGCGTCATCTGCTCCTTCGGTGCCGGCTATTCGGTGGGCAATGTGATCGTGGAGCGCGTGGCTTAGCGTTGGCGCTTCTGTTGCCTATTTGTTTGGCCAATGTTCGCAAGTTCTCGTCGTCTACGCACGATCTACCCCAACATTCGTCATCCTCGTCCCCCGAGCCGAGGATCTTCAGAACGTGCCGTTTAACGATGGGTCATTAAGCGCGTAAACCCAAAAACACATAAAACCCCGTCACCTTATTACCCGTTGATAACCTGGAAGATCCTCGGGTCGGAGCCCGAGGATGACGAACTTGGGGTGGGTACCGAGAGTCCAGCCAAACAACGGCAGTACCTTGCTCAATCACCAAAAGCCCGCTCCAGCGCCATCCGCGCAAACGCCTCACGCCCTGCCATATCCTGCATTAAAGCGCCCTCGACCGTTGCCAGCATATGGGCGACAGCGGCGGTGCGGTCGCCCTCCGTGGGCGGCATGATGTCCACGAGCCAGGTGTGGTAGCTGTCCACCACCTGTTGGCAGACGATCAGGAAATTATCCTGACCACGGGCGCAGCAGGCGCTCACTTCCATGAGCAGCGCCAGATGGGGCCGCAGCATGGGCTGACGTAGTAGGTCAAACAGCATGGTGGCGAAGTCCGCCAGCGTGCCCTCCTTTTGGGCGGGGACCAGCTGTCCCAATTGGGCCTGCACCCGATCCGCCAGCCACATGAGCACCTCTTCCACCAAGGCATCCTTGGAGCCGAAGTGATAAACCAGCATGCGATCGCTGGTGCCGGCCGCCTTGGCCAGCGGGCGCAGACTGGCGGCATGAACACCGTTCTCAAGCAGAAACTGCGCCATGGGCGGCAGCAAAGCATCCCGGTCGATACGGCGTTTGGCTGCGGGTGCGGGTTTTGACATTTTCCCTCTTGTAGCACTCGCTACATTATTTTAGCGTAGCAAGTGCTACGTAAACTGTTGCGACCGTGTTTGCGCCTTGGGCGGGCATTGGTCAAGAATTGAGATAATCTGGGTAAGGGAGAGAACCATGATTTTTGTTGCGCAAACTAAAGCCGGGGAGCGGGTGGAATACCGCGACACCAAACGCTACCTCTGGTTCGTCTCGCTGACCGTCCCGCTCATACCGGTCATCGCTGTGGCGCTCTACTTCGCGCTGGACCGTAATCCGCTCATGACGGTGGTGCCTTTTGTTTACTCCTTCTTTTTGATTCCCTTGATCGACATGGTGCTGGGCGAAGATACGTCCAACCCGCCGCCGGAAGTGGTGGAGCAGATGGCGGAAGACAATTATTACCGCATTCTCCTGCACGCCTCCGTGCCCCTGTTTTGGATCGGCCTGCTAACCTCGGCATGGCTCGTAGGCACGCAGGACCTGCCCTGGTGGGGCGTGCTGGCCATGGCCATCAGCGCTGGATACTCCGCCGGTACCGCCATCACCGTGGGCCATGAATTGGGCCATAAGCCCAACAAGACCGACAAATTTGGGGCGATGATGGCCAATGCTGTCTCCGGCTATGGCCATTTCTGCATTGAGCACAATCGCGGCCACCACACCTGGGTCGCCACGCCCGAAGACCCAGCATCCGCCCGCTACGGGGAGAGCGTCTATGCCTTCGCCGCCCGCGAACTGCCCGGCGCGCTCAAGCGGGGCTGGAAGCACGAGCGGGAGCGGTTGGAGAAGAAGGGCTTGCCCTTCTGGCACTGGCGCAATGAAATTTTGCAGGGCTATGCCGTCACGCTGAGTGTCAACATCGCCCTTATCATCGCCTTCGGCTGGATCATGGTGCCCTTCCTGCTGATCCACAATTTCATTGGCTGGTATGCGCTCACCCAAGCCAATTATGTGGAACACTACGGCCTCAAGCGCGAGAAGCGGGAAAACGGGCGCTATGAACCCGTACAACCCCACCATTCGTGGAACACCAATCACATCTTCTCCAATCTGTCGCTCTTCCACCTGCAACGCCACAGCGACCACCACGCCAACCCCATGCGCCCCTATCAGGCCCTGCGCAATTTCGATGAATTGCCCAGACTGCCTTCCGGCTACCCCGGCACCTTCCTGCTGGCCTCCATCCCGCCCCTTTGGTTCAAGGTCATGAACCCCAAAGTGATGGCCTGGGCCGGAGGCGATATGGCCAAGGTTAATACGGGGGTGTAAGGCGCTCCGCCCGTGCCTGCTGGACCATGGCATCCATGAACAGGCGCAGCTTGGCGGGCACATAATCGCGGCTTGGATAAACCAGCCAGGCCGCGGTCTGCCCTTCCCCCACGCTGACCCGCCAATCTGGCAACAGGGCCTTCAAACGGCCCTGTGCAACGTCCTCCGCCACCAGCCAGTGGGCCAGCAGGGCAGGGCCGTGGCCTGCCAAGGCCGACGCCCGCAAACCTCCGGGGGTGGAGACTGTGATGGAACCTGTAATCTCCACAGCCTGCGTTTCGCTCTCCTTGCTCTGAAAATGCCAGCGATCCTTATGTCCCTGAAGATCAAGCCGCAGGCATAGAAGGTCTGCTAGTTGATCGGGCCCCGCCACCGGCCCGTGCCGGGCAAGCCATACGGGGCTGGCGACGAGCCTGTAATGGGTATCCATGAGCTTGCGCGCCACGAGTGCCCCGGTGGGCGGCGGGCTGTGGCGGATGGCTAAATCCACCCCCTCAGCGGCAATGTCCACAATCGCATCGGTAAGCATGAGATCAAGGTGAATGCCGGGATGGCTCTCACAAAATTGGCCCAGCCGGGGGATTAGCCAATGTTCCCCAAAGGCCGTGGAGCAGGTAACCCGTAACCGCCCCTTGGGGGCATCGACGACCTCTTGCACCTCCCGCGCTGCCGCTCGGCAATCCTGCAACAAGGGCTCTACCCGCCGGGCAAAGCGTTGCCCCGCCTCCGTCACATTCAACCGCCGCGTATTGCGCTCAAAAAGCACGACACCCAGTTCCGCCTCCAGCGCCTTGATCTGCCGCGAAATGAGCGATGGGTCCATATCCCGCGCCCGGGCGGCGGCGGCAAATGAGCCGTGGCGCAGTACATCCAAAAACAGGTCTGCGAGCGCAAAGGAGAAGGGAACGCCATTCATTAATGCGAATTTTGCATGGATGAATGGTCTGTTCCAGCCTTTCTGACACGGCCTGCCCGTGCTTTTGTTCTGTAAAGATCCGTTAAACCCGCAGGAGCCTGCCATGTTGAACCCCCATATCGATCTCACGGGCAAAACAGCCATCATCACCGGAGCCTCCCGTGGGATTGGCGAAGCTGCTGCGCGCCGCCTTGCTGCCGCTGGTGCCCATGTGGCGCTGCTGGCCCGCAGTCAGGATGATATTGCCCGCATCGCCGCCGAAATCGGCCACCACGCTTTGGCTGTGCCTTGCGATGTGGCAAACTGGGTGGCTGTGCAAGGCGCAGTTGAGAAAGTGATCGACCATTTCGGTGGCCTGCACATTGTGGTCAACAATGCGGGCCTCATCGACCCCATCGATCGCCTTGAAAATGTGGACCCTGCCGGGTGGGACCAGCTCATCGACGTGAATGTCAAAGGCGTGTTCCACTGCATCCGCGCCGCTTTGGCCCCGATGAAAGCCGCCGGCGGGGGCACGATTATCAACATCTCCTCCGGTGCCGCCACCAGCGCGCTGGAGGGATGGTCCCACTACTGCGCCAGCAAAGCGGCGGTTCTTATGCTCACCCGCCGCGTTCACAAGGAAGAGGCGGCAAACGGTATCCGCTGCGTGGGCCTCTCGCCGGGCACGGTGGCCACTTACATGCAGGAGACCATTAAATCCTCCCAGATCAACCCGGTCTCGCAGTTGGATTGGTCCAGCCATATCACCCCGCAGATCGCCGCCGAAGCCATCGCATGGCTCACCACCGAGGATGCCCGCACCTATGATGGCGGGGATTTCTCCATCAAAACACCGGAGGGCAAGGCAGCCATGGGATTGAGTTAGGGTGCTGACAATCCTACTCACTCGTCATCCTAGCCTTCATGGCTAGGACCCTTGATCGGGTAATGTAAAGCTCGAGATTCGCCCTACTTGCCGGAAGCGTGCCTGAGTGACTACTCGCAGAACCAAACAAACATTCTGTATTCGGCAAATGGAGAAGGTCCTAGCCATAAAGGCCAGGATGACGTTTCCACAACACTAATGCACTCTTGCCTCATATCCATATTTCGAATAATCTCGATCTATGGATATGGAAAACGCTCTCGCGGCTTTTGCCGCCTTGTCCCAGCAGACCCGTCTGGAAACCTTTCGCCTGCTGGTCAAAGCGGGCGGGCAGGGCCTTTTGGCGGGCGAAATCGCGGCCAAGCTGGGTGTTTTGCAAAACACGCTCTCGTCTAACCTTTCCATCCTCACCAATGCCGGGTTGATCCGATCCGAAAGGGAAGGGCGGGCCATCCGCTATTTTATCCGTGCAGAGGGCATGCGGGGATTACTGGCTTACCTGATGGAAGACTGCTGCGGCGGCAGGCCGGAACTTTGCCAACCGGTGCTGAAGGAACTGGCGGATGTCTGCTGACAGTTTTTCCCCCGCCCGCCGCCTGGTGGCAGAAGCATTGGGCACGGGCCTTTTGGTGGCCACGGTGGTGGGCTCCGGCATTATGGGCGATGCCCTTTCCGCCGATGACGCGGTTTCGCTGTTGGGCAATACCATTCCCACCGGGGCAATCCTCGTGGTGCTTATCACCATTCTCGGCCCCATCTCCGGTGCCCACTTTAACCCGGTTGTCTCCATGGTCTTTGCCCTGCGCAAAGAACTGCCACTGGCCTTGGCTGTTGGGTATGTGGCGGCGCAGATTGTGGGGGGCGTCGCGGGCTCCCTCATGGCCCATGCCATGTTTGAACTGCCCATCGTGCAAATCGCCACCAAAGTGCGCACCGATGTGGGCCAATGGATCGCCGAGATTGTGGCCACGTTCGGTCTGATCGCCACCATTTTGGCGGGTATTCGTTTCCGCGAAGCGGCCGTGCCGTGGCTCGTGGGCCTTTATATCACCGCTGCCTATTGGTTCACCGCCTCCACCAGTTTTGCCAACCCGGCCGTGGCCATCGCCCGGGGTTTTTCCGATACGTTTGCCGGCATCCGCCCCATGGACGTGCCCGGCTTCATTGCTGCTGAAATTATCGGCGCATTGCTGGCTCTGGTGCTGATGACATGGCTGTTGCGCCCAGACCATAAAGGAGCGCCCGCATGAGCATTGTCATCCATCACAATCCTGACTGCGGCACATCCCGCAACGTGTTAGAGATCATCCGCTCCACGGGCGTAGAACCCGTTGTCATTGAATATCTCAAAACTGGGTGGACCCGCCCCCAATTGCAAGCGCTCTTCGCGGCGGCAGACCTGACCCCCCGCACCGCCTTGCGCACCACCAAATCCCCCGCCGAAGAGTTGGGCTTGCTGGATGAAAACGTCAGTGATGAGGCTTTGTTGGAAGCCATGCTGGAACACCCAGTGCTGGTAAACCGGCCCATTGTCTGCTCCCCCAAGGGCGTAAAATTGTGTCGGCCCTCGGAAGAAGTGCTGGACCTGTTGGAGACCCTCCCGCCGGGGCCGCTCTCCAAAGAAGATGGCACGGTCATCATCAATGAGAAAGGCGAACGTGTTGGCTGATACTTCCACACCCCAATTGGAGGAGGATTATTTTCTCCCCATGGACCATGGGGCTTTGTTTGAAACACCCCGCAGCACCCACGCCCCCCGCATTCTCATGCTCTACGGCTCCCTGCGCCAGCGCAGCTTTTCCAGGCTGATGACCATGGAAGCTGCCCGTGTGCTGGAGAAATTCGGTGCCGAGGTGAAAGTCTTTGATCCCACCGGCCTGCCTTTGCCGGATACGGAAGACGACAAACACCCCAAGGTCGCCGAATTGCGCGAAATGGTAACCTGGTGCGAGGGCATGGTGTGGTGTTCGCCGGAACGGCACGGGGCCATGACGGGCATTATGAAAGCCCAGATCGACTGGATCCCCCTCTCCATGGGCGGCATGCGCCCCACTCAAGGCAAGACTTTGGCCGTAATGCAGGTGAATGGCGGCAGCCAGAGTTTCAACACCGTCAATCAACTGCGCATTCTGGGGCGGTGGATGCGCCTGCTCACCATCCCCAACCAGTCTTCTGTTCCTAAGGCCTTCCTGGAGTTTGAGAGCGATGATCGCATGAAGCCCTCGCCCTTCTACAACCGCATGGTGGATGTGATGGAGGAACTCACCCGCTTCACGCTTCTCACCAGAGACATCAAGGAGCACCTGGTGGACCGCTATTCAGAGCGGGTGGAAAGCCGTGAAGACTTGTCCAAACGCGTGAACCAAAAGTCGCTCTAACTTCTCCAGCGCAAGAGACGTTTTTCGATGAAGCCAATAGCGGCACTCACCGTGACACCGAGCACGGAGAGGATTGTGACGCCCACAAACAGCCGCTCCAAATCATACAAGGAACCCGCCTGCAAAATATAAGCGCCGATGCCATACTCCGCCCCCAGCATTTCCGCCGCCACCAGCAGAATAATGGCGATGGCGAGGCTAACCCGCAGACCCGACAAAATGCTGGGCATGGCCCCGGGCAGCACAATCTTGCGCACGATGGACCACCAAGTGAGCGAAAAGCTTTGGCCCATGCGAATGAGCGACCGGTCAACATTGTCTACGGCTCCATAGGTGGCCACCACCGTGGGCGTGAATGTGCCAAAGGCAATAAGGGCGTACTTGGACGCTTCATCAATACCGAACCAAATGACGAACAGGGGCAGAAGCGCAATCTTGGGAATTGGGAAAATGGCCGCCACCAGCGGCACCAACCCCGCCCGCACCAGAGAAAACAGGCCGATGAGAACACCCAGCGCGATGCCGGTTGAAGCGCCGATGGCCGCCCCCACAATCAACCGCGTGATGGACGGCACCATGTGGTTGGCGAACTGGCCGGATGTGTAAAGCTCCACAAAAGTGGTCCACACGTCAGACGGTTTCGGCAGGGTCAGCGAGGAAATGAACCCCGACCGCGTGCCCCATTCGATCAAGGCAATGAGAACAACAAAAACAGCCAACCCCGCCCAGCGATTGGAAACAGGCGTGAACCCGCCACCGCGAAACGGTACATGGCCCATTATAGGGCCGTCTTGGGGGACGGGGACAGTTTTGCCCTCCGACTGCATGGAAAGATCAGCCATCAAGCAATTCCTTATCCGCCGCTTCCGCTTCTTCCCGCATCAACTGCCACAGGTGTTGCTGTACCTTTTCCAAAGCCACATCGCCCATGTGGCGCTGCGCCAGCGGCGTGTCCAGCCGGACAATCTCTCGAATGCGGCCGGGGCGGCGGGAGAGGACGACGATGGCATGGCCCAGCCGCACGGCTTCCGCCAGATTGTGGGTCACATAGACGGCGGTGAAGGGCTCCCGGGTCCACAACCCGATGAGATCATCCATCAACAATTCCCGCGTCTGGCTGTCCAGCGCCGAGAGCGGTTCGTCCATCAGCATGACAGCAGGCCGCACGGCAAGCGCACGGGCGATAGCCACCCGCTGTTTCATGCCGCCGGAAAGCTGCCGGGGCAGGGCATCAGCAAAGTCGGAGAGTTTGGTGCGCGCCAGCACATCGTCGATGATGGCCTTGCGGTCAGCCACGCCCAGCCCATGATCTTCCAGCACAAGGCTCACATTGCCCGACACCGTGCGCCATGGCAGCAGGGCGAAATCCTGAAACACATAAGTCAAAGGGTTCAGCGTATCCGCCGGTGCTTGCCCAATTTGGCGAATGGCCCCGGTGCTCGGCTTTTCCAAGCCCCCCAGCAAGCGCAGGAGGGTGGACTTTCCGCAACCCGAAGGTCCCACGATGCAAATGATTTCACCGGCAGGCACCGGCAGATCAATGCCCTCCAGCACCGTCATGGGCCCGTAGCGATGGGTTACGTTTTCAACGTGAAGGTCCATTAAGCATTTTCGCCAGACTGGTGTAGTAACTCTTCTAGTCACGCTTGGAAGCCCAGAGTTGGCTTCCTTTCCTACCAATCACTCTCCTCATTGCCGGAGGTCCGCATGTCGCGTGCCATGCTTCCATCCCGGCAATCCATTCCTCCGAACCAGCGTCAGCCAAGGTGGTGTGGATTCTCGTAACAAGTACGGGAATGAGGGAGAGTGGTTTGCTAAATTGTGGCTAACTTAGCGTGTCTCCACGTAAGACGTGTCCACCAGCATATCCATCGTCACGCTGTCTTTCACCAGATCCTCGGATTTGAACCAGTCCAACTGGTCTTTCACCGACGTGGTGTTCAGCGCAGCCCCGGCGCTAATGCGCATGGCACCATTGCGGATGGATGGCGCGGCTTTCTCATAGGGCCGGTCCGTATAGACATATTTGTGGATCAGTTTGACCATCTCTTCGCCGGCCCCTTCACCGGCGGTTTTGTCCACCAGTGCAGCATTAAAGTCGGCAGCGCCCTTGGAGAAAGCGCGCAGGAAGGCGGCGGTTTTATCGCGCTCATTGGCAGCATTGTCGGCGGAGGTGAACACCACCGTCACCTGATAATCGGGAATATAGTCCGCCACATTGCCGATAATTTTCATGGCACCGCTCTTGTCCATGGGCTTGGCGATATGGGGCACGATGGACCAGCCATCCACCTGGCCCGACTTCATGGCCCCAATAATCGCCCCTACTTTCTGAAGCGGCTTGAAAGAGACTTTGATGCCTTCCTTCGCCGCAATTTTGGACCCCATATAGTGGAAAGACGATCCCGCTTGCGTCACCGCAAACGCCTTGCCGTCCAGCTTGGCGGGGGAGGTGACACCGGCATCGAAGGCCGCTTTGGAGGCCAGAATTTTCTGCCCGTCAATGCCGGCTTCTTCCATCAGCGCCCCACCGATGACTTTGGCAGCACCCTTTTCCGCCAGTGAAACCAAGCCGCCGGAAATGGCGGTGACTGCGTAGTCCACATCGCCGGAGGCCACGCCCACGGCCATGGGCTGGGCGGCCTGGAAGAATTTGAATTCCACATCCAGCCCCTCGTCTTTGAAATAGCCCCGCTCAAAGGCCACGAAGGAGGCCGCATGGCTCGTGAAGCGCAGCGCGCCCACGGTGATTTTTGTGTCTGCGGCAAAAGCCGTGACGCTGGCAGAAAGGCCCGCCGCAGCGGCCCCCGCCATGAGAATGGTTTTCAAGGCTGTACGTTTGGTAATCATGGTCTTTTCCTCCTAAGAGACTGTCGTCGTTCGTTTAACTTTCGGTCGCTGTAAAATACACGTCATCCGCCGACTTGATCGGCGGATCTCCCAACGCGACAGAGATTGGCCGATCAAGTCGGCCAATGACGAAAAATGGGTAAGCTAACCCCGCAAGAATCCCTCCACCGTCGCCGCGCTTTCTTGCGGGCGGGTGACGAGGAACAGGTGGCCATTGTCCACCAAATGCAGCTTTGCTTTGGGGATGAGCCCTGCCAAGACGCGGGCGTTGACCACGGGAATGAGCGGGTCATCCGTACCTGCCATCACCAGCGTTTTGTTTTGCAGGCGCCACAGCCAGTGGATGGATGTCCACCCCAACATGCCCAGCAATTGCAGGGAATAGCCGGTGCTGGAGGCAGGTTTAATGGCGCGGATATGGGGCGAAATGGCCTCACGGTTATCGCGGAAGTCTCCGCCGTAAATATCCGCTGCAATCTCGCGCATATAATCCGGGTCCGTATAGCGCTTCACGCTGGCCATTTTGGACAGCACATCCGGCTTGCCTGGCACCATGGTCCAACCCGGTGCCGTGGCGGCAAGCACCAGACGGCCACACATCTTCGGATATTGATAGGCAAATTGCTGCGCCAGCCCACCGCCCCAGGAAACGCCCGAAACGTCCACCTGATCGTGGCCCAATATCTCCACCAGCCGCTTGGCCATTCGCGCCAGCGTGCGGGGGCGATAGGGCAGTTTGGGCAGGGGGGAGCCGCCAATGCCCGGCACATCAAAAATGATGGACCGCGTATCCTTCAACGCTTTCAGAAACGGAAAACCCACTTCCAGATTGGCCCCGATCCCGTTGAACATGAGCAAGGGCGGCGCATTTTCATCGGCCCCAGCGGGCGTGCGCGTGGCCACCCGCAACAATTGGCCATCCACATCCACCATGCGGATGTGGATGTCTTCTCCATAAATACCGTCCGATTGGGGTACGGGCACACTGGCTGCCGTGCCCACCGCCTCGGCCACCGTTTTGCCGGTGGCAAGATCGTTTAATGCGTCAGCCGTTGCTGCTGCCATGGTTTTCTCCTCCCGCCGCCGGTTGAGGGATGGGCGCGTGAGGGAAACGTGCCCGGATTGGCGGCCTATTTTTCCAAACCCTTAAATCGTCATTCGCCGACTTGATCGGCGAATCTCCTGTGTTGAGAGATAGGCCGATCAAGTCGGCCTATGACGATCGGATATTGCGGTGGGCAGTCTAATGCCTTTCCTCATCAAAAATATAGGTGCCCGGTGCATCACCCAGGGGCGGGTGTTTTTTACTGCCCGGTGTCTTGGGAGCATCCACCTGTTTGCCGGAATGGGCCTGCAAGTGTTTGCCCCAGTCGGTCCACCACGAACCCTCGTGCTTCTCGGCGGTTTCCGCCCATTGGTCCGGATCTTCAGCCTTGGCAGGGGCTTTCACATACCAGCTTTTGGGGTTGCCGGGCGGGTTCAGCAGGCTTTGCAAATGGCCGGAATTGGACAAGATGAACTGCGTGTCGTCGCCAAAGATGCGCGCGGTCTCATAGACCGCTTTCCATGGGGTGATGTGGTCCGTCGTGCCCGCAATCACCATGGTCTTGTGCTTTACGTTACGCATGTCGATCTTGTGACCGTTCAGGGAGAGCACATTGGGCTCCATGAACGGGTTGGTGTAGATCAAATCCAGAAAGTCCGAATGCAACCCAGCGGGCAGGCGGGTGGTGTCCGCGTTCCAGTAGAGCACGTCAAAGGCCGGGGGCTTGTTGCCCAGCAGGTAGTTATTCACCCAATAGTTCCAGATCAAATCATTGGGCCGCATCCAGGCAAACATTTTCGCCATTTCCTGCCCGTCCAGGGTGCCGGTGGCGGCACTGGCCTGTTTGGCCAGCATAACGGTCTCCGGCGTCACCAGCGCCGCAAAATCGCTGTCACTCTCCGCCTGCGTGTTCAGCACGCAAACCGCCAGTATAAGTGTTTCAATCTTGGAGGACTTCTTCTGGGCGGCCAGCCACCCCGTATAGGCGGAAAGCGTGATGCCCCCCGAGCACGACCCCATAATATTGACGCTGTCCGTGCCGGTAATTTCCATAGCCGCTTCCACGCCCTCATCCAGCGCTTCCACATAGGTGGCCAAATCCCAGTCGCGATGCTCTGCGGTGGGGTTGCGCCAGGAGATGCAATAGGGCTGGATGCCCTGGCTCAGCAGAAACTGGATCATGGATTTTTCCGGCGACAGATCGACGGAATAATATTTGTTGATCTGCGGCGGCACGAGCACGAAGGGCTTTTCGAAAACCTTATCCGTATTGGCCGTATAGTGGACGATCTCCAGCACTTCGTTGCGGAAAACCACATGGCCCGGTGACGTGGCAATGTTTTTGCCCACTTCAAACTTGGACGCATCCACCGACGAAGGCAGGCCGCCATTCTTGGTCATGTCATCAAAGAAATTGCGCATGCCCGCCACGGCAGATTGCCCGCCCGTGTCCACCAGCATTTTCAGCGCCGTGGGATTGGTCCAAATATTGTTGGAGGGTGCCATGGCATCGGTGAAGATGGAGGTGACCAGCCGCGCGCGGGCGGCATCCCGGTCTGACAGGTCCATGTCTTCCACCGTGCGGGCCACAGCCTTTTGCCATGCCAGATAAGACTGCATGAGCGCCTTGTTCATGGGGCTTTTTTGCCAAGCCGGGTCGGCAAAGCGCCGGTCCTTTGGTTCCGGCGCCACGTCGGAGGAGCCGGTTGCGATGTCCGTAAACTGACTGGCCATATCCAGCCACAGCCGGGCAATTTTGTCCGGCTGGGTCATCATGGCTTGCATGACGGTGGTGGAGGCTTTCCACATATCCCGCCCTGCCATGCCAACGATGGGGTTGAGGGCCAGTGTGGCTTCCGCAGCGGATTCCGCAATCTCTTGCGCCACGCGCTTGCCGCGCTTCGTTTCAGGTGCAGATTTATTGTCAGCCATGCTGGCGCTCACTTTCTAGCGTTGACCGATGGTTCTGAGCGCTTCATCGCGCAATTCGCGGCGCAGGATTTTGCCCACATTGGTTTTGGGGAATTCATCTTTGAATTCCACATATTTGGGCTTTTTGTAGCCGGTCAGATTGTCAGCGCAGAATTTGCGCACGGCATCTTCCGTCAAGTTGGGGTCTTCCTTGATGACGTAGAGCACCACGGCTTCTCCGGCTTTCTCGTCCGGCACACCCACACAGGCGGTTTCCATAACGCCGGGGCAAGCGCCCGTCGTGTCTTCAATCTCACCGGGATAGACGTTGAAACCGGAGACGAGGATCATGTCTTTCAAACGGTCCACCACTTTGGAATAGCCGTTCTCATCCATCACCCCCACATCGCCGGAGAGGAAGAACCCGTCCTTGGTGAAGGCTTTTTCAGTGGCTTCCGGCTGCTGCCAGTAGCCTGCCATGACCTGCGGCCCGCGAATGGCAATCTCGCCCCGCTCGCCGATGGGCACTTCCTTCCCGTCCTCATCCACCATGCGCACTTCCACATTGGGCATGGGAAGGCCCACCGTGCCGGTATAGGCATCCGTATCGGTGGGGTTACAGGTGATGCCGGAGGACGTTTCCGACAGGCCATAGCCTTCACAAATGGGGCAGCCCGTAATGGCCAGCCACTTTTCCGCCACCGCTTTAGTAACGGCCATGCCGCCGCCGTTGGAAATGCGCAATTGCGAGAAATCCAGCTTGGCAAATTCAGGATGGGCGGCGAGGCCGTTGAACAGCGTGTTCACCGCGGGGAAGGTGTGGAACTTATACTTGGCCATTTCCTTGATGGTGGCATCCAGATCCCGCGGATTGGGGATCAGCACGCAAAGCCCGCCGGAGCGCACGGCCAGCAGGGAGCAGGAAACGAAGGCGAAGACGTGATAAAGGGGCAGGGCGCAGATGGCGATCATCTGTCCATCAATGCCGCCATTGCGTTTCAACCCCGGCTGTATCCATGCATCGGAAGCGAGCAGCGCGGAAATCAGCGTGCGGTGCAGCAGCGTCGCTCCTTTGGAAGGACCGGTTGTGCCGCCGGTATATTGCAACACCGCCACGTCATCACCGGAGAGTTCAACCTTTTGCAGCGTCATGCCAGCGCCTTGCTTCAGCGCGGCATTGAATTTGATATGGCCGGGCAGGGAGTAGGCTGGCACCTGCTTCTTCACCTTGCGCAGCACAAAATCCACGATGTTGCCCTTGGGAAAGCTCAGCATTTCGCCGATGGACGCCACCACCACTTTCTCGATGGGAGTCTTGGCAACGATGCTCTCCAACACGCTGGCGAAGTTTTCCAAAATGACGATGGCCTTCGCGCCGGAATCGTTAAGCTGGTGCTCCAACTCCTTGGCTGTGTAGAGGGGGTTCACGTTCACCAGAATAAACCCGGCACGCAAAATGGCCGTGGAGGCCACCGGATATTGCAAAACATTGGGCAGCATCACCGCCACCCGGTCCCCCCGTTGCAGGCCCAGCGATTGCAGATAGGCGCCCATGTCGGCGGACTTCTTGTCCAAATCCCCATAGGTGAGGAATTTGTCCATCAGCACATAGGCGTTGTCGTTGCGATATTTGGAAAAACTGTCCTCCATCAGCGCCACGAGGGAGGAATAGCTGTCCGGATCAATTTCAGCCGGCACGCCTTCGGGGTAGTGTTTTGTCCAAAACTTTTCCATGGGGCCCTCCCAGACCTTTTTTGATTGTTGAGGGCCGCCGTTCCTGCTGAACGTGCTGTCTATGGGCCCCTTAAGCCGAAGTGTTTAACACGAAAGTCGCAGATGCAAACCATTCATCGCGCATTTTCATAGGCTTGGCCGACGGCAATAGCACCATTGCGCTGGGGGAGGAGTTGCGACATCTTAATTCAGTTTGCATGCGCGGCGCGCAAAAAGCTGGGGGTTGGAGGAAAAACCATGCAATTGACGGGACTGGACGCGGCTTTCCTATATTTTGAGACCGACCGAACCCCCATGCATGTGGCGGGGCTGACCCTGTATGAACTGCCAGAGGGGTTTGCCGGTTCTTTCCGCGACCATTTCACGGAATTCTTTAAAACCCGCGTTCACCTCATCCCCGTTTTCAACCAAAAACTGGCCCGCACCGTCTTTGAATTGGACCATCCCGGCTGGGTGGATGGCGGTGAGTTGGATTTCGATTACCACATTACCGGCGAACATCTGGGCGAGGACAATTCCGATGCAGCCGTGGAAGCGCGCGTGGCGGAACTTCACGCTGAACCCTTGGATCGCAAACGCCCGCTGTGGAAATTCACCACCATTGAGGGCCTGGCCGACGGTCCCAATGGCGAAAAGCGCGCTGCGCTCTATTCCAAAGTCCACCATGCCTGCATTGACGGCGGCGCGGGCATGCTAATCGCCCAAGCGCTCTACGACCTCGGCCCCGTGCCCCGCCAGGTGGACCCGCCCAAGCCTCGAAAGGAAAGCCGCAAGCCCACCATGTCGGAACGGGCCATTTTGGGCATGCATGATGTGGCCACCAATGTGGTCACCCAGCAATTCAAGGCCATGGAGGCTATCCCCAAAGCCATGGGCGCGGTGCTGGACGGCGTGGAGCGTCTGGCCACCACAGACCCCACCAAAACCTTGGGGCGGCTGGCGGAAGGGCTTGGCGCGCCCAAAGTGCCGTTCTCCATCACCATGGGGAAGGGCCGCACCTATGCCGCCCGCACCCTGCCGCTCATGGAAGCCATCCAGCTTTCCAAGACCACAGGCACCAAGCTCAACGATGTGGTCATGGCCATCTGCGCCGGTGCCCTGCGTCATTATCTTGATGGCAAAGGCCAATTGCCCGCCGAACCGCTGGTGGCCTTTGTGCCCATTTCCACCCGCGAGAAGGACAATACGGACCTGAACAACCAGGTGGCCAGCATGAACGTGCCGTTGGCCACGCAAATTGCCGATCCGCTCCACCGCCTCAAGCGCATCGCCAAAGCCTCCGGCGCGCGCAAGGACATGATCGGCTCCATCAAAGGGCTTGTGCCCACCGATTACACCATGCTGGGCGCGCCCCACCTGCTTTCCGGTCTTATGAAAGCCTATGGCGATACCCAATTGGCCGACATTATTCCCCAGTCCGTCAACCTGTGCATCTCCAACACTGCCGGGCCACCGTTCCCTATGTATTGCGCAGGTGCTAAGGTGCTCGCCCTCTATCCCGTTTCCATCGTCACCCACGGCATTGGCCTGAACATCACGGTGCAGACTTACATGGCGGATTTGAATTTCGGCATCGTGGGCGGCCGCCGCGCCATGCCCGATATGGCCCATTTTGCCGACTTGCTCGCAGTCTCGTTCAACGATTTGAAGGAAGCTGTGGCGAAGGAATATGCCGACGCTGCGCCAAAAGAAACCAAAGCGACCAAGCCTGCGGCGACCAAAAAGAGCGCCCCGCCTTCGGCGACTAAAAAAAGCACTTCGGGGGCAAAATCACCCCCAGAACCGAAGGCCGCAGCCAAGACCAGAGCAAAAAAACCTGCCAAGAAGGACTGAGTCGCAGCCTTTCGGTCGTCAAACCATTTTGATACCTCCCTAGTGTGACACATTTACGTCAACGTAAACGTTATGCAGCGTTTTTCTCATACCATCGTTGACCAAGGCAGCCCCGGCTAATTGCAATATGGTCAAAAACGCACATACTTGATGTCGAGGGAACACGCGAAACGGCGTTGAAGGTCCAAAAATAAGGATCACAGCGCCATAACCGATGGCCCTTTTTGGGGGGAGAACTTTATGACGATGGTTGAAACCAGCGCCGGTATCGGTGCATCCAAACGCGCAAACGCGCGCGAAGAGTTTAAAGCACCCGGCAAAGGCCTGCTGCTGCTTGAGCTGCGCGCCATACCCGAGCTGGCCGCTTTTGCCGCTGCATTGCCCACCCTTCTGGCCACGGCCCCACGCGGCGATGGTCAACCGGTGCTGGTGCTTCCCGGCCTTGCCACGTCCGACCGCTCCACAGCATCCCTGCGCCTTTTCCTCAACACCTTGGGCTATCCCACCTATGGTTGGGATCAGGGCCGCAATTATGGGCCTCTGCCCGGTGTGGAGGAAAAACTCATCGCCCGCGTGGAAGAATTGTACGAAAAATATGGCCGCAAGGTCTCCATTGTGGGCTGGAGCCTGGGCGGCATCTATGCCCGTCAGTTGGGCAAGATGATGCCCAACAAAATTCGTCAAATCATTTCTCTGGGCTCTCCTTTTTCTGGCGACCCCCGCGCCACTAATGCCTGGAAACTCTATCAATTTACCTCCGGCCACAAGGTGGATGACCGGGATCACCACATGGGCGGCGTCATTGCTGATCCACCGTTGGTGCCCACAACGGCCATCTATTCCCGCTCCGACGGCATTTGCCATTGGCAAAACTGCATGGAGCAGGAGGGCAGCCACCTGGAAAACATCCGCGTCCGCTCCAGCCATTGCGGCCTCGGCCACCACCCCGCCGCCTGCTACGCCATTGCCGACCGCCTGTCGCAAAAAGAAGACGACTGGCAACCCTTCGACCGGGACGGCGTAAAAGCCTACGTCTTCCCCAAGGCGGATTGAGCCACGACCTAGCGGTCTTTTCTGCGTCGGGGATTGAGTTGCAGCCAATGCACCAACCCCTACGCTCGTCATTGGCCGACTTGATCGGCCTATCCGGGCCCGTCCTGTTCGCAGTGCCCTCGACGGAGATGGGCCGATCCAGTCGGCCCATGACATCGGCGGTATGGGAAAATCTAACACCTTCGCCCGCACGTTAGCGCGGGTGAGACGGGGACCGATGGGGCAGCGGCGACCGCCGCTGAAATTTCAAAAACACAAAAGACGAGACCACTGCCCCATCGCGGCGCCTGCACCTGCCCACTTCTTGGAAAGACCTGCGCTCAACAAATTGTGCTGCACACAAGGCTTTCTTCCCAAGCCGCCGCTCTTGGCCCCGGAATTCCACCTGGGGCGATACGACAGGGAGCGGCGCTCCGGTCGGGCCCAACCAGACCCGCATACCGAAAACCGGTAACCCCATGCCGCGAAGGTTGGTTGATCCGACCAGCCGTCCCCACAAGGGCCACACACGTAGTGTGCAGGATAGTAGCGGCAAGAGGACAAGAAAGGGGCAAAATGCAAGGTTTGGCGCGCGTGCGGTCAACTTACTCCCCGCCTCTACCTTGAGGAGAAGCCCAAGACCCACCTTATTTAGGGGCGGCGATTGGGGTGGGGGGCGCGGTGGTCAACCATGGCCGCAAAGCCCAGATTTGCCATCCAGCCCCCATCCGGGTCGGCCGTGTCTTCGACACCGCTTCCCCGACCTCCCCTCGCGGGGAAGGTCAGGCTGTGAGACAATTGAGTTCTTCGAGCCAAGCTTGCGCCGTTTGGCAAGATGCTTGTTGCGGCTGGATGACAGTGATCCACCAACCCCAGCGCATCACCCCGGTAAATCAAAGCCGTTTCGGCCGGGGAAGCCTTCGGGTTGTTTTCTGGCATTGGGCATTTTCAGCCAGAGGCGCAGGAGTTTGCGGCGTTTGTCCGGCTCGTCAAAATCCTCAAAACTGGTGCGGGAATGCAGGACCAAGTGATTGTTGGCCAGTTGGATGTCGCCGGGTTCCAGCATCATATCCAGCCGCAATTCCGGCATCTGGATAATGCTGTCGAGAATATCCAGCGCCTCCAGTTCCACCTTGGAAAGGGGGTGGTTTCGGAGTTCATGCCCCAGTTCAATATATTGGCGCAGATAGCGGAAATTGAGCTTGCCCTCATGCAGGGCAAACAAAGACGTGGGGCTCGGCAGATCACCGCCCAAATGGGCGTAATACCATTGCTTGTAGAACAGGCTGAGATGGTGGGGATAGCGGGTGAGCAACTCATTATAGACGGCATGGACGGAGACAAGACTGCTCAGCCCGCCCGTCTTGGCCTTGCGCACGCACAACAAGCCCACCACGTCAGAAGGGTCCGTGTGATAGGGGAGATAAGCATTGGTCTGGTAGACCCGGGTGTTCTTGTCGTTCAAATCCCCCACATTCATCACCTGGCCAAGCAAGTCGCCTTGCGGATTTTGGCCCATAGGAATGCCCAGGTTGAGGCCAAGCCCATAATAGAGACAGCTCAATTCCTCTTCACTGTAGCGCTCCACCGGCAGCCCGCGCAGAACAACAAATCCACGCCCGTTTTCCAATTCGTCCGCAAAGTGAGCCAGCTGGCTGGCCAGACTCGGCAAAGGAAAGTCTTCACGTCCAAACTGGGGGAAAGGCTTGGAAGATGCCTGCTGAACCCGCAGCGCGGCCTCCAACTCATCAATATCTTGCGTGGATAGATGATAGATCCAGTCGTCATTCTGTTGAAAGCGCGCCCCTGTCCAAACGGAAGCGCCTTCAATTTTGACGGTTTTCATCAAGCCCAATTTACCTGCCCCTCTATTTTTGCCATGTCGGCTCACGGCACTACCTGTCCGAATTTGACCAAAATTTGCTGCCCCGCAAACAGCGCAATGCCGCTCCCGAGTGCCTTTTAATCAAGGTTGCATGCGCAGTGCTCTAATCGCTTTTCTTGCGATCCATCACCGTTTTGATTTCCTCAATCTGCTCCTGCATCCGGTCTTTCAGCACCATCATATTGTCCTTGCCCGTTTGGGTGAGAATATCGCCCATGGCGGTGGCATTTTTGATGGTGGTCTCAAACGTGCGGCGGGTGAACTCCACCTGATCGGAGACGATGTCGCGGGCATTTTCCTTGTTGAAACCGCCGTCGCGGGCATCTTGCACCATATGGGTCACGTCGGCGAGCGCCTCTTCCAGGGCCTTGCGCTGCTGGCCCATGATGGCCGTGGCAGATTCCGTGGTGTTTTTCGCCATCTTCTCCATGGCAGCAATATTGCGCCGGTTGTGCTGCATCACATCTTCCACGGTGGGCATGGGCAGGCTCAGATTTTTGCCAAAAGACCGGAAGGCATCAAAAAACGGGCCTGTGGTGTCGTTCTTATCATCGTCGCTCATGGTTACTTCTCCTCCATTACGTGTGGTCAACAGCATAGCTGCTCAAACCGCCTTCGCCAAATAACCCTCTATCCGACAATCAGCTTTTCAACGGTGTAGAGCGTCAGCCCCGCGATACCGCCAATGAGCATGCCGTTGAAGCGGATATATTGTAGATCGCGGCCCACATTGGCCTCTATCAGCCGCACCAATTGGCGAATATCCCAGCCGCGCACCTGGTCGGACACAAATTGCGAAACCTGGGCCCGCTGGGAAACCACCGTGCGGGTGAGCGTGTCCACCAGACCTTTATTGATGCGGGCACACAGGGCGGGGTCCTTGTGCAATTGGCGGCCAAGACCCCCCATCATTTTGGTCAGTTCCCGGGCCAGCACCGGGTCTTCGCTGGCGGCATCCCGGTTCACATAGGCCACCAGATTGTCCCAGATACGGTCCGCCAGTTCCGCAAGTTCGGGCCGGGCCAGAATTTCCTGCTTGAACCGCTCCACCCGCCGCCCGAAGCGTTTGGATTGCTTCATGCGCTCCACGTAATTTTCAAACAAATCCTGAAATTCCCCCCGCATGGGGTGGTCCGGGTCTTTCTTCACGTCGGCCAACAGTTGGGAGCTGACTTTCACGAGCCGGTTTATGATGGCCGTATCGGCCTGGAAAACGTAAAGGACGGCGGGCAACTCCTCGGCCACGCGCTTTTGGATGGATTTGAGGGTGTCTTCATCCTGAATGAGCTTGTCCAGCGCATCGATGATCTCGTCCAAAAGCACTTGATAGCGCCCATCCTGCACGAAGGAATCGATGAGCTTTGTGGCCACTGGCGCGATTCGGGTGCGTTGCACCTGTTCGGCAATCTTCTCCGCCGCAAAGTCCCGAAAACCGCTGTATTCGATGGCGGCCAGCACATCCGGCACCATTTTCACAGCAAACCGCGCCGCTTCCCGCGCCTGATCCTCATCCTGCAGAAAATCCGCCATGTGGCGGGCGAAGTCCACATTATCCAGCCGTTCCTGAATCATGTGGGGTTTGAGGAAGTTGCGCTCCAGAAACAAGCCCATATTGTCTGCAATGCGCTCTTGATTGGCGGGTATGATGGCCGTGTGGGGCAGCTTTACCCCCATGGGGTGGCGAAACAGCACCACAACCGCATACCAGTCCGCCAAGCCACCGATGGTGGCGGCCTCTGCAAAGGCTGCAACGGGGGCCAGCCAATGCTCCCAATCCGGCAGGTTCAATTCCCCCCAGCGGGCCGCCACGTAAAGCGCAAAGCACCCCACCAAGACGGCCGTGGCCAGCGCCTTGATGCGCCGCAGGTCGGCAAGCTTCTGCTCATCACTTTGCGAAAGCTCTTTTTTGTGGGGGTTCGAGAGGGACAGGGCGTTTGGTTCTGTGCGCGAAAGAGAGGCCCCTATTGTAGAAAGCAGGGCAGTGGGGGGCAATGGCCCGTGCAATGGGGCATCAATTAGGGTATTTGTGCGGTGCAAAATTTCAAGAATTTGTGGATTTTTACTTGATATAAGCGCTAAAATTAGTCTAAGCAGCTGAAATAATGTGAGAAAAAAGAAAATGGAAAACTTTGACGTTTACGTCAAAAAGAACTTGAATTGTGCAGCGCAACAATTATCTTAGTTTTGTAGCCGATGCCGATACGGGTCGGCATAAAAACCATAGCCTCTAAGGATGGATACGATGACCAAGAAGACTGAAGCTGCCGCCAAAACCGAAGCCCCCGTCAAAAAAGACGAAACCATTAAAGCTGAAGACGTGACGTCCGCTGCCTCCAAAATGGGCACCCGCGTTGCTGAAGGCACGCGTGAATTCGTTCGCCGCACCGCCGCTACCGCGAAAGAGCGTTCAGACGACATTTACGAGAACACCGAGAAATTTAATTCCGGTTTGGAAACGGCCCTGACCCGCGTTGCTGGCGGTTACGTCTCTATCCTCGGCGGCATGGCCCGCGCCAGCCATGAAAACGTGACCCGCGCTCTGACCACTGTTGAGAAACTGGCCAACGCCGAGTCCATTTCCGAAGCCGTGCGCATCCAGTCTGACTACGTTCGTGAAAACACCACAGCTAATATGGCCATGGTCCGCGACGCTGCCGAAACCGTGCGTGACGTGACGACCGACGGCTTTGAAATGGCCCGTGAGAACGTCATGAAGGCATGGCCTTACGGCAACAAAGCCGCTTAATCCGGCTTCGCTATTACCGGCGGGAAGCATTCTCCCTCCTAAAACCTTGCCGGTAAATCTCCCCGTCAACCGCGCTTTTTTCCTCCCGGCGCGCAGCGGGTGAAGATCAAGGACCCCGTCGAGCTTAAGGCTCGACGGGGTTATTTTGTTTGAAACGCAAAGCGTTTTCAAACCCACACTGGCACGCTGGTTCCGCGCGGCAGTCGGTTTTGCGGAGCAAAAACGTCGAGAGCGCTTTCTTTTTTTGCGCTCACCTTCGGGTCAAGCCCGAGGCAGGCTGCTGTCGGCCTTCCGGCCTTCGCCCCGCCCCTGTCGGGTAATGGAGGGCGCGTCGCATAAGCGCCGGGCGGCTGTTCGCTGTTTTTGAGTGCTGCTGAGTGCTTTTGGCCTTTGTGGCGTTAACCATGTTGGCCTGCGGTTCCCTTTGGCCCCACAAAAGCCGTGCTTCTCCTGTCTTACTGCTCTCGCTTCAATGGACGGGGGCCCTTATGCGCAAACTCTTTTCCTTCTTTCGAACAACCACCTTTCTGCTCGTGCTGATCGGCTCTTTGGTCATGTCCACCATTTCCCTTGGCGTATGGGTGGCCAGCACCACGGCGCAGGTGGCGACACTAACCGCCGGGGCGGCGGCCAGCGTGATTGCCCAACGCAAAGCGGTGGCCTCCGTCATTGCTTCAACCCGCGCCAAGATGTTGGTGAAACGCAAAAAGGCGGTGGCGCGGGCGGTGTTGAAAACGAAGGCCAAAGCACGCATGCGCCGGGTTATGGTCGCCGTGCCCCTTGCGGGCATTGCCGCGGCCGCGGCCTTTGAACGGCAAGATTATCTGGCCTGGAAAGAGGATAATCCCGATGGCGACTTCAACACGTATTCCTGCGAAGTGGCCCAGTTGAGCGGGGAAGTGGTGGAAGAAGTGCTGGCCGAATTGCCAGAGCGGGTGCGGCCCGGTCGCAATATGGTGTTGCGGCAGTTACCCAAATGCGTTGATAAGACGGTGACGGCTTCGGTGGGTGAGTGAGTTGCCAACCCCCCGGATTGTCATCCCTGCGCAGGCAGGGACCCATTTCTCAACTTGCTTGATGTTCAACTTTCAACCGCAACTACAAATTTACTCCTCATTACCGGGCTTGTCCCGGTAATCCACACCGCTTCATTAAGAACGGTTTCGGTTCTGCGGAATGGATCCCCGGCATAAAGCCGAGGATGGGGGAGAGTATTTTGACGGTTAGTGGCACTCCACCACTTCTTCCATTCCGAGTAAGGCCTCAAACCCGGTCCAGCATGGCATACCATGTCAGTGCCAACACCTTCAGCGGGTTGCGGAGCAGCGCTCCTCCAGGAAATGCTGGAATTTTCATTTCTGCAAACAGCTTGATCTGCTCGCTTTTCCCCAAAAAGGCTTCGGCAATCATGCGGCCTGTGTAATTGGCTAGCATGACCCCGTGGCCCGAAAAGCCCCCTGCGGTCCAAAGGCCCGGTTCCAATTCGCGCACGTAGGGGTTGCGCGGCATGGTGATGGCCACATTGCCACCCCAGGCATGGGTGAGCGACACACCTGCCAGCTCCGGATAAATCTGCGCAATCTGCTTGCCAATAGTCCGGCGAATGTCGCCGGGCGTCGCTTTGCCATAGGCTTCCCGCCCGCCAAAAAGCAGGCGGTTGTCGGCGGTTTTGCGGAAATAGCGCACCACAAACCGGCTGTCGTCCACCGCCTCCCGGCCCGGCAAGACCGGGGAATTGTGCCCCAACGGTTCCGTGGCGCCAATGAAGCTCTGGATGGGCATCACATGCCGCGCCAGTTCGGGGCGCAAATCGTCGTGGTGGCCGTTTAATGCCAGCAAGCAGCGCTCAGCCCGCACCGTGCCAAGGGCCGTATGGGCGGTGATCTGATGGCCGCTTTCCAGTTTGGTCACGGCAGACTGCTCAAAAATCGAAGCGCCACACCTTGCTGCCGCTTTAGCCAACCCAATGACATATTTCATGGGGTGGATGTGGCCGGTACCCCCGTCGCGCGTTCCACCGAAATATTGCGTGCTGCCCAAAGCTCCCGCCATGGCGGGTTGGTCCAGCCATTCGATCGCACGATAGCCATAACGGCTGTTGAGCGCCTCCACCTCTTCCTGCGCTTCGGCTTCATAACGCTTGCGGTGCATGGGAGTCAGTTGTCCCGGCTGATAGTCCGTCTCAAAACCATGCAACTCTGCCGTTTCCAGCAATGACCGCTTGGCGTCTTCAGCCATATCCCACAGCGCTTTGGTGCGGTCAAAACCGAGGCTTTTTTCCGTCTCCAAAACACTTTCGCGCTGGCCAGACCCCATCTGCCCGCCATTGCGGCCCGAAGCGCCATCACCCACCCGGTGGGTCTCCAAAAGCACCACATCCACGCCCGCTTGCGCCAGATGCAGCGCCGCCGACAGGCCACAAAATCCGCCGCCCACGATGAGCGCATCACAGCGCCGTTCGCCCTTCATTTGGGCATAGGAAGGCCGCTCCCCGCAACTGTCCTCATACCAGGATCGGCCCGGTGAGATGGGCGAGCCGTTCATTCCGGCGACCAACCTTGGGAGAGGCGTCTTGCAAGCTGGGCCACGGGCTGCTGATAGGCAAAAACGCGACAGGCTGCCTGTCGATAAAGATCAATATTGCGCCCGGAGGCTGGCCCCCACACAAACGGGGAGCGGGGTAAAACGTCCGGCATGTGAGCGCAATTGAGCGGCTTGCCCGCTTCATCAAGAAATCGTCGGTCGCCGGAAACGAGAACGGCCATGCCCTCATCCATCCAGGCCGGCAGATCACCGCTTATCTGCCGGCGAATGCCCACCATGCCGTGCAAGGTAGCGTGGGCCAGTTCATGGGCCATGATGGTGGGGTTGAGACCCCCGGGCGACAGATGGATCGTGCTGCCAAAGGGCGTGGAAAGGGTGACGGCGCTTGCCCCCAAACCACCCAGACGGCGATCGCAATTTATGCTCACGCAAGCCACCCACCGCACCGAGGGCGGTGTCTCGCCCCATACGTTGGCCACACGCTTGCGCGCTTCTTCGATGCTTTTGAGCATACGCTGTCGCCCAGCCGTGCTCATAGCTGGTTCCACGCTCACCCGCGGCGCGATGCGGTCTAACCCAACGCAAGAAGCACAAAGCCCGGCGGCTATGGCAGGATACGTGAAGCCCAACGCCACAAATGCTGCCATCAAAAGCCCTGCGAGCGCTGCCACTCCCCAGCGCCAGCAGCCCATCGCTTTGCGCAAAACCCTAAACATTCAACAACAAATATTCCCGCTCCCAAGGCGAGATGACTTTCATGAAAGTCTCATATTCCTCCAGTTTGATGGCGGCGTAGAGACCCACAAATTCTTCGCCCAAGAGAGCTGTGAATTCCTCCGTCCGCTCCAACAAATGCACGGCATCTAGCAGGCTGCGGGGAAGGCTATTGTCGCCTTCATTAGCCGTGTTGGCCATGGCCCCGTCCGGCACCAGCTGCTGCTGCATGCCCAAAAGGCCGCAGGCGAGCGACGCGGCCAGCGCCAGATAAGGGTTGGCATCCGATGATGGCAGACGGTTTTCCACCCGCCGCGCGGCGGGTTCTGACGTGGGGACGCGCAGGCCTGTGGTGCGATTGTCATAGCCCCAGCGCACGTTCACCGGGGCAGAGGTGTGGGTGGTGAGCCGCCGGTAGGAATTCACATAGGGCGCAATCATCACCAACGCCTTGGGCAGATAATGCTGCATGCCCCCCAGAAAATGGCGAAACAGTTCACTCTCTTCGCCCTTGTCGCTGAACACATTGCGCCCATCCCCATCGACCACCGACTGGTGGATATGCATGGCAGACCCCGGCTGGCCCTGAATGGGTTTGGCCATAAACGTGGCATACATGCCGTGTTTCAGCGCCGCCTCTCGAATGGTGCGTTTGAACAGGAACACCTGGTCCGCCAGCTCCACCGGGTCGCCGTGGTTCAGATTGATTTCCAGCTGCGCCGCCCCCTCTTCGTGAATGAGCGTTTCAATCTCCAGCCCCTGACTTTCCGAATAGTCGTAGACATCGTCGATCAATTCATCGAATTCATTCACCCCGGCGATGGAATAGCCCTGACCGCCTGCAATGGCCCGGCCGGAGCGCCCCACGGGCGGCTCCAGCGGCACGTCGGGGTCCTCATTGGTTTTGACCAGATAAAACTCGATCTCCGGGGCCACCACGGGCGTCCACCCGTGGGCTTCATAGGCGGCCACCACACGGCGCAACACGTTGCGCGGTGTGTATTCCACGGTCTCGCCCTTGTGGGTTTTCATATCACAGATGACCTGCGCCGTGGGGTCACTTTCCCAAGGCACCACGGAAAGGGTGGAAAGGTCCGGGATCAGCCGCAAATCCCCATCATGGGGCGGATAGGTGAAATGGTCGCTTTCATCCGGGTAATCTCCAGCAATGGTTTGCATGAAAATGGAGGAAGGCAGAGCAAGCGCCGATGCCCCCAAAAACTTGGACGATGGCATCATCTTGCCGCGCGGCACGCCCGCCATATCCGGCGTGATGCACTCAATATCTTCAATGCCCCGGGCCGCCAGCCAGAGGCGCGCTTCCTCCATGGTCTCTACCCCACTAACTTTGCCGTATGCATTGTTGGGATCGGGGGCCTGATCGCTGGTGGAGGAGGGCATGTGAAAACTCGGTTGGGCGACGTTGGGACTTCATATCAGATGCGCCACAAGCGGCAAACTGGGTAGCTCTCCACCATACATTTTTAACGCTGGCTCTTTACGTTTCGCTGCAAGGGCAAAAAACGGGGCAAACCCATGGACAATGATGCATTGATGCGCCGCATTTCTGCGGCTACGGATCTGAAAAAACAGCACGTTAAGCCGGTGCCCGCCACACCGCCCCCGCGCGCGCCCGTCTCCGCCCCACCACAGCCGCCAAGCTACGTAAAATCACTTATTGCCAAGGAGCAGGCGCAGGCTTCGCCTGCCGCTTCACCATCGCCTGCGGCTTCACCATCGCCTGCAGCGCGGGGTGCTATGCCGACCCCAACCCAGGCTCAAACTCAAGCGCAAGCACATGCCCAAACACCGGCCCAAACATCGGCCCGCCCCCAACAAGCTGCGCCTTTGCAGCAGGCTACGATACCGCCAAAGGCTCAGCCAACCGCCGCCCATCCTGCGTCTGCGCAACCGGTTCCAACGCAATCGAGAAATGTGCAGGCACCGCCTCTGCAAACGCCACAAACCCCTTTGCCACAAACCTCTGTTCTACAAACAACCGTAGCGCAGCCCCAGCCACAGGCGACGCAGCCCACGCCAGCTCAACCCGGCCTGCCCAACGTGAACAATCCGGGCCATCAACTCATGTCCTTTCGGCCAGCGCCGGAGACAGCACCGCCTGCAACCGTTCCAGCCGAACGGCGCATGAACAAGGAAGACCGGCCCGAAGCCTATGTGGTGGCCTGTGACGGCACAAAAGCCATCGTGCAGGGCACCACCGATTGTATCGACACGATTACGGGCCTCACCTGGGCCGTGGGCCGCATGCTCTCCATCGTGGTGGGCCAGGCCCGCGTGGTGGGCATGATCTGCGACATCGATATGCCCCAAGGCACCTATACCGAAGGCCAAAGTTCCATCCTCCACTTCCGGCTGGAATTACAAGGCGAGGTGAAAGACGGTGGCCCCGGCGAAAAACCCAAATTTGTGAAAGGGATTACATCTTATCCCGGTGTGGGCTCCGTGGTTCACCAGATCCGCGCGGCGGACCTCGCCTCTATGTATGCCGCCACCGGCTCCACCAATGGCGTGATCGGCAGCCTGTCCCAAGACGACAGCATCCCCGCCTTTGTGGACATTCCCGACATGCTGGCGAAACACTTTGCCGTGCTGGGTTCCACCGGTTGCGGTAAATCCGCTTCCGTATCCCTACTGCTCCATTGCTGTCAGGAACTGGTGCCGGACCTGCGCACCATCATCCTGGACCCTCACAACGAATATTCCCGGGCTTTCCCGGACGCCAACACCATCACCCAGTCGCAACTGGATATGCCCTTCTGGCTGTTCCACCTGGAAGAATATGTGGAAGTGCTGTTTCGCGGCAAACCGCTGGTTCACGAAGAGGTGGATGCCCTGCGCGAATTCATCCCCGACGCCAAAGTGCGCTTCCGCGATGGGGAAGACCGGGTGAAATTGCGCTCCGGCAAGTCGGAAGGGGCCATGACGGCCGACACTGCCGCCCCTTACCGCATGGCCGATCTGCTCGCCCTCATTGACGAGGAAATGGGGCTATTAGAAAGCCGCTATGACAAGTCCGTGCTGAAATCCCTAAAGGCCCGCATCGCCGCCCACTGCAACGATGCCCGCTACGCCTTCATGTTCCGCCACAAAACCATTGAGGATATTGCGGAACAGGTTATCGGCAATTTTTTCTGCATGCCCGGCACGGGTGATCTCAACACCATCATCCAAATGGCAGGTATGCCCGCTGAAGTGGTGAACTCCGTGGCTTCGGTCCTCTGTCGCCTATCTTTTGAATTGGCCATCGCCGCCAAGGGCAATATGAAAATTTTGGTGGTCTGTGAAGAAGCCCACCGCTATGTGCCCGCCGGCAAAGACGGGTTTGAACCCACCCGACGCGCCATCGCGCGGATTGCCAAAGAAGGCCGCAAATACGGAAGCTTCATGGCCATCATCTCCCAGCGCCCATCGGAGTTGGACCCGACAATCCTGTCCCAATGTTCGACCGTCTTTTCCCTGCGCCTCACCAACCATTTCGACCAGGAAATCATCAAACGGGCCATTTCATCATCATCGGAATCCACGGTGAGTTTCATTTCGAGCCTCTCCAACCGCGAATGCATCGCCTTCGGTGAAGGCATGAGCACCCCCATGCGCATGCGCTTCAGAAACCTGCCCAAGGAGTGGCTGCCAGGTGCCGAAGCCGACGTGTTCGGCAACAGCAACCCGGTAACAAACGCCGCCCATTCCCGGATGGTGTTCAACCAGTGGAAAAGCGGGGCGCATTAAGGTCGGCAGATAAAGAGAGCGATCAATTTGGCAAATGCACTCTATCTTCCAATCCATGCGACGCAAAAGGTGCTTTGGGTATGGGCGCGAAGCATTGTAGCGGCTTCCAACATATGGGTTCCAGAAGTTGCAACATCGTCCACCAACAAAACACGTGGCCCAGGTATTTTTTCAAGTCTCATGCGGCTGCGGGTTAAGTTCTTCCTTGGGTGTGACGAATTATCGGATGTTTGAATTCTTCCGAACGCTGAAACAAATTCCAGTCCTGTTTGCATAGCAATGGATTGGGCAATCTGCGTTGCGAACCCCCCACTTTTCGAACTCCCGCTTGGTAAGGGAACAACACAGTCAAAGTTCTTCGTTCCGATCACTTCAGCCACCAGATTTGAAAGTTCACTACCGACAAGATCAATGAATTCACGACTTGGCTCACGCTTGGAAACGCGCGTTGCGATGATCTGACGATTTTTTTCATTAGTGCGCCAGCGCCTCGCTGTGAAATAAGTAACCTGCTTTTGGCGCCTCATTTTGCTATGTTTGATAAGAGTGTTGATGAGAAATCTCTCACTCGTACTCAAAGCTCTTCTAGTCGCCGAATAGAGCGGTTCCACCTCATTGAACCCAAAGCCGTACTGTTCGGAAAAATTTCCGCGGTTCCCGTATTTCATAATTTTGCCCCCCGCCAAGGAAAATCTAAATATTGTTACCTTGATGAACTCATGAGATTCTCATGCTGTACAATTTATTTGCACCTGAAATATCTGGTTCCAACAAGCAGCACTCGGGCTGCTGACGGTAATATTATGAAAATTAGTGCTGATTTATAAGGTAAAAATTTGTCAAAATACCACACGAGCGGCTCGACTATTTTATCATTTGGTCAAAAACCGTTTCGTTTGATCCTCGTGCCGCGTCAAACAAGATTTTTATAATCAATTAATATTCGGCCGTAGAAAGAGTAGGGCTCATCGCGTTGGATTGGGCCTACGCATTCTAGCCAACAACGCCCCGAAACATTGCGCTGCTGTGTGATTGTGCTCACTGCGAGCAAACGGGGTATGTCACCATGAACTGGTCTTTGAATTTGAGGGCCAACCGTGGATATTCAAAAAATAGAAAAGCGATTGCGCACTGAAATTGAGACATCTTCCTCCCCTTATGCCGATGTGGCTGGCGGTGTTTATTTGCAGCGGGCTTGGGAGCGGGGCGCTGAATTTGCCGTTGTTCGCATGGTTGAGATTTTAAAAGAAGCTCGGTCCTACGCGGCTGAGTGAGCACGTCTTACAAGATCACCGCGCATTCTATGCGAAAAAGGGATGCCTCAAAAAATGCGTTCGAGAACAGCACCTTAGGGCGTGTTACGCTTCGCGTTAAACGCTCGGCGGGCGAACAGCCACCTGGCAAGGATTTGTTGCGCCCGGGCAGTTAAAGCCGAAGGGTTGACAGCGTTAGCGCGGAAAACTTCAAGCGATTCCATCGCAGATGGACACGCTAAGGGGGCGAGAAAAGACAATTTTCGATCCAGCTTGAATGCGCAGTCCTTAAGAAAACGGCCCCGATGTTTGCACATCGGGGCCGTTTCTTTCATCTGCCCGGCTTAGGAAGCGATGCTGGGCGGATCATAAAAGCGGGCCGCTGGGAGGAAGCAGCCCGCTTTAGTTTGGCTTACCCAAACTGGTTCCCCCTCGGCATTAGCCGAACTGGTTCCCCCTCGGCATTAGCCGAACTGGTTCCCCCTCGGCTTTAGCCGAACTGGTTCATCGTGTTGTCTTCGCCGGAGGCCTTGAGGGCGGCGTCGCCGGAGAAGTATTCCTTGTGGTCGTCGCCCATGTCGGAACCGGCCATGTTCTGGTGCTTCACGCAGGCGATGCCCTGGCGAATTTCCTGACGCTGCACGCCTTTCACATAGCCCAGCATCCCGGCTTCGCCGAAATATTCCTTGGCGAGATTGTCTGTGGACAGGGCCGCGGTGTGATAGGTGGGTAGGGTGATGAGGTGGTGGAAGATACCGGCACGCTTGGAACCATCGGCCTGGAAGGTACGGATTTTGTCATCCGCTTCGGCAGCCAGTTCGGTATCGTCATATTTCGCATTCATCAGGTCAGCCCGATCGTAGGCGGACGTGTCTTTGCCGGCCTCTTCCCAAGCATCAAAGATTTGCTGACGGAAGTTGAGGGTCCAGTTGAAGGAAGGCGAGTTGTTGTAGACAAGTTTGGCGTTGGGCACCTGCTCGCGGATGCGGTCCACCATTTCAGCGATCTGGCCCACGTGGGGCTTTTCGGTTTCGATCCAGAGCAGATCAGCGCCGTTTTGCAAGGAGGTCACGCAGTCCAGCACCACGCGGTCAACGCCCGTGCCTTTTTTGAACTCAAACAGGTTGGAAGGCAGGCGCTTGGCGCGCATCAGCTTGCCGTCGCGCTTCAGGATCACATCAGCGGGCGTAATTTCGTCAACGCTGACCTCTTCGGCTTCGATGAACGCGTTGTACTGGTCGCCCAGGTCGCCCTCTTTGGCGGAATAGGCGATCTGCTTGGTGAGACCGGCACCTAGGGAGTCAGTGCGGGTGACGATGATGCCGTCTTCCACGCCCAGCTCCAAAAAGGCGTAACGCACAGCGCGCACTTTGGCCAAGAAGTCTTCATGGGGCACGGTCACTTTACCGTCCTGGTGGCCGCACTGCTTTTCGTCGGAAACCTGGTTTTCGATTTGCAGGCAGCAGGCACCAGCTTCGATGAGCTTTTTGGCCAGCAGATAGGTGGCTTCTTCGTTGCCGAACCCGGCGTCGATGTCGGCGATGATTGGCACAACGTGGGTCTGATGCTCGTCGATCTCTTTTTGGATGCGGGCAGCGGCCACTTCGTCGCCTTTAGTGCGGGCATCGTCCAGCTGGCGGAACAGGCCGCCCAACTCGCGGGCATCCGCTTGGCGCAGGAAGGTGTAAAGCTCTTCGATCAGCGCGGGCACGGATGTTTTTTCGTGCATGGACTGGTCGGGCAGGGGGCCGAATTCGGAGCGCAGGGCCGCGATCATCCAGCCGGAAAGGTAGAGATAGGTGCGGTCAGTGGTGTTGAAGTGTTTCTTCACCGAGATCATTTTTTGCTGGCCGATAAAGCCGTGCCAGCAACCCAGAGATTGGGTGTATTTAGAAGGATCGGCGTCATAAGCGGCCATGTCTTTGCGCATGATGCCAGCGGTGTAGCGGGCAATGTCGAGGCCGGTTTTGAACCGGTTTTGGGCGCGCATGCGGGCCACATATTCGGGGTTGATGGCACTCCAGCTCGCGCCGTTTTTCGCCACCAGATCGGACATGGCGTGGATATCTTCAATGTAGGACATGGGTCTTTCCTCCCTGTTGAAGGACCGCGCTGTACTTTCCGCGCAGTCCAGTTTCTTCGTCTTCAAAAGACATTCTAAAGATTGGCGTCACGCAAATCTTTAAGACGATAGGCGGGCAAACCCACCGGTCATCGTTTGAGCTTGCCCTAGCAGCGAAGCGGCGAGGGCAAATTCAGGCTCCGATCCTTAAGATCGAAGGCGGGCAAGCCCGCCCGGCTCCAGCTGGGCCGCCCTCCCGGAGCGCAGCGGCAAAGCCGCGACAGCGTGAGGGCAAACGGAATCGGTTATCGTCACCCTTTGACGATAACCGGCACCATCATGTCGCCCCAGTTGCCGTCACCGCCATGGTGGCGGGCGGAGCGGACGAGTTCGACGGACACACCGGCTTCAACAGCGCGCATGACGGCGTGGTTGAGGCGGTGCAGATCATTGGCCAGCTGGCGAATGGCGCTTTCCTGATCCTGATTCACGGCGGACTGGCGGTCGCTGGAAAGGCTGGCAGCGCGTTCTTTTGCTTTTTTGATGGGCGTGGCGGAGTCCGACATGGCAAATTCCTCTTTGTGTTTGTGTGACCGACATTTGACGCCGGGCTCTGTGAAAATTGTAAACGTTCTTTAGGGCCAATTTCCTCAGCGCCCGAGCTATATGGCCGGTAAAAACGGCAATTTCACCCTGTTTCTGCACCCAACGTCAAAAATTTCAATTTCTTGTGTGGCAATTTACAGTTTCATTCTCGCCTTTTGTAAAAATTGTCATAGAATTTAGACCAAAGAAGTGCCTCAGCAGGGAAAATATGGCCAAGAACAAGATTTTTGCCGGGCCGCGGGTCCGCCGCATCCGTACCCGCTTGGCGCTGACACAGACGGCCATGGCAGAGGCATTGGATATATCCCCCTCCTATCTCAACCTTATTGAGCGCAATCAGCGGCCGGTCACGCCGTCCCTAGTCATGAAACTGGTGACGACCTTTGAGGTGGATGAAGAAGAGTTGCAGGGCGATGATGCCGCTGCCGCCGTGGCTTCTCTACGGGAAGTTTTCATGGACCCGCTCCTATCAGGCGAATTGCCGGGCAATGGCGAGTTGATGGAATTGTGCGAGGGCACGCCTAATGTGACCCAGGGCGTGGTGAAACTGTACCGGGGCTATCGGGAACAACAGGCCAGGCTGAGCGATCTGTCCCGCCTCATGCGCAGTGAGGGGGCGAGCGCGGGCCAAGAAAACCAGACCATGCCGCCCATGCCACTGGAGCAGGTGCGCCAGCAATTGGAGGCGCTGCCTTGGTGTTTCCCCGCTTTGGAGCGGGCGGCGGAACGCATTGGCGAAGCCCTGCAAACCTATTCCGGCCGCATGGCCGCCCTTTATGGCCTGCTGCGGGCAGACCACGGCGTTTCTGTGCAAGTGTTGCCGGTGGAAACCATGCCCGTGTGGCGGCGGCGGTTTGACCGGCACTCCCGCCGCCTGTTCCTGTCAGAACGCCTGCCCCGGTGGGAGCGGGCGGAATTGCTGGCCCAAGAACTGGTTTTGCTGCGGGAAGGGGAAGTGCTGAACGAAGAAGTGGCCCTGCTGGGCATTGAGGGCGATGAAGCCAAACGGCTCACCCGCACGGAACTGGCCCGGTACGCAGCGCTGGCCGTGCTCATGCCCTATGACCGTTTCCAGCGCACGGCAGAACGGGTGAAGACGGATCTGGGCCTGCTCACCACCCGCTTTGAGGCCAGCTTTGCCCAAGTGGCGGAACGGTTGGTCTCCTTGCAGGACAGGAGTGGCGGCCGCCGCGCCAGCCAGCAATTTTTCATGATGCAGGTGGATCAGGCGGGCAATGTGCTGCGCCGTCTGGGCGCGAGGGGGTTTCCCACCGCGCAATTTGGCGGCAATTGCCCAAAGCTGGCGCTCCACGCGGCTTTTGAGCGGGCGGGAGAATTGCTCACCGAACGGGTGATGACCATGGAGGGTGACGTTTATCTCACCATGTCCTCCACCGTGGACGGCCCCCAGACCGCCACCAATGCCCGCCCCATTCGCACTGCGGTGTTGTTGGGCCTGGAGGACAGCTATGCCAAAACCATCATGGCCGCTAAGTCTGACGCTGTGCCCCTGCGCGGCACCGTTTTTGTGGAACAGGACGATCAACACGCCCGCACCATCGCCCATGCCCGCCTGCTGCCCGACTTGGAAAAGCAGCCCCCCGTCGCCATCGGCCCTTCATGCCGTTTATGCGAGCGAGAAGACTGCCTCACCCGCTCCGCCCCGCCGCTTACAAAGCCACTGGGTCTGGATGAGTTGACACAAGGCTTCGGGGCGTATGGGTTGAGTTGAGGTTTATGTCCAAGCCTTGGCCATCCAAAAGCCCAATTCACGCGCGTCATCCGCCGATATGGTCGGCGGATCTCCATACGATGTTTGCAATGCTAAAACGCCGGGAGGTAGGCCGATCAAGTCGGCCTATGACGGTTTTTTGTTGTATAGGTGTGTGAACAAATCGAAGGCCCGTAACGGAAATACAGCTATGAGCACTCTCTCTTACACCGGCCCCGACGTCTGCGCCCTTGAGGCCCATGAAGTGGTTCACCTGCTGCGCAAAGGCGAAGTCAACCCCGCCGAATTGCTGGAGGCCGCCCGCCAGAGGGTGGAGGCGACCGAGCCCGCCATCAATGCCATGCCCACCACCTGTTGGGACAGGGCTGCTAAAGCAACGTTCGACGCTGAGGCGGACCATCCCGCCTATCTGGCCGGACTGCCTTTGGCCATTAAAGACCTGACCACCGTGAAGGGCGTGCGCACCACGTTCGGCACCAAGGGTTTGGAGAATTTCATTCCGAAAGCCTCGGACCCTTTGGTGGAGCGGTTGGAAGCGCGGGGCGGCATTGTGGTGGGCAAAACCAACACGCCCGAACTGGGCGCGGGGGGTAACACGTTCAATGACGTGTTTGGGGCAACCTTCAACCCCTGGGATACACGCAAAAACGCGGCCGGGTCTTCGGGTGGTGCGGCGGCTGGTTTGGCAACGGGCCAAGTATGGCTTTCCCACGGGTCAGACCATGGCGGCTCCCTGCGCACCCCGGCGGCCTATAACGGCATTGTGGGCCTTCGACCGTCGCCGGGCCGGGCAGGGGGCAGCGGGCCCGATGCGGCCTTTATGATCGAAGGGGCCCAAGGCCCCATGGCCCGCTCCGTCACCGATTGTGCCCTGTTTCTGGATGCCATGGCCGGTTTTGAACCGCGCTTCCCCACCTCCTATCCGGCACCGGAGAGACCCTATTTCGAAATCGTCAAACAGGTACCGCAAAAGCCACGCATCGCTTTTGCGCCGGACTTGAACGGCTTTTGCCCAGTGGATGCCGACATGGCGAACCATCTGGCGACAGCTATGAAAACCTTGGCAGGGCAGGGCGCTGTGGTGCAGGAAGTGAAGCCCGACACCACCGGCCTCTATGAAACCTACCACACCCTGCGGGGCATGATGTGGGCTGTGGGAGTGGCCGCACTGCCACCGGGCGTGCGGCCCCATTTCAAAAAGACGCTGGAAGAGAATACGCAGTTTGGTTTGGACATGGAGGCCGACCGCATCTTCCGCGCCCAGACCATGCGCTCCCGCCTCTACCGGGAAATGCTCGCCCTGTTCGACCATTTCGATGCTCTCGCCCTGCCGGTCGTGGGCTGCATGGCAAAAGACCAAAGCGTGGAGTGGGTGGATGAAATTGGCGGAGAAAAACTGCCCCATTACATGGACTGGCTACGCTTTTCGTTTCTTGCCACCGTCACCGGCCTGCCAGCCCTATCCGTGCCCGCGGGATTTCACGAGGGCATGCCCGTGGGGCTGCAACTGATTGGCAAGCCCCGCGATGAGGCAGGCCTTTTGCAAATCGCAAGGTTTGTGGAACTGGCCATGGGCGGGCCAAACAAGCCCATCGACCCCGTTATTGTTGCTTGACGGCGATGGGAAACCAACATCAAGGCCCATCCAGTGCAAATTAGCCACAATGCTGGTGAGATTCGAGGCGCTCGTGCGGAAATCGTAAACGTTTTCTTAAATCCGGCGCGATTCCATGGCGCTGTGGAGGCAGAATCACTGCCACTCGCCTATTTTCCCGGCACGGCTAAAGTTGGGGGTGCCGTGCCCCATCGCCCACCCTGTCAGCACCGTTCATTTGCCCAGTGCTGAACCCAAATGAGGATGACATGAAACGCATCAAAACACTTCTGGTGGCCGCCGTCGCTTCCGCCATGCTGGCCACGCCCGTGCTCGCCAAATGCAGCAACAATGCCAACGGGTTTGAAGCCTTCAAGCAGGACTTTGCCAAAACAGCCCGGGCCAATGGTGTGGGCCGCAAGGGTTTGCAGGCCCTCGCCGGGGCCAAATATCTCACCAAAGTTATCGCCTATGACAAACGGCAGGCCCGCTCGTTCAAAAAAGCCGGGCGCACAAAGGCTAATATCGACCGCTATTACCGCCGTATCGTGAAAAACATGGGTGGCATCAACAATGTGCGCGCCCGCGTGCGCCGCAATGCTGGTTGGCTGCGGGGCATTGAGCGCAAATATGGTGTGCCTAAAGAGGTGCTTGTGGCAATCTGGGGCAAGGAAACCGGCTTTGGCGGTTTCACGGGCCGCATTGATACAATCAACGCCCTGGCCTCCCTGTCCCACGATTGCCGTCGGCCCGGCCTGTTTCGCCCCAACCTGGTGGCTGCGCTGAAAATTCTCGACAAGGGCTGGATTCCCCGCTCCAAAATGCGCGGTGCCGCCCATGGTGAATTGGGTCAGGTGCAGTTTCTCGCCAAAAACTATCTCACCTATGCCCGTGATGGGGATGGTAATGGCCGCCGCGACCTGATCCGCTCCTCCCGCGATGCGCTGGCTTCTGCCGCCTATTACCTGCAATCCAACGGCTGGCAGCGCGGCGGTTCTTACGCCCCCGGCTCCCGCAATTTCCGCGTGCTGAATTCTTGGAATGAGTCCACCGCGTATCAGCATGCGATTTCGCGGATTGCGTCGCAATTGTAGTGAGAATGCCCCGCGTTTTCGCGGAAGTGCGACAGGCCTTTGGCAAAGCCAAATGCCGGATGCACTCGCGACACGTCTAACTCTCCTCATTGCTGGGCTTGTCCCGGCAATCCATTCCGCCAAGCTGAAAACGCCTCTGGTCTAGCGGAATGGATCCCCGGCATGCGCCGAGGATGAGGGAGTTTGTTTTGGGTTTTGAAATAAGGCTATAAGGCCGGATTGTTTATCCGCGGCTTTCATTCAAGTGCCCAACCTCCAAACCTTCCTCACCGCCCACCCCAACGTCACCCATGTGGAACTCGTTCTCGTGGACCCTTCCGGCATTGTTCGGGGTAAATGGGCGCCTGTAGAAACGCTGGAAAAGGCCTTTGCTGAGGGTGTGAATTTCCCCCTTTCGCTCCACGGTCTCGATATTTGGGGCAATGAAGTGGCGGCCACGGGCTTGCATATTGAAAGCGGGGACCTGGATGGGTTTTGCAAGGCGGTGCCTCACACGCTGACGGCGGTTCCTTGGGGCGGGGAGGGCCTGGCGGAGCTTTCTGCAACCGCCACCAATGCTCAAGTCCTGCTGCAAATGCAAAGGCCGGACCACACCCCCTTCGGCACTTGCGCCCGCACCGTTTTGGAAAACGCTCTGGAGCGCTGCACAGCGCAAAGCCTCATCCCGGTCTGCGCTTTTGAATTGGAATTCCACCTTTTCACCCGTGCGCAAGATGGCGGCATCGTCCCGGTGGGCCTAGATGACATGCCCGATGCCCAATTCATGTATGGGCTTGAATCGCTGGCTGAAAATTTACCCGTCTTCGCCACCATCCGGCAGGCGGCGCAATGGGCGGACCTGCCCATTGATACGATCGTCAAAGAGGCCGGCCCCGGGCAGTTTGAAATCAATCTCAACCACCGGGCCGATGCCGTGCGCGCTGCTGACGATGTGATCCTGCTCAAGCGCATCGTGCGGGAAGCGGCCCGCGCCCATGGCCTCATAGCCTCTTTTATGGCCAAACCCCAGGCAGGCCAGCCGGGCAATGGCATGCATGTGCATATTTCCATGCTGAACGAAGCCGGTGCCAATATCTTCAGCAGTGAAGAGGGCACCACCCGCCAGCATCATGCAGTCGCTGGCCTGCTCGACACAATGGCCGACGCCACGCTGGTCTTCATCAACACCCATAACGGCTTTCGCCGCATGGCCCCCGGCTCCTATGCGCCCACGCGGGTAAACTGGGGTGAAAACAACCGCTCTGTGGCCGTGCGCCTGCCCGCCGCGCCTGACAAGGCCAAGCGGGTGGAACACCGCGTCTCCGGCGCGGATGCCAACCCTTATCTCGTGCTCGCCTGCCTGCTCACCGCCATGATGGACGGTATGGAAAAGGGCGAGGCCCCACCGCCAGAACTGGTGGGCAATGCCTATGATGAGGCCACCCCAAACCGGGGCGTTTCCCTGCCCGTCACCCAACGGGAGGCTTTGGCATTGTTTGAACATTCCAGTTTCATCACCCGCGCCCTTGGGGCAGACATGCAAAAGGCCCTTGCCGCCATCAAACAGGCAGAAATTGAAGGCTTCGCAGGCGACATTTCCGCCTTCGAATTGAACAGCTTTTTGTGAGCCTCATTAGTGTTTGCAAACGGGCCAAGCGCTGCTTAGGCTTGTGAAAATTGTCACCCTCCAAGAGGCTGCTCCCCCATGAAAAACACTCTCAAAACCCTGCTGGCCACCGCCGCCCTCACAGCCCTAACGGCCAACGCCATGGCACAAGAGCGCGTGGTGAATGTTTACAATTGGTCTGACTATATCGACGAAGAAATCCTCAAGGATTTCACAAAGGAGACGGGCATCAAGGTCGTCTATGACGTGTTTGATTCCAACGAAATTCTGGAAACCAAATTGCTGGCCGGTGGCACCGGTTACGATGTGGTGGTCCCCTCCGCCACGTTCCTTGCCCGGCAAATTCAGGCTGGTGTGTTTCAGGAATTGGATAAATCCAAACTGCCCAATGCCAAACACCTGTGGGACGAAGTGAAGGGGCGCACGGAGGTCTATGACCCCGGCCAGAAATTCTCCATCAACTACATGTGGGGCACCACGGGAATAGGCTTCAACACCAAAGCCGCGCAGGAGCGTTTGGGCGGCCCCATCGACTCATGGGACGTGGTTTTCGACCCGGAAAAACTGGCCAAGTTCAAAGACTGCGGTGTTCATTTTCTGGATGCCCCGCAGGAAATCGTGCCAGCCGCGCTGAACTATTTGGGCAAGCCCGCCGACAGCAAAAAGGCGGAAGACGTGGCCGCTGCGGAGGAATTGCTCTCCCAAGTGCGCGCGAACGTTCAAAAGTTTAATTCGTCGGAATATATCAACGGCCTCGCCAATGGCGACATTTGCCTGGCCATCGGCTGGTCTGGCGACGTGTTCCAGGCCCGTGACCGGGCATCGGAAGCCAAGGCGGGTGTGGAAGTGGGCTATGCTATTCCTAAGGAAGGCGCGCTCATGTGGTTTGACCAGATGGCCATTCCCGCCGACGCCAAAAACGTGGATGAGGCCCACGAATTCCTCAACTACATCATGAAGCCGGAAGTCATCGCCAAGGCGTCCAACTACGTCTATTACGCCAATGGCAACAAAACCTCCCAGCCCATGCTGGAAAAGGACATCACCGGCGACCCGGCTATTTACCCCGATGCGGAAACGCTGGGCAAACTCTACGTCACAACCCCCTGGGGCCCCCGCGAACAGCGCACGCTCACCCGCGCCTGGACCAAGGTGAAAACGGGGCAGTAGGGGGCGCCCGTTGGCTCCGTCATCCGCCGACTTGATCGGCGGATCTCCCGAAGTCTTTGGAGATAGGCCGGTCAAGCCGGACTATGACGTGTATAAGGTGGGAGCAGAATTGGTGGTGAGGGGACCAATATCATGACCACCCATCCCGCCAGCTTCCGCCAAAAATTTGCGCCGTGGGAAGACCCCACCGCCAAACCCTTCATTGAGTTTCGCAACGTCACCAAGCGCTACGGCGCGGTGACGGCGGTGGATGATCTGTCCCTCTCCATTTACGAGCGCGAATTCTTCGCCCTGCTTGGCCCGTCCGGCTGCGGCAAGACCACGCTTATGCGCATGCTAGCGGGGTTCGAAACTGTTACGGAAGGGGAGGTCTATCTGGCGGGCGAGAATCTTGCCGACACGCCCCCTTATCGTCGCCCCGTAAACATGATGTTCCAGTCCTACGCCCTGTTCCCCCACATGAATGTGCGGGCGAATATCACCTATGGGCTGAAGCAGGACGGCATGGCCAAGGCGGATATGGAAACCCGCGTGGATGAAATGCTCGCGCTGGTGAAATTGCAGGATTTCGGCACCCGCAAGCCGGACCAGCTGTCCGGCGGCCAGCGCCAGCGCGTGGCCCTCGCCCGCGCCTTGGCCAAACAGCCCAAACTGCTACTGCTGGACGAACCGCTGGGCGCGCTGGACCGCAAATTGCGCGAAGAAACCCAGTTTGAACTCACCGATTTGCAGGAACGCCTTGGCATCACCTTTATGATCGTGACTCACGATCAGGGGGAGGCCATGACGGTGGCGGACCGCATCGCCGTCATGGAACAGGGCCGCATCGTCCAGATCGACCCACCCGTCACCATGTATGAGCGCCCCTCCAACGCCTATGTGGCCGACTTTTTGGGCGACATAAATCTGATTGAGGCCACCGTCGGTGGCGTAAATGGCGGTACTATCTCGCTCGAAGGCACCGATGGCAGCGGTTTCACCGTCACCGCGGATACCGGCCATCAACAGGGCCAAACCGTCTGGTTCGCCACCCGCCCGGAAAAGGTGGAAATTGCCCGGGACAAACCGGCCAACGCTCACAATGCGGTTGAGGGGGAGGTGTGGGATATCGCCTACATGGGCGATCTGACCACCTACAAGGTCAAGCTGGATAATGGGGCCTTCGTCAAAGCCTCCAAGCTGAACCGCCACAGTGCCGGGGAAGTGCCGATAACTTGGGAAGAGCGGGTCTGGCTCACCTGCCATCCCGATGACTGTCTGGTTCTCCCCAGATGAACCGTACGATCACCAATCGGGTCATCGTCTGGCTGCCCTATATCTGGCTGCTCATCTTCTTTCTGGCACCCTTCGTGCTGGTGGGCAAAATCTCGCTGTCCGAACCGGCCATCGCCCAGCCCCCCTACAGTCCCACCTTTGACTGGGCGGATGGCATTGCCGGTTGGTGGGGCGCGCTGAAAGCCTTTTCCATCGCCAATTACACCTTCCTCACGGAGGATGCGCTTTATTGGAAAAGCTATCTCTCCAGCCTGCAAATTGCGGCCATCGCCACCTTTATCACGCTGCTGATCGGCTACCCCCTGGCGCTCGGCATGGCCCGCGCCCCGCGCAATCTGCGCCCTGTGCTATTGATGCTGGTTATCCTGCCCTTTTGGACGTCCTTCCTCATCCGCGTTTACGCTTGGATCGGCATTCTCAAAAAAGAAGGTCTGCTGAACCAACTCCTGCTGTCCATCAACCTCATCAGCGAACCGCTGACCCTGCTGAACACGAACATCGCCGTCTATATCGGCATCGTTTATTCCTATCTGCCCTTCATGGTGCTGCCCCTCTACGCCAATCTCGAAAAGCAGGACCACACGCTGTTGGAAGCCGCCGCCGATCTCGGCGCATCCCGCATCAAGGCGTTTTGGACCATCACTTGGCCCCTCTCTTTGCCCGGCGTCATCGCAGGCAGCTTCCTGGTTTTCATTCCGGCGGTGGGTGAATTCGTCATTCCGTCTTTGTTGGGTGGGTCAGACACGCTGATGATCGGCCGCGTCATGTATGACGAGTTTTTTCAAAACCGCGACTGGCCTGTCTCCTCTGCTGTGGCCATCGTGCTGCTGCTGATCCTGATTGTCCCGATCATGCTATTCCAGCGGTCCGAGGCAAAAGCTAGGGAGCGCGGATAGTGAAAGAAATAGCGAAACATTTGATCCTTTACGAAGCGCTCTGGCGGCGAAGAGCCGCCCGGCAATCGTTTGCCGCGCACGCGCAGCGAAGGACTGCCCTGATAAGGGTAGGCCGACAGCGTGAGCGCAAACAAATAGCAATAGCGGTCCACCGCAGGTGGACGGCTGTTGCGGAGGCGGGACGATGACGCGCAGCTGGAACGGCTTCAACATTACATCGGTCGTCTTGGGCTTTGCCTTTCTCTACATCCCTATCGTGCTGTTGATAATCTACTCGTTCAACGCTTCCAAACTGGTGACCGTATGGGCGGGCTTCTCCACCAAATGGTATGCGGAGGCCTTCGCCAATGAAGCGCTGGTGAATGCGGGTTGGGTGACGCTGCGGGTTGCCTTCATCTCCGCCACCACCGCCACCGTATTGGGCACCATGGCTGCCATGGCATTAACGAGGCTCACCCGCTTTCGCGGGCGGTTCCTATTTTCCGGCATGATCTACGCCCCGCTCGTGATGCCGGAGGTCATCACTGGGCTTTCCCTGCTGCTGCTCTTCGTGGCCATTGGCATGGATCGGGGCATCACCACCGTCATTTTGGCCCACATCACCTTTTCCATGTGTTTTGTGGCTGTGGTGGTTCAAGCGAGACTGGCCGGTTTTGACCGCTCCTTGGAGGAAGCCGCACTCGATCTGGGCGCCACGCCAGCCAAAGCGTTTTTCACCGTCACCTTGCCCCTCATCGCCCCCGCCGTTTTTGCCGGTTGGATGCTGGCTTTCACCCTGTCGCTGGATGATTTGGTGATCGCCCAGTTCAATTCCGGCCCCGGGGCGACCACATTGCCCATGAAAATCTTCTCTCAGGTGCGGCTGGGGGTAACGCCGGAGATTAATGCCGTCTGCACCGTGCTGGTGGCGGCGGTGGCCATCGGTGTCATCATCGCCTCCCTCTCCATCAAGCGGCAGGAAGTGCGCCGCCAGCGGGCGCAACAACTGGCGCTTCAAACGTCTTGAAAACGGCGTTCCCCGCTATGACATTCATCGCACGCCGAACCTTCGTGAAAGATACCCATGGCCGACAATGCCATCATCAATGAAATCGGCGAATGGCTGATCGACCAGGCTTTGGCGGAGCCGGAAGTCACCGAAATTTTCAAGCAATTATGCTGTCGGCTCTATTCCGCTGGCATACCGCTCAACCGTGCCCGTCTCCTCTGGCCCACGCTCCACCCGCTGTTTCAGGCGGAAACGGTGCTGTGGAACCTCCATGAAGAATTGCAGATGGAGCAATTCAGCCACCGCGATGATGTCTCCCCGGAGTGGCTCGCCAGTCCCTATGAATTTATCATGAGCAATGGGCTGGACTTTGTGCGCCGCAAGCTGGTGGGTGAAAATGCGCTGCTGGACTTTCCGGTGGTGAAGGATTTTGCAGCGGAAGGTTTCACCGACTATTTCCTTAACAGCACGGCTTTTCATTCCACCGCCGTGCGCAACACGCGCATGGATTCGGGTATTTTCGTCTCCTGGTCCTCCAAACGCCAAAACGGCTTTTCGGAAGATGACATCCGGGCCTTGCAAAAAATTCAGCGCCGTTTTGCAACAGCGGTGAAGACCGGGGTTCAAAAGCGCATTTCGGTAAACATAACCGAAACTTATCTGGGCCGCCACGCGGGCAGCGAAGTGCTGGACGGGGCCATCAAACTGGGGGACGGGCGAGAGACGCAGGCGGTGGTTTGGTATGCCGATATGCGTAATTCCACCGCCTTGGCCGAAGCCATGGCCCCCACGGATTTTTTGGAACTGCTCAACGACTATTTTGAATGCACCGCCGCCCCCGCCATCGCCCATGGGGGCGAGGTGCTGGATTTCATCGGCGATGCTGTCCTCGCCATCTTTCCTTATGACAGTGAGAAAGTGCGCCAACAGGCGATCCGCTGCGCCACGCTGGCGCTGGAAGACACATTGAAAGAAGGCGAGCGAATCAACGCCCAGCGGGAGGCGGCGGGCAAGCAGACTTTTCGCTATGGCATCGGGTTGAACTGTGGGCCGCTCATGTTTGGCAATATTGGCGTGCCCAGCCGCCTGGCCTTTTCCGTCATCGGCCCCACCATCAATCAGGCCGAGCGTATTGAAAGCCTCACTAAAGACCTCAACGTGCGCGTACTCACCACCCGCGAACTGGCACAGGCGACGGAAGATCGCTGGGTTTCCATGGGAGAGCGCTGTTTGAAGGGGGTCCATCAACCCCAGGAGGTTTTTGGTTTGCGCGCCGAGGTGAAGAGGTAAGTTACTGCGTTGGGGTCGCCACCTGGGTAGCGTCTTCTTCAGCCCGTGATTGCGCTTTTTTGCCAGAACCGGGCAGGGGCACAATGAGGGGTTGGCGGGTGGAGCCGCCCACGAAAAACGGCAACGGTTTTTCCGGCTCCTCCGTCTCTTCGCCAAATCGTACGGCGCCGCGTAGCGCCATGGATCCGGTGGTCACATCGGCTCGCCCGCCCAGCTGAACACCGAAACCCGGCCCGCTCATGCGGCTTTGATTGAAAAACGCGGTGCCATTGGCCACGAAAATGCGCAGGTCCAAATCATCAAACCCCGTCTCCCCCTCGGCCTGTTGCACAATGCCGCCCGTGTCCGCCTGTTGGGCCAGCGCTTCCATATTCAAACCCAAAACCCGACCAGATTGTGCGGCAACGCGCACCTCCCCGTTGAGGTGGCGCAGCAACCCATCGAGGTTTTGTCCGCTGGCCTTCAGGTTGAAGTTGGCCTGACCGGACCCTGAAAGACGCATGGCCGGTTGTCCAAAAAGGGCGCTCAACTGTTCCAAATCCACATTGGCCAGACCCAGGCGTGTGGCGATGCGCCGGGTTCCGATGGCTTTTTCCAGGTCCACAGAACCGCTAACCGTGCCCCCCAGCAAATTGGCTTGGCCAATGTCAAAACTGGCCTTGGCGCCCCGCACATAGGCAGCTGCCGCCAGATTGGTGAGGGAAAACGGCGCACTGTCCGCCTGATTGGCAGACAGGCGCATGTCCAGATCAAACCCCAGCAGGTCGCCATCACTGGCTTGCACGTCGCCACTCATGGCCAACAATTTGTCCACGGGCGCAAGGGGCAGGGTGTCAAAGGCCAGCGTGCCGCCCAGCTTCAACCGCTCCTCCTCCCCCTGCGTCACCAGCATGCGACCCGTGGCGCGGTGGCCATTGAAGGTGAACGTGCTGTTGAGAAATTCCACCCGCCCGGGTGCCATGGTCATCTGCCCCTCCAGGCCCATTTGGCCCGGCAAAAAGGTGGGGGATACGGGATCACCCAACCAACCCAGAAACCGTGTGGCCGTGGGCACAAGCGCTGTCACCTGACCCTCCGCCGTGCGTTCCGCCCACGACACGGACCCGTCAAAACTGGTTTCGGCGATGGTGCTTTGGGTTGTGGCGGAAAGTTGCGTCACCCCACCGCGCATGAGGGTCAGCGGAGCTTCAATGGAGGCGGAAAAAGACACCAATTCGCCGCGCACAATGCCTCGTCCGCTCATGTCTGCGGACCCATTAATGGAGGGCCAATTCAGCTGTCCGGTCACGCCCGTGGCATCAAGATTGGGCAATTGGCCATTGTTTGGCGACCGCTCATCTTCAAAAACCAGATGGGCATCTTCCACCGTGATTGTGCCCAGTGACAGATTGGGAATATCCGCTTGCGCTGGCAGGGCAAGCCGATCCGCCAGGGGGCCGCCCACAAGGCGAAAATTGGCCGTGCCCTGTCGGTCAATCTTGAAATTGAATTCCGGGCGGATGAGGTGAATTTCCGACAGCCGCGCCCCGCCCCAAAGGGCTGAAAAGACGCTTAGTTTGGCGCGCATGGCCTCCACATGCACCAGCGGCTCTGTGGCTCCGGGGGTCGTGTCGGCAATTCGGATGTCGCGGTAGATCACGGACAGATAGGGGCTGAGCGATACGCTGCTCACACCCTGTAAAACCACCGGATGGCCTGAGATGGCACTCAATTGCTCGCTTATGCGGGTTTTCACATAGGAGGATGAGAGCAGTTTGGGCATGGCCAGCATGGCCACAACTAAAACGGCACAAACGCCGCCCCCCCATTTCAGCCATTTCGAAAAGCTTATCGCCATCTCATTCCCCGCACCGCGCCGTGCGATGCCTGTCTCGCCCTGCGCAGAGTATGCCCCAAATTGCCCGTGAAACAAAACACCCATGGCGCAAACCGTAAGCCAGGGTGAATTGCCTTTGCATTGGCGCAAGGGCAGGGCAAAAAGAAGGCCAACTGCATCAGACTTGGCGCAAGACCATGACCGACACCACCGCCCCCCTGTGGACACCCAGCCCGGAGCGCATCGACCGCTCTCCCATGCAAGCCTTCGCCCGCTATTGCGCAGCCCGTGCCGGGCAGCCAGAGACCGCCTTCGATGACTATGATACATTTCACACATGGTCGGTGGCCGACAACACCGCGTTCTGGAACGCCCTTTGGGATTATTGCGAAGTGGTGGGCGAAAAGGGCGATCGGCTCATCGAAAATGCGACTGCCATGCCCGGCGCGCAGTTCTTCCCCGACGCGAAGATCAGCTATGCTGAAAACATGCTGCGCCGGACCGGGCCGGAACAAGCCATTGTTTTTCGCAGCGAGACGGGGACGCAGCGGCAATTAACGTGGGATGATCTGCGCGCTCTCGTAAGCCGCCTGCAACAGGCTTTCCGCGCGTCCGGTGTACAAGCGGGCGACCGCATAGCGGCTATGGTGCCCAATGTGCCCGAAACCATCGCCTGCATGTTGGCGGCCAATTCTCTGGGCGCCATTTGGTCCTCCTGCTCCCCGGATTTCGGCGTGCAGGGGGTGTTGGACCGGTTCACCCAGATTGAGCCCACGCTTTTTGTGGCCTGCGATGGCTATTGGTATGCGGGCAAGGAAATAGACATCGGCGAAAAGCTGGCGGAGATCATTCCGCAATTGAGCGCAAAACAGACCATCCTCATCCCCTATCGCGGGGTGGCGGATGACATGGCGGGCGAACTGACGGGAAATGTCGTCAGCCTGCCCACCTTCATCGCCCCGTTTGAGGCGGCTGAGCCCATCTTCGAACGTCTCCCTTTCAACCACCCCCTCTATATTCTGTTCTCATCCGGCACCACGGGCGTACCCAAATGCATCGTCCACGGGCAGGGGGGTGTGATGCTCCAGCACTTGAAGGAACATTGTTTCCATTGCGGCATCACGCCGGAAGACCGGGTGTTCTACTTCACCACCTGCGGCTGGATGATGTGGAACTGGCTGGTCTCGGGATTGGCTGCGAAAGCCACCGTCATGCTCTATGACGGCTCGCCCTTTCACCCGGACGGCAATGTGGTGTTTGACTATGTGGCGCAGGAGAAGATCACCTTTTTCGGCACCTCCGCCAAATTCATTGATGCGGTGCGCACGGCAGGGCTGCGGCCCATGGAAAGCCACGACCTTTCCGCCGTGCACACCATCGCCTCCACCGGTTCCCCCCTCGCGCCGGAAAATTTCCGCTTCACCTATGAGGCCATCAAAGCTGACGTGCATCTGGCCTCCGTCTCCGGTGGCACGGACATTGTTGCCTGTTTCGTGGCAGCCGTGCCCTCCAAGCCTGTCTATGTGGGCGAAATTCAAGGCCCCGCCTTGGCCATGGCCACGGAGGTTTGGGATGATGATGCCAAACCCGTGCGGGGCGAAAAGGGGGAGCTTGTGTGCGTCAAACCCTTCCCCACCATGCCGCTGAAATTCTGGAACGACCCGGATGGCTCGAAATATCACGGAGCCTATTTCGAACGTTTTGACAACATCTGGTGCCATGGGGATTTTGCCGAGTGGACAGCGCGCGGTGGCATGGTCATCCATGGACGGTCTGACGCCACCCTCAACCCGGGCGGTGTGCGCATCGGTACGGCGGAAATCTACAATCAAGTGGAGCAGATGGACGAGGTGCTGGAAGCCCTCTGCATCGGCCAAATCTGGCAAAGCGACACCCGCGTTGTGCTGTTCGTACGCTTGAAGGAGGGAGTGACGCTGGATGATGATTTGCAAAAAGCCATCCGCCAGCGCATTCGCACCGGCGCATCTCCTCGCCATGTTCCCGCTGTCATCGTGCCGGTTGCAGACATTCCGCGCACGAAATCCGGCAAGATCACAGAGCTTGCTGTGCGCGATGTGGTCCACGGCAGACCGGTGAAAAACAAGGAGGCGTTGGCCAACCCTGAAGCGCTGGATCTATTCGTGGATTTACCCGAGCTGAGCATGCCGCACCCAACCTGAATCACAATTCGCTGCCTTTCGATCAGCGAAACGCTGATCTCAAACGCGATTTGTGATGCTCTTTGGTTTGGATTGGATGCGGGAGGCTCTTACAGCGTGAAGAGGCATGGTGAACAAAGTCTCACCGCAAAGTTTACCTTGCCACGCAACAGGGTCGTTTCGTTACAATTTGAACGAATTTGGCAAGCACCCTTTAGCATCCGCCGGGCAATGTGCCCTTAACGCGGCGTAAATGGAGCACTTGCTCCAGCAACGTCAGCCCGGTTTACATACTCAGACGGACAGCACGTTAACTTTCTTACCCGGCGCGATCCCCCAGATCGCGCCGTTTTTTTTGGCGCTTTCGGGCAGTTCGGTTTTACCGGTCCGCCAGCACCCGCTGGATGGGGAAATGCACCTCCACCAGCGTTCCTTCATCGGGCACGCTTTCGATGTGGAATTCCGCGCGGTTGGCTTCTACCATCGCTTTGGTGAGGGGCAGGCCCAGGCCGCTGCCCTTGCCGGCCTCGCTCTTGCGGCTGGAGATCTGCTGGAAGGGCTTCATGGCCCGCTCCAACTCTTGGGCGCTCATGCCCACGCCGGTATCGCGTACCCGCAACACTACGGACCCCGCCTCTTCATAGAAAGTGGAAACGATCACCTGACCGCCCGGGCTGGTGAATTTAATGCTGTTGGAGACCAGATTGAGGATAATCTGCTTCAGGCTGCGCTCATCCGCCACCACATTGGGAACGGCGGCGGACAGGCTGGTGCGGATAATCACCCGCTCCTTATTGGCATCCGCCTGCGCCATGGCCACGGTTTCCGACACGATGGTGTTGAGGCCCACCGCATCAAATTCCAGTTCCAGATTACCGGATTCAATCTTGGATATGTCTAGCAGGTCGTTGATGAGCGACAGCACATGATTGCCCGACTTGTTGATGTCGCGCAGATAGCCGCGATAACGGTCGCTATCGATGCGCCCGAACCGCTCTTCAATCATCATGTCTGAAAAGCCGATGATGGCGTTCAGCGGCGTGCGAATTTCATGGCTGATGACGGCCAAAAACTCGCTCTTTTGGCGATTGGCTTTCTCCGCTTCCGACTTGGCGGTGGTCAGCTCTTCCTCAGCTTTTTTGAACTGGGTGATGTCACGCATGACGGCGCAGCAGGCATCCGTCTTTTCCAATTTGCCGATGGTCATGAACAGGGGGATCAGCCCGCCCTTCGCCGTGCGTCCAATGACCTCGCGCCCGTCATTGAGCACGCTGGCGACACCGGGCTTGCTCATGCCGCCCACATAATCCAACGCAACCCGGTGGCTTTCCGGGGCCAGCAGGCGGGTGAGGGATTGTTCGGTGATTTCTTCCGGTTTCACATCAAAAAGGGCTTCGGCCGATTTGTTCAGAGCCCGCACCACCCCCTCATCGGACAGGATGATGACACCATCGGTGGCTGTGTCCAGAATGCTGCGAAGATCATCGGCTTCCAGACCGCCAAAAGCGGGCAGGAGTTCATCTTGGCCGATTTCTTTGGAAGGCCTCTCACTGGGATCGTCACCCGGTTCCTCATAAAGCGCAGGAGCCTGCGGCTTGGGTGGTTCCGGGGGCTGAAAATCCGGCGCATTGCGGCCTTCATTCTCCCCCGTAAACGGCCCATCGTCCGTGGCGACGTTATCGGCTGCATCATTGTCGGCGGCGGGCACCACGAGACCCAGATGGGGAGCCTTGCGATTGTGACGCACGCGCGTGGCGCTATTGCGCAGCAATGCGGTGGGGGCGGTATTACTCGTGCTCTCGTTGGTGGCAGAAGGGGGGGCGTCTTCACCGCCACTTCCATCACCGGCGTCGTCCCCACCCCCGGCATCATCCCCGCCTCGATCACCGGAACCGCTATCCCCGTTGTCATCACCGCCCTCATCGCGGCGCAATGTCAGCAGCATGGCTTTTTGCGCATCCCACGGCACGCGCTGCAAATGGGCGCGCAGGGGCAAAACCTGGCCATCGCGGTGCAGGATCACCCCGCCTTTAGCCTGACCGGAAGGCCCAAACAAAGCATCCACGCCACCGGCCTTGGCCAGCGCTTGCAAATCCTCATGGCCCGTTTGGGAGAACAACTCATCATTGCCAAACAACAAATCATCGTCCCGGTAGACCAGTACCGGAATGGGCAGGCGGGAGAGGATGGACGTATCCACATCGTGGTCCGGCGTATTGATGGTGCGTGTGCCGGGTGTGGTATCGCCATCACCATCGGTCGCCGCCAAAGCCGCTCCGGCTTTTTCTGTTGCGGCTTCTGCATCAACCTCACCGCCGACAGGCGCGTCGTTATCGCCAACAGGCGCATTCTTATCGCTGGCGGGCCTATTGTTATCGTCGGCGTGTTCAACACCTTCGTCTGATTCCGACCCACCGGCGTCCCCAAGCGCATCACCATCATCCGTGGGCACTGCCTGCTTCTCGGTGGATGCAGAAGCCTCCGCTTCACTGGTTCCTTCCTTGGCCGAAGAGGCATCATCGCCTTTTGACCCTTGGCCAACACCCAGAGCCGCCGCTGCCCCTGTGGCGAGCGCCGCGGCCCCGGAGGCTATGCCCGCTATGGACGGATTGCTGTCTCCCTCCTCGGGCAGGTCCCCTTTGTCGCCATCCGCCTCTTCACTCTCTCCAGCAACCTCCTCTTCGTCAGCATATTCCGGCTGGCGCACGAAGGCGGAAGGGGTGATGACGGCGTCATCCTCTTCATCATGGTCAGAACCTTCCGCGCCTGCGCCTGCTGCTGGGACGGCCGCGAGAGAAGCTGCCTCACTACCCTCACTGATGTCATCCAAGGCTTCGATTGAACCAGCCTCATCAATGCCCTCGTTTTCACCATCAGCTTCGGAGCTGCTGAGGGTCTCGCGGATCTCCTCAAACGTTTCTCTCTCGTCCTGCGAAAGCGCACGGTCGGTGGCTTTTGCTTCAGCTGTGCCAGCGTCATCCCCTTCAACGCTGCTTTCCTCGGCAGGTCGGGATACGGCGATTTTACCGGCAGCCGCCGCATGGGTCGCAGCCAAAAAACCCACAGGGCCGGCCAGCGAACTGCTCTCGCTTTCACTTTCAGTGGCCGCTTCAATTTCTGTTTCAATTTGCGTTTCATTGGCTGGCACCTCTGCCAGCTCATCCCCATCCGGCGTTTCAAACGTCTTGTCGAAACCCTCGGGATGATTGTCTGCGAAAGTGCCGTCCAAATCGAGGCCCACAGCATTGGGGTCTACCACCGCGTCAGCGGTGCGCACAATTCCAAACCCGTTGAACCCGTCAAAAGTGCGGTTGCGGCGATAGCTGGGAAGGCCCGCCATGTCGATGGGCACACGCAGGTCCGTGCCCTCCACGGGCCACAGCACGGTTTTGCCGGACCATGTATCGCCCCGTTTGAGCAGTTCGGTGATCTCTTCGCCGTTCTCCAGCTTGCGCAGGGCCACGGCTTCATCCCATTTCAGCCCGACCACATCGGCGGATTTCGGCCCCACCGCACTGGCCAAATCGTTGGAAACGGAGCGAAATTCATTGTCGGCATCCAATTCCCACACAAAGCGCACGGGCTTGGCGGTGGAGGTGAAGCGGAATCCGTCATCTTCCCTGTCATCGGTTTCTGCGGCCATGGCCGGTGCTACCGAACCGCTGGCCTCTTCCGCCTCATCCATCACCAGAAGCGGAGAGCTTTCTTCGGGCGCTGGTTCAGGTTCAGCTTCTTGGGCTTCGATAAAACCATCGTTGTTTTCATCGGCCACCAACAAAGAGATTTTCTCTTCTTCAGCGGAAACCTCTTCTTTGACTTCCTCTTCCTCGGCGGACGAAAGCGCTTCTCCAGCGCTCTCCGGCTCAGAAGCGCCGCCCTCACCTTGCGCTGCATCGGTGGTTTCGTCATCAGACTTTGATTTTTTGGAAACCACCACAGTGGCCGCGCTGGCACCGGCCGCCACAACAATAGAGGCCGCTTTGCTGAAGAACCCCTTGGGCTTGTCTTCCTCGGCCGAATCTTCAATTGGTTCCTCAGCCTCAGCCTCAGCCTCAGCCTCAGCCTCAGCCTCAGCCTCAGCCTCAGCCTCAGCCTCAGCCTCAGCCTCAGCCTCAGCCTCAGCCTCAGCCTCAGCCTCAGCCTTGTTGCTGGCAGGCTCGTCTTGAGCGGCTTCTTCTTCAGCCGATGGTGTGGCAACAGGCTGGGTATCGTCGGGCGCTTCCACACTTTCAACCGCCGCGTTTTCCATCGCCGCGCTGCCATCGTCGGAGGGCTGGTCTATCGATGCTGCCTTGTTTTCCGCGGCCTTTTCCTCGACCGCTTCAACTGTGTCTTCGTTGTGCGCGGTATCCGTTGCTTGCTCAGCGGCCTCATCTTCCGTGGTTACGGCTGGGGCCGCATCAGAGGTCTGATCTTGCAAAGCCGCGTCTTTGGTCGGTTCGCTTCCGACCTGCTGCGTTTCATTGGCAATCGGTTCAGCGGTCCCATCGCCGGTATTATCGTCAGCCTCCGCAGCACCATCGGGCGTTTCCGCCCTGGTAGCATCCGAATTGCCATCACCGGCGGCGGCAGCGCCTGCGCCGAGGGCGGCGGCTTTGTAATACCACCGGCCCATGCCCGCCTGCTTGCCCGTGGGTTTGGCAGAACGCTTGTTGGAGAATGCGCCAACCTTGGGTGGCTCTTCCTCATCACGCTCGCTGATAACCTCATCAGCAAGCGTGGTTTCATTTTCAGCATCCGTAGCGCTGGGGTCTGGCGCGGGCGTGCTTGGTCCGGCCGTTGCCGCTTGGGCATCCAGCATGTCGGAAGAGGGTTCGGCCACAATCAGCAGGTCCAGCACCGGTTCGTCCATCAGTCTGGATATGCCTGCGGGCAGGGGGCCCTTCGCCGTCTCAATGGGCTGTTTGATGAGCCCATCCGCATCGCCTGCCACGGCGCGAGAAAAGCCGGTTAAGGCATCAGCAGACACGCCAAATGCTTCAAATGTATCGGAGGCCGCGAGAACCGATCCATCGCCTTGCAGCAGGGCCGAGCCATGACCTTCGCCGCTCAAACTGTCCACGGTCTCCCGGGCCAGCGCCTCCAGCCCATGGTTGCGACCGCGCATGGTGTCGGTAATGAGCAGTACCCCATTGGCCCCATCCGGCAATTCCTGCTCCCGCAGCGTGTAGGGTAGAAGTTTGGACTTGAAACCGCTCTTGAGGCGGATCATGCCGCCCACGTCGCCGGTGTTCTCTCCAGTCTCACCACCACTCAGGCGCTCGGCTGCGTAGGAAAGTTGACGCATCATGGTGCGGTCGGCCCTTGTGGCTCCGTCCAGCGCATCGCGGGTGCTGTCTGCCCCCAAAAGCTCGGTGCCCATGGCGTTGGTCCACAATACAGTGGCCATATCAGCCGAAAACAAAACGGCGGCGCGCGCAGAGACCGTGTGGGCCCGAAGCGCAGGCATGACCGTCAAATCGAGATAGGGATAACCGCCTTGCGCCATGTCACTGCTCACCATTTACGCCAAACCAAGCCAAGTCTGCCCCCAAATGACAGGCTTAACAAAGTGTAAATAGCGTGTTTTGCCGTCACAGGCCACCGGCATGCATGGCTTGCGGTGGCCTTTCGCCCTGCACGGTTAATTGCGCTGTGTTCGTCAATTTGCCCGCCAAACGGGCTTGCCCCGCCTCGTTTTTCCCCCTAAGGAAAGCGCTGCACGATGGTTTTCCATCGCGCAAAGTGTGCGGCTGTAGCTCAGTTGGTTAGAGCGCTGGCTTGTGGCGCCAGAGGTCGATGGTTCAACTCCTTCCAGCCGTACCAACTTCAATTTGCGAAGCAAAATAAAGATCACGGGCAAGATCTGTCAGTGCGGCAGGCAATTGCGCAGCAAATGCCGAGAGCACTAGCTCCTTGAGGCTCTCAGACGTCAATCCAGAAAATGCCGAGAGCGCCGACTCTTTACCACTTGGCACCAAAAGTCGGCACCAGAGCCTGACCCCTCTACCCCACCGGCCCCGCTGTCCGCCCATCCTGGGCCCGCCGCATCATCTCTATAAACGCCGTATCCTCTTCCAGCGCCACATCCACACTGGCCAAAAGCCCAAACCGCACCATGCCCTGTCGCAACCGCAGCGGCGTATCCGCCACATGGTTGCGCACACGTTCCACAAAATGCAGGGCGCCAGCCAAATTTGTTTCGGGCAGCAGCACCGCAAATTCATCGTCTGCCGTGCGCCCGCCAATATCCGTGCCCGCCCGCCACATGATCTGGCAAAGGTCACTCACGCAGCTGACCGCTTCATTGGCGGCATCCTGCCCGTGCTCTTGTAAGATGGGCCGATAGCCCTGAATGTTCAGCAGCACGAGGGAAAGCCGGTGCCCATAGCGTTGCGCCCGCTGGAATTCCGCTGCACCCCGCTCCAAAAAGTGCCGCCGGTTCAGAAGGCCGCTCACAGTGTCATAGTGAAGCGTGCGCTGCATGGCGGCAACTTCTGCCCTCAGCGCCACCACATCCTCTTCCAGCGCCCGGCGGGAAGTCTCCAGCCCATGGGCATGGTCGATCAAGCGCGCGGCCCGGTCTTCCAGATAATGGGCGCGGTTGGCCAAATCCGTCACGTCCGTGATGCACAGGACCAAATGGGCCGTGGTGTGGGGCGTCACCGACACCCGCAATTGCCGGGACATATCTTCCCGGCGGAAGGCAACCTGCAGCTCCTGTCGCTCCCCCAAAGTCCGGGCCTGTCCGAGACTGGCGTAAAGCGGTTGATACTGCACCCGGTCAAAAAAACCGGGCAGGCTTTGCCCGCCGATTCCCTGCGCATCCACCAAATCCAGAAAGGCGGGGTTGGCGAAATCAATAGCGTATCCGGCCCGCACATCCACAACCGCCACCGCATCGCTTAGCTGGTTCAGCACAGCCTGCTCCTGCGAGCGGGACAGGGGTGCTTCCAGCGCGCGCACCTCTTTTTGGGCGGCATTGGCTGCATTTATGGAAACGAGGGTGGAGGTCATGGCCCGGTCTTTCGAAATACCGGCACAGCCGGATTTGAAGAACTCGCGATGGCTGCAAATCACCGCGTGGCGTGCACTATCGCCGCCAGACCGTCACCCTAACCTTGTTCATTTCGTTCAAGTTTTATCGAATTGGTGCAAATTGTCCGATTATCGGGACTTTTGCCTCAAAAAAGTTGGCCTTGGTTAACCTCACCGGCCCCGCCTTTAGATTTGGGCTTGGAGGCTTTTTTGACCACTTTCGCGCCACTGGGCCTTTTACCCGTGAGCATGGCCCCACCCTCACCATCCGCCATTTCCACCACAAATCCGCTTAAGGCGGATAGGTCTTTGAGGCTGGAAACCGGCTTGTTTTCCCCATCGCGCAAAACTGCATAGCCCCGTTTCAGGACGGATTTGTAGGACAGGGTTTCGCGCAGGCGTTCGGCTTGGTCCAAGCGCGTATTGGCATGGCGAAGAAGATCGCGCACGGCGCGGGCATGATTTGCGTCCACCCAAGCCAGCTGCTCCCGCTGGCTTTGTATCTGCGCCAGAATGGGCTTTGGCTGCACCCGCTCCGCCCGGGCCTGAAACCGGTCCCGCAACAGCGCCAAACGGTCGCTCAGCCTGTCCAATTGGACCCGATTGGCCGCCCCCGCCAGCCGTTCGCGGCGGCTGTTCAGCAAGCGCCCATAGGCGTGTCCATGGGCCTGAGACAGGGGCACAAGCCGCTGCCGGGCAAGAGTAATGCGATTGTTCAAGCTGGATGGGCGGTGCAGCATGGCGGCCTGCTCAAAGCGCCGCGATGCCCGCAATACACGGGCTTCAAGGGCGCGGCCCAGGGCCGAGGCCCCGTCGTCAAACCGGCGTCGCGGTTCCGCCAGCAACATGTCGGAGGAAAGCAGGCCCCGTTGGGCCGCTTGCAGCGCTTTGCGCCGGTCATCGGAAAGCCGCGTCATGGCGCTGCGCAACCGGGCCGTCAGATCAGCGCCGTAGGCTGTGAGTTCGGCTTTGACAGGCACGGCCTTTTCCGCAGCTGCTGTGGGTGTGGGCGCGCGCCAGTCGGCCGCATAATCCACCAGCGTCCAGTCGGTCTCGTGGCCCACGGCAGAAATCACCGGAATATCCGACCCTGCCACCGCCCGCACCAGCGCCTCATCGTTAAAGCCCCACAGGTCTTCCATGGAGCCCCCGCCCCGCGCCACGATAATGACATCGGGCTTGGGGAAGGGCGTGCCTTCTCCAAACTGGTTCAATTGATAAACCCCGTTGGCCACTTCACGACCGGAAGTCTCGCCCTGCACCCGCACGGGCCACACAATCACATGGACGGGGAACCGGTCCGCCAGCCGGTGTAAAATATCGCGGATGACCGCCCCGGTGGGGGAGGTGACCACGCCGATGATCCTGGGCATGAAGGGCAAAAGCTGTTTGCGCCCCTCCGCAAACAGACCCTCCGCCGCCAGCTTCCGCTTCCGCTCCTCCAACAGGGCCATCAATGCCCCGGCCCCGGCCGGTTCCAGATTATCGATGACGATTTGATATTTGGATGAGCCGGGATAGGTGGTCAGCTTGCCCGACGCAATGACCTCCAGCCCTTCTTCCGGCATATGCTTGAGCTTGGACGCCACGCCCCGCCAGATGACAGCCTCCAGCCGCGTTCGCCCTTCCGCCAGCGCAAAATAACAATGGCCGGAGGAGTGCGGCCCGCGAAAGCCGGAAATCTCCCCCCGCACGCGCACATGGCCAAACGTGTCTTCCACAGTGCGCTTCAACTTACCCGCCAGTTCGGTGACGGTCAGTTCCAGCGCATTGGTGTTCGATTCGCTCATGGGGCAATCTTAGCTCAACTCTGCGGCGGTCACAGTTCGCAAATCTTTGGCGCTCTGTATGGGGGATGCGGCAAACGGGTCCATCATAAACTCCATCGTGCCGCTATCCTTGGTGGGCAGGGTTTTCAGGCTTTGGCGGATGTGATCGGCCAAAGCCCGGGTGGCCCGTGTCTCGCTGCGCTTACCGTTTAACAGTCCGATTTGACAGATGGGCAGGGGCGGGAAGCGGCTCGACCCTTCCAGCACCCGCATGCCGGGGCGCAGGGCAGATTCCGGCAGCACGGCCACGGCCAACCCAGCAAGCACTGCTGCGCTCACCACCGTGGCGGAATAGCTGGAATATAACAGCCGGTGTTCCACCCCCTGATCTTCCAGCGCCTTCAAAGCCGCCGCCCGCCACAGGCAATGGGGTGACCCCAGCGCCAGCGGCACCACTCTGGATGTGTGGACGATATGGCTGGCGGAGGTAACCCACAGCAGCGGTTCTGTGCGGATCAACTCGCTGCGGCGGCTCACTTCATTGTGGGTCACCACCGCCATGTCCAACTCGCCTGAAGCAATGCGTTGGTCCAGCTGGTACGAATTTTCGCAAACAACCGACACTTCCACCAAAGGGTTGGCCCGGGAAAAGCCCGCCAGAATGGAGGGCAAAAACCGCTCCGCATAATCATCCGCTGTGCCCAGATAAACATTGCCCCGAAGCGCATCGTCATTGAATGCCGCCAGTGTTTCATCGGACCTTTCCACCAAGTCGCGCGCATAGGGCAGCAATTTGTGGCCATCGGGGCTCAGCGCCACGCTGCGGCCTTGGCGCAAAAACAGTTTCTTATCCAACTGTTCTTCCAGCCGTTTAATCTGCATGGAAACCGCCGATTGGGTTTTGAACACGCGCTCGGCAGCGGCGGTGAAAGACATGGACTCCACCACCGCCAAAAAGGTGCGCAACTGGTCAATATCGAGCGCGTGCATGACCACAATCCATTCATCACAAAAACTGATGGATCATATCAAATCCATTCGTTGGACGGATTGCAAGGGCGGGTGCATATGAAGGCCATAAACCACGCCAACAGGAGCGACAGCCATGGCCTTCTTCAAGTCCACTTTATTCACCGCAGCCTCCTTTCCCGGCCCGCAGGACGCGGCGCGTATGGTGTGGAAAAATCTCAAACGCCGCACCCACCGTGCGCAAAAGCGCCGCGAAGTGGCGTGCCTGCTCACAAAGCAAAGTTTCATTTTGACCGATATGGGTATCACCCGCGGTGATGTACACGAAGCGCTGGCCTTCCGGGGCGACCCTGCGCTCCATTTGCGCGCGCTGGCAGCCCGCCGCCGCTTCAACGCCAAACGCACGCGCTGAAAGCCGGGTCCGATGACTTTGACTTTTCCGATCATGCCCGCATGACGGTACGTTTTTCTCAAATCCCATGACGGCATCGGCCCCCCAACCCGCCGCTGCTCCCATGGACAGCCAGCGCCAAACCCAGTCGAGAGGGTTGGGTTTCGGCGACTGGTTGCTTTATGTCGTGCTGGTCTTCTCCTGGAGTGCCAGCTGGTACGCGCTCTCGCTCCAAGTGGGTGAGGTTGCGGTCCCCACATCTCTGTTCTGGCGCTTTGTTATCGCCGCTTCTGTCATGTGGGCCTGGGTGGCCTTGCGCAAAGCCCGGGGAAAGCAGGGCCTGCCTGAGGGCGATAAGCGTTCGCTCCATTTGGCCTTTGCAGGCATGGGCGTTTTCATTTTCAGCCTGAATTTTGCCCTCTATTACTGGGCCTCCGCCTATCTCATCTCCGGCCTTTTATCGGTCATGTTCTCCCTGGCCTCCGTGTTTTCCCTTGTGCTGACAGCGCTTTTCACCAGCACCAAACCGCCCTTAGCAGTGATCTTGGGAGCCTTGATTGGGGTTGCAGGCATCGCCCTCATGTTTGCCCCGGAAATTGCCGGGCAAGATTGGGCCAGCGGCACGCTCATCGGCCTTGCCCTTTGCACAGGCGGCACGTTGAGTTTTTGCCTGGGCAGCCAGATTTCCGCATGGCTGCAACGCCAGTCCATCCCCGTCATTCCCGCCTCCGCTTGGGGCATGACCTATGGCGCAGCCTTCAGCGGGCTGACATCGTTGGCCGGCGGACACAGCCTCGCCATCATCTGGGACCCAATCTATCTCGGCTCTCTTTTTTTCCTCGCTATCGTCTCCTCCGTCATCGCTTTCTGGAGCTATCTGACGCTTGTGGGCCGCATCGGCGCGGGCAGGGCAGGCTACGCCACGGTGGTCTTCCCCGTGCTGGCCCTGTGCATCAGCGCTGTGATGGAAGGCTACGGTTTCCCACCGCTAGCCATGGTGGGGTTGGCCTTAGTGCTGGCGGGCAATGTGTTGGTGTTGTGGGCGCGGAGATAAACGCCGGTCCCAACCTCCTCCTTGAGGGGAGGTCGAAACAACTTTGTTGTTTCGGGTGGGGGGCTGGATTTCCAAATATAACTGGACGCCGAAGACCGTCCCAAGTACCCAGCCCCCCACCCGGATCGCCTGCGGCTCTCCGACCTCCCCTCGCGGGGGAGGTGGGTTCACAGCTGCATCTACCCCTGCAAAAACTCGTCAAACACACTGCGCGTGCGGCGCATGTCTTCGCGGGTGGTGCGACCGCCGGGCTGGAGCATTTCGCCGAATATGCCCTCTTGGCCGCGCTGGTTGGTGCGTTGGTGGTTGGCCCGCCGTTGGCGGCGGTTATTGGTGCCGTTGCCGCCCAACAATTCGCCGAGCAAATCGCCAAGACCGCCGGAAGGGTTTTGGCGGCGTTGTGTGCGCCGCGATGATGTGCGCCGAGAGCGGGGCATGATCGGGTCGCTGTCCACCGGACGCTGTTGCGCCGCGCGCCCGCCACCCAGCACTTGCCCCAAAATATCTTCCAGACCCATGCCACCGCTGGACCGCCTGCGGCGGGACCGGCTGGTGCGGCGACGACTACGGGTGGACCTCTTCGCCTGGCCCAGCATTCCGCCCGCCAACCCCTCAATGAGCGTGCCCAACAGACCGCCCCCAGCAGCCTGACCCAGCATGGACCCAAGCCCATTGCTGCCCCGGCCGGTAGACCCCTTAAACAAAGCTCCCATCACCATGCTGGCCAGTGCCGGCAGCATGGCCTTGATGATGGAAGACGAAATGCCCGTATTGGCCGCAGCGTGGGAAGCAATGCCCCGGCTCACATCCTTGCTGCCAAACAGATGGCCCAAAATATTGCGTCCGTCCGCCATGCCAGCCTCGCTCACCGCCAGCCCCGCATCATGGGCATAACCCCCATGCCGCCCACTGGCCAAAGCCAGAATGAGCGACGCTGCTGACTGGGGCGCAGAAGCCTGCCGCTGCAACCCCTCCGAAAAAGCCGGAATAACCGCCGCCATGGCCTCCAACGTCTGCTCTTCAGTCAGCCCGAATTGAGCGCTGAGCCGATCCACATTGTCTTGGGTGACGAGCAGTTGCGTAAGATTCATGGGAGCGGACTTTCGCTGGGATGCAGGTGAGGAGAGGATGGCAAATGGGGTGCGGGGAGGCAAGGTTGGGTTGAATTTGGAGAAGTGCGATCAATGGCGGCTGTGCGGACCTTTGAGACATTCATAATATTGAAATTACTGATAGCTACATATGCGAAGCTGCTATCAGAAAGGATATGGCACTGCGACTGGAGCCGGTCGGTCAATTCCTTTGGGTCTAGAGTATCGAAATTCATGTTCAGGGCATTGAGCGAACATAAATTCTCCATGAAATGAAACACCCGGTGCGTTATAGATCCCATCTAGTTGCGCCCAATACATGATGCCACAAGCTACAGTTGCATTAATCAAACATTCGAGCGTCGCTAATGAAAATTTTGCTTCCGATCATGCTTTACTTTTTTGTACGCATCGTACCATGGGATCGACCCGGTCGCACGATGGATGCCCCAATCCTTAAAGGGTTGAAATTTTGAGGCATGGGGGTGCCTACTCAACTTGAAAATATAGTCCTTGAGCTTCATCGCAGGCTCTAGTTACACATAATCATTTGCGTTAAACTTGTTTTAGATGAAATTTTGACCGTCTGCCTTCAAAATTCCTACGCATTGTGCCTCAAATTCTGTGTACGTAATTTTAAGGGCGTTTCGTATGTTGTGCCCATAAGCGCTTGAATTTGCTGGAACAGGCTCAATGCATGTGAGAATTTCTGAAAGCTCACCGATAATCAAACCCAATTGGCGATGCCCAGCTATTGCTCGGCATCGTGAGGTGAGGATCGGCCCAGATAAGGTCCACGTCCAATGCGCGGATAGAATTCATTCGGGTTCAGCAGTTTTCTTCTTACGGTTATCTGGCTTTGGAATGAAAGTAACGATATTCATGATGAGAATAAGCATGAAAATGATTGAAACATTGAACGAATTGGAAATTCAGATTTCTATATAGCCTTAAGTTTTTGCACGAGGCACTGCGAGAATCCTGTGAAGAAGGGCTTGAAGAGTATCATGCCTACGCGCGGCACTTCCTTAGAACAATAATGTCAGCTTTCTTGCTGATTATTAGCTTGGTGTGGGTTGGTTTTAGTCTACACCTGGATCTCGCTGGATCAACGAATGGATGGTTTGAACGTTCTGGGGCAACAGTGGTGACAAGCGCTATCTTTGTCGAATATCAAGCATCTGCAAGGACGGGAAAAATTGAGACCAAACAGTGGCACGAATTCAAGTTGAAGCTTAGATTTATTGGACTTTTGTGCGGCATTATTGGAACCATCATTTGGGCATATGGTAGCCTAATCACCCAGTTTTTTGGTCTAACTTAATAGTCAGAACTTCACTAAAAAATACTGTTGCGGCCTGATCGACTACTTTAATGCAGAACTTCAGTATAGCATCTGATACTTCCGCTTTGGGCACCACTGCTGACCTCTAGCAAAAAGACTTTAAGGTCCAGCTAGGGCTCCAAGCAGACATTCCCGCCGCCCTCTCAATACCCATATTCCTCGAAAATATGGTCGATATCGCCGTCCCAGTTGCTGGCATATTGCTTTAGCAAGCGTTCGGCTTGCGTTTCGCCTAGCGCCACCACTTCGTCCAGCGGGGCGAGGAAGTGGGTTTCGTTCATGCCCAGGTCTTTGAGCCGATTGCGGTTGGTGAGGCCCTTGTGGGCGATGGCCAGCAGGTCGCGGGAGAGTTCGTGGACGGTGCGCTTGCCTGCCGGGGCTTTTAGGCCTTGGGTCGGCACGCCATCGCGCATGGCCACCACGTCTTCAAAGCTCAATTCATCGGTCAATGCCTTGGCTTCATCCAGCGCCACGTCGTCGTAAAGCAGGCCGACCCAAAAGGCGGGCAGGGCGCAGATGCGCCGCCAGGGGCCACCATCGGCCAGCCGCATTTCCAAAAACTTTTTCAGCCGCACATCCGGAAAGAGGGTGCCGAGATGGTTCGTCCAATCTCCCTCATTGGCCTCCACACCCTCAAGCGCGCCCTCTATAAACTGGCGGAAGGTAATGTGGGTGCAATCCACATAGGCCCCATCGCGCAGGATGAAATACATGGGGCAATCCAGCGCCCAGTCCACATAGCACTCGAACGTCAAATCCTCTTCCACCAGAAACCGGTGTAGCCCGGCCCGCTGATTGTCCGTATCGCGCCAGATTTCCGCCCGCCACGAAAGCAGCCCGTTGGGCTTGCCGTCCGTAAAAGGCGAGTTGGCGAAGAGCGCGGCGGCCACCGGTTGCAGCTTGGTGGAGACGTTCATTTTGCGGCGCATATCGGTTTCCGACGCAAAATCCAGATTGACCTGAATGGTGCAGGTGCGGTGCATCATGTCGAGGCCGTGGGTGCCCACTTTGGGCATGTAGGCACGCATAATGTCATAGCGCGACTTGGGCATTTTGGGGGTTTCCTCAAACGTCCATTTGGGGCTGCCGCCCAGACCTAAGAATCCCATGCCCAATCTGTCCGCCACTTCCTGCACATCCCGCAAGTGGCTGTTCGACTCCCGGCAGGTATCGTGAATGGTGGCCAACGGCGCGCCGGAGAGTTCAAACTGCCCGCCCGGTTCCAGCGAAATAGCACCGCCGGGGCCATCGGCAGCAAGGCCGATAATATTGCCCGCGTCCAAAATGGGTTCCCACCCCGTTTTGGCTTGCATGCCTTCCAAAAGCGCCCTGATGCCCCGTTCGCCCTCGTAGGGCACGGGGGAGAAATCATCCTTGTAGAAGCCGAATTTCTCGTGCTCCGTGCCGATGCGCCACTGGTCTTTGGGCTTGCAGCCATCCTCCAGCGCGGCCAGCAATTGGGTGCGGTTCGTGAGGGGCGTTTCGTTGGTGGTATCGCGGGCCATAAGGGTGGCTCCAGATCGGTGTTGCCCCCATCGCTAGCGCCACGGGCCGTGGCCGCGCAAGAGAGAAATGACTATCAAGATGAGTTTATTGGCAAGCGCTTTCAAGCGCCCTTGAGTGCCGATCACGCCCGGCATGCCAATGCCGAGGAACGCGCATGCCAATGCCAATCACGCCCGGAATGCCAATGCCTATGAACGCGTGTGCTCTTGCCGAAAAGCGCGAATGCTAATGCCAATCACCAAGCGTGGCTTGCACGATGGCCAGTGCTGCAACCGCTGCTGTATCCCCCCGCAAGACGCGCGGCCCCAGGGGGATGGTCAGGGTGTTGGGCAGGGCACGAAGCGCGCTGCGCTCGTCTTCGCTAAAGCCCCCTTCGGGACCAACCAGAATGGCTAGCGGCTTGCCTTTGGGTGCTTGTGTCAGTGGCAATAACGGATTTTGGCTCTCTTCCCCCTCGTCGCAGAAAATCAACAGCCGTTCGTCAGTCAGCCGCTCCACAGCCCCCATAAGCGGCAGTCCTTTTTCCAAAACCGGCAGGCTCAAAATCCCACATTGTTCAGCCGCTTCAATGATCTGCGCTTCCATGCGATCATGGTTGAGTTTGCGCATCTGGGTGAATTGCGTGAAGACCGGTTGCAGCACCCCCGCGCCCATCTCCACCGCCTTTTGAACCATATATTCCATGCGCGCCTGCTTAAGTGGGGCAAACAGGTAGATGAGATCGGAGGGCGTGGGCTGGGGCCGCGTCTGGCTCACCAACTCAAGGTCTGCTTTCTTTCGGCCCGATGGGAGCAGGTCCGCCCGCCATTCCCCATCACGACCGTTGAACAGAAGAACGTGGTCGCCGTCCCCCAACCGAAGCACGTTCAAAAGATAATTGGCCTGCGCTCGGTCCAGCTCAAAGCGCGCGCCGGCCTGCAAGTCATGGTCTACAAACAGCCGCTGGCTGGTGAAATCGTAGCGGGGCACGAAGGTTTAAGATGCAGGCTGAGGCGCTGCTGCGGCAGGGTCGGCAGGGGCAGGTTCAGCGGGGCGCAATACGCCCTCAAGGCTTGTATCTTCAGGCTTTGCCTCTTCCGTTTTGGTGCTGGTGCAGGCGGAAAGGGTGAGGGTGGCCATCATGGCCAAAACAGCAATGCGCATGGGTGCCTCCATCAACTTCAACAGTGCTTATGTGCCAGCGGCAAACTCAGCCCGCAACCCAGTGCTGTTGTCGCGCTGGCACCTGCAAAAAACGATATTTCTTCTTCTCCAGCACCACGCAGGAGAGCGCACCGCCATAACAACAACTGGTGTCCACATTGATGCGATTGCTGCGCACATCCACTTTAATTTGCCTTGTATGGCCATGGACCACGACCTTTTCCAACGGCTTTTTGTGGGACAAAAAAGGCTCGCGAATCCAGATCAGGTCTTCGGCGTCTTGCTTCCGCAATTTCCGGTCCGGACGCACCCCCGCATGGCAGAAGAAATAGTCTCCAATGCTCACGCTGCGCGGCAAATCTTTGATAAATTCAAAATGCGTCTTGGGCACCACATCACGCACGATATCCCGCACCCGCTTGCGCGCTTCTTCATCGCCCTGCAATTCCAGCATCTGCAACTCGCCTGCGTCTGCGCCATAGGATGCCACCGTGGCCGCGCCGCCATAGCGCAGAAACATGGCAAAGTCGCGCGGGTCCAATAATTTGTGGGCCTTGCGCAATTTGTCGTCATGATTGCCCAATAGGCAGATGATGCGCTCATCCTGGCCTTGCAGGCCCATGAGCCGGTCGATCACCCCGCAAACATCCGGGCCCCGGTCGCAATAATCGCCCAGAAAAATGACGCGGTGATCGCCTACAGGACTGGTGGCAAGGTCCTGCTCGATCAGGTCCAGCATCACGCCCATTTCCCAACGGCACCCATGCACATCCCCAATGGCATAGACGCGCACGCCTTCGCCCGGTGAGGCTTTGCCCAGCGTAATACCCTTCGTTGACAAGAACTAAGCGTCCCCCAAATCGTCCACCACGATCATGTGCAGGGAGCGGGGGCCGTGGGCGCCTAGCAGAATTTTCTGCTCAATATCGCCGGAGCGGGAAGGGCCCGTGACCATGTTCACCGTGCGCGGCATGCGCCCCTTGCCATTCATTTGGCGCACCACATCAAGCGCGGTCTCATAATCCCCCGCCACCTGGCTGGCGCCGATGACCACGATATGGTTTTCCGGCAGGAAATTGACTGTGGTGGGATTGTCGGAACTGGAGGTGAGCACCAGTGTCCCCGTCTCCGCCACACCGGCCGTAGCGTGGGAGAGGCCCACGAGATCATCCCCGTCCGAAGGCCCCAGCCGCCGCTCCAGCGCGGGGGTTTTGGACCAGTCTGCCCCGTCCAGCCGCGCGTCCTGACCCATGCGCAATTGTTTGGGCAGGTTGCGCTGACGCAAATAATCGCTCACCGCCTCAGGCACATCATCATAGGAAGAGACGGTAGCAACCGTGGTTTGCACCGCCTCTGCCCGGTTTTGGAAGAGCGCTAGCCGCTCCCGCACAGGGATTTGCCCCCGATCGGGAATCACCCCCTTGGGGGCATTGGCGAGCCGATTGGCCACCGCAGCCCGTCGAGCGGTCGCATCTTTACCTGCGCCCACTTGAGTGCGAATTTTGCCGAGAATAGCCTCGCGCCCCTGCATCAGTGCAGCGCCTTCTTGCGCGCCGCATATTGCGCCTGAAAAGTGCTGCCCTCAGGTGCTGGCAGATCCCGATATTTCGTCCAGCCACCAGCCAGCGGCAGGCTGGCCATTTTGCCTTTGTTGCCCCCCATCATCGCCATGGCTTTCATGGCCACCCGCGCACCCGCATTGTAGAGCTTGGGCCGCTTGGCAAACCAGGCCCACGTCTTCAGCCCAAACCGTTGTGTGGCCGGGTTCAAACCCTTCTCAAACTCTCGCTCTCGCCAGTGGCGCATCATTTTGGGCAAAGGAATGCGCATGGGGCAAACGGATTCACACCGCCCACAAAAGGTGGACGCATTGGGCAAATTACCCCCCTGTTCCACCCCCTGCAGCGAAGGTGTGAGCACAGCCCCCATGGGGCCGGGATAGACCCAGCCGTAAGCGTGGCCGCCCACGGCGTGGTAAACCGGGCAATGGTTCATGCAGGCCCCACAGCGGATGCAACGCAGCATGTCTTGAAATTCCGTGCCCAGCATATTGGTGCGGCCATTGTCCAACAGCACCACATGATAATCCTCAGGCCCATCCACATCCCCTTCCCGGCGGGATCCGGTGGAGAATGTGGTATAGACGGACATATCTTGCCCCGTCGCAGATCGCGCCAGGACGCGCAAAATTTGGCTCACATCTTCCAGCGTGGGCGCAATCTTTTCGATGCTGGCCAGCACGATATGCACCTTTGGCAGGGTCTGGGTCAGATCCCCATTACCTTCATTGGTGACGATGATGGACGTGCCCGTTTCCGCCACCAGGAAGTTGGCTCCGGTGATACCCACATCCGCATCCATAAATTTCTGGCGAAGCACCGTGCGCGCCTCATTCAAGAGCGATTCCGGTTCCTCCAGATTGCGGTCTTCATCCAGATGGGTGTGCTCAGCGCGAAAGTCTTCTTCCACCTGCTCTTTCAATACGTGAACAGCGGGCGCGATAATGTGGCTGGGCGCTTCGTTGCGCAGCTGGATGATGTATTCACCCAAATCCGTTTCAACGGGGATAAGCCCCGCCTCTTCCAAATGGGCATTGATCCCGATTTCCTCTGAAATCATGGACTTGCCCTTGGTGACGGTCTTGGCGTTTACCGAGCGGCAAATATCCAGAACAATCTGGCGCGCATCTTCGGCCGTCTGCGCCCAATGGACGTGCCCGCCAGCCTCTTCCACCTTCTCGCTATAGGCTTCCAGATAAAGATCCAGATGCTCCAGCGTGTGGTCCTTGATGGCCTTGGCACTGTCCCGCAGGGCTTCAAATTCCGGCAGCGCGTCCGCCGCCGCCTGCCGCTTGCCGATAAACCCTTTCTCCACAGTGCCAAGCGCCTTTTGCAGCGTTTCGTTGGAAAGGGCCTCGACGGCATTTTCTTTGAATTCGGGGGTGGTGATTTTCATGAAACGCTCTCCCTCAATCGCGCGGGTCAGGTTTTGCAGGGCCCGGGAAGAAATCAGGGTCATCCAGTTCTTCCAGGGTGTATGGTAATCGCAACGGAAAAGTAGAAAGAGGAAGTTGAGTTTCCCGAGCCGCCTTTTTCGCTGCTCGTGTGTAGGTCCTGTCCAAAAACTCCTCGCGTTTCCCACTAAGACTTGGACTTTCGTCAAGACGGTCTTCAATATTGTCGCGCTCGCGATAAATAGTGTTAAACCAAGACATTAACCGTTTTTCTGGCTGAAATTCCCACTTTAGCAAATGCATCAGCAGCACCCGGTAAGATGCCATCAGCGCGTTTCTCTTCTCGTTGCCCATGTCTTCCATTTCCACGATGACATTTTCCAGGTCCAACTCGTCGAACCGTTTGGCGCGCAACAGGGCGACCTGTTCCTGGTGCCAAAGGAAACCGTCTTCTTCATAGCCTGTGGGCGGTGGCGAAACGTCCTGTTTCTTGGCGACAGCCATCTTGTCCTCCCTAACCTTTAGGGGCCCCGATGGCCGGGGCATCCAGATTTCCTGCCAGAATTTCAGCGATATGGCGTACTTGCGTGGTCTTGCCTTCGCGGGAGAGTTTGCCTGCCATGTTGAGCAGGCATCCCAGATCGCCCGCCGCCAGCACATCGGCCCCGGCCTCTTCTATGTTGGCGGTCTTTTTGGAGACGATGTTGTTGGAAATGTCAGAATATTTGACGCAAAACGTGCCGCCGAACCCGCAACAAACGTCGGGGTCCTTCATCTCCTTCACCTCTGCTCCATCGACCATGGAAAGAAGTTTCCTGGGCTGTCGCGAGATACCCAACTCTCGCAGGCCAGAGCATGAGTCGTGATAAGTGACCGACCCCTCAAACCGCGCATCCAGCGATGAAACGAAAAGAACGTCCGTGAGGAAACTCACCAGTTCAAAGGTCTTGTCCGATACAGCCTGTGCTCGCGCGGCCCATGCCGCATCGTCCCCCATCAATGAAGGGTAGTGCTTCTTTACCATAGCCGCGCAGGACCCGGATGGTGCCACCACGAAGTCAAACTGCTCAAAGGCTGCAATAACCTGCTGCGCCAGATCCTTCGTGTCCGCCCGGTCGCCGGAGTTGTAAGCGGGCTGGCCGCAGCAGGTCTGTGCCGGTGGTACAGAGACTTGGCACCCTGCGTGCTCCAAAAGGTCAATGGCGGAAAAGCCCACGCTGGGGCGAAACAAATCCACCAAACATGTCACAAACAGACCCACATGTGGTTTTTTGACTGGGGTTTCGTTCACGGTTTTCCTCTCCAAGCGCCTTTCTGCCGAGGCGACATTTTTACACTTTTATAGCGCCATGCTTCCCCAACTTGCAAAAGATGTTACACCACCGCGACATAGTGCCGAAAACGGCATTCCGCAGTTCTTTAGAGCCTAAAACACTCACGTTGGCATCCATAAACGCCAACAGCGTTTGAGAGGCAGCCATATTTAGGGCAGGATGAGCGCGGAACGAAAAGAGCAGAAGGGAGCTGCCCATGTCCGGTTTACAAATGCCTGCGTTGGACCAGAAGGTCCTGTCCCGCCGCGCGGAGATCGTGGCGAGCCTTCAGGCCATTGTGCCCGGCGAAGGGGTCGTGGCCGATGAACACGAAATGCGGGTGTTTGAATCCGACGGGCTGACCGCCTATCGCGCCCTGCCGTTTATCGTAGTCTTGCCGGAGACGGTGGAGCAGGTGGCGCAAGTGCTGCGCTACTGCCATGAGCAGGGCATCAAGGTTGTGCCCCGTGGTTCCGGCACTTCTCTGTCGGGCGGTGCGCTTCCACTGGAAGATGCGGTGCTGCTGGTCATGTCTCGCTTCAACCGCATCTTGGACATTGACTACGAAAATCGCGCTGTCGTCGTGCAGCCAGGTGTTACAAATCTGGGCATTACCCATGCGGTGCAAGGGGAGGGCTTTTATTATGCCCCCGATCCATCTTCCCAGATTGCCTGTTCCATCGGCGGCAATGTGGCGGAAAATTCCGGCGGGGTGCATTCCCTGAAATACGGCCTCACCGCCTCCAATGTGCTGGGTGTGGAATTTGTGACCATTGAGGGCGAAGTGCTGCGCATTGGCGGCAAACATCTCGACAGCGAGGGGTATGATCTCCTCGGCATTATCACCGGTTCCGAGGGCTTGCTTGGGGTCGTCACAGAGGTCACCGTCCGCATTTTGCAAAAGCCGGAGACTGCCCGCGCTGTGCTGGTGGGCTTCCCCACCTCCGAGGAAGGCGGCCAATGTGTGGCGGACATTATCTCCGAAGGCATTATCCCCGGCGGCATGGAGATGATGGATTCGCTTGCCATTCAGGCGGCGGAAGATTTCGTTCACGCCGGTTACCCCCTCAACGTGGAAGCCCTGCTGATCGTGGAACTGGACGGACCGGAAGCCGAGGTGGACTACCTCATCGACCGCGTGGCCGAGATCGCCAAGAAAAATAACTCGGCAACATTGCGCGTTTCCACCTCTGAAGAAGAGCGCATGACGTTTTGGGCCGGACGCAAGGCGGCCTTCCCGGCAGTTGGTCGCATTTCGCCCGACTATTATTGCATGGATGGCACCATCCCGCGCCGTCAATTGCCCACCGTGCTGGCGCGTATGCGAGACCTTTCGAAAGAGCACGGTTTGCAAGTGGCCAACGTCTTTCACGCCGGCGATGGCAATCTCCACCCGCTCATTCTTTATGATGCCAATATTCCAGGCCAGTTGGAAAAGGCCGAAGAATTCGGCGCGGACATTTTGCGTCTCTGTGTAGAAGTGGGCGGCGTGCTGACGGGTGAACACGGTGTGGGAGTCGAAAAACGTGATTTGATGGGCACCATGTTCAACGAAGAAGACCTGAAGCAGCAGCAACGGGTAAAGTGCGCGTTTGATCCGGATCAATTACTTAACCCTGGAAAAATGTTTCCTCAATTACACCGCTGCGCAGAGCTTGGCCGCATGCATGTTCACAAGGGCATAGTGCCCTTTCCCGATTTGCCCCGGTTTTGAGCTGAATAACTATGGTACGGTAATGATATGAGTATTGTAGAAAAACAAGATTACAGCCCGCCCAAGACGGATGTTTTTGCCGTCGTTGCCTTTTCCATTTTCGGGGCGGTGTTGGTATATATTGGGCAGAACCTGATTGGCCTTTTAATTGGATTGGTCAAAGACGGCTCTGCTGAATTAACGCTTGTTCAAACTGTAACAACCTTGGTTCTCTCCATCATAGCCATCGTCATGGTTTGGGCAGCCACGCGTCCGGGAAGGTTTGACAAAAGCAAACGAGAGTGAGCAAGCGCCCTCCAGACGACGAGAGACGGGCTGCCAAACGAGATTTGGTGGAAGCCTTTGGTGGCACGATTACAATCGTCAGCTTCACCATCTCCGTCTTCGCCAGCAGTGTTTGGGTCAGTTACTCTTTAGGCTTTGCTTCACTTGCTGTTTTGGGCGTTAGTCGTTTCCTGCGTTTTCAGGACATGCAACGCCACAACAAAAAAGATACTGACGAACCAGATGACAGCTAACCTCACCCCTCAAACCCCTGAAGATGTTCTTGCTGCCGTGCGCTGGGCTGCTGCTGAGCACACGCCGTTGGAAATTATCGGTCAGGGCAGCAAACGGGCGCTGGGGCGGCCCATGCAAACGGCACACACCCTTGATCTGTCACAGCTTTGCGGCGTGACCCTGTTTGAGCCGGAAGAACTGGTGATGACGGCCCGTGCTGGCACGCCTTTAGCGGAAATTACGGCGCTGCTGGATGAGCACAATCAAGAACTGCAATTTGAACCCATGGATACGGGCCCGCTGCTTGGCAAAGCCGCAGGGCAGGGGACGTTGGGTGGACTGGTGAATACCAATCTTTCCGGCCCTCGCCGCATTAAAGCAAGCTCTGCGCGGGACCATGTGCTGGGCATTTCCGCCGTCTCCGGGCGCGGTGAGGCCTTCAAGTCCGGTGGGCGCGTGGTGAAGAATGTGACGGGTTACGACCTTTCCAAAGGCGTGACAGGCGCGTGGGGCACGCTGGCTGTGCTCACCGACATCACCATGAAAGTTTTGCCCAAGGCGCAGACGGAGCAGACGCTAGTTTTGAACGGCTTGGACGATGCCGCGGCCGCCACCGCCATGGCCATGGCCATGGGGTCCAATGGAGAGGTATCCAGCGCAGCCCACCTGCCATCCGGCGTGGGGGGCGAGCAGGCCATGACTTTGCTGCGTTTGGAGGGGTTTGAGCCTTCCGTCGCGTACCGGATGGAAAACTTGTCAAAATTGCTGGGCGCTTACGAGAAGCAAGAGCGTATGGGCGCGGAAGAATCGAAAAAGCTGTGGGCCAGGCTGCGCGATTGCCTGCCCTTCGCCGCCCATACGGACCGTGCCCTGTGGCGCATTTCCTGCATTCCCAACAAAGGCCACGCTATCGTGGCTGATTTGCGCGACAAGCTGGGGGCGGAGCACTTCTATGATTGGCAGGGCGGTCTGATCTGGTTGCAGATGGAAGGCGCTCAATCCCATGCCGATACTGTGCGCCATTCACTGGCTGCCCATGGGGGCGGCCACGCCACGCTGTTGCGGGCCAGTGCCGATGAGCGCATGGCTGTGCCCGTGTTTGAGCCCCAACCAGGGCCGCTTGCCGCCCTCTCGAAGCGCTACCGAGAAAATTTTGACCCCCATGGCATTCTAAACCCGGGCCGGATGGTGCCGGGCACACCCCAACTGGCAGAGGCATAAACTGTGCAAACCAATTTCTCCCTTGCCCAACTGGCTGACTCCAATGTGGCGGAAGCCGAGAGCATCCTGCGTACCTGCGTCCATTGTGGTTTTTGCACGGCCACTTGCCCCACCTATGTGACGCTGGGCAATGAGTTGGATTCCCCCCGCGGGCGCATCTATCTCATCAAGGACATGCTGGAGAATGACCGGCCCGCCGATGCGCACATCACCAAACACATTGACCGGTGCCTTTCCTGCCTCTCTTGCATGACCACCTGTCCATCGGGCGTCCATTACATGCATTTGGTGGACCATGCCCGCGTGCATATCGAAAAGACCTATAAGCGCCCCTTCATCAACCGCATGACCCGCAACCTGCTGGCGCAAGTGCTGCCCTATCGCAGCCGCTTTGCCGCCGCCACGCGCCTGTCGGTCTTGGGGAAACCCTTTGCGGGCCTGCTGGACCAAATGAAGCCTCTGAAACCGTTGGCCGCCATGCTGCGCCTTGCCCCTTCTTCGGTAGATAGCGCCAAACCTTACACGAAGCCTGGCACGTTCGCTCCTGCAAAGGCCAAAACCGCCCGCGTGGCTATGCTCAGCGGCTGTGCCCAGCCGGTTTTGGACGCGGACATTAACAAAGCCAGTATTGAACTGCTCAACCGGCTGGGCGTGGAAGTGGTCTTGCCCCAGGGCGAAGCCTGCTGTGGCTCGCTGGTCCATCACATGGGCAAAGAGGAGCAGGCCATGGGCCTTGCCCGCCACATGGTGGATGTATGGCACGGCGAGGTGGAGCGGGACGGGCTGGATGCCATCCTCGTCACCACGTCCGGCTGTGGCACCACCATGAAGGATTATGGCCATATGCTACGCCACGATCCTGCCTATGCCGAAAAAGCTGCCACCGTCGCATCGCTGGCCATGGACATCACCGAATTCCTCGACACTTTGGATATGCCCGCACCGAAGCATAAGCAGGACATGGTGGTGGCTTATCACGCCGCCTGTTCGCTTCAGCACGGGCAAAAAATCAAAATGGCCCCCAAAAACCTGCTGAAAAAGGCCGGCTTTACCGTTCGTGAGGCCCCGGAATCCCACCTTTGCTGTGGATCAGCGGGCACTTACAACATTCTCCAGCCAGAAATTGCCGGCCAGTTGCGAGAGCGCAAGGTTGCCGCCATTGAAAGCGTAAAACCCGATGTGGTGGCTGCGGGCAATATCGGCTGTCTGACCCAAATCGGCAGCGGCACAGACGTGCCGACGGTCCATACGGTCAAATTGCTGAATTGGGCTTATGGTGGCGATCGTCCAAGAGAGCTGTAAAGGCTCCGCCCCATATACTCTTCGTCACCCGCCGACTTGATCGGCGGGTCCCCAGTCACGAGCCAGTAGTCAGGAGATTGGCCTGTGGACTCACGTTGCAAGTGCAACGGTTTGGTTTTGTTCCTTTGGTGTTTTGAAGTTGATGCAGGCTCTTGGCTGGTTGTTGTATTGTGTGACGATGGCCCTCAATTGGCTGGGGGATTGGGCATCGA
>JBCCTO010000005.1:0-116366 GCA_039198355.1 Pseudomonadota bacterium
AGCGGGCAATGGCCCGCTGGGAAGACCCGCTGCGCAGCTGGAAAGCTATCTCTTCACGCTCCTCAAGGCTGAGCTGGCCATAACACTGTCCCATCGCAAACACATCCTACAATGTGTTGCACTTCAAACGTGAGTCTACACCCCATTATGGCACATTTCAAAAATCTTCTTCTGGCGGGCACAGCCGCCGCTTTCATATCGGCTGCACCGCTGACCGCCTATGCGGAAGACCAAAGCGGCACGAACCAGGCTGAAACCGGCGAAGTGGTGCTCAGCGGTCAGGAAGACATTGCCACCGCCTATGACCTTTACGCCTATGGCGAGAAGAACAAGGACGCGCTGGCTGTCATCACCGCCGCGAAGATCATCGCCACCACCCCCACCACTGATTCCACAACGGAAGTGGAAGAGAAAATTGAAGACGGTGCCGATACGACTGAAGAAGGCGAAGGCGCTGCTGCCCCCGCGTCGCTGGACGATATGCTCGCCACTGCCACCAAACTCTCCGCCGGCAATGAGACCTATCTGGAACTCATTGAAGATGTGAAAGCCGCCAAGCCCCGGGGTCGTCTGGGCGGGCCGGGTCGTTTGGTAAAAGGTCTGCTGGCCGGTCGCACGCACATTATCCGCGAGACATTCCGCGGCGGTCGTCTGGCGCAAATCACGCTGATCGGTGATGGCGATACGAACCTCGATATGGTGGTGCTGGACCAGAACGGTAACGTGATCTGCCGCGACCGGTCTTACTCTGACAAGCTGCGCTGCCGCTTTTACCCCAAATGGACGGGCACATTCGCCATCGGTATCAAGAACCAGGGCCGCATCCGCAACACCTATATTTTGCTGACCAACTAGGGGCTTCTTTGCGCTCACGCTGTCGGCCATTGGCCTTCGCTGCGCGGGCGCGGCGCATCAGCGCCGGGCGGCTCCTCACCGCCTTGGAAGCCCAAACGAGTTACAGCCGCGCTTGAGGAGTGCGGTTGTGAGGGAGGCGGAGTTTCCTCTTCGCCTGTTTGAGCCGGGGCGCAATGCCCCTACGCCCCGGCTGCCCATCTATCCTTTGAAAGTTCAAGCCGATGCACCGTGCTGAGATCGCTCAGTGCAAACGGCTTTGTCTGCCCTGTTGCTTGAAAGGTTCGCCATGCCCGTCCCCCCGTTTCAACCCAAGCGTCGCCATGTTTTGGGCATGGGTTTTGGCCTCGCCGCCGCGCCCGCGGTGGTGGCGGCAAGTGAGGAAACGCTCTTCCCCGATGAGGTTCAAACGTTCGATGTGCCACTGCTGCAGCGGGCGCGACTGGCGGTGGTGCAAGTGTTTGGCAGTGAGGAGGAAGCGCGCTTTCCCGGTATTGCGGGACGGTGCGGGTCGGGCTTTGTGGTAGAGCATGGCGAGCCGGCTCGCAATTTGATCGTCACCAATGCCCATGTCTGCGAGGGCAAGGAAACGATGTTCATTCGCTCGGTGGAAGGCTCAATCTGGCGGGCGGACGTGGCCCGCCGAAATGCGCTTTCCGATGTGGCGCTGTTGCGTGCGCAAAAGCGCTTGTCCCTACCTAATCTTTCGCTCGCAGACACCATGCCGGCCTTCGCCGCCCCCGTGGTGGCCATCGGCGCGCCCCATGGCTATGGGGGCACGGTAACCCGGGGGCATGTGAGCGGCGGCGCGCTGGGGGAGAACAATCCCGGCGTCATCTACCGGGATGATGATCCTGTGGATTACATCCAGCATGATGCCCCCATCAATCCCGGCAATTCCGGCGGGCCACTTCTATCGGCAGATGGGCAGGTGTTGGGCATTAACACAGCTATTCCTGACTTTACGTCGTCTTTTTCCGGCATCGGGCTGGCCACGCCAGCTGAGCATATCAAGCGAGAGTTGGACGCTCTGGAACAAAACGAAGGACCACGCCCTTGGCTTGGCCTTCATTTGCAACAGATTTCGGATGCCATGGCGCGGGCTTTGGGTGTTGAACCCTATGCGGGTCTGCTGGTCTCAGGCGTTGTTTCAAATGGCCCGGCGCAACGGGCAGGTCTGGTGGCTGGCGATATTTTAACGTCGGCTGAAAACCGTCGCCTCTCCCGGCTTCGGGATTTGGGGCAGTTGGTTTTGTCCCGCAAGGCAGGGGACATGATTACCCTCGTGGAGCGGTTAACGGGGCAACAGGCAATAACTTCGGTTATCGCCACACCAGCGCTCAAGCCCACTATTTCTCTGCGGTTGGAAGCGCCCGTCAAAGAAGCCAGCCGCTCCCTCTCCCCAACTCCAACCAAGAAACCCCTACCGCCCGGCTTTACTATTCAGGTCTCGGTAAAACGAAGCGGGGCCATTATTGATGGTGTGGAACCCGGTTCCCCGGCATCAGATAAGGGTTTGGCAATGGGGGACATTGTTCATCAGATGAACCGTCAGCCTTTGACCGGCAATGGAGACGTGGAGCGTATTTGGAACGAAAGCCGCGAAGACCATGTGGTCTTGCTAGTGGAACGGGCGAGAGATCGGCCCCTGCACATGCTGCTGCCACGCTATGCTTCTGCCGCTATTGGCCGGGGCAATCAGACGGACGAACTTACTCGGCTATTTTGACTTAATCATCGGGGGCCACAAAACGCGGCGTATTGCCGCTCGCCGAAATGCGCCTTTTGCCCGTCGCATCAAAACCACGAATGGAGGTGAGATAGCCTTGGAAGACGGGATGCTGCGCCAGCGTCTTGCGCCCCGCTTCGATGGTCAAATCCACCTGCGCATCGGGCAGTTTCAATCGGGTCGGCACTTCATTCAATCGGGCCTCTGTGACGGCATCCAGCTGGTCAAAACGCAATTGACCCACGAAGATTTTCAAATCCCGGCAGTTCCAACCCTTCAGCGAACCGCGCAATCGCTTCACTGTGCTGCGGGGCAGGGCGCAGCGATAGTTGATAAGGTCCTCCTGCCAGTTACGCATGGCGGAGCGGAAACTGTCAAACCCCTCCCGGGTGGCTGAGTCCATGGCCGTGTTGGCGATGGCGGATACCAATTCGAGGCCCGAAGGACCGGCCACTTCATTGGCCCAATCCGCATCGATCTCGCGGCCCGCATTGGCCACCATGAACAGCATCCGCTTCAACCGCACTGCCTCGCGGGGGGTGAGGGGGCCGTAGGGCGTTTGCGAACGGGCGCGGGCGATGGAAAGGCCCGTGACCCCAAAATTGTCCGTGATGGCCCCGTCCAGCAATTTGACGAATTTCATCTTGGACGGGTCGCGGTAATTCTTCAGCGCCCGCGCATAGGCCTTGAGCGTGGCCGTGGCCTCGGGGCTGAATTTGGCTGTGGTGAGCCAAGGCGGTTCGGTGAAATTGCAGCGGGGCCCATAAGCCTTCAGCACGATGGGGGAAAAGACGATGGGCACGGCGGCAGAAGCGGCAACCCCTTCGGCCACCGGCAGGCGGTTGAGGTTTGAACAGAGGGCGCGGAAGGCTTCAGGCTCAAAGGTGAAAGGCGTGCGGTTGAACACGTCTGAGGCGTTGATCCAGACCTTCAGGCGTGGGTCGCGGTTGAGGGCGGAAAAGGTTGCCCCTTTGAAGAGATTATCATCCAACCATTTGGCAAAGCCCGTGCGGCTGTTGATCCCGCCCCCCACGGCGGCGATGAGATTGGCGGGGTTTACCGCTGAGGTGCGCAGATACTCTTCCGCATTTTTCAGCAGGAATTTTTGGCGAAAATCCTGCAAGGAGGCCGGGCCTTTCAGCCCGTAATAGGCGGCGAACACGGAACCACCGGACACGCCGGAGATGAAGCGCACATCGCTTGTCACTGGCCGGTCGGAGCCAGGCAGGCGGGTTTCGTGCATTTGTTGCATCATGCCAAAGGCAAAAGCCGCCGCCCGCGTGCCGCCGCCGGAAAAGGCGAGGCCCACATAATTGGTGCCGACGCCTTCGACTGCTTGCCCCGATTGCTCCACGACGGTGCCCGCCAGCACGGGCGCCGTATTCGCAAGCGTGGGTTCAAACACATTGAGGGGCTGATTGGCGGGGGTGCAGGCAGCGAGCAGCAACGTGGCACAAAAAGCAGGCAAGGCATATGCAAAGCCAAAACGCATTGTGCTGCCCCTTTCCTGTCTATGCCTAAATTTGCGTGTGGGTGGTGGGAAAGATCACATCCACCACCAAGCCCTTATTGTCGTCCAAACTCAGTCTGTCCAAAAACCCTTTATCAGCCCTTTCATCGCTTGTCTTTGAAAGGCGGATGCGCGCGCCGTGGCGCACGGCAATGGCTTTCACTAAAGGAAGGCCCAGCCCATGGCCTGGCACAGCTTGCATTGCCGGATCACCGCGCACGAAACGCTGGAAGATGCGCTCCTGCATCTCGGTGGCAACGCCGGGACCCGTATCGGCAATGGTCAGAGTGACCCTGTTTTCCGCAATGGCAAGGCTTGCCACAACTTTTCCCCCGGCGGGTGTAAATTTGATGGCATTATCCATGAGGTTCGCCATGAGCCGGGAAAGAAGCGTGGCTTCGCCTAATACGGTGAAGGGCCCCTCGCCTTGGTTTTGAAGGGTCAGGGAAATCCCCTTTTCCTCTGCCAGCGCTTCGTAAAGCTCCCCCACTTCCGCCAACACCAGTTCGAGGTCGATGGGCAGAAAACTGGCGCGGTTGGTGGCATCGGCTTCGGTGGCTGTGATGTCCAACAGGGCTTCAAATATGCCCACCGTGTTTTCCACCTCGCCATCAATCGTGTTGGCGAGGCGGGCGATTTCATCCCCATCCGCCTCCCCCGCCCGGCCGCGCAATTTATGGGCGGCGATGCGCAGGCGGTTGAAGGGGGTGCGCAATTCATGGGCGATGTGGTCGGCCAGCGAGAGCGTGGCCCGGTTCAAATCCTGCACCCGGTCCAACATGCGGTTCATATGATGGCCAAGGCGGTCGAATTCATCACCGGTATCGGTGACGGAAACGCGCGCCGATAGATCACCGGCTTCCACTGTTCTGGCTGTGCCATTGACCCTTTCAATACGGGCCAGAATGGCGTGGCTGATAAGCCAGCCCGCCAAGAGCGCCAACGCGGCGATGGCAAGAACCACGACAACACTGCCCCAAATAAGGCGGGAGAGCAGCCCGTCGCGGGGGGCGGTGGCGCGGGCATTCATGAGTGCAAAACCCCCGGGTAATAGTGTGGCAGACCCGCGATAGGCGCGGTTTTGAAAGGTGAAATCAAGCCACGCGTCTTGGGCATCAGCCAAGGGTGCGGGGAGTGCTTCCACATTACCGCCAAGGCGTTTACCCTCTTTGTCCAAGAGCAGAAAGATATGCTGGTCTGTTGTTGTTCCGGCTGCGATACGGCGTTCCATTCCCTCCCGGACCGCAATGGTGCGGCGTTGGCTGTAAAGATCGGCAAAGCCTTTTAAGTCACTTTCCAAGACGGTTTGCAGTTGTGCGGTGCTGTGTTGATGGACGATGAGAACCAGCACCAGGGCTCCCAATGCAGATAGACCCGTTACGCAGCCTGCAATAGTCAGCACCATGCGAAACAGCGCGGAACGATTGCTCACGTCCCCACCCCTTCGGCGGAAAACAGATAGCCCTCTCCCCGCACCGTGTGGATGAGGGGCGGCAAGCCGTTCACCTCCAGCTTGCGGCGCAAGCGACCGATGTGGACATCCACCACATTGGTTTGGGGGTCGAAATGCAGGTTCCACACATGCTCCAGCAGCATGGTGCGGGTGACCACTTCCTGGGCGTGGCGGGCAAAATAGGTGATGAGTTCAAACTCGCGGGGCGAGAGGGGGATGTGCTGCCCGTCCCGGTGAACGGTGCGGGCTTTCAGCCTGATTTCCAGATCGCGAAAGACGATGAGATCATGGTCCATACCCTCCACCCGGCGGCGGCGCAGCAGGGCGCGCATGCGGGCGCGCAGTTCGTCTGGATCGAAAGGTTTGGCGAGATAATCATCCGCCCCCATTTCCAGCCCCTCGATGCGGTTTGAAGACCGCCCCAAGGCGCTTACCACCAGCACCATGCAATTTGCCCCTTTCAGGCGCAATTTGGCGATGGCATCCAGCCCGTCACCACCGGGCAACATGCGGTCCATCACCACCAAGTCAGGTGTCATGCCGTCGAGCGCCTCAAGGCACGCCTCAAACGTGGTGGCGATGTGGGTCTTCTCGCCAAGCCCCTCGGCGATCTCCGCCATGGCGTTGGCGGTAACGGCATCATCTTCGACAATCAGAACGGACATGAAATGGGGTTTGGCTGTTGCAGATGCTTCCACCTTAAAGCAGCAAGCGGGGTGGCGCATATGACAAATCAAGTCATGTGGGCACGGAAGGTGCGCTGGGTGTTTTCAAGGCCATGTGGGCCTGATTAGATGGGGCAAGACGCTTTCTCCCCGAGGACTTGCCCCATGCGTGTTTTCCAGATCGCCCTTTTTGCCAGCCTTTTCTATTCCCCCGCCATGGGGGAACAGGCCCCTAATATCGCGCCATCCGCCGGGGCGGGTTCCGTGAGTTTGATGGTCTTGTCCCGGCAGGTGTTTGACATCGCCCGTGCCGATAATGACCCCCATGGCATGGTTACCGCTGCCCGATTGCGCAAAAAGGCTGGCTTGCAGGAGCAAGAGCGGGCGGGGGAAGATGAAGGAGGCCAGGTCCATACGGGGGAAGGCAGGGGCGTTCTTACTTGGCAGGCCATTCTGGACGAGGCGGTAAAACGTTCTGCCGGCGATGAAACCATTGCCGAGCTTGCCGAGGACCTACGGGTTGAAAAGACCAAGGGCGTGGTCAATGGGGCCATCTATTCCAAAGCGCGGGTGAAGCCCCGGGGCAAGCGGCGTTACCGCAATATTGCCTTTGCAGGTGGACGCTTTGCGGAGTTCTATTCGGAAGGACGGGGCGACGCCAATCTGGATATGTTTATCTACGATGGGTCGGGCCATTTGGTGTGTTCCCAGACCGACCCCAGCAATATCAGCCAATGTGGCTGGACCCCCAGCTTCACCGGCCCGTTCACGGTGGTCATTGAAAACAAAAGCGATGTGACGGCCTCTTATGCGCTGATGACGAATTAGAGGGTGGTCATGCTCCGCATCTTCGCTCTTTTTGGTTTCCTGTTTGCCTGGTGCGGTGGCGCTCTTGCGAACACTCCTTTAACGCCGGAAAGTCTGCGGGATCAGGCTTTTGTGACGGCGCAGCGGGCGGATACATCCGTGGCGGGGGATGCGCTCCAGAAAGCGCTGGCCCGCTTGGCCGCCAAGACGCCCCTGCTTTCGGCGCTGGTGCGCCTGCAACAGGATGAGGAAGAGAATATCGCCCGCCTGCGGGAGGCGTTTTTTGCAGCCACCGAAGGGACGGGCGTGGATGCGGAGGCCGAGGTGGAGCGGCTGGAGGAGCAATTGGAACAGGCCAAAGCTCGGCTGGTGGCGCTGGGCGAACGGTTGGCGCTGGATTTTCCTGCCTATGCGGATTTGGTGGCCAATCGACCCCTCACACGGGAAGATGTGCAGCAGTTTTTAAAGCCCGGCGAAGCGCTGGTCCTAATTATCACCGATATTGACGAGAGCTATCTGTGGGCCATCGGCCCTCAACAAGCCACATGGCATCGGGCAGGCCTTGGCACCAATGCACTGGCGCAGCGCGTCAAAACCCTGCGCCAAAGCCTTGCCTTGCCGGGCAGTGCGGCCTCTTTCGAACGGGGTGCTGATGCCATGGATGATGAAGGCGAGGCACCCGCCGCCGCCCGTCAGTTTGACCGTGCGCTGGCCCATGAACTTTACAAAGAACTGCTGGCCCCGCTGGCCCCCGTGTTGGACAAGGCCAATCATGTCATCATGGTGCGCAGCGGGCCCTTGGCCTCGCTGCCCTTTGCCATGCTGGTGACGGACCCGCCCCCTGCCAATAGTAAGTGGTCGGATGTGCTGCTCGAAGAAACGCCGTGGCTCATCCGAAAACAGGCGCTCAGCACCCTGCCCGTCATCACCAGCCTGCGCATCATGCGGCAAGGCAGCGGGAGTGTTGGCGTAGCGGCCCGGGAACCTTTCATCGGCTTTGGCGACCCCCTTCTGGGCAGTGTATTGGCCGAAGCGCGCAAGGGTGAAGAAAACGTGCAGGTGGCGCAGGTCACCGAAGGGGAGCAGGCGGTCTACACGCGGGGCGTGTTCGACAACATCATGGCCGTGGCTGACCTGGCGCCCCTGCCCAACACACGGCGTGAATTGCTGGCGCTGGCGGAGGTGACGGGCGCTGCCCAAGACCGGCTGTTCATGGGCGCAGAGGCCAGTGAGGCGCAGGTGAAAGCAACCGATTTCTCCCGCGCGCGCATCATCGCCTTTGCCACCCACGGCTTGCTTGCGGGCGGCATTGCGGGGCTGGAGGAACCGGCACTTGTGTTCACACCACCAGAAGAACCAACGGCCTTGGATGATGGCTTGCTCACCGCCAACGAGGCGGCGGCCCTGAACCTCTCGGCCGACTTGGTAATCTTGTCCGCTTGTGACACGGCGGGCAGCGATGGCACGCCGGGGGCGGAAGGGTTGACGGGGCTCGCCCGGTCTTTTCTCTACGCGGGCGCCAAAGCGCTCCTCGTCTCCCATTGGCCCGTGGATGACTATGCGGCCTCAGCCCTCACCACCCGGCTCATTGAGCGGATGAATGCCGGTGGCGCTTCCAATACGCTGGGCGGACGGGCCGCGGCCCTGCGCCATTCCATTCTGGCTCTCATGGAGGATCCGAAAGCGCGCAACCGCGCTCACCCGCGTATCTGGGCCCCTTTTGTGGTGGTGGGTGAAGGCGGGTGAATGCGTCGTTTCATGGTGCGGCTAGCGCTTAAACCATGGGGCGTTTTTTCCCATTCATGGGGCTTGATGAAGAGATGAAGCAAAGCCCGCCATGCGGCGATGGAGATAAGAAGCCAATAGAAGGGTAAAAACACCAATTGCCCCCGCAAAGCCGCCAGCTTGTCAGACGGGAGCGTCTGCCAAGCCAGAGCGGCAAAGGCCAGATAGCCCATTGATATGGTGACGAGGTCATACAGGAAAAGCGGGTTGTGCAGAAGATAATCGGAGTCGCCGCGCACAAGGGGGGCCATGAGAAAACCCAAAATGAGCGGGTGAACCAGTGCGGAAATCACCATGCCCAGCATCAGGAAATAGAAGATCGCTGTTCCACGCAGGCCCAGATCTTTGTAAAGGCGAAGGGGTTGGCGCAGATGAACCAGCACTGTTTGCATCCAGCCTTTCATCCACCGTGTTCGCTGTTTGAGCCAGATACCGAGCGTCATGGGCGCTTCTTCATAGGTGGCATGAACGAGGATGCCCGTACGCCAGCCTTGGCGGGCCAGCCGGATGCCTAAATCGGCATCCTCCGTCACATTGAAAGGGTCCCACCCCATCGTATCCACAAGCGCCTTACGGCGAAAATGGTTGGACGTGCCGCCCAAAGGCAGGGGTAGGTGGGCGTTGGCCAATGCGGGCAAAAGACCCTTAAATAGAGCAGAATATTCCACCGCAAATTGGCTAGGAAACCACCCTTCCCCATGGTTGTGAATAACCAGCGGTGCCTGGACGCATCCCAAATCATCCCCCTCTTTCAAAAACCGCGCCCGGGCCTCCCGCAACTGCGAAGGGTGGGGACGATCTTCGGCATCATAGATGACGATGAACTCTCCGCGGCACAGGGGCAGCGCATAGTTGAGTGCTTTTGGTTTGGTGCGGGGCAGGGCCAGCGGTACCGTCACCAAATGAACGATGTCTGTGCCAAGATTTTCAACAACACGCTGGACAGCGGCAATGGTTTTGCTGTCATCAGCCTCGCAGATCAGTTTGATCTCCAGTTTTTCATGGGGCCAGTCCAGCGCCAGAAGCGCCTCCACCAAATCGGGCACCTGACGGGCTTCTTTGTAGAGCGCCACCATGATGGAATAGAGGGGCGTATCAGGCCCCTCATCCGGGGCGAGGAGCGGTTTGTGGTCAGGGGAAAGGAAAGACGCTTCTCCTTTGCTTTGCTTGCGGTGACGCTGAATGAAAATGGCCGCACCGAGACGCAGGAAAACACAGCCGAGATAAAAAAAGCTGGCCGTTAGGTGCAGGCCCAACACCACGCTGGAGGGGCTTGCAAAGGCTAGAATAGCGAGAAGCTGGAGGACAACCAAAAGAAGCACGGACTGCCAGGCGGTAAAAACACGCCGCGCTGAATAGATGGGCATGGCGTTGTGCAGACCAAATTTAGCCAGCGAGAGACGGGTGGCTCCCGTGGCGGCCTCCACATGATGGCGGGCCGCAGTGGGTGTGGTGACCCGACAGCGGGCTTTTAAAGTGGGATGGGCTTCAAGAAAAGCCGCTAGTTCCCCATAGGCGCTGCAATCGGGGGCGAGGTAAAGCGGGTCTTGGTCACTTCCCGCCGCCGTTTGCGAAACGCGCAACAAGCGCATGTCACGCTCTGTCTCTTCTTTGTCGGGCACATCAAAAAGTGAGCGGGCCTCGCCCTCCACCTTTTCTTCGAAAGGAAGGCCAAGGCCAAAGGCGGCAAAACGATAATAATCACGCTCCCGCAGCAGCCCACGCGCCATGAGAGAGCGGGCGGGCATGACATTGTGATGTCGAGCGTGCTTTGCCGCTTGATGAAGTGTGGACGGGGAAACACCAAAACCGGTGAGAAAGGCGAGATCAGGCGGAAGCTCGGCGACAGGCGGCGCTGGTTTGCGCTTGCCAAAAAGCGGGTGTGGTGGGTTTTCACCCCTGCCGCGTGACGATCCCGCCCCCGGGGTCGTCGTCACTGAATAGCCCCCCGTTTAGATCCCTCTTCACGGAAGTGTGACGTGTGGGGGCACGTCAAGTCTAGTTTGTCCGCCGTCAATAAATTGCAAAAAAGTATTGAGCCGGATTTTACCAAATAGTAAAAACCCGCATACTTGCGCTGAAGCGCACAAATAATGGGCTTTATTGGCCCTGCCCTTGCCGTTGGCCGTGCTGTTCGCGCTTAATGAACGCCGCCAGCTCAAACTTCTTCTGTGCAAAAAAAACCGTCCATGGCGCACGCATGGACGGTCTTGTTTTCAAAATCCACGACGTCGGTTTAGGCTGTGGCGGATTGCCTGATTTACTTTGGAGCAAGCACCATCATCATCTGGCGGCCTTCCAGTTTGGGTTCGGCTTCCACTTTGGCGATTTCTTCCGTGTCGGCTTTGACCTTTTTGAGAAGGTCCATGCCCAGGTTCATGTGAGCCATTTCACGGCCCCGGAAACGCAGGGTCACCTTTACCTTGTCGCCGTCCTCAAAGAAGCGGAAAACAGAGCGCATCTTTACGTCATAATCGTGGGTGTCGATATTGGGGCGCATTTTGATTTCTTTGACCTCAACGGTCTTTTGCTTCTTGCGCGCCTCGGCGGCCTTTTTCTGGGCCGCATATTTATACTTCCCGAAATCGAGAATTTTACAGATGGGCGGGCGGTTGGTGGGGGAAATCTCCACCAGATCAAGACCGGCATCCTGGGCCATCTCCAGCGCCTGGCTCAAGGGCACGGCACCGTGGTTTATGCCTTCGGCATCGATGAGCTGGACCTGAAGGGCAGTAATTTCTGAATTTGCGCGGGGCCCGGTTTTCTGGGGGGCTGCGGCTCTGTGTGGACGACGAATGGGTGTGTCTCCTCATTTGTGGTGCCCGGCCAGAAAGGGCCGGAGCTTAGGGCGAATAAAAAAGGCCAAACCGGCGTTTGGCGCAGGTTGCATAGCATAAATAATGCATTTGCAATAGGGGCGTTCCCCTACTGCGGTGGGTGATTATCGTCGAGAAGGTTATCATAAACGCGCAGCGTCTGCTCACACATGGCCTGCAGCGAAAAGCGCGGCACCACATAGGCGCGACCTTTCTGGCCCATGGTCTGGCGTTGTTCGGGCGTGAGACTGGCGAATTGGGTCAGGCAATCCAAGAGAGCGTTTGCATTGCCGGGCGCGAAAAAAAGCCCCGTTTCCCGCTCCACAATGCTCTCAACAACCGCGCCAATGCGGCTGGCAATGACAGGTTTTTCAAGGGCGGCCGCTTCCACCACCGTTCGGCCAAAGGTTTCAGCCTTGGTGGAAGCCGAAAGCAGCGCATCGCACAGTCTGATGGCCGCTGCGGGGTCTGGGCAGTGACCGGGCAAAAGAAAATGGTCTTGCAAGCCATGGTCGTTGATCTGTTCCACCAGCCGCGCCCTGTAGGCGTCGCGCCCGCCAGCATCGCCGGCAAAGACGAACAGCAAGGGTGTTTTTTTCAAGCCGGTGGCCGCTTTAATGACCAATTCATGGCCCTTTAACGTGGTCATCCGGCCCAGAAGGAGAATGACGAGGGGCGCTTGCCCGCTATGCTGATCGCGCAAGCGCTGCTTGGCAGCTTCCAAACCCCAGGCTTGCGCCACGGTTGCGCCGCGTTGAGAAGAGATTGCAGCAGGGGCGAAGCGGGCAAAATCTGTGCCCCGGTTGATGGGCACGATACGATCTACAGCCTGCGGATGACGGGCGGCCACGAGATCGCCGGTCCATCGCGAATTGGCAATGATGGTGTCCGCTTTTCCCATGACAGAATTATACAGGGCCTTCAGCGCGTTGGATTGGCCATAGGCGCCGTGATAGGTGGTGACAAAGGCAGCGCCGGTGGCTTTTGCCGCCCAATAGCCGCTCCAAGCTGGGGCGCGGGAGCGGGCGTGGATGATATTTACCTGTTCGCGCCGCACTAAACGGATCAACCGATTGCGGTTTTGCCACAGCGTCAGCGGGTTCTTGCTGCCCAAGGGCAAGGGGATATGGGTGGACCCGCCCGCTTCCAATTCAGCTACCAAACGCCCGCCTTCGCTGGCCACAAAGGAACGCCATCCGGCCTCCACCAGCGCGGCGCCAATGTCCACCACCGTGCGCTCAGCGCCGCCAGAATTCATGTCTGGGATGATCTGTAGGACCGTTTTTGGGGCTGTGGTCAAAGGGGAACGTGGATTTAGCGAGGGTGCGGTTGTTCTGGACTTGCTGTAAGAAAGGCGTGTCTGTCAAACATCGGATCGCCGATCATGGAAACCCATCTCTCTCTTCACCATTGCGCCGAGGGTGAAAGTGTATCGTTGGCCCTGCGCAAAGCAGCCCCTGCCCAAGACACGGGCAAACCGGGATTTGTATGGCTAGGGGGTTTTCGCTCAGATATGAAGGGGACAAAGGCCCAGGCCATGGTGGAAGAAGCGGCGGCGTTGGGCTGCGCGTCGCTGCGGTTCGACTATTCCGGCCATGGCGAATCAGGGGGCGTGTTTGAAGAGGGAACGATCTCTCGCTGGCTTGCCGAGGCGTTGGCAGTGCTGGAAGCCCACACACAAGGCCCACAGATTTTAGTGGGGTCTTCCATGGGTGGGTGGATTGCCTTGCGCGTGGTGGAAGAAATGCAAAAGCGCGGGCAGGCCGCACAGATTGCAGGGCTGCTGCTCATCGCACCAGCACCGGATTTCACCCAAAAGCTCATGGAACCGGCCTTCAGCGATGAACAGCGGGCTGAAATGGCGGCCCGGGGCTTTATTGAAGAACCCACACCCTACAGCGATGAGCCCAACATCATTACCGCCAAACTCATTGAAGATGGGCGCAATAATTGTGTCATGGACAAAAACCTGGCGCTGGGTGTGCCGGTTCACATTTTGCAAGGCACCGATGACCCCGATGTGCCCATGGTCCGCGCCCAGGCCTTGGCCCAGGCCCTGCCCCATGATGATGTGGTGCTGACCCTCGTCAAAGGGGGCGATCATCGGCTCTCGCGGGATGAGGATATTGCGCTTTTGCGCCGCAGCATGGGTCAAGTGTTGGAAAGGACGCTGCGAAATTGAAACGGCAAGGCATGGTGAACCCCACCGCGCAATCCCGTCGCGGGCTGCATGATGGAGTTGCCTTTGGGATAAGCATGGGGAAAATAGAATACGGCTCGTTTTCTAAAGTGTCGGCAAGCCTGGGAGGCGGCCACACCCATGAAAGGGGCGAACCGAATGCAAGAGCCAGGGGTGGGCAGTGGAATGGTTTGATAAAATCCATTCCAAGATGCGTTCAATCCATGGTGAGGAAGACCCAATGTCTATGGAGGACGACCCTAAAACCGATCCTGGGACCACAACGGCTCCCGGTGTTGGGGATGCCGATAACCCCGTAACGGACCCGACCACGGGCTTTCCCCAAGAGGTTGAACCCGGCCATGTGCGTGAGGCTCTCGCAGATCTTCTTCAGTCGGAGGGTTTTGTTGGGTCGGGCCAACAGTCCGACTTCATTCAGTATATTGTCACCAAGGCGCTTGAGGGTGAGCAGGGAGACATTAAGGCCTACACAATCGCTGTGGACGCGCTGGGGAAGGGGGAGAGTTTTGACCCCCAAACCAATGCTGCGGTGCGCGTGGCAGCGGGTCGTCTGCGCCAAACACTCAACCTCTACAATGCGGAGTTGGAGCGGCGGGTCGCCCAAGGGTGGGATGCAAAATCGCCACCGGTGAAGATTGAACTGCCCCGGGGCAGTTACGTGCCCGTGTTCAGCTATGTGGACATCCCGACCGAGCCCAAAGGGCCCCCTGTCGCAGATGCTGCCACTGCGGCCCTGCAAGAGGCTAGCGCCAATGACGCTGTATCCTTTGAAGGTTTTGACTGGGTGGGGGCACCGTTAGCCGTCAATGCGGCGACGGACGCCACTGTGGCAAAGCCGCTGATGACCCAGGATGATTTGGGCCAATTGCAAGGGGTACTGGAAGAGGCCAACCAACCCAACCGAACCTTGGCAACCCTGGGCCTGCGCCAAACGGTTTTGCTGGCTTTGGCCGTTGGTCTCGTGACCGCCGCTTTGGTAACGGCGGTGGTGCGCTTTAATGCGGATGAGAAAATTCTTGCCCTTTTTGGGGTCAATGCCACCGCAGACGGCGCCGGCACAGGCATTGGAACGCCGAGCGCCGCTCTTGCCGAGCCTCAAACGCCGGTTGATCCCGAGGCCGTGCCGGAGATTGATGTCAATTTGCGGCCCAAAGTGTCTCTCACCCTTGTTTTTGCCGACGAGACCTATCCCGATTGGTTCAAAAAGGGGGAGTTGGAGGATTCCATCTCTCTCGCCATGACACGGTTTGATGATTACCAGTTCATGGGATCGCTGTCCGGCGACAGCCCGCCCACAAGGGATGATCGGGATGCGGACTATAATCTGTTCATCACCGCCTATGGCCGTGACAACATCTTGCGGGTTTTCGGGCGGCTCATCCGCACAGATGATGGGACCGTGGTTTGGTCCACCCAGCAACAGTTTGACGAACCCACGCCCTTAAGTGGGCGCAATGTGCCGGAACTGGCGGGTTTCACCTATTCGCCCGTGGGGTCCCCCTATGGCGTCATCTTTGCCGATTTACTGCGTTCGCAAGTGCGGCGGCAAAAACTGGCTTGCACATTGGCCACCTATCAATATTTCAATTCCAAAAGTGATGACGGCCATTTATTGGCCCGTCGCTGCGCGGAAGAATTGCGCGACGCGGGTTCCCGTTTGCCCGCTGTTTATGCGGCGTTGACCTTCTTATACCTGGATGAATATCGCGAGGGCCGCAATGCCGGGGAGCCCGATGATGCCATCTTGCGCCGGGCAGAAGAGACCGCCCGTCTGGCGGTGGAATATGGCCCCCAAAGTGCGCGGGCCCAACAGGCCCTGTTTGGCTATTATCGGGTGACGGGCAATCACGAAAATGCGCTCAAGGCCGGCCAGAAGGCGCTCAAGCTCAACCCCTATGATACGGATGTCATTGGCCATTACGCCGCATGGCTCATCGGCATTGGGCAGTTTGAAGAGGGGCGTGCCATGCTGGACCGCATGTCGGCCATGCTGGATGTACGACCCGCATTTGTGGATGTGTTCCGCTTCCTTTCCTATGAATTGGCGCAAGACCATGAACGGGCCAACGGGGTTTCCGACCAGATGAATTATGCCCGCTCCCCCATGATGGCCATGGGGGTGGCACTGGCCGCCCATCGCAATAACAAACCCGAGCGGCACAAACTGGCCCTGGACTTTTTGAAGGATAATGATCCGCTTTTCCTGGTCAATCCCTTTGAGCGCTTGCGCCGTCAGGGCTTTGCGCCGGAGCTGGCCCGTCAACTGGCCGACCGGGTCAACGCCGCGCGGGAAGCGGCGGGCATTGCACTGCCTTAAATGAAAATGCCCAAGCCCAAGGCTGTTGCGGGTATCTCCAAGGGACCTTTTCTCAATTTTTGAGACTTTCTGTCCCAAGTTTTGACGGTGCAAGCGGGTCGATTGCGCCGATCCTAGACGCCTTCCAGAGGGGGAAGAACCTCTATCCTTCTGTTTTTATTGGGCAAATATTATCTTACCTCTACGTAACAGTTACATACATTACGTGCGTAAAGAAATGGGCATAGTTGTTCCCACGCCAGACGGATGAAGGGGCAAAAGGGAGTGGTTCCAAGCAACTACCCCGATTTCAGCCGACTGTGCCATGTTCCGGAGTTTGGTTTGCAAGTGGCCAGGCTTGATGGGGCATGGGGGGTTGGTCTTCCAAGGTTCCCTCGACCGATGGACTAGGCCGCCCCCTTCCTTTCGGACAGGCCCCTTTCCTCACGGCCTGGTCGGATGACGATATGGTTGTTGGGCACCTCTGACCGGATCCAAGGGCAGGATCGCAAACGGCAGGGCTAGCCGGAGCAACTCGCGACGCGCCACCGGGGCACTGAACGCACGTTCAGGGTGGCTGCTAAGCGTGGAGAGAGCCGCTGGGGGCGGCATAAGGCTCTCTCCACGCCCTTCTTTCCTCTTTACAAATCGATCGTTTTCTTGCGCAAGGCGGCGAAGAGCCGCCCGGCAAGCGTTTGCCGCACCCGCGTAGCGAAGGCCGTAAGGCCGACAGCGTGAGCGCAAATAAGGGTGCTGGGGATTGCCAAGCCAAGGCCGGGTCTGCCATTTCTGCGCCCATCATCCCACGCCCACGCACAGCGTTTCCATGACCCCGCAAAAGACATGGCTGGACTGGATTGCCGAGAAAATCGCCGGGCGTATTACGGCACAGTCCTCAGGATATGAACCCTATACGCCATCGGACCCGGAGAGCCTTTCGGCGGCGCTGGAGCCGGGGGATGTGCTGTTGGTGGAAGGTAACCAGAAAGTTTCTGCCGCCATCAAATATCTCACCCAGTCCACCTGGTCCCATTCTGCCCTCTATGTGGGGGATGTGCTGCCCTTGGACGATCAGGGCCGTCGGCCCAACCTCATTGAGGTGAACCTGGGGGAAGGCTGCGTGGCCCGCCCCTTGCAGAAGTATGAGACCTATAACACCCGCATCTGCCGCCCTGTGGGCCTGACGCGGGAGGAGCGGGACCAAGTGGTGCAATATATGGTGGACCGCATCGGTCTGGCCTATGACACGCGCAATATTCTCGACCTCGCCCGTTATCTTCTGCCCACGCCCCCCGTGCCCATCCGCTGGCGGCGTCGCATGATCGCCTTTGGGTCAGGCGATCCCACACGGGCCATTTGTTCCTCACTCATCGCCCAGGCCTATCAATCCATCCGCTACCCCATTCTGCCGGATGTGAAAAAACTGCAGGACTGTCTGGCGGATGATTGCGAGGCCTATATCGTCTCAGAGATTCTTAGCATCCGCCACCACTCCCTCTTCGCCCCAAGGGATTTCGACATCTCCCCCTATTTTGAGATCGTGAAACCCAATGTGCAGGACGGGTTTGATTTTCGGGAGTTGAATTGGGACGAGCCGCAAGAGCGGGTTTAGCGGGAGCGAAAGGCTTTGGCGCACATCATTTTTCTCCACGGCCCTTCCAGCAGCGGTAAATCCACCCTTGCAAAGGCGATCCAAGCTCGGATTGAAAAACCGTTCTGGCACATCTCCATAGACCATTTGCGCGATAGCGGTGTTTTGCCAAGGGAGCGTTTCCAGCGGGGCGACTTTGATTGGAAGGAGAACCGCAGCACTTTCTTTGACGGCTTTCACGCTTCGCTCGCGGCTTATGCAGGGGCGGGCAATGATCTCATCGTCGAACATATTTTAGATCAGCCGGAATGGCTGGATGACCTGCGCATCTTGTTTGCGCCTCACAACGTGCTGTTTGTGGGTCTGCATTGCCCCCTCGACATTCTCCAAGAACGGGAAAAGGCGCGGGGGGACAGGCCGCTGGGGAGTGCGGCGCAGGACTTCCACACTGTCCATAAAGGTCGGCACTACGACTTGGACATTCACAGCCGAGAAGACACCGGTAAAGCCGTGGAACGGGTGCTTGCCCGGTGGCGAAGCGCCGAGCGATGCTCCGACTTTACGCGGCCTTCCTTTACCCCCCTTTAAAGCCACCCGTGGCAGTCTCGCCGCTCACCTGTGGAGAGAACCGCCATGAGCGATGTGAGTGTTGATCGTCTGGAGGCCGGAAGCGGCTTGGCCACCCGGTTGTTGGCGTCGACCAAACCCTTCTGGCCGCTCTATGGGCTGGCCGTGTTTACGCTGCTGCTGGCCCATCCCATTTCCACAGTCACCGGCACGCGGCCCGATTATGCGACGGTTGGGGCGTTTGGATTTGTGGTCCTGTCTCTGCTGATCGTCTTGGCGGTGGTCATCATCATCGCCAAATTTGTGCACATGGCCGTGGTGGAGCGGCCCGACAGCCCGTCCAAGGCATTGGGCGGGTGGATTGTGCGGGAAGTAACCCGAGATCATCGGCCCATAAACCTGGCCCATACCTTTGTGGCCATCGCTCTGTTCATGACCGGGTTTGCGGTGCTGAAGGGGGCCATTGCCGTGCTGGTGCCCTTCCATTGGGACCAGACATTTATGGAACTGGAGCGCAGCCTGCATCTGGGGCGGTTGCCCCATGTATGGCTGTCCTTCTTCGTCAATTCGCCCTTCTGGGTGAGCTTCTTCAATCTGGGCTATAATCTTTGGTATTTTGTGCTACTGCTCTCCGTGCTGGGCGCAGGGGCGGCCATGGCAGGATCGAAACACCACCGGCAATATCTCATCGCCTTCATGCTGGTGTGGTTGCTGCTGGGCTTCTTTATGGCGCTGAGCTTTTCTTCTGCCGGACCGTGCTTCTATTACCGCGCCGGGTTTGGCGATGACTATGTGCCGCTGATGGAGGCCCTGCACCGGGCCAATGAAACCGTCTCGGTGTGGGCATTACCCACGCAAGATCTTCTTTGGGAAGGGTTTGCGGGCAAACGGGACGGGTCTGCCGGTATTTCCGCCTTTCCCTCCGTGCATGTGGCCACATCCACCCTCATTGCCCTATACGCCTGGTCACTGAACCGCTGGTTGGGGTGGTTAGCCACCGGCTTTGCCGTCGCCATTATGATCGGCTCGGTGGTGCTCGCCTGGCACTATGCGGTGGACGGCTATGCGGGCGCGACTTTCGCCTGGGTCATATGGCGCGGGACGGGCGCCGTGCTCAATCGCCAGGGCCGTTCCATGCGCTGATTTGATCTCTTGCGGGTTGGGCTTTTCTTGATAATACAAAGTCCATGAGTGAGCCAAAAATTACACCTTTAAAAAACATCCGCAATTTTTCCATTGTGGCCCATATCGACCATGGGAAATCCACCCTGGCCGACCGTCTGATCCAGATGTGCGGCGGGCTGGCAGACCGTGAAATGTCCGAGCAAGTGCTGGACAATATGGAGATCGAGCGGGAACGCGGGATTACCATCAAGGCGCAAACGGTGCGTCTCGGCTATAAGGCTAAGGATGGGGAGGACTACATCCTCAATCTCATCGACACGCCCGGCCATGTGGATTTTGCCTATGAGGTCTCGCGGTCCCTGTCGGCCTGTGAAGGGTCACTCTTGGTGGTGGATGCCTCTCAGGGCGTAGAAGCGCAGACGTTGGCTAATGTCTATCAGGCCATCGACAATGACCATGAACTGGTCACCGTGCTCAACAAGATCGACCTGCCCGCCGCCGAGCCGGACCGGGTGAAGGAACAGATCGAAGAGGTCATCGGCATTGATGCCACCGACGCCATCGAGATGTCTGCGAAGACGGGCCAAGGCATGGAAGATGTGCTGGAGGCCATTGTCACGCAGCTTCCTGCGCCCAGCCATGGGGACCGGGATGCGCCGCTGAAAGCGCTGCTGGTTGATTCGTGGTATGACACCTATCTGGGCGTGATCGTGTTGGTGCGCATTATTGATGGGGAACTGAAAAAGGGTCAGATCATCCGCATGATGGGCACGGATGCCAAGTATCCCGTGGACCGGGTGGGCGTCATCAATCCCAAACTGGCGGAAGTGGCGAGCCTTGGCCCCGGCGAAATCGGGTTCATTACCGCTTCCATCAAAGAAGTGGCGGACACCCGCGTGGGGGATACCATCACCGAAGACAAGCGCCCCACGGCGGAAAGTCTTCCGGGCTTTAAGCCTGCCCAACCGGTGGTGTTTTGCGGCCTCTTCCCCGTGGATGCGGCGGATTTTGAAGATTTGCGCTCCGCCGTTGGCAAGCTCCGGCTCAATGATGCCAGCTTCTCCTTTGAGATGGAATCTTCCGCCGCTTTGGGCTTCGGTTTCCGCTGCGGTTTCCTCGGCTTGCTCCATCTGGAGATCATCCAAGAGCGGCTTGAGCGGGAGTTCAATCTGGATCTCATCGCCACAGCCCCGTCCGTGGTCTACGATATGCACATGCGCGACGGGACGGTGCTGAACCTGCATAACCCGGCCGATATGCCCGATGTGATGAAGATCGACGAAATCCACGAGCCGTGGATTAAGGCCACGATCCTCACACCGGACGATTATCTCGGCCCCATTTTGAAACTCTGTCAGGACCGGCGCGGTATCCAGACCAACCTCACCTATGTGGGGGCGCGCGCCATGCTGGAATATGAACTGCCCCTCAATGAGGTGGTGTTTGATTTCTACGACCGGCTGAAGTCCATCTCCCGGGGCTATGCTTCCTTTGATTACCAAATGAAGGAATATCGCGCTGGCGACCTCGTGAAACTCTCCATGCTGGTGAACAGCGAACCGGTGGATGCCCTGTCCATGTTAGTTCACCGTTCCGTGGCCCAGGGGCGCGGGCGGGTCATGTGTGAAAAGCTCAAGGAGCTCATCCCCAAACACCTTTTCAAAATCCCCATCCAGGCCGCCATTGGCGGTACAGTGGTGGCCCGCGAAACCATCTCCGCCATGCGCAAAGACGTGACAGCCAAATGCTATGGCGGTGACGCTTCCCGTAAGCGCAAACTGCTGGACAAGCAGAAGGCCGGCAAGAAAAAGATGCGCCAGTTCGGCAAAGTGGAAATACCCCAGTCAGCGTTTATCCAAGCGCTGAAAATGGGGGATTAATCCCAATTCCGCTTGCGGCTGTGCCGCAATCAAAATTGTCATCAAATTCGCGTTCGACCGAAGCCTGCAAGTCGCAGGGCGCGAAGCAACCGGAGAGGCAGCGCTTTTTCGTTCCGAAGGAAAAAATGCTTAGCCACAGCTCCTAAAGGCCACCATCACGGATTCCCCCCATCCGACCTATTGGACCGTGTCCAATAGGGATGGCTCACGCCATCCTTGGCCACCCAAAAATACTGGCGGATGATCTGACGGTAATTGGCATAGCGATAGCCACCATTTCTGCGCAAAAACGTCTCCTGTTTGGCGCGGTACATGGCGGGCAGTTGATACCAGGGCAGACGCGGATAGGCATGATGGACGGCGTGGTAGTTGTTGTTGAGGAACAGCAGGGCGAAAAAGCCCTGGTCTTCCACAATAACAGAGCGCGCAGCCGCCCGTTCATGGGCCTGATGCTCCAGAAAGGTGCGGATCTTCAGTAAAGACAGGCCGAGATAGGCGGCAAGCCCGTAGGCCCAGAGCGGCAGGGTGCTGAAACTCATGCCCCATGCAATGACCAGTGCGAGACCAGCGCTGTGGTGGCACCACGCCAGCACGCTATCGCGCTCTCCCCGCGCCAAACGCATAATTTCTTCGCGATAGAAAAATACCATGCTGATGAGCGGCCCCACCGTGATGCGGCCCAAAAGCGTGGTGTTGAAGCGCAGCAGGCGCTGGGCCAGCGCCGGCATACCCTCAAAGACGATGGCATCCAGATAATTGCTTTCGGGATCGTCATAGGGGTCGGTCAGGTTCGGGTCATAATGGTGCTGGAGGTGGGTTTCCTTGAACCGCAAATAGGGAATGAAAAGCCCAATGGCGGGAAACACGGTGAGTTCAGACCAGAACCGGCTGCGGAACGGATGACCGTGCAAAACCTCATGCTGCAAGGAGGAGTGCAAAGCGATGGTAATGGCAAGCAGTGGAACGGCAAGCCATGGGGTGAGCAGGTGAGCAAAGGCTGTGGCCAAAACAAACAGGCCATAAACCACCATCAGCAGCAACAGGGTGGGCCATTCCACGCCATTTGCCTTTGTCGAAACCGGTTTTGTCATCTTCAGCAGCCCAAAACGACACGGGGTCTATAACAAACCGATCCCCGTGAATTTCCCCCAGCCGATCCCCATTTCGACCAGCGAGGACGTTAGTGCGTGGCGGTTTCACTTGGCAAGTTAACCCTTGGTTTTAGGGCAAGATCTTCCATGGAGGCATTGCCAACGTCACGCTTTTCAGCGCACTTCAAGTGCATAGTCCATATGGGCTATGGCTTTGAGTGCTGGATTGGGTTGTGATCCCGCGGAGGTGATTTTGCGACCATGGCCCCGCAAGTGTTGACGGAAAAATTGCTGCCCCATGGATGAGCAAGACCTTAGAAACCAGCGCGATCTCATCATCAACCAGCTCTATGAGGCGGTGGTTCACCCCAACCACAGCAATGACTTTCTCGTCCAATGGGATGCCTATATCTCCCGGTGGACAGCCCATGGGGACCAAGGGCGCAATGCCAACACTCCCGAAGAAACGCTTCTGCGCGATGAAGTGTTGGAAGGGCATTTTTCCCGGGCCTATGCGATTCTGGAACAATTAGGCCGGCACGACGCGGTGGCAGAAAAAGGCCCGCTGTCCGATGAACCCCTGATGCTCTTTGATTTGAATGGAAAACTTGTTCGGGCCCACCAAGACCTGCCGAACCAGTTTGGGCAAATCACCCATGCGCGGCATCTGACCCGTCACTTTCTGGAACACAGTGCCCGGGATTGGGCATCGTTTTTGACCCGATCCAAAAATGCACCCGCCCTGCAACGGCTCAATATATTTGCTCTGCGGGGCGGCAATAACCTCCTTGCGGTCAACCAACGGGATGCCGAAAGCGGGGAAGTGACGATCCATGTTCACTGGCTCAAACCGGTATGGAGCCAACAACTGGCCCATGCCCTGCAGAACCAGTTTGACCTTACGGAAGCGGAATTGCGCTTGGTGGAGGCGATGATGGTGGAAGGGAGCCTGGACCAAATCAGCACCAGTCTGAGCCGGTCGAAATTCACGCTGCGCAATCAGATGAAGGCGGTGTTTCGCAAGCTCAATGTTTCCTCCCAGCCGGAAGTTTTGCGCACGGTGACGGTGCTCTCCTATCTTTTTCTCACGCCTGCCCTCAAACCGTCAATTTTGGGAAAAGGGACAAGCACACCCCCACCTTTTGAGACGGTTACGCCAATAAAATCTCAAACCGGGCTCACCTTCCCCGTCCATGAAATTGGGCCACCCCAAGGGCGACCTGCGCTTTTTATCCACGGCATGATGGATGGAGTGGGGGTGACGCGCCGGGGGCTGCGGGCTTTGGAAAGTTACAATATCCGCCTTATTGCCCCCATCCGGCCCAATTTCGGGGCCGGTCCGGGCGCCAAGGACCCTGACAAAACGGTTGAGCGGGTTGTGGATCAAGCCATCGCCACCATCCGCGTCTTGGGCTTGGAGCGGGTGATTTTGATGGGCCACATGTCCGGGGCGCCGTTTGCCTTTGCCGCAGCAAAGGCATTGGGCAGACGCTGCGCGGGTATAGTGAATATCGCTGGCGGCGTGCCCATCACATCCCTTCGCCAATTTGCGCAGATGGGCCGTCGGCAAAAGGCCTTTGCCTACACGACCCGTTTTGCCCCCGCCATCTTGCCAGCCCTTTTGCGTTTGGGCGTGGCGCAAATTGATACTGATGGCGTGGAAAGCCTGATGGCCGATATGTACCAGCCCGACAGCCCCGATATGCGCTTTCTGGAAGACAAGGAAGCGGCGGCTGTTATTCAGGAAGGGTACCGGTTCAGCGTGGCACAAGGATATAAGGGCTTTGAACACGATGCCCATTTGGTGACACGGGATTGGTCTGATCTTATCAAACCGGGCGGCACTCTTGTGCAACTTCTCCACGGTGCCCATGATCCGGTTGTGACGCTTCAATCGGTGGAAACCTTTGCCAAGCATTGGGGCTATGGGCTCGAGACTTTTGTCGAAGACGGCCAACTCATCTTTTACAGCCAGCCGGAACGGGTGATGGAATCGGTATCCGCTTTTATGGATCGGGTGGGGCTTTAGTGCACAGCGCGTTCATACCGTTTTATCGACGGGCCTTTGCGCCAGTCTTCGGTTGTACGTGGCTAAAGAAGTGTTACCGTGCCGGAAATCGTACCGGAGTTACTTCGCCATGAGACTGGTTAACCGCAGCACTCTTACAGCAGCCCTTGGGCTTTTCATTTCTGTGATGGCCACACAGGCCTTTGCCCATGTGGGGGAGGGTATCAATAACGGCTTTGAGTCCGGGTTCTGGCACCCCATTTTGGGGTGGGACCATGTGGTGGCCATGGTGGCCGTGGGTCTTTGGGGCGCTTTTTTGGGCAGTCCGGCCATCTTTATTTTGCCCATCGTCTTTCCGCTGGTGATGGCCATTGGCGGGGCTTTGGGTATTTTGGGCATGCCGCTGCCCATGGTGGAGGCGGGTATTGCCCTTTCCGGCGTAGTGCTGGGCCTTCTGATCGCCTTCGCCGCCCGCGCACCCCTTTGGGTGGCTGCAGTGATTGTGGGCGTGTTTGCCATCTTCCACGGCCATGCCCACGGCACAGAGTTTCCCGATGAGTTCAACGCCTATGGGTATGCCATTGGCTTTGTGATCGGCACGGGCCTCTTGCATTTGGTGGGGATCGGGCTTGGCGTCCTCACTAAATCGGACATGGGCAAAATGGCGGTACGGGCCATGGGGGCTATCATTGCCGTCATTGGCGGGGCTTATTTATTTGGCATTGCCTAAGGTTATTCCCTTGCAAAGACGTGCGTTTTTAGTGCCCCTTCTGGGGGCACTTTTTTTGTCCGCATTTTCCACAGGGGCCCGGGCCCATGCGTTCGAATCGGGGTTGGATTATTACGAACAGTTTTTGGAAGGGGCGTCCGTTATCACGCTCTACCCCCAAGCTCTGTTGCCCCTCATGGCCATGGGGTTGATGGCCGCCTTGTGGGATAAAGATGGCATGGCCCGATGCTGGCCAGCCTTTGCAGGGGGCCTCTTCATAGGCCTGCCCCTATCGGCCTTGGTGGGGCCGTGGGTTATTCCAGCCTTGATGGTCCTGGGGCTGGTTATTGCAACACTTGCCGCGCTGCTCACCACCCATAACGCGGTCTTGTGCATGGCTTTTGCGTTCTTCATTGGCCTGTTTGCCATGCTCTCCAGCCTTGAAGGCCATGGCTTGTTTGAACTGCCGGTCTTCATCTACGTGGGCATTGTATTCATGGCGAACCTTGCGTTCATGGGCACAGCCAATCTCTCGCGCCTGGCTTTGGACAGTTTTCAGGCCAAAGCCGTGCCTATCGCCGTTCGTGTGGCGGCCTCTTGGAATGCCACCGTGCTCATATTGTTTTTGGCCTTTCAGCTGCGCAACGGTTAGCCAGTTTCGCGCTTGTGCAGGTGATTTCAGCCTCACATCGTGATTCCGGGCGTGAAAGATGCCGGTGGCTGCTTTGTGACCGTGAGAAATAAACTTTGACGTTAACGTCAAAATTATTGGAACTCCGTATCGACGCACCCCATTTAGGTGACGTAGCGTAACGTAAAACGCTTCACAAAAATGGAGCAAAGAAATGACAGACGCCAAAGAGACACGCAATCATAATGCCAAGAGGGCTAAGAGCGATGATCGCTCAAGCTGGTGGGACTCAAGCGCCCTGCTGAGTGCCCTTGGCTTTGGTAAAAAACGCCGGAAGGAATGGCCTCACTATCTGCCGCCCCTTGGCTAAGAAGGTCGGCCTAGAAGTAAGAGCCTTATGATGCCGGACACCGCCATCCCTCTACGCGGTGTCCGGCTTTTTTGTTTACGGATGAATCACTTTCTCCATCGTCGTCCGAGGGCCCAACGAGATATTTTTCTTCAAGACCATTGATTTCCCACGGTTTTTTCGGCGCGTGCAAAACTGCACATCCGGTCAAAGGCAAGTTCTCTAAAAAGGGTTTCAAGGACGGGGCGAAACGGCACCGCCCCAACAAACAGCCCCAGAGAGGAACAAGACCATGACCACCGCACTCAAAACAAAATCCCGCAAGACCTTCACCGCTTTCGCCGCCAGCTTTCTGGCCCTTTCCATCATCGGCGTTTCCCTGGCCCCCGATGCCCATGCGGGCAAGCGTGAGCGGCGTATTGCAGCCGGTGTGATTGGTGGCCTTGTGGGTGCCGCCATCGTGGGCAGCGCAGTCCGCGCCCGCAGCTATGACGAACCTGTCTATGTGGAACGCCGCCCGCGCCGTGTACGCCGCCCCTACCGCCCCGCCTATAGCTCTTGGGAAGGCCATGTGCGCCGCTGCTACGCTGCCTACCGCTCTTATGATGAGCGCACTGATACTTTCATCGGCTATGACGGCATCGAGCGCCGCTGCCGCAAGTAAAAGTAACCCCCACCGAGATTGAAGCGGGTGGCGCAATAATTGCCCCCGTGCGCCCCCCGTCTTCATAAGAGACCCCGCCGGAGCAATCTGGCGGGGTTTTGTATTATTTTTCTCTGCACGCCTGGTTCAAACTCATTGTTCAAACCAAAAAGGGCGACCCTCTGGACCGCCCCTTTTGCATCAGCTTTTCCGGTTGTCCTTAGTGCATGGTCGCTACGGCGCGTTTGGCCATGACTTTTACCAGATTGGCGCGGTAGGCGGCGCTGCCGTGGATGTCGGAGAGCATGGCGCCCTCATCCACGCTGCAACTGTCCAGGGCGTCGGCCTCCATCGAATTGGCTAGAGCTTCTTCCATGTCCGTGGCGCGGTAGACGCCGTTGGAGCCTGCGCCGGTGACGACTACGCGGATGCCATCGGCGTGTTTGGCCACGAAGACACCGGCCATGGCGTAGCGGGAAGCGGGGTTGCGGAATTTCTGGTATGAACCGGCCTCGGGGGCTGTGTATTTCACAGCCGTGACGATTTCGTCTTCCTCCAGCGCGGTTTCAAACATGCCGGTGAAGAAGTCATCGGCTGCCAATTCGCGCTTGTTGGTCACCACCGTTGCGCCCAGCGCCATGAGGGCTGCGGGATAGTCGGCGGCTGGATCATTGTTGGCGATGGAACCACCGATGGTGCCGCGATGGCGCACGGCAGGGTCGCCGATCATGGCAGCCAGATCGCAGATGCAGGGGCAGACTTCGCGCAGTCGGTGGCTTGAAGCCACCTCGGCGTGGGTTGTGGCAGCGCCGATGGCCACATCCCGCCCCGATACGGTGATCCCCACCATGCCATCCACGTGAGTGAGATCGATCAAATCTGAAGGCGCGGCAAGGCGCTGTTTCATGGTGGGCAGCAGGGTCTGGCCGCCGGAAAGAAATTTACCATCATCGGCATTAGACATGGCGGATGCCGCATCATCGATGGAAGCGGCGCGGTGGTAAGATGTTTCGTACATGGTGTTGTCCTTAATCTTTTCTCTTTCCCGTCATCCGCCGACTTGATCGGCGGATCTCCCAAGTTTCAGGAGATAGGCCGGTCAAGCCGGCCTATGACGGACAAGGGGGTGAGTTCTTAGCCGCGGTTGATCGCTGCCCACACGTTCTGGGGTGAGGCGGGCATGGTGAACTCGTTATGGCCGATGGCATCGGTGATGGCGTTGATGACTGCCGGTGGTGAGCCGATGGCCCCGGCCTCTCCGCAGCCCTTAATGCCCAGCGGGTTGCCGGGACACGGGGTTTCGGTGGTGGAAACCTCGAAATTGGGCAGGTCCGCCGCGCGGGGCATCTGATAATCCATGTAGGACGCAGAGATGAGCTGACCCGCATCATCATAGACCGCGTTCTCCATCATGGCCCGGCCAATACCCTGGGCGAGGCCACCATGGACTTGGCCTTCCACAATCATGGGGTTGATGATTTTGCCGAAATCATCAGCCGCCACGAACTGCTCGATGGAGGTGACACCCGTCTCCGGGTCAATCTCCACTTCGCAAATGTAGCACCCGGCAGGGAAGGTGAAGTTGGAGGGGTCGTAGAACGCGCCCTCTTTCAGACCCGGCTCCATGTCTTCAGGCAGGTTGTGGGCTGTGTAAGCGCCGAGGCAGATTTCATGCCAACCCAGCTTTTTATCCGTACCCTTCACCATGACCTCGCCATCCTTGATCTCGATGTCCCCTTCGGAGGCTTCGAGCATGTGGGCAGCGATTTTCTTGGCTTTGGCTTCCACCTTGTCCAACGCCTTTTCGATGGCGGACATGCCCACCGCACCGGAGCGGGAGCCATAGGTGCCCATGCCAAACTGCACCTTGTCTGTGTCGCCATGGACGATCTGGACATTTTCCGACGGCAGACCGAAGCGTTCGCAGACCAGTTGGGCAAAGGTGGTTTCGTGACCTTGGCCGTGGCTGTGGGAACCGGTGAGAATTTCCACCGTACCCACGGGGTTCACGCGAACCTCTGCACTTTCCCAAAGACCAACGCCCGCACCCAGTGAACCAACGGCTGCCGAAGGGGCAATGCCGCAAGCCTCAATATAGCAGGACATGCCGATGCCCCGCAGCTTGCCATTGGCTTCCGACTCCGCCTTACGGGCGGGGAAGTTGGCATAGTCGGAAGCTTCCAGTGCCGCATCCAGCGAGGCATCAAAGTCGCCCGCATCATAACACATGATGACGGGGGTCTGGTGCGGGAATTCCTGAATGAAGTTCTTGCGGCGTAATTCCGCCGGGTCCACACCCAGTTGACGGGCGGCCGTAGTCATCATCCGCTCCACCAGATAGGTGGCCTCGGGACGACCGGCCCCGCGATAGGCATCCACGGGCACCGTGTTGGTGTAAACCGTTTTCACATTACAGTGGATGTTGGGGATGTTGTACTGGCCTGACAGGAGCGTGGCGTAAAGATAGGTGGGAACCGACGAGGAGAAGAGGGACATATAGGCCCCCAGATTCGCCAGCGTATCCACCTGGAAGCCCACGATCTTGTGGTTTTCGTCAAAAGCCATTTTGGCCTTGGAAACATGGTCGCGGCCGTGGGCGTCCGTCAGGAAAGCTTCGGAACGATCGCAGGTCCATTTCACCGCATCCACACCCGCCTTGCGGCAGGCCCAGAGGCAGACGATTTCTTCGGGATAGATGTAAATCTTCGCACCAAAACCGCCGCCCACATCGGGGGCGATGACGCGCAACTTGTTTTCCGGGGCCACCTGATAAAAGGCGGAAAGCACTAGCCGGGCAACATGGGGGTTCTGACTGGTGGTATGCAGCGTGAAATGCTCTTCCGCGCTATCATACTGGGCTAGAGCCGAGCGGGGCTCCATGGGATTGGGGACGAGACGGTTATTGCGCACATCCAGTTCCACCACATGGGCTGCGCCATCAATAGCTGCCTGCGTGGCTTCCGCCTCGCCAATCTCCCAATCGAAAATCGTGTTGTTGGCGGCTTCCGGGTGCAGTTGCGGTGCGCCTTCCGCCAGCGCCTCTTCGGCGGTGACCACGGCGTCCAGCACTTTATAGTCTACTTCCACCGCTTCACCGGCAGCCTTGGCCTGTTCCAGCGTCTCGGCGATGACGACGCAGACGCCATCGCCCACATACCGCACGTATTCCGTGGCCAGGGCGGACCATGCGCCCATATTCATGGGGCTTCCATCCTTGGAATGGACCATCCAGCCGCAGATGATGTTGCCAATGCCATCGCCGGTCAGCTGCTTGCCGTCAAACACGGCCACCACGCCCTCCATGGCTTCAGCAGCGGATTTATCGATGCCGTTGATTTTGGCATGGGCGTGGGGTGAACGCACAAAGGCGGCATGCATCATGCCCACTACTTTATGGTCGTCCGTATAACGGCCCTTACCGGTGATAAACCGCTTGTCTTCTTTGCGCAGCGCCCGTGCGCCAATACCTTCAATACCCATAACTCACTCCCTCGTTTCTCTCGTTCGTTTGTTTGGTTTTCGCTCACGCTGTCAACGGCTATGCCGCTTGCGCTCCGCGGGGGCGGCGCAGCTAGCGCCGGGCGGGCTTGCCCGCCTTGCAACACAGGCATCGCATTGCCCATGCACCAGTCCCCACACGGAGGTTTGTTACTCAGCGGCTTCTTTCATGGTGCCGCTCATGGCTTGAGCGCCGGCGGCGATGGATTTGACGATGTTGTGGTAGCCCGTGCAGCGGCAGATATTGCCTTCCAGCTCGTGGCGGATCGTCTTTTCATCCAGATTAGGGCCGTGGCGGTTCACCATGTCCACGGCAGACATAATCATGCCGGGGGTGCAGAAACCGCATTGCAGGCCATGGTTTTGCCGGAAAGCCTCCTGCATGGGGTGCAACTCGCCATCACCGGCCAAGCCTTCAATCGTCAGCACCTCGGCACCATCGGCCTGAGCCGCCAGCATAGTGCACGATTTTACAGCCTTGCCATCCACATGAACCAAACATGCGCCGCACTGGGATGTGTCACACCCCACATGGGTGCCGGTGAGATTGCGTTCTTCCCGCAAAAATTCCACCAACAGCATATTGTCTTCCACGGTGGCGGACACAGCGCGTCCGTTCACCGTCATTTTAACCTTAGACATTTTCACTTTCCTCCCTAATCGAATCCGCTGCTCCGCTCCCAACGGCGCAGTTTGGATTTAGAATAAGTGTAAGGTGCAATTTGCAAACCGTGCAAGGGGCCAGAGGGCACAGATTTGAAATTCGCTTTACAGGTGTCCAAATGAAGGGAAACAAACCCGGAGACCGGCCATGAGCGAGAAAATCACCGTCAATGTTCCCCATAAGCTGGGCAAAGACGCTGCCCGAAGTCGAATCGACAGCGGTTTTGCCAAAGTTCAGCAACAGGTGGCGGGCAATGCCGTGGAAATTCAGCAGTCCTGGAGCGATGGCGGAGTGGGTGATCGGCTGGATTTCACCGTAGGCCTCATGGGGCAATCCCTCAAAGGTCGCCTGGATGTGGCTGACAATCACGTCCATGTGGAAGTGGACCTGCCATGGCTGCTTGCCAAATTAGCCGGTCCCATTCGTGAGAAGCTGACCAAGGGAACACAGGTGCTCTTGGAGAAAAAGTGAGTCCAGTTCAAAAATTCGCTTAAGACCATGGCATTTCCCATCTTGCTCTGTAGAGCGTAGCGTTTCTAACTGCGGCAAACAAACTTGTTTGGAATGGCGCCATGATCCCGACCCCCTATCTCCTTTTCCTCGGTGATGCTCCAGACGCGCTGGCCGGTAAGGTGGCGCAGGGCATCAAAGACTGGCGACCCGAATTATGCGTGGGCCAAATCAAGCTGCCCGGCTGCAAGGCCGATATGGGTCTTCAAGACATGACCATTGCCGAGGCCTATGAAAAAGGGGCACGCACCATGGTGATCGGCGTGGCCAACCGGGGTGGGTTTATCTCCGATAGCTGGCGTGAGGTCATCAAAGAGGCCCTTGAAGCGGGCATGGATGTGGCTTCCGGCCTGCATAATCTTTTGCGCGACGACATTGATCTGGTGGAGACCGCCACCCAAAATGATCGCCAATTGCACGATGTGCGCATTCCTTCGGTCAAATATCCCATCGCCACGGGGGTGAAGCGGGCGAGCAAGCGGTGTCTCGCGGTGGGGACAGACTGTTCCGTGGGCAAAATGTACACCGCCATGTGCATGGAAAAGGAAATGCGTGCGCGGGGCATGAACGCCACGTTCCGCGCCACGGGCCAAACGGGCATTCTCATCACGGGTGACGGCGTGCCGCTGGATGCGGTGATCGCCGATTTCATGGCCGGGTCCATCGAATATCTAACGCCAGATAATGACCCGGACCATTGGGATTTGATTGAAGGCCAGGGCTCCCTGTTCCACGCCTCCTATTCCGGCGTGACCCTGGCGCTGATCCACGGGGGGCAACCCGACGCGCTGATTCTGTGTCACGAACCCACGCGGGAACATATGCGCGGTCTGCCCGATTACCAGCAGCCCTCGCTGGAAGAATTGCGCGATGCCGCCCTGCTCATGGCCCGCGTGGTGAACCCGGCTTGTCAGGTGGTGGGCATCTCCATCAACACCCAGCACCTCTCCGACGAAGAAGCCACGGCCCTTTGCAAGGAAACCGAAAGCCGCATGGACCTGCCCACCGTAGACCCCTACCGCCATGGGGCTGGTCGCCTGGTGGATGCGTTGGAACAAGTCTGAGTTTGTCAACTATAGTGGACAAACTGATGGAAAACTGTGATTGAGCTTCGCCAAACCCAGATATTTCAGAGATGGCTAAATGGGCTCAAAAACCGAAAAGACGCTGCCCGAATTGTCGATCGCCTGTTGCGGCTAGAACGCGGAAATTTTGGAAATCATAAGGGTCCTGGCAGCAGTCTGGAAGAATTGCGATTTTCCTTCGGACCGGGCTACCGGGTCTATTTCACCCGCAAGGGAGATGTCGTCATCATTCTTCTGGCTGGCGGCACAAAGCGAAGACAAGAGAGTGATTTTGAGCGTGCACGAGTGCTGATGGAGAATGTGGAGTGACGAAAGAAACCACATCTGCTTTTGACGCAGCCGATTATCTGAAGACGTCTGAAGACCAAGCCGCTTTTTTGGCGGCTGCTTTGGAAGATTATGACCCTGCCCACTTTCGGCGCGCCCTTAATGCTGTGGCCCGCGCTCAAGGTATGAGTGAAATAGCAGATATGGCAGGCGTTTCCCGGCAGGGTCTCTACAAAGCACTAAGCGAGGATGGTGATCCTAGACTTTCCACGTTGGTGGGCGTTTTGAAAGCACTGGGCATCAAAATGACGTTGGAAGCCGCATGACCATCACCATCACCGCTCAAGAAACGGTCTTTCCCCTTGCGGAAGTTTTTACCATTTCGCGGGGGTCGCGGACGCAGGCGCGGGTTGTGACGGTGCGGGTTTCGGATGGCACCAATGAAGGCTGGGGCGAAAGTGTGCCCTATGCCCGCTATGGGGAGAGTGTTGAAGGCGTGATCGACGCGATCATGGCTTTGAAAGGGGACTTCAAAAATGGGTTAGACAAGAAGGGCTTGCAGTCTGCCTTGCCCGGCGGTGCCGCGCGCAATGCTCTGGATTGTGCGCTTTGGGATTTCGAAGCCAAACGGGCCGGTGAGCGGGCTCATGTTATGGCGGGTGTGCCTTTCATGGGGCCGGAAGTGACGGCCTATACGCTTTCGCTGGCCGATCCGGACACCATGCGCGCCAAGGCTGCGGAACACGCCCATCGACCTCTCTTGAAAATCAAACTGGGCGGTGACGGCGACTTGGCCCGGCTGGAAGCGGTGCGGGCGGGTGCCCCCAACACGGACATAATCATTGACGCCAATGAGGGTTGGGATGCCGACACCTATCGTGACCTGGCTCCAGTGCTGGTCAAACTCGGCGTAAAAATGGTGGAGCAGCCTCTGCCTGCTGATGAGGACGATGCGCTTTTAGACATGGAGCGGGTGCTCTCTGTCTGCGCCGATGAAGCGTGCCACGATCGGGAATCGATTGCTCAACTGCACGGCAAATATGACATGGTGAACATCAAGCTGGACAAAACCGGGGGTCTCACCGAAGCGCTGGCCCTGAAGCAAGAGGCCGAAGCAGCTGGCTTTGCCATTATGGTGGGTTGCATGGTGGGATCATCTCTGGCCATGGCGCCTGCCACCTTGCTTGCCCAGGGCGCGGCCTTTACGGATCTGGACGGACCGCTTCTCCTGGCAGAAGATCGGCCCGTGCCGCTTACATTTGACGATCAGGGCGTTCACCCGCCCGCTCCTGCCCTATGGGGTTAATATCCAAGTCCGTCCTTGGCCGACTTGATCGGCCAATCTCTAGCCTGGAAGCAAGATTACACAGATACGCCGGTCGAGCCGGCCCGTGACGAATAAAAAGAGGGAAAGAAAAACCATGCGCACCGTCTATCTCAACGGCCAATATGTGCCGGAAAATGAAGCCAATGTCTCCATCTTCGACCGGGGTTTCCTGTTTGCCGATGGGGTCTACGAAGTCACCACCGTGGTGGATGGAAAGCTCATCGGGTTCGACGGCCATATAGAGAGATTGCAACGCTCCCTCAATGAATTGCGCATTCCCTTCACTGTGGATCGGGAAGAAATGCTCACCATCCACAGGGAGCTTGTGGCCAAGAATGGCATCGAGCAGGGCATGATCTATCTGCAGATCACCCGCGGCAACCCCGGTGATCGGGACTTTGCCTTCCCCGCCGATGACACGCCTGTGACCATCGTTCTGTTCACGCAGGAAAAGCGGGTCACTGGCACTGCCATTGAAGAAAACGGCCTGAAAGTCATTTCCATTGAGGATCTGCGCTGGGGTCGCCGGGATATCAAAACCGTGCAGCTGCTTTACCCGTCGCTGGCCAAGATGGAGGCGAAGCGGGCCGGTGCCGATGATGCCTGGATGGTGCAGGACGGGCACGTGACAGAGGGCACGTCCAACAATGCCTATATCGTAAAAGACGGGGTTATTATTACGCGCCATCTCTCCAACGACATTCTCCACGGTATCACCCGCAAATCTGTGCTGGCTTGTGCAGAGCTTCTCCAGATGCAGGTGGAAGAACGCCCCTTCACCATTGCGGAGGCCAAGGATGCCGATGAGGCTTTTGCCACCTCAGCTTCAGGCTTCACCAATCCTGTGGTGGAAATTGATGGCGTGAAAGTGGGCAGCGGCAAACCTGGCCCTGTGGCTGAAAGGCTGCGCACGCTCTACATTGAGGAAAACATGAAGGCAGCGGTGTAGCAGGGCTCTATTATGATCGTCGCCAACAATCCTCATCCCACATGCGTTTGAGGGCTGTGCGGTAGTTGGGCCAGTCGTATTCCAGACCCAAAACCTCTTTGGACTTGGCGTTACTCACCCGCTTGTTTTCGCCGTAAAAACTGCGGGCCATGGGGGTGAGTTCGGCGGTTTCGAAATCCATCTCAGGGGGCGCTTGTTTGCCCATCAAGTCGTGGGCATAGGCCACCACGTCCTGAGGCGGGGCCGGTTCGTCATCGGTTATGTTGAACAGGCCACCGGCTTTTTGTTCAGCCGCCAGCCAAAGGGCTTGGGCAATATCGCACGCATGGATGCGATTGAAGACCTGATCTTTTTTCACCAATCGCCGCGCCTTACCCCGCTCGGCGGTGAGGAGAGCGTTGCGGCCGGGGCCGTAAATGCCGGATAGGCGAAAGATGCCCACAGGCATGTCCAAACTCTTGTCTACGGCCATCCATTCCGCTTCGGCCCGCACCCGTTGGCGGGACCGTTCCGACGCGGGGGCCACGGGTGTTAATTCATCCACCCATGCGCCGTCGTGATTGCCATAGACGCCCACGGTGGAGAGGTAACCTACCCATTGAAGCGACGGTGCGATGGTGGACAAACTGCGTTCACCCAAAGCGGCCAATGTGGGATCTACGGTCCCGTCGGGCGCATCACGATTTTCCTGCCGGGCAGGCGCAATGGAGATCACCAAATGGGTCGTATCGTGCAGGGCCGACAAAAGCGGCTCAGTAACGGTCTGCCCATCGAAGACGACGCCCGCAAATCCGTCTTCGGCAAAGCCCGTCGCTTTGGTTTCATCGCGGGTGGTGCCCCATACATGGGCGCCTTTTGTGACCGCTTTGACAGCGATGGCGCGGCCTGAGAAGCCTGCACCGATAATACCCAATTTCATGGCATAATCTCCTTCAAGCGGGTGGCCGACCAACGGGCCTGATCCCGCACCGTCTCGTCCTCGTCTTCGCAAAGGGCTTGCACGGGAGCAAGCAAGGCGGGCGTTGCGCTATTGCCCGCTGCAATGAGCGTATTGCGCAAGAAACGCTTTATCCCAATGCGCTTTACAGGTGATCCGGAAAAGCGGTTGCGAAAGGTCACATCATCCAGCGCCAGTAAATCGGCAAGTTGAGACGCCGCCTCCGCCCCTTCTGGAGCCGCCAGTTTGGGTTCGCGGGTCGGCGTGGCAAACTTGTTCCAAGGGCACACGGCGAGACAATCATCACAGCCGTAAATGCGGTTGCCCATGAGCGGGCGCAACGCCTCATCAATGGGACCGTGATGTTCGATGGTGAGATAGGAGATGCAGCGATTGGCATCCAGCTGGTAGGGGGCTGGAAAAGCATCGGTGGGGCAGATATCCAGGCATTTCCGGCAATTTCCGCAATGGTCCACTTCCGACGCGTCGGCCGGCAAATCCAGCGTGGTGAAAATGGAGCCGAGGAAAAGCCATGAGCCAAACTCCCGGGAAACCACATTGGTGTGTTTCCCCTGCCATCCCAGCCCCGCCTGCTGAGCCCAGGGTTTTTCCATAACGGGGGCGGTATCCACGAAGACTTTCACCTGCTCTTCGTTGTGGCCCATCTGCCGGGCGCGGGAGAGCAGTTTCGCGGCCAGCGTTTTCAACCGGCCTTTGATGAGATCGTGGTAATCGCGGTGGCGGGCATAGACGGAAATGACGCCCCGTTCCCTTTGTTGCAAAAGCGGCAACGGATCTGATTCGGGACCGTAATTGATGGCCAGCATGATGATGGAGCGCACATCCGGCCACAAGGTCTTGGGGTCGGCGCGCCTGTGGGCGGTTTCCGCAATCCAATGCATGGAGGCGTGGTGCCCACCGGCCAACGCCTTGGCCAATCGGCTTGGCAATTCCGGCAAGGCATCGGGCAAAGCGATGCCCCAAGCATCAAAGCCAAGGGCCTTGGCTTCCCGTTCTATGTGCAGGCGAAGCCTGTTCAAAAATCGAGATCCACATAATGGGAAACGGGGGGCATTCCCCGCAGACGGTCGGCCAGAAGAGGGCGAAAAGAGGGGCGCGATTTCATGCGCGCATACCAATCCTTGAGCGCTTCATCCTCGCTCCAGTCCAACTCGCCCAGATAGTCCAGCACAGAAAGGGCAGCCGCCATGGCCAGGTCCGCCTGGCTCATGCGCGGCCCGGCAAGCCAGTTTCGGGTCGCCGCGAGCCAGCCGATATATTGGAGATGGTAGCGGATGTTGGCCCGTGCGGCCCGCAGGGCCTGACTGTCCGGCGCGCCACCGCCCAAATCCGCGGGCATTTGGCGCTTTGTCACTTTCTCATGGACCACATAGCGGGTCACTTCCGCCTCAAATTTCTCCAGCGCCCAAGACACCAGACGGCGCATTTCCGCCCGCTGCAAAGGGTCTTCCGGGAAAAGGCGCCGATCGCGCTTCAGCACCCCTTCGGTTTCGTCCACATATTCGCCAATGGCAAATGCGCCCACCAGCGGCGTGTCTTCCACCATCAAAACGGGCAGTGTTGCGGCGGGATTGAGGGCAAGAAACTCCTCCCGCCGCTCCCACAGGTTTTCCTGCATCAATTCCTGCGGCAAATCATATTCCGCCATCATCAGGCGGATGGTGCGGGAAGGGGCGGATAGCGGATGATGGTAAAGCTGCACGGTCTTAACCTTGGCGTTGGGCCCTTTGGTTTGGGGCGTTCCCCCCATGGGCCGTTCCCTCTATAGGTGCCCGGCACGGGGACGGCAAGCAGCACCGATTCGGTGGAAATGTGGGGAATGCCATGAGCATTGAACAAATTCTCATTCTGGCCATCGTGCAGGGGCTGACGGAATTCCTGCCTGTCTCGTCTTCCGGGCACTTGATTCTCATTCCGGCATTCACCGGCTGGCAGGACCAAGGCATTGTTACCGATGTGATGGTGCATGTGGGGTCGCTGTTTGCGGTGCTCGTGTACTTTTGGCGGGATGTGAAAGACGTGCTGCTGGGTGTGGGGGATATTTTCGCTGGGCGCGTGACGTTCCGCTCGCGGCTGGCCATGTACCTGGCATTAGGCACCATTCCAGCTCTGGTATTCGGGGCGATCTTGAAATTCTCCGGCATTTCCGATGCCATTCGGGGGGTGGAAGTGGTGGCCTGGGGAGCCATTATTTTTGGTGTTCTGCTTTATGCGGCAGACCGATTTGGGCCGACCATGAAAAAACTGGAGGACCTCACCTTCGGCCCCGCAATGATTATTGGCGTGGCCCAGGCGGTAGCCCTCATCCCCGGCACCAGCCGGTCTGGCATCACGATCACAGCGGCCCGGCTGTTGGGCTTTGAGCGAGCGGATGCGGCGCGCTATTCTTTTCTCCTTGGCGTTCCCGCCATCACGGCGGCGGGCCTGTTCACAGCTTATGAGGCGGTGCAAATCGGCGGCGCTGTCCCCGCAGATGCGCTCTGGGCCGCGTTTTTCACGTTCTTCGCCGCGCTGGCCGCCATTGCTATCCTGATGGCTGTGGTGCGGCGTACATCGTTTTTGGTATTCGTGATTTACCGGCTGGCGCTGGGGCTGCTGCTGTTTGCGATGTTATACGACTGGTTCCCGGGTTATCTGCCGTCCCTGGCAGGTCAGTAACCCTCACCCACCACTGCATCCTCGCCATCCAGCGTAGCCAACAAATTGACCAACACGCTGCTGGCGCCAAAGCGGAAGGTTTTGGGCGTGGCCCAGTCTTCGCCCATGATGCGGTCGGCGATGGCGAGATAGGCCGCGCAGTCTTGCGTGGTCTTGATGCCGCCGGCGGGCTTGAAGCCAACAGGTTTGGCACCACTGTGGTTTGAGATGGCGGTTATCATACGCTCTGCCGTCTCCAGCGTGGCATTAACAGCTACTTTGCCGGTGGAGGTTTTGATAAAGTCGGCCCCAGCCTCCATAGCCAGATGGGAGGCCTTGTCGATCGACGCATCTTCCACCAATTCACCGCTCTCGATGATGACCTTGAGCAGGGCCTTGCCAGCGCACACATCCGCAATGGCCTCCACCATAGCTTTTGGGCTATCTTCATCGCCCGCTTTCAGGGCGCCATAGGGCAAGACAAGATCGATCTCGTGGGCACCATCGTCGATGGCGGAGCGGGTTTCGGTAACCGTTCTGTCTATGGCCTGGTTGCCGCCGGGAAAGTTTACCACCGTGGCGACCCGTACGTCCGTGCCGGAAAGGCGGCTGCGGGCGTGGGCCACGTAGCGGGGCCAGATGCAAACGGCAGCCACCCGGCCATGGGGCGTGAGCGCCTTTTTGCAAAGAGCATCGATGGCGGCGTGGTTGCAATTATCGGTCAAGTCGGTGAGGTCCAGCAGGCCCAGCGACCTTTGGGCCGCAGCTTTCAAATCGGTCACGACATCAGCCCTTCCTTGAAAACAGCATCCAGAAGCGCGGCCAGCTTGACCCCGCCTTTGGGGGCCATCTCTTTTGTTTCCGCATGGGAAAGGTCATTACCGGTCATGCCAGCTGCGTAGTTGGTGATGACCGACAATGCCGTCACGTCCAGCCCCAGGAATTTGGCCAAAATAACCTCCGGCACGGTGGACATGCCCACGGCATCGGCGCCCAGACGTTTGGCCAGTTTGATTTCGGCGGGCGTTTCAAAACTGGGGCCGGAAAACCACATATAGACACCCCTGTGCAGATCCATCTCCAGCGCCTTTGCGGCCTTGCGGAAGCGTTTGGCCATGGGTTTGTCATAGGCGGAGGTCATGGAGACAAAACGAGCGTCAGACTGCTCGCCGAACAGCGGATTGGTGCCGGAGAAATTGATGTGGTCGGTGATTTGCATGACCGAACCGGGGGGCATTTTCTTGCGGGTGGAGCCGGCGGAATTCGTCAAGATCACACGTTGTGTGCCCGCCGCTTTCAGCGCCTCAAGCGGCCCGCGCATGGCAGCAGCATTGCCGTGTTCATAATAATGCACGCGGCCTGAAAGCACTGCCACGGGCTGGCCGTGCAGGTGGCCCGCCGTCAGTGAACCGGCATGGCCGGAGACGCCCCCTTCAGCAAAACCTTCAATTTCGCCATAGGGGATCGTTTTAACGGCGTCGACGGCATCCACCACAGAACCGAGGCCAGAACCTAAGATGAGCGCAGTCTCGGGGGTGAAACCGTCTAGCAATTGGGTCAGCGGCTTTTTACACATGCGGGTTTGTCCAGATCAAAGCCAGCGGGGAGAAGTTCGGCCATGGTGAGGGTTTTGGCGACGCCGTTTTCATCGCACAGGTGAATTTTCGTATTGCCGTCGGCAAATTCGGCGATGCGTTGGCGGCATCCACCGCAGGGGGAGCACAGGTCCATTTTTTCCGCCGTCACCAAAATATGAGCGATGCGTTTGTCGCCAGCGCCGATCATTTGCGAGATGGCGGAGGTCTCTGCGCACCACCCTTCTGGGAAGGAGGCGTTTTCGATGTTGCAGCCGGTATAGACCGCGCCCGATTCGCTAATAATGGCAGCCCCCACGGGAAATTTTGAATAGGGGCTATAAGTGCGCGCCATGGCCAGACGCGCGGCTTGGAAGAGGGCTTCGAGATTGGCCATCCTAGCGCTCTTTCAAATAGGGCACGCCCCCGGCCTTGGGCGGGATGGCCCGGCCGATGAAACCGGCGAGCAGAATGACGGTGAGGATATAGGGCAAGGCCTGCACAAGCTGGATGGGCACCACCCCCACCATGGGCAAAGCCACCCCCTGATAGCGGATTTCCAACGCCCCCAAAAAGCCAAACAGCAAGCAGGTCCACATGGCGGCCACCGGTTTCCATTTGGCGAAGATCAAGGCGGCCAGCGCAATAAAGCCCCGCCCGGCTGTCATGTCTTTGACGAAACCCGCCGAAACGCCGATGGAAAGATAGGCACCCGCCAGCCCGCATAGGGCACCGCAGATGATAACCGCGCGATAGCGGGCCCAAGCCACGGAAATACCCGCCGTATCCACCGCCGCCGGATTTTCCCCCACCGCCCGCAGTCGCAAACCGAATCGGGTGCGGAACAAGACCCACCAGGTGATGGGCACCATGGCGAAAGCGGCATAGGCCAAGAGATTATGGCCGGAGAGGACCTCTTTGTAGAGCGGCCCCAAAAAGGGAATGGCAGACAGGGTTTCCGCCAGTGGCAGATCCAGCGGATTGAACCGGCCTTCGGGTGAGAGCTGCGGCGTGCGCCCGCCCTGATTGAACCAGGCCTGACCCAACAAGGCCGAGAGACCAGCGGCGATGAAATTGATGGCGACGCCGGAGACGATCTGATTGCCCTTGTTAGTGATGGAGGCAAAACCGTGGATGAGCGAGAGCAGGATGGCCACGCCCATGCCCGCCAACAGACCCACCCAGGCAGAGCCGGTGACAGCGGCGGCGGCGGCGGCCGCAAACGCCCCACCCAGCATTTTGCCCTCAAGGCCAATATCCACAATGCCGGAGCGCTCCGAATAAAGCCCCGCCAAACAGGCCAGCAGGAGAGGCACGGCGGAGCGGATGGTCAGGTCCAGGAGTTGGAGAATGGTCTCCATCACGCCTTCTCCGCATCAGGCACAGCATGGGTGCCGGTGGCCGGGAAACGCATGAAGACCCGCGAAAGGGCCGGGCGGAACATGTATTCCATGGCCCCCGCAAACAAGATCACGAGACCCTGAATCATCACGATCATGTCGCGGGTGATATTGGGCATATCAAAGGCCAGTTCTGCGCCGCCCTGATAAAGTGCGCCAAATAATATGGCTGCGGGCACAATGCCTGCCGGATGGGAGCGGCCCATGAGCGCCACAGCGATGCCCACAAAACCAGCGCCCTCCACAAAATCCAATTGCAGGCGGGCCTGGTCACCCATAACGGGGTTGAGAGCCATCATGCCCGCCAGCGCACCGGAAATCATCATGGCGAAGACGATGATGCGCGTCTCGCCCATGCCCGCATAAAGCGCGGCACGGGGAGAGGTGCCCAGCGTGCGCATTTCATAGCCAAAGCGGGTACGCCACACGAGCACCCAAACGACGACAGCCATGATGATGGCGAGCAGAAAGGAGACGTTGAGGGGAGACGTCCCCATGTCCAGCCCGAAGGGCGCAAACAGCCAATCCAGCTTGGGCAGTTGTCCGCCTTCCACAAAATCCCGCGTGCGGGGGCCCAGATTGGCGGATTTCTGCAAGGGACCGGCCAGCAGATAAACCATTAGCGCCGAGGCAATAAAGTTGAACATGATGGTGGTAATGACGATGTGACTGCCGCGTTTGGCCTGCAAATAGGCGGGCAACAGCGCCCAACCCGCACCGAACAGGGCAGCGCCGATAATGGCCAACGGAAATGTGAGCCACCAGGGCAGGATGGAATCCATGGACAGGCAAACGAGACCCACGCCCAGCCCGCCGATATAGGCCTGCCCCTCACCACCAATGTTAAAAAGCCCGGCATGGAAGGCCACGGCCACCGCAAGGCCCGTAAAAATGAACGTTGTGGCGAAGAAGAGCGTGTAGCCCAGATTATACCCGTTGCCGAAAGCGCCGCGCACCATCAAATAGGCAGCTTCCACCGGGCTTTCGCCCACGAACAGAACCACCAGACCCGCAATCAAAAAAGCCACTGCCACATTGATGAGCGGCATAAGGCCAATATCGACCCATCGGGGGAGCGGGTTACTCATGATGGTCCTATTGCAAAGTGGGTGAACCGGTGGCGTTTGCCATGGCATCCGCACTGGCACCCACCAGTGCCTCCACGTCCACGACCTTGGCATATTCACCGTCCAGGACGGCCAGCGTCAATGCGTGGACTTCATCGGGGGACCATTTTCTCCCCGTGGCATCCAGTTTGGCCATGGCCACGCAGGCGTCCCCCGCCAGATAGACCATGAAACCCAGATTGCCCGCCATGCGCACGGTGGATTCCACGCAATATTCCAGATGGGCCCCGCAAACCACCAGATCAGACGTGCCGTATTCCTCCAGCGCCTCCATCAGGTCCGTGCCAATGAAAGCGTTATGGGTGCGCTTTTCCACCACCGTTTCATGGGAAAGAGGGGCGAGTGACTTCATAAAGGCATTGCCCGTTTTGTCCGGCGCATAAGGTGAATCCGGGTTCATACTGTCATGGCGAATGTGGATGATGGGGGCGCCGGATTCGCGCCAATGGGACAGCAGTTTTTCCGCCAACGCTTCCGCATTGTGCTGGCCCCGTTCCGGCAGGGAAGGATCATTGGTGGCTTCCTGCCAGTCCATCATGATGAGCGTTGCATTCATGTTTTCAATTCCAGTTCCAATTGCCCGTGGTCACCACCGGTGAAAAACGGGTTATAGGCCACTTCCCAAAGATGGCCGTCCGGGTCTGCGAAATAGCCGGAATAGCCGCCCCAGAAGACCTTTTCAGGTCGTTTGATCTCTTTCGCACCGACGCCCAGCGCCATTTCGAAATAGCGGTCCGTTATTTCTTCCGTGGGCAGATTCAGCGCCAGCGTTACGCCGCGAAAACCGGCGGGCGTATTTTCCACCTTTGCATCCTCCGCCAGTGCGGCCCGTCCATAGAGGCCCAGCACTATGGCGTGGCCTTGCAGAAAGGTGACGCTCTCCTGGCTGGCGGTCGTGTTGATCCACCCCAGATCGGTGTAAAATTTTGTGGAGCGGGCCAGATCGTCCACGCCCAGCGTGACGATGGAAATATTGGCTTTGGGCAAATCGGTCATGGCACTTTCCGGCACGGTTTCCCTCCGCTCTAAAACATTTCGAGGTTCCGTGAAAGCTGACATGGTTAACGCCGAACTTTACCGGCCTTTAAAAGACCTTCGATAGGTTTCAAAAATTCTTCACCACCGGGGCCAGTTTCTCAAATGGCGCGCAGGAAACACACTTCCAAACGGGTAGAACCCCGGTTTGAAGATGAGCCCTCGGTGCTGCGCGCGCCCAAACGCCAACGCTCTTTCAAGATGTCCAAGAAGAAAAGGCCAAAGCGCCGCCTATTATGGCGTATTCTTCGCCCCGTAACTTACTGGGGCGTGGTGTTAGGTCTTTGGGGCTTTATCGCCTTTGCGGGCGTTGTGGGATTTTACGCGGTGCAATTGCCCAGCGCTTCCACATGGGCGGTGCCGGAGCGACCCGCTAATATTCGCATCGTGGCCAAGGATGGTTCGCTACTGGCCAATCGCGGGGCAACTGGGGGCGAGAACCTGCGGCTGGAGGACATGTCGCCCCATATTCCTCAAGCGGTGATCGCCATCGAAGACCGGCGCTTCCACAGCCATTTCGGGTTTGACCCCATCGGGTTCACCCGGGCTGTGGTGTCCAATATTGCGTTGGGTCAGGTGCGACAGGGTGGGTCCACACTGACCCAGCAATTGGCAAAAAATCTGTTTCTCACCCAAGAGCGCACGGTTGGGCGAAAGGTGCAGGAACTGGTGCTGGCGTTCTGGCTGGAGGCCAAATACTCCAAGGCGGATATTTTGGAGCTCTACCTTAACCGCGTCTATTTCGGCGCCGGGGCCACGGGGGTGGATGCGGCGGCACGGCGCTATTTCGGCAAGTCGGCCAAACATGTGACCATTGCAGAAGCGGCCCTGCTGGCGGGCCTGCTGAAAGCCCCGTCCCGCCTTTCCCCCAGCCGCAACCCCAAGGCGGCACAGGCGCGGGCGCGGGTGGTGTTGGCAGCCATGCAGCGGGAGGGGTTTGTGAAATCCGGCGCGCTGGACTTTGATGCGGTGAAGCCCGGCGAAAACGCCCGCCATTTCCGGTCCGGCCCCCAACACTTCATTGCCGATCATGTGGCCCGGCAGGTGGACAAATTGCTGGGCAAGATCGGACGGGATGTGACGGTGGAAACCACCATCGACCCCTATTTGCTTGCCGCCGCCCAATCCTCCATCGAACAGGCGCTGGACAAGCACAGCAAAAAACGTCGCGTGTCCCAAGCGGCGCTGGTGAGCCTGTCACCGGATGGTGCGATCCGCAGCCTCATCGGCGGGCGGGACTATGCCCAATCACAATTTGACCGGGTGCGGCAGGCAGCGCGGCAGCCGGGGTCTGCCTTCAAGACTTTCGTTTGGCTCGCCGCCTTGGAGCGGGGCCATACGCCACAAAGCATGGTGATCGACGAGCCGGTCCGGTTCGGCAAATGGCAGCCCGCCAATTATGACCGCAAATATCGCGGCGCGGTGAGCCTCTCGGACGCCTTTGCCCAATCCCTCAACACGGTGGCGGCGAAACTAACGGTGGAGGCTGGGCCAAAACGGGTGGCAGCGCTGGCCAAGCGGCTTGGCATTGGCGCCAAACTGCCCAACAACGCCTCGTTGGCGCTGGGCACGGCGGAAGTAACGCTCATGGACATGGCCAGCGCCTATGCACCCCTTGCCAATGGGGGGCGCAGTGTTGTGCCCCATATCATCACGCGGATTACAGATAATGCAGGCCAGGTGCTCTACCAGCGAAAACCAGTACGGGCGCGGCAGGTGTTGGATAGAGCCGTGGTATCTGCCATGAATGGCATGCTGCAACAGGTCATGCTCTCCGGTACGGGCCGATCAGCACGGCTGAAAGACCATCCCGCCGGGGGCAAGACGGGCACCAGCCAGAAATTCCGCGACGGGCTTTTTGTGGGCCATACGGCCCATCTCGTCACCGCCGTCTGGTTTGGCAATGACGATAATACACCCATGAAAAAAGTGACCGGGGGTGGTCTGCCCGCACTCACCTGGAAGGATTATATGACCAGCGCCCATGCGGGGCTTCCGGTAAAACCCTTGGGGGGAGCGTCTACGTTGATGGCGGCATTGCCCGAAAATCTGCCCGCCAAAATCCCCCGTCCCACGTTCCGGCCAGCGCCGGTGATGGTGCAAGAACGGGCCGTTCCCCTGCGCCAGCGTGTGGTGGAGGTGACGGAAAAAGCGCGGTCGGGGATTGTGGATTTGATTAGGGAGCGGCTGGCCAGTCGGTAGGTGACGTGGTCGCTGTCGTTGTTTTACTTCCTGCAAAACTAAACTCGTCCTCATGCCCGGGGGTCCGCACTTCCCGTGTTTTGCTATCATCCCAGCCATCCATGCCACCAAATTTGCAGGTTGTTCGGTCGCCGGAATGGATTGCCGGAATAAATCCGGCAATGAGGAGAAATTCGGAGTGCTTTTCCTGCTACCTCAACTCCTTAATCAAACCCTTGATCTCATCCTCATCCATACCCCCAATCTTCTGCGCCAGTCTATTGGCCAGTTCCGTGGCGGCGGGGGACAGGTCGGACGTGTCCACCACCACCCTTGGGTCCGACAAATTGGCCATGGCGTGGAATGTCTCGGCCTCATCCCAGATAATATTGAAATAGCCCACCATGCGTTGCAGCAAAGCATAAGGAGGTTTGCCCCGCTTGCCGTGTTCCAGAGCGGAAAGATAGGCGGGAGATAGGTTCAAATCCGCCGCCATCTGTTTTTGCGAAAGACCGCGGGCCTCCCGCAATTGGCGCACATGTAGGCCAAAAGGGGTCATGGTCGGCGTTGTCTCGGTTTGCGCAGACGCACGTAAAGGGCGCCCTCCCCGCCATGGGAGATGTGGGACGTTCGAAAACCATTCACCAGGCCCGCAAACGGGTGGAGCGTCAGCCATTGGGGCACGTTTTGGCGCAAAACCCCCTGCCCGGATGAACCCTTGCCCGTGATGACCAGCACGATACGGTCCCCGGCCCTTTGGCTCATTTGCAGAAAATCCAGCAAGGCGAAGCGGGCACGGTCCTGGGTCATGCCGTGAAGATCAATGCGACTGTCGATGGGCAAGCGGCCCTTGGCCAGTTTTTTGGCAACAGGTTCTTCAATGGGATGCTGGTGCAGGCTTTGCCGGGTTTGCGGCTTGGGAGCGTGGGGTTGCGCTTGTGGCAGATGATAGGATGCCGGGCGTGGACCCCGTTGAACTGTGGGCGGACCGGGGGCAGGGGTGGGCGCAGCCACTTCCCCCAGAAAGTCAGCCATCTGGCTCTTTAATTCCTCCGCCCGGCGCTTGTTGAGGGGTGTGACGGTGTCACTCACCAATTTCCAAAGGTGACGGTCTTCTAGTTCCGGTTTTGTCGCCTGCCTTTTTCTCATGACAGCAAATTCGGCTTGGGCATCAAAATGATAAATTGTGCTTGATGACGCACGCGTCCGGCCTGCAAACCTGCTGACTGGCCGGTGCCGCAGAAAATATCACCCCGGCGCGGGCCGGTGATGGCAGAGCCGGTATCCTGCGCAACCATCAAGTGGGCAAAAGGCCGTGTGTCACCGGGCAGTGGCTCTTTCGTGGTCACGAAAAAGGGCGTGCCGAATGTGTGGAGCGTGCGGTCCACGGCGAGGCTGCGATAGGGCGTGAGGGGCACTTTGGCCGCAGCGACGGGGCCTTCCGCGGGGTCTTGTTGTTCCACGGTGCGAAAGAAAATGTAGGAGCGATTATGGGTCAGCAGGTCCAATGCCCGCCCTTCATCCTGCGCCATCCAGTCCAGCAAGCGATGAGACGTCATCCACTCAGGCGCTATGCCTTCACAGGCGCATAGGGTTTTGGCCAAGGACGTGTAGGGGTGGCCGGATTTTGCGGCGAAAGTAACGCGCATGAGGCCACCATCGGTGAGCGTTAATCGCGCCGCGCCCTGCACATGGATGAAAAACTGATCCTGCAGGCTTTCCAGCCAAGCAATTTCCAAGCCCTTACCTTCCAATGCACCGGTTTGAATGGCGGCGCGGTCTGCATATTCCTCCAGCCCGCTTTCCGTCCACCGCCCATAGCGCATGGTGGGGTGCATATCAGGTGGTCGGTTTGCATCCGTCACATCCACCAGATCCATTGGACGGGCGTAGAGGGGATAGCGGAAACGGTCTGTCTTCACGCGAGAAGCGCTGACTTCTGGCTCGAAAAAGCCGGTCACGAAACCATCTTCGTCATGTTGTTGGGGTGCGGTGAGGGCGTGGGCTGTGAAATAAGTTTCGAAAAAATGGCGGGCCGCTTCCCCATCTATATGGGGTCCCGTATGCAGCGCTTTCCGGGCAATGGCAGATAGATCTTGCCCCGACACCCCGAAGGCGCGGGTTTTGGGCGGATGATCTGCCATGCGCCGAGCGCTTTGGTAGAACGCTTTCCATGCGGCGGCATGATCGTCTTGCCCCCAGCCCGCAATATCAGAGAACTCTAGAGGCTCTATTTCAAACCTGTCAGAGGCCGCCAGGGACGAGGATATTGCGGAAACGGCCATGACTGGGAGAGATGCCTAACGGCCCACCACCGCGTGGCTATTCGTCGGTGGCGACCAGTTTCCAGTTGGGGTCGCGGGATTTGACGGGGCGGGCAAAAGTCCACACGTCGGTGATTTCAGCCACTTCGTTGAGATCGCCTTCCACCACTTCATCGTTTTTATCCACGGTGGCGGAGATCATCTGGCTGGTGAAATGGACGGTGATTTGGGCCTCTTCATCCACCAATTCAGCGCCGGTGATGGTGGCCATGTCCACGCCCACAAAAGAGGCTTTCACCGTCTCACCCCGGGCGGCGCGTTCATCGATGACGGCTTCGAAATTTTCGAACACTTCGCGGGAGAGCAGGCCTTTGAGGGCGCGCTTGTCCCCATCGGCAAAGGCGGTGACGATCATTTCATAGGCCATGCGGGCACCGGACAAAAAGCCCTCCGGCTCAAAGCCCGGATCACGGGCGAGAATAGCTGTTAGCCCCTGCTTGAGACCTTTGTCGGACCCGGCAATGCGATCAATCTCCGCTTCGGCGGCGTTGGCATCAGGCTCTGCCTGACGGCGGCTGGCACCGGGCAGAGTTATGACATTATCACCCTGATTATCAGCGCCTTCCGGCGCATCCCGTTCCTGATCGGCGGTTTCGTAGGGGTTATAGGGGGGCATTTCATTGCCATTTCGGGTGCCCAGCACGCTGCGCAGTTTCCAAAACACGAACACGGCGGCGGCCAGCGGAAGGAGGGTGAAAAGATCAAATTCCATGGGACGATGCCATCCTGCATTGAAAGGGGCCTGCACGGGTCGCGGCCTGTGTTGACCCCATATAGAGGCAAGACGGCGGCGGTTCAAACAGGACAAATGTGCTAGCCCGGTTAATGTATCCGGGGTGAACTGGATTGGGCCCTGCGCTGCCCTATATAAATATCAGTGGAATTTTGTTCAGGACCCCCATGCGCCTCGCTTTTATCCCTTTCCTTCTTTTGGTCATTCCCATCATGGAAATTGCCGCCTTCATTTTTATTGGCGGGCAGATCGGCATTGGGTGGACTTTGCTGATGATCTTGGTGACCGCCATCGTGGGCACATTTTTGCTACGCCGACAGGGCATGGGTCTCATTAACCGCGTGCAGACGGAAATGGGGGAGGGGCGCGTGCCCGGCCAGGCTTTGGGCGAGGGTTTGATGATTATCGTTGCTGGCGTTTTGCTGCTCACCCCGGGTTTTATTACGGACGCCCTGGGGTTCAGCCTGTTTGTGCCCCAGGTGCGGCAGGGCATCTGGTCTCTCGTTGCCTCCAAGGTTGTGGTCACCGTACCGGGTGGAGGGCAATTTACGGCGCAGGATTTTGGCAAACATCCGCCACCCGGTTCACCCTTTGACCCTCAAGACGGGCCAGTCATCGATCTGGAGGAAGAAAACTTCACGTCTTCGGTCAAAAACCCTGATTCGCCCTGGCGTCATTGACCCTCTCCATGCCTCCGGCTTCCTTGCCCCGCTTTGCCTGCCGTGCTAACGGCTCCCGGAATTTGTACAGCCGCCCACACGCACCAGCAGGATGATCCATGGCCAAGAAAAGCACTGAGAAAAAAGAAGCCGCCACTAAGGACGAGGCTGAGCAGGCCGCTCCGCCTTCGCTGAACGTGCTGACCCAGTATATCAAAGATCTTTCCTTTGAAAATCCGCACGCGCCCCATTCGCTGCGCCCGCGTGAGAAACAGCCGGAAATCAACATCAACATCAATGTGAACGCCAACCCGCTGGCCGAAACGGATTTTGAGGTGGAACTGAAGCTGGAAGCCAATGCGGGCGAAGGGGCTGACACCATGTTCACGGTGGAATTGATCTATGCGGGCATTTTCCGCCTCACGAACATTCCCGATGAAGCCAAGGCTCCTGCCATTTTGATCGAATGCCCCCGTCTGCTGTTTCCCTTCGCCCGTCAAATTTTGGCCGATGCCACCCGTAATGGCGGCTTTCCGCCCCTCATGATTGATCCGGTAGACTTCGCCGCCCTGTTCCAACAGCGGATGGCTGAAGAGCAGGTGAAATCTCAAATGGCGAATGCCAACTAGAGCACTGCGCATTCAATTGGAATCAAAAATTGCTGCCTCTCAAACAGCAATGTGCTGTTTTCGAACGCATTTTTTGATGCATCACTGTTTTCTATAGAATGCGAGATGCTCTAACTCATCTCGCATTCTACACGATCAAATCGCTTAAAATGGAAAGCCCGCAAGTTGCACAACTTGCGGGCTTTCTTGTGCGGACTACTGGAGGTGTTTCGTCATTGACACCTTGTTAGTGGCGGGTCTGGGCCTTGTCGTCGAGCCAATGACGCCAAATGGGTTCGGCGCCAAATTTTTGGATGAAGGCATCATGGGCCTCACGCTCTTTTTGGGATAAAGCCGCTTGTAGCGGTCGGGGCCGTTGCCGTTGGGGCGTTCGTTTCCCGGCCAAAGTATCACTGCGACGGGAATTGTTTTCTTCTGCACTGGATAAAAAGTCGGTCTGTTTACCGCCGGTGAGTTCGATATAGACCTCTGCGAGCAATTCAGAATCCAGCAGCGCGCCGTGCAGGGTGCGGTGGGCGTTGGAAATACCGAAACGGCCGCAGAGGGCGTCGAGGGAATTTTTCGCACCGGGAAATTTGAACCGGGCAATGGAGAGGGTGTCCACCACACGGTCCTGGTCAATGGGCGGGCGGCCGACCCGTTCGAGCTCCGCGTTGAAAAAACCCACATCAAAGCGGGCATTATGGGCCACCAGCGTGCCCTCCCCAAAGAATGCCCAAAAATCATCAAGAATGTCGGCAAAGACCGGCTCGTTTTGAACCTGTTCCAGGGAAATGCCGTGCACCTCAAACGCCCCCTGGTCGATGTCCCGTTCGGGGTTGAGATACTGGTGGTAGGTGCGGCCCGTCAGGTGTCGGTTGACCATTTCCACAGCGCCAATTTCGATAATGCGATGGCCTTCTTCGGGCTTTATACCCGTAGTTTCGGTATCGAAAATAATTTCACGCATGATGATCTCCCCGTGTCCAGCCAGAGTTCAATTGGTCAATCAGTCTTAAAACAGCTGCCCGAGCCGCTTCCATGCCCTGGCCCGTATCGATAATGAAATCCGCTTGTGCCCGTTTATCAGCATCTGGCGTTTGGCGAGCCAGAATGGCTTCAAATTTTTCCGCCGTCATGCCGGGGCGGGTAAGAACACGGTCCCGCTGCATGGAGGCCGGGGCTGTCACGACGATAATCCCATCAACACGGTCAGCGCCGCCGGTTTCAAAAAGGAGGGGAATATCAAGAATAGCGAAGGGCGTATCAACGGTTTGGCGAAAAGCTAACTCCCGATCCCGCACGAGGGGATGAATGATACTTTCCAGTTTTTTCATGGCTTCGGCGTTGCCGATGACGTATTCACCGAGCTTTGCCCGATCCACCCCGGTTTCAATGGTTGTCCCGGGAAAAGCGGCCTCAATGAGCGGCGCGGCTTCGCCCGCATAGAGTTCGTGAACGGTGGCATCGGCGTCGTGGACGGGCACTCCCGCGTCGCGAAACATTTGGGCGGTGGTGGATTTACCCATGCCGATGGAACCGGTGAGGGCGAAAAACCGGGGCTTCCTCATGGAGTTGCCCCCAAGTCACACAAAATGAGGGACCGCAGGTCTTCGGTGACGCTGGGACGAACCCCAAACCAATGCTCAAAACCTGGCACAGCTTGGTGCAATAACATGCCGAGGCCATCCACTACGGGCATGGCCCGTTTCCGGGCATCGGCAAGGAGTGGTGTTTCCAACGGCGAGTAAATAATATCGTTTATGAGGCAATCTTGGGGGAAAGCATCAAGATTGATGGGTGCCGACTTGCCATCCATGCCCACAGAAGTGGTGTTGACCATGAAGGCGATGTTCTTAGCCACTTCACAAGAATCTTCCAGTGAAATGGCCTTACAGGGCGCCCCAAACTCAACGGCCAGTTGTTTTGCCTTTTCCACCGTGCGGTTTGCGATGAAAACAGGCGCAAATCCTCGATCTTGCAAGGCAACGATGATCGCCCGCGCTGCTCCCCCTGCTCCCAGAACCAAAGCGCCGCGGTTATGTTTAGGTGCAGCATCCCAACCCGCGCTGCGCTCATCAAGATTGGCGAGAAAGCCCAAACCGTCTGTATTGGTACCGTGGAGGCGGCCGCCTGCGTGCCATACCGTATTGACCGCGCCGAGGCGCTTGGCGGGTTCGTGTACTTCATCAACCAGCGCAAAGGCGGCTTCTTTGTGGGGCAGGGTCACATTCCCACCCAGCCATTCGCCCCGGCGGACAGCGTCAAACAGATCGGCCAGACCGGCAACTTCCACACCCTGTTTCTCGTAAGACCCATCTAGCCTGTGCTGCGCGAGCCAATGGCCGTGAATGAGGGGGGAGCGGGAGTGGGTGACGGGCCAGCCCGTAATAAACGCTTTTTGGGAAGATTCAGCCATCTAAACCCCCGTGTTCTCGAAGGGCACCTAGCAGGGGCAAAAGCGGCAGGCCGACAATTGAAAACAAGTCACCGTCGATGGCGTCGAAGAGGTGCGCGCCGAGCCCTTCAATTTGATAGGCGCCTACAGACGACAACACCCCTTTCCCCGCATGGGAAAGGTGTCGCCCAATGGCATTGGGAGTCATGGGCCGCATGGCCATGGTGCAGGGCGTGACATGGCGAAATAAGGTCTCTCCGTTTTGACACAGCACAACTGCCGAGTGGAGCATATGGGTTTTGCCTTGCAGTTGCAGCAGGCGGCGGCGGGCGGCCTCCATATCTTGCACCTTGTGCAGCACCTCTCCTTCAAAGGAGAGAATTTGATCGCAGCCCACCACCAGCGCATCACCTTGCGCTTCGCTAACGCTGACCGCTTTAGCTTCGGCCAGAATTTCCGCCCGATCTTCCGGCAATACATCGGCTTCCTCCAGTGGGGCCTCAATGGCCCGTTCATCCAACGTGGAGGCAATTTGCTGGAAGCTCAGTCCTGCATTGGACAATATCTGCGCTCGATGGGCACTTTTTGAAGCAAGGATGAGGGGGGCGTTCAGCGTGTAGGTCATGGGTAAGCGGCAATTACGATGGGATATTGCGCTTATCGGAAAGGCGGTGAGGCGCTGCAAGAAGAGATTTCAAATTTATCACTCATGGCACTCACAGCCATGAAGGCCGGGCTGACCGGGCAGGGAGATGGACAGTGAACGAGTCCAGCTATTTCTGAGCGTCATCCCCATCTGCTTTGCCGACATGTGGAAAGGCCGGGATGAAATTGAGATTTGAGAAAGGTTAATGCTTTCCTACCCAATCACCCGATCTTCATGCAAAGGCTGACCAGGACAGATATAATCATGCACTTGGGGATAGGATTGGGGATAAAATGCGGCTGTTCAGAGTTATCCTTCGTGACGCCCGTAAGCGACCTGTCCTAAAAGGCTGACAAATCAACATGTCCAAACCATCTTGCACAATGCTCATCCACAGGGTTGAATGGGGTGAGCCTGATTGGGGATTTCGACGGATTGCATCATCCCGCTGTGGAAGAATAACAATCCCCACAATCCACCGAGTTTAATAAGAATCAAATACCGCAAGCGCATCCCTGTCTGTGGACACCCGGTGGCGCTGGAGAACGATAAACGTGACAAGCCCAAGAAAAGTGATGCAGGTGATGGACGGCAAAAGCCTGACCACACCCCCCATCTGGATGATGCGACAAGCAGGACGCTATCTGGCTGAATACAAGGCCACACGCAAAGAAGCGGGGAGCTTTCTCGATCTTTGTTATAATCCAAAACTGGCGACTGAAGTTACGCTGCAGCCCATCCGCCGGTTTGGTTTTGATGCCGCTATTTTGTTTTCCGATATTCTTGTCATTCCCGATGCTTTGGGCGTTCCGTTGCGCTTTGAAGAGGGTCGCGGTCCTATTCTCGAACCCGTGGATGCCGAGCAAATTAATCGGCTGGTGGACAAGGATGTGCTGGCGCACTTGGCGCCAGTTCTGCAAACGGTTGAGAATTTACGATCCGAACTGCCCGCAGAAACAACGTTGCTTGGCTTTTGTGGCGCGCCATGGACTGTGGCCACCTATATGATTGCCGGTCATGGCACGCCGGATCAGGGGCCTGCCCGTGCCTTTGCCTTTGCTCACCCGAAGGCTTTTCAAAAGCTCATGGATGTTTTGGTGGAAGCGTCCGCCCGCTATCTCGTGGCGCAGCTGAAAGCCGGGGCAGATGCGGTACAGATTTTTGATTCGTGGGCGTCTGTTCTGGATGAAGAGCAGTTTCAGCGGTGGTGCGTGGCACCCGTTGCCGCTCTGGTGAAAAGAGTGCGTGCTGAAGTGCCAGGGGCGAAAATCATCGGATTTCCCAAGGGTGTGGGTGCCTTTTTTGACGGCTACGGGGCGGCCACCGAAATTGATATGATCGGGCTGGACTGGACCATCCCTTTCAGCTTTGCAAAGCAGGTGCAAAAACAGGTGCCGGTGCAGGGTAATCTTGACCCCAAACGTTTGATCGCCGGGGGCAAAGTGCTGGATGAGGGCATTGACCGCGTGTTGGAAAATCTGGCCGGTGGTCCTCTGGTATTCAATCTTGGTCATGGGGTAACACCGGACACGCCGGTGGCCCATGTGGAGCAAATGGTGCGACGGGTGCAGGACTATAAGGGCGGTGGTGCGTAGACGATGCTAGGTTCTGTCGATCTTTGGGTAAAGTCCGCCCACATTCTGGCAGTTATTTCCTGGATGGCGGCGCTGCTCTATCTTCCGCGTCTGTTCATTTATCACTGTGAAGCCGAAATTGGCTCCGTCCAGTCGGAAACCTTCAAAGTGATGGAAAGGCGCTTGCTTAAAGCCATCGGCACGCCGGCCATGATTGCCACCTGGATTTTTGGCATCTGGATTGCCACGCTCTACGCTTCTTGGAGCGAGCCATGGATGTGGGTGAAACTGGTTTGCGTCATCATTATAACTGCCATGCACATGGCCTATGCCAAATATCGCAAGGCCTTTGAGGAAGATCGGAACGAGAAGCCCCAGCGCTTTTATCGGATCGCCAATGAAGTGCCCGCATTGTTGATGATTATCATCGTGGTCATGGTGGTGGTGAAACCGTTCTAGTTTTTTTGCGCTCATGCTGTCGGCCTTCGCTGCTCAAACCCAACAAGGATGGCGCGGCAAACTATTGCCGGGGGGCTCTTCGCCACCAAAGCGTTTCAAGCGAAGCGTGACACGCTTTCAAATATCCCTATCAAGCCTTGAGTTTCGATAAACCTTGCAAGGCCTGTTGACTGGCGCTAAGGAACGCGTGTCTGCCCTTGCCGTGCCCATCTTGGGTTCCCACCTTTCCGGCAAGCAGGCAGCGCTGGTCATTCCGGCGTCCTCGGCTTTCCAGCCACGACATTTCATTTGCCGCGCACCAATTTGAGTGCCACGCATCCCCGTTTCTGCTGTGCTCTCGCGCGGCCTATGCCCGGATATTCCCATGGAAAAGATCAAACTTCAGGATCTGAAAGAAAAATCTCCCAAGGAACTGCTCTCCTTTGCGGAGGAGATGGAGGTGGAAAACGCTTCCACCCTGCGTAAGCAGGAATTGATGTTTGCCATTTTGAAGCAATTGGCCGATCGGGAAGTGGAGATTATTGGCCAGGGTGTGGTGGAAGTGTTGCAGGATGGGTTCGCTTTTCTGCGCTCCCCTGGGGCTAACTATTTGCCAGGGCCTGATGATATCTACGTTTCGCCCTCTCAGATCAAAAAGTTCTCCCTGCGGACCGGGGACACGGTTGAAGGGCCCATCCGCTCACCCAAGGATGGGGAGCGGTATTTCGCGCTTTTGATGGTGAGTGCCATCAATTTTGATGATCCGGAGAATGTCAAACACAAGGTCCATTTTGACAATCTCACACCGCTCTATCCGGAAGAGCGGTTTCATATGGAGATTGAAAATACCGAATCAAAAGACCTGTCCGGTCGCGTGATCGATTTGGTTGCTCCTTTGGGTAAAGGCCAACGGGGGTTGATTGTGGCGCCGCCGCGCACGGGTAAAACCGTTTTGCTGCAAAACGTGGCCACGTCCATCGCAGCCAATCACCCCGAGGCCTATCTGCTGGTTCTTTTGATCGATGAGCGGCCCGAAGAGGTGACCGATATGCAGCGGTCTGTGAAAGGGGAAGTGATTTCTTCAACTTTTGACGAGCCGCCCACGCGTCACGTGCAAGTGGCTGAAATGGTTATTGAAAAAGCCAAGCGGCTGGCGGAACACGGGCGGGATGTGGTGATTCTGCTTGATTCCATCACCCGGCTTGGGCGGGCCTACAACACAACCGTGCCGTCTTCCGGTAAGGTGTTGACCGGTGGTGTGGATGCCAATGCCTTGCAGCGTCCAAAACGCTTTTTCGGTGCGGCGCGTAATATTGAGGAAGGTGGATCACTCACCATTATCGCCACGGCGCTCATCGATACGGGGAGCCGGATGGATGAGGTGATCTTTGAAGAGTTCAAGGGCACCGGTAACTCCGAGATTGTGTTGGACCGGAAAGTGGCGGACAAGCGGACTTATCCTGCCATGGATATTCTGAAATCCGGCACGCGGAAGGAAGATCTGCTCATCCCCAAAGCGGATTTGCAAAAGATCTTTGTGCTGCGGCGTATTCTGTCCTCCATGGGGAATACGGATGCCATCGAGTTCCTGCTGGATAAGCTGAAGCAGACGAAGAACAACGGTGAATTCTTCGACTCCATGAACACTTGATCGATTCGGCTGGTTAACAAAATATAAACGCACAGGAGAGGAGAAGGGTATGGATACGATCTTTGCCCTCTCCAGCGGGGCTCTGCCCAGTGGCGTTGCCATCATCCGTCTTTCCGGTCCCCAAGCCTTTGCAACGTTAGAAAGTCTAACGGGGAAGAGCTTTGCACCCCGCGTGGCACGATTGTCTGCGTTAAAAGACGATCAGGACCAAATGCTGGATGAGGCCCTGTGCCTTGCTTTCAAAGCGCCCCACAGTTTTACCGGAGAAGATGTGGTGGAATTGCACTGCCATGGGGGGCGGGCAACGGTGGATGCCGTGTTGGCGCATCTGGTAAGCCTCCCAAATCACCGCATGGCGGAAGCAGGTGAGTTTTCGCGAAGGGCGTTTCTAAACGACAGGATGGACCTGACCGCCATGGAAGGGTTGTCGGACCTGATCGCGGCTCAAACGGATGGTCAGCGTCGTTTAGCCCTTTCTCAGGCGGGTGGCGCGTTGCGGGATCAATATGAAGCCTGGCGCTCTGTTCTGGTTCGCAGTCGGGCAATGATTGAGGCGGAGTTTGATTTTTCCGACGAAGATGGCATTCCGGGGGCGGTGAGCGAACGCATATGGGCTGATGTGCGCGGGTTAAAGCAAGAGATTGAGACGCATCTCGATGTTGGGAAGCAAGGTGAAATCGTTCGAGACGGCTTTCGCGTTGTGCTCATGGGGCCACCCAATGCTGGTAAATCCAGCCTCTTGAATGCGCTTGCCAAGCGGGAGGTGGCCATTGTGACGGATGTGCCGGGGACAACGCGGGATGTGCTTGAAGTGTCATTGGATATGGGCGGGCAATTGGTGATCGTTTCCGACACCGCCGGTCTCAGGGACACGGATGATGTTGTAGAATTGGAAGGCATCAGACGGGCGTGCAAGAAAGCGTTGGAAGCCAATCTTATCTTTTTCCTGGTGCCCGTGAATGAAAACCTGCCCGACAACATTCCCGAAGACGCCATTGTGGGTCGTTCAAAGAGTGATTTACTGGGTACCATTGGTGTGGGAAATTCCGTCTCCGTGAAATCTGAAGGCGGGCTGAGTTTTGTGTTGGATCAGATTGAAAGGTCGATTTCGAAATTCTCCAACAGCAATGACGCAGTTATGATGTCCCGCTATCGCCACAGGCAGGAATTGAATACTTGTTCAGCGGCCTTAAGTGAGTCATTGGAATCAGCATTGCCCTTGGAGCTTCGTTCAGAAGCATTGCGGCAGGCGGGTGATGCTTTGGGACGTCTCACCGGGCGTATTGATGTGGAACATTTGCTGGATGTGATTTTTAGCGAGTTTTGCGTCGGCAAATAGCCCTGAGGGACAAATGGCGTGATTCACGTGAAACATTGGGCGTGTCACACCCTGTTTTGTTCCCTATGTAGCTTTGGATGAGATGATGCAGAAATTCGATGTGATTGTTGTGGGTGGCGGTCATGCGGGCACGGAGGCTGCGGCCGCGGCGGCCCGGGTGGGCGCGCAGACAGCATTGGTGACCCATTCTTTCGAAACCATTGGCACGATGAGTTGTAATCCGGCCATTGGGGGGTTGGGCAAGGGCCATCTGGTGCGGGAGATCGATGCTTTGGACGGGCTTATGGGCCGCGTGGCCGACCGGTCTGGTATTCAGTTTCGTCTGTTGAACCGCAGAAAAGGGCCGGCCGTGCGCGGGCCTCGCACCCAGGCGGATCGAAAGCTCTACCGTCTGGCCATGCAGGAAGAGATTGCAGGTCAGCAGAACCTGACGGTGGTGGAAGGTGAGGCAGCTGGCATCATCCATAAAGATGGGCATGTGACGGGCCTCGCCATGGTATCGGGGGAAATCTTGACAGCTGGCGCAGTGGTTTTGACAACGGGAACCTTTCTCAATGGTCTCATCCATATTGGGGAGAAAAAGATCAGGGCAGGACGGATGGGGGAAGCGCCCTCCATGGCCATGGCTCAATCTCTTGCGTCGCTAAACCTGCCCCTGGGTCGTTTGAAAACAGGGACGCCAGCCCGCCTCGACAGCCGCACAATTGATTGGTCGGGTCTCGATATGCAGGCGGCGGACGATCCGCCCGTGCCGTTTTCAACTCTGACCGATAAAATCACCGTCCCCCAGGTCGAATGCGGGATCACGCGCACCAACCCTAAGACCCATCAGATCATTGCGGACAATGTCCATCGATCAGCCATGTATTCTGGCCAGATCGGCGGTGTCGGGCCCCGTTATTGCCCCAGCATCGAGGATAAGATCGTCAAGTTTGGGGAGCGGGATGGTCACCAGATTTTTCTTGAGCCGGAAGGCTTGGATGATCCAACCATTTACCCCAATGGCATTTCAACCTCTCTTCCCGAAGAGGTTCAGGAGGCTTTCATCGCCACTATCGCAGGTTTGGAGAAAGCCAAAATTCTGCAACCGGGTTATGCCATTGAGTATGATTATATTGATCCGCGCGCGCTCACGCCATCGTTGGAAACCCGGGCTCTAAGGGGTTTCTTTTTGGCTGGGCAGATAAACGGCACCACGGGCTATGAAGAGGCTGGGGCACAAGGGCTTGTGGCGGGCCTGAATGCTGCCCGTCTGGCAGCAAGGAATGAGCCCGCCCATTTCAGCCGCACCAACGGCTATATTGGCGTGATGATTGATGACCTGGTGACCAAGGGCGTGAGTGAACCCTACCGCATGTTCACCTCTCGGGCGGAATATCGGCTGAGCTTGCGGGCGGATAATGCAGATCAGCGCCTTACGCCCTATGGGGAAGAGCTGGGTTTGGTTGGTCATACACGTGGGGATCAGTTTGCTGCCAAGGCACGGGCTTTGGCGGAAGCTCGAGAGCTTTGTGAATCTCTCAAGGCCACACCAAAAGCATTGACCGAGATCGGTTTAACGATCGCCCAAGATGGTGTCCGCCGATCTGCGTTTGAATTGATGCGCTATCAAGATGTGGATGTTCCAAAATTTGCAGCGTTCTGGCCGGAATTGGCACAAATTGCGCCTTCCATTGCCGAACAAATCAAGATTGATGCTACTTATGCTGTTTATATGGAGCGTCAAAAGGCGGATATTGAGGCGGTGAAGCGGGACGAGGACCTCCCCATTCCGGCTGACATGAATTTTCGGGGTATTCCCGGCCTGTCCATAGAGTTGCAGTCCAAACTGGAGGCGGTGAAACCTACCTCACTGGGGCAAGCGGGTCGGATTGATGGTATGACCCCGGCCGCTATGACGCTTGTTCTGGCCCATACACGTCGATTCGTGTCCGAAAGCAAAAATCAGTCCGTTGCCTCTTAATGGCCAATTCTGAGGGCATAGGGGCCGTTCTGGCTGTCAAGCATGTTTCACGTGAAACACAGGAAAAACTGGCCATTTATCATGGGCTGCTGCTGCAATGGCAAAAACAAATCAATCTGGTGGCACCCTCCACACTGGAACAGGCCTGGACCCGGCACTTTGCCGATAGCGTTCAATTGGTGGATCTGTGCGAGGGCGCAGAGCACATTATCGATCTGGGCAGCGGGGCAGGCTTTCCTGGCCTCGTGCTTGCCATCTGTCTGGGGGAGAAGAAAAATATCCGGCTGGATATGGTCGAAAGTGTTGGCAAAAAATGTGCATTCTTGCGCACTGTGGTGCGGGAAACAGGGCTGACCAAGGTACATATCCACAATGGGCGCATTGACGCCGTGCTCCAAGCTCTACCCCGGCCAGATGTTATTTCCGCTCGTGCTCTCGCCGCGCTGGATACACTGCTTCACATGGGTGCCCATTCGCTGGAAGAGGGTACTTTGGGCCTCTTTCCGAAAGGGCGGGACTACGACGCGGAAATTACCAAGGCGCGCCAGCGCTGGGATTTTGATTGTGAGATCACACCATCCCAGTTTGATGCAGGCGTTATCCTCAGGGTGAAAAATCTTCGGGTAAAAGTCTGACTTTTGCTTTCCTTAGCAGGCCAAGAGAGTCAAAACAGCCTGAGTACTACGAGTAGGAAAGCACCCCATGAGTATCAATCAGGATATTCGGCCCCGTGTCATCGCGCTTGCGAACCAAAAAGGGGGTGTGGGCAAAACCACAACGGCCATCAATCTGGCGACGGCATTGGCCGCCATTGGTGAAGAGGTGTTGCTGGTGGACATGGACCCACAGGGCAATGCCAGCACCGGCCTTGGCATTGGACCCGACGAACGGGATGTTTCCTCCTACGAACTGCTCACAGGAGAAAACAGTTTGATGGAAGCGGTGCAAGCTACCGCTGTCCCCCGGCTTTCCATCGTTCCGGCCACGCTTGATCTGCTGGGTGTGGAGATGGAAATCAATCAGGCCGGTGACCGCGCCTATCGTTTGAAAAAAGCTGTGGCGGGGCATTTGGGCCGCGCGCCAGATTTCTCTTATGTGCTGATTGACTGTCCGCCGAGCCTCAATCTGCTTACGCTGAATGGTCTTGCCGCAGCAGATTCTGTGCTGGTGCCCCTCCAGACAGAATTTTTTGCGCTGGAGGGGCTGAGCCAGCTGTTGTCAACCATCGATCAGGTGCGCGGTAGCATTAACAATCGATTAACCATTCAGGGGGTGGTGATGACCATGTTCGACGGGCGCAATAATCTGGCCCAGCAGGTGGTGGAAGATGCCCGCGAGACGCTGGGCGATCTTGTCTATGAAACCGTCATCCCCCGCAATGTGCGTATCTCCGAAGCGCCATCCTTTGGAAAGCCTGTCCTCCTCTACGATATCAAATGCGTCGGGTCCCAGGCCTATCTCCAATTGGCGTCGGAACTCATCCAGCGGGAAAAAGCCCGCAACAAAAAAGTGGCCTAAAGGCCCATTTCGAAATGATCCTGAGCGGCGGTGGAGAGAAAAATGGCTGAAGAACAATCCAAAAAACGGCTGGGCCGTGGGCTTGCAGCGCTCATTGGTGAAATGGATAAGCCCATGGACGTGCCCCCTGCCACGGCGCAGGAAGACGGTCCTGTCCCCGTGCCCTCCGACCGGGTGGTGCCCATCGAAACGGTGCGGGCCAACCCCAATAATCCCCGGCGGGATTTTGCGGACGCCGATTTGGAGGATTTGTCCAACTCCATTGCTGAGCACGGTATTGTGCAGCCCATTTTGGTGCGCACTGCGCCGGGAGAAGCCGGAAATTGGGAAATTATCGCCGGTGAACGGCGTTGGCGCGCCGCACAAAAGTCGGGCTTGCATCAAGTCCCTATCATCGTGCGGGAGGTGGATGATCGCCAATCGCTGGAATTGGCCATTATTGAAAACGTCCAACGGGCGGACTTGAACCCGGTGGAAGAGGCGCTGGGTTATCAGCAGCTCATGGATGAGTACGAGTACCGACAGGCCGACTTGGGCAAGGTGATTGGAAAGAGCCGCAGTCACGTGGCCAATACATTGCGCTTGTTGCGCCTGCCCGAACCGGTGCGGGCCATGCTGGCCAGCGGCGAACTCTCCCCCGGCCATGCCCGCACGTTGATTACGTTGAACCATCCGGAAGGGCTTGCCCATCGTATTGTTTCTGAAGGTTTGTCCGTGCGCCAGGCGGAAACATTGGCCGCGCAATCTCAAAAACCTTTAGGTGAGGGAAAAGGGACCAAGCCGGTACAGGATGCCGATACATTAGCATTGGAGAAACGCTTGTCCGACGTACTGGGACTCAAGGTGAGCGTTAAGCACAAGCCCAATGGCAAGGGCCGGCTGATGATTGACTATAAAACGTTGGAACAATTGGATGATTTGCAGCGTAAATTAGAGGGTTAGCGGCGTCTTCGGCCCAGAGCACGGGCCTCCAAGGCAATGGCCAGCAATGCTGTTGTGACGAGGGAAGTATCCAGCGTGGCGTTAGTCCGGCTTTCGAAAGCCATTTTATCCAAGCGCGCCAGTGCCCGGGTGAGTGCATCCCGTGGCCATAGCGAAACGGCCTTAATGAGCGTGTCCCTTCGGTCAAAATAGACGGGGGGGCGCAAACCAGAGACGGCGGCTTGGGCGCTCATATTTTGTGCTTCCACCAAAGCGCGCAATTGGTGAAGTTGCTGAAAGTTACGCAGCATGGCGTTGACGATGGGCACCAGGCTCATGCCTTGGGACGTCAGGCGCTTGAGCATGTGGTCCATGGTCTCCACATCCCCCAGGGTTGCCGCATTGATGACCGTGTCGCTGGTAAGCGCGGAAGCATCGCCCACAATCTCCCGCACATGGTCCACAGTGATCTCATTTTCACCCATGGCATAAAGGGTCAGCTTTTGGACCTCGCCACGGCTGGCCCGGCGGTCGCCGCCCAGATTGTCCAGCAGAAGACGGCGGGCATCACGGCTGATGGCGAGATTGGTTTTCTGCAACTCGTCATCAATGACACTGTTAAGGGCGGCCATGGCGTCCTGAAAACAGGGTAGGGCCACGGCGGTTTTTTCTTTTTCGATTCGTTTGCGTAACGCGTTGGTTTTTTTAAGATCACCCGCCTCGATCAGAATAAATGTATCGGGCAGGGCCACATTGAACAGGGGCTCGATGGCTTTCACCAAAGGGCGGGCGGTATTGCCGGAAATCCAGATGAGGCGTTTGCCGCCGAACATGGAAACGGTCAGCGCTTCATCTGTAACCCGGTTGGTGTCACTGGCCGCATCTTCTGCATCCAGTTTGACGGTAGCAAAGTCGTCTTTCAGGTCTACACCACTGGCCCGTGCCAACAGGCTAGCTCTTTCGGAGACAAGCCCTGCATCCGGGCCGTAGATGAGCGTAATGGCGTGGGCTGGATCAGGCCGGCGCAGATAGGCTTCCACCTGATGGGCTTTGATTTGCGCCATAGTTCGTGGGCCCTAAGGACCCGCTACGGCGCTGGCAACGGAAAGGTGAATGCGCTGGGCCGCTTCCCGCGCGGCGCGGTTTTGGGCGTCCCGCTCGGCGCGCTCGTTTGCGAAGCTCTGGGGTGTTTTGTCAAAACCCGCGATGGCGGTGTGCTGGCCGCTGGCTACGGATTTAGCCGTGGCAATTTCCACCACATTATAGCGGGCTGCTACTTTCACTTGCGCGGATGTGGGGGCAAGGCTGGAAACCTGCACGGAGAGGTTGGAGACGGTGGAGACCACCGATAGGTCCACACGGTAGCGCCCGCCGGGCTTTTGGGTGCCGCCGTTCATGGCGAACAAAAGTGCATTGCGCACTTGTTGGGCCACACGGGTGGAGACTGGCGAAACGCTGGTGCGCTCAAGAACCACGCGGGTGCTGTCTGAGACATTGGCTGAGAGGGCGGCGGTGGAACTATTGAGTGGTTCCACTGTGCAGCCGACCAGGGCTAAAAGGGCTAAACCGGCGAAGGCCGTTTTGGCGTATTCCCGGCATATGCGGGATTGCCAATCGCGGCCCGTCGCTTGGTTCGATCCCGTTTGTTGATGTCTCATTGTTCTGGCGTATGCCGGAATTGCTCTACAAAACCACATTGACGATCCTTCCCGGCACCACCACCAGCTTGCGGGGAGGTTTACCAGAAAGTGCGCTTTCCACAAAGGGCAGCGCCAGGACAGTTTTCTCCACGCCCACTTTGTCAAGATCGGCGGCGATGGTGACCTCACCGCGCTTCTTGCCGTTGATCTGCACGGGCAGGGTGATGGTGTCTTCTGTGAGCAAATCCTGCTCAACTTCAGGCCAGCGGGCGGCGGAAACCATGCCCTCGCACCCCAGCACCTGCCAGCATTCCTCCGCCAGATGGGGCATCATGGGGGCAATCATTTGCAGCATGATGGTCATAGCTTCATTGAGTACGGGTGTGGACGTTTTGCCCCCTTTGGCGGCGGCCTCAAGGGCATTGGCTAGAGTGTAAATTTGCGCCACGGCTGCGTTATTGCGCAGGGACGGGATCATCTGGTCCACCTTGGCCAGTATCTTGTGGGTGGCTTTGCGCAGGTCCAGGTCCGCAGCGCCGTCCACTTGGGTGGTGTCGGCTTGGGCGATTTGATGAACTAGGCGCCACAGGCGCTGGACGAAACGGTGGGCACCTTCCACGCCCGCTTCCGTCCAGATCACATCCCGGTCAGGGGGGCTGTCGGAAAGGACAAACCAGCGGGCTGTGTCCGCGCCATAGGTGGAGATGATATCGTCGGGGTCCACCGTGTTGCGCTTGGACTTGGACATTTTCTCAATGCCACCAATGGTGACTGGTTTGCCGGTGGCGATCTCTGTGGCCGAGCGATTGGCTCCCTCACCCACAATGTGGGTCTCGGCAGGCTGGAGCCATTGGCCTTCGGAACCCTTGTAGGTTTCGTGGACTACCATGCCCTGAGTAAAAAGACCCTTGAAGGGTTCTTCTACGCTCAGGTGGCCGGTGATCTTCATGGCCCGGGCGAAGAAGCGGGAATAGAGCAGGTGCAGGATGGCATGCTCGATGCCGCCGATATATTGGTCCACAGGCAACCAACGGTCAGCGGCCTTGGGGTTGGTGGGCGTATCGGCGGTAGGATCGGCAAAGCGGGCGAAATACCAGGACGAGTCCACAAATGTGTCCATCGTGTCAGTCTCCCGTACAGCCTTTCCGCCGCATTCAGGGCAAATGCAATCGCGCCAGGTGGGGTGGCGGTCCAGCGGATTGCCGGGAATGTCGAAGCTCACATCATCGGGTAGCTGGATGGGGAGGTTTTCCTCCTTCTCCGGCACCACACCGCAATTCTCACAATGGACGACCGGGATGGGACAGCCCCAATAGCGCTGGCGGGACACGCCCCAATCCCGCAGCCGGAATTGCTCTTTGCCGTGGCCATAACCGTTTTCTTCCGCGTGGGCGATGGCCTCCGCGATGGCCTGCCCGGCGGTCTTGTGTTCTGCGCCCGTGTGGCAGTTCACGTAGTCGACAACCTCATTCTTGTCGCAAACGTAAGCGGTATTTTCGATGGGTTTGGGATCATTGATGGAGCGATAGACTTCCGTCACCGGCAAATCGTATTTGCGGGCAAAATCCAAATCCCGCTGGTCGTGGGCGGGCACGCCGTAAAGGGCACCGGTGCCGTAGCCCATGAGCACGAAATTGGCGATCCAGACGGGCAGTTCCCAGGACGGGTCCACGGGGTGTTTTACGGTAAGACCCGTGTCGAAGCCCAGTTTTTCCGCCTGCTCTACAGCGGCTACGGAAGTGCCCAGCTTGCGGCATTCGGTGTTGAAGGCAGCAATCTCCTGATTGGACTTTTCCAATTCCAAAGCCAGCGGGTGGTCTGGAGAAATGGCGGCGAAGCTTGCGCCCATGAAAGTGTCGGGTCGGGTGGTGTAGACTTCCAACGTGCCGAAACCTTCCGGCGCGCCCACCACGTCGAAGGTGAATTGCAAGCCTTCGGATTTGCCGATCCAGTTGGCCTGCATGGTTTTCACCTTGGCGGGCCATTCTTCCAAACCGTCCAAGGCTGAAAGCAGATCCTCGGAAAAGTCCGAAATCTTGAAAAACCATTGGGTGAGTTCGCGCTGCTCCACCTCTGCGCCGGACCGCCAACCTTTGCCGTCGATAACCTGCTCATTGGCGAGCACCGTCATGTCCACCGGGTCCCAGTTCACTTTGGCGGATTTGCGGTAGGCGAGGCCGGCTTTCAGGAAATCCAGAAACAGTTTTTGCTGGCGGGCGTAATAGTCCACATCGCAGGTGGCGAATTCCCGTGACCAGTCCAGCGACAGGCCCATGGATTTAAGCTGAGTGCGCATGGTGGCAATATTATCGTAAGTCCAGCCCTTGGGATGGGTCTTGTTCTGCATGGCCGCGTTTTCCGCCGGCATGCCAAAAGCATCCCAGCCCATGGGGTGCAGCACTTCAAAACCCTTGGCGCGTTTGTAGCGGGCGATCACGTCCCCCATGGCATAGTTGCGCACATGGCCCATGTGAATGCGACCGGAGGGATAGGGGAACATCTCCAGCACATAATAAGTGGGCGTGTCGGGGGCCGGGTCTGTCTTGGCCTCAAACAGTTTGGCCTCGTCCCATTGGCGCTGCCATTTGGTTTCCACCGTTCCGGGATTATAGCGTTCGCTTGCCATGGTCTCGTCTTCGCGTTGGGCCAGGCCTGTATTCAGGCGAAAAGATGCGGCCATTTGGGGGTTGTATTGCCGCGCCTTGTGGCTGCAAAAACCCCCCAAGGTCAAGCGGCGTAGCCGCGCTGTTGGTAGCGGCTCATTTGGGATCGTATTTCAAGGGACATACAATGACAGGTGAACTTGAAACGCGGTTGACTGAGACCCGTAATAATCTGTCCAAAGCCGCTCAGGATGCGGGGCGCGCCGCGGAAGCTGTGACGCTCATCGCCGTCTCCAAAACCTTTGATGCCGACGCCATCCGCCCCGCGCTGGAGGCAGGTCAGCGGGTCTTCGGCGAAAATCGGGTGCAGGAGAGCCAGGGCAAATGGCCGGGTCTGATGGGGGATTACCCCGACACGCAACTGCACCTGATTGGCCCGCTGCAATCCAACAAGGCGGAAGATGCCGTGGCGCTATTTCATTGCATCCACACGGTGGATCGGGAAAAGATCGCCAGCGCTCTGGCCAAGGCAATGGCGAAATTGGACAAGCAGCTCACATTCTTTGTTCAGGTCAACACGGGTGAAGAGGAGCAAAAGGCGGGTGTGGATCCTTACGAGGCCGTAGCTTTCGTGAAGCGTTGCCAGGAGGTCCATGGTCTTTCAATTCGAGGTCTCATGTGTATTCCGCCGTTTGACGAAAACCCAGGCCCCCATTTCGCTTTGTTGCGCAAGCTGGCGCGGGAGGCGGGCGTGGAAGAACTGTCCATGGGCATGAGCGGTGATTATGAGACCGCTATTGCCATGGGGGCCACCCATGTGCGGGTGGGTAGCGCTATTTTTGGGGCGCGGGGGTGAAGCGTTTCACGTGAATCACGGACCTTTCTTTTTACTCGTTTGTCATCCCCGCGCAGGCGCTGGGATGACGGTTGGGAGGGTTGCCCTAGCTAATCTGCTCCGTCACACAAGTGGCCGTTCTCCCCTCAATCCAGCCTCTCGCGCTCCAGCTTCGCCCAAAACGTCGGTCGTCCAGCCTTGTGTTGGTGGAGCCGTTGGTGACGGCATAGAAGTCGAAACAATTGGGACCGCGTTTCCAGACCTCAAAGCATCCGCCTGTTTGGGCTGTGCCGGGATAGGAGAAACACAGGTTGCGGCCTTGCAGCCGCATTTGTCCTTCGGCGGGTTGGCCGTTTTCCACATAGAGGGAAGTGCCATCGCGGTTGAATTGTTCAGCCCATCCCTGGCCGCTGGGGTATTCGCCAATCATCCGTTGGCCAAAAAGGTTAGCACGGATGTCCGATGCGGTTAGCGGTTGAAACGGGTTTTGCGCCTCGGCCTTGGTGGCCAGGCTTATGAGCGCAACCAGCACTGCTATCATTTTCAAGCGCACAAACCTTATCACCATTTCAAATCCATTCAGGGCAACTCCCGCCCCTGAGCCCCTACTACTATCGCCGCTAACGCGGCCTGGTTGACATTTGGGTGGTTTGCTTTAGGCAGCGCTCCATGATCTTCAAGGCTGTCAAAACTAAGACCACCTGACCGCTCCTTTCCGCGCTCTCCCGGAAAGGAGGGCACTTCTCACTGCGTTCATGGAGAGCAGGAGAACGATCATGGGTTACAAAATTGCAGTTATCGGCGCCACGGGCAATGTGGGGCGCGAAGTGCTTTCTATTCTGGCGGAGCGCGCGTTTCCGGCTGACGAAGTGGTGGCGCTGGCCTCCCGCCGCAGCCAGGGTACGGAAGTGTCCTATGGCGATAAAGTGCTGAAGGTGAAGGCGCTGGAGAATCATGATTTCTCCGATACCGACATTGCCATTATGTCGGCCGGTGGATCCTTGTCCACCGAATGGGCCCCCAAAATCGGCAAGCAAGGCTGTGTGGTCATCGATAACTCTTCAGCATTTAGATATGACCCCGACGTGCCGCTGATCGTGCCGGAAGTGAATGCGGACGCTGTGGTGGGTTTCTCCAAAAAGAACATCATCGCCAACCCCAATTGTTCCACGGCGCAGCTGGTGGTGGCGTTAAAGCCGCTGCACGATGCGGCCAAAATCAAGCGCGTGGTGGTCTCCACCTATCAGTCCGTCTCCGGCGCGGGCAAAGAGGCCATGGAAGAGCTGTTCAATCAGACGCGAGCCGTCTTTGTGGCGGACCCCATTGAGGCGCAGAAATTCACCAAGCGTATCGCCTTCAACTGCATTCCCCATATCGACGTGTTCATGGATTCTGGCGACACGAAGGAAGAGTGGAAGGTGATGGTGGAAACCAAGAAAATGCTGGACCCGGCCATCAAAGTGACGGCCACCGCCGTGCGTGTGCCGGTATTTGTGTCCCATGCGGAATCGGTGAATATCGAATTTGAAAACGAAATTACCGCCGATCAAGCCCGCAACATTTTGCGCGAGGCCCCCGGTTGTCTGGTGGTCGATAAGCGTGAGGATGCCGGTTATGTGACGCCCTATGAGGCGGCAGGGGAGGACGCCACGTATATTTCCCGCATCCGCGAGGACAGCACCATCGATAATGGGCTGAACATGTGGGTTGTCTCCGATAATTTGCGTAAAGGCGCTGCGCTCAACACGGTTCAGATTGCAGAACTGTTGGTGAACCGGGGCTTGCTCAATAAGCAGGTGGCCGCCTAGTTACAAAGAGAACGGGTCGCTCCAATGGAACGACCCGCTCAAAACAACTTCTACTAACCTAGCAGGCGAACGCCTGTTAGCCTTCGTATTCGGGCTGGGCTTCCAGTTGCTCCTGGGTGGCATCCACATAGACGCGCACGTCAGTGCCATCCTCACCGCGAATGATTTGCACCTCATCCATGGTGACGGCCACATTGTGCTCGGCCAGACCGAGGAAGCCGCCAATGTCCAGCACCAGACGGTCAATCTCATTATTTTCGTCCAGCAGCAGTTCACCCACTTCGCCAATGTCTTGGTCGGTGGTGCCGTATACGCGGGCACCTGTGAGCATTTCAGCGGTTAATTCTTCCCGGGCGGGTTCCACATAGCCATCGCGGGTAATGCTGGGGCGGATCAACATTTCGCGGCCTGCACCGTCAAGATTGGCATCTTCCTTGCTAATGGAACCCGTTGTGGTGGTGTCCACCTCATTGGCCCGCTTCTCTTCCATTTTTTCTTCCAACACGGCCATCTGCTCATTTTCGCTGGCCATGGCGCCCCGCTCCATGCGCATGTCATGGCGGACCATGGAAGCTGCAGATTCCTGACCAGCGGGCTTGTTGGTATTCTCCAACTGGGCCTCGGCGGTTTCTTCTGGCTCAATGTCGGCAGAGGCAGTGCTGCTGGCTGTGGTCGTCGAACCCATGTTCATATCCACATCCGTAGCGGCCTCAGCGGCTTGCTGATACGCATCCATTTGCTCCAGCATTTCTTTATTGGTTTTCACAACCAGAAAGAAATCGCTGTCGCTTCCCTCTTCGCTCAGCATTTTGATGTCGGACATCTGCACGGCGACGTCTTTTTCACCGATGCCGATGAAGCCACCAACGCCCAGCACAACGGCCTTCACCTGACCGTCACGGCCCAGGATCACATCGTTCACTTCACCAATGTCGTCCCACTGTTTCTCAGAACCGGGGCTCATGCGGGTGTTCATGGTCCAGTTGTCATAGTCTGCACTTTCGGTGGCGTAGACGCGCATGCCGATAAAGTTGGAGGCTTTAATGTCGGTGGGCTGGGCCTGGGTGTAGCTGGCCAGCGGTTTCATCTCACCCGCAGCCCATGCTCCTGTGGCCATCGGTGTGGACATCATCAAAGCCAGTGCTGTTGTTGCGAGAATATTCTTCATTGTTTACCTTCCTTTGGTTGTCAGACATTTTTGTCGACCGGCCGCGCGCCATTCCACTGTCTGCGCGACCGTTCATCGTCAAAACCGACAACAGGCGAATGGGTTCCCGGAAATTTCCTTTGGTTCGGGCCACCCGTTCGCCGATTTTGTCAGAAAATTCGATAAAAAGGCCGGACGGTCTGCCCCTTTTCATCTGGGAAAGGGGGGCCTATAAGCCATGAAGATGCTTGCGCCGTATCCCTCTCATTAAACGCGTTGAGCGCCCGTCCTCCAAATCAGGCTTATTCCGATGTCCCTTCGCAACATCGCGATCATCGCGCACGTTGACCATGGCAAAACCACGCTCATTGATGTGCTGCTTCAGCAATCCGGCACGTTCCGTGAAAACCAGCAGGTGGATGAGCGGGCGATGGATTCCAATGATCTGGAGAAGGAGCGGGGCATTACGATCCTCGCCAAAGTGACTTCGATCAACTGGAAGGGGAATAGGATCAACATTGTGGATACGCCCGGCCACGCCGATTTTGGTGGTGAGGTGGAGCGTATTCTCAACATGGTGGATGGTGTCATCATTTTGGTAGATGCTGCCGAGGGCCCCATGCCGCAGACGAAATTCGTGCTGGCCAAGGCGCTGAAACTGGGGCTGAAGCCCATCGTGGCCATTAACAAGATCGACAAGCCCGACGGCCGCCCGGACTGGGTGCTGGACGAAGTGTTCGACCTTTTCGCCGTGCTGGAAGCTGATGAAGAGCAGTTGGATTTCCACACGCTCTATGGCTCCGCCAAACAAGGCTGGATGGCCGCTGATGCGGACGGTCCTAAGGATGACATGGCCCCGCTGCTTGATCTGGTGATGGACCATGTGCCGGAACCCGCCACGGAAGAGGGTGAGTTTCGCATGTTGGCCACCACCATCGAGGCCAACCCCTATCTGGGTCGTATTCTGACGGGCAAAATCACCTCTGGCACGGCGGTGCCCAACCAGGCCATCCACGCGTTGGACCAAGACGGCAATGTGGTGGAGACGGGCCGCATCACGCAGGTGCTGTCCTTTGAAGGGCTGGAGCGCAAGCCCGTGGATCAGGCCAAGGCGGGGGATATTGTCTCCATTGCTGGCATGGCCAAAGCCACTGTGGCGGACACGCTCTGCCATACGGGTGTCAAAACCCCCATTGCCGCCCAACCCATCGACCCGCCCACCCTCTCCATGACGTTTCGTGTGAACGACGGACCGCTGGCGGGCCGCGAAGGGGATAAGGTGCAAAGCCGGGTTATCCGCGACCGCTTGATGAAAGAGGCGGAGGGCAATGTGGCGCTAAAAGTCACCCAAGCCGAGGGTGCCGATGCCTATGACGTGGCGGGCCGGGGGGAATTGCAGCTGGCCATTCTCATCGAAACCATGCGTCGCGAAGGGTTTGAACTGACCGTGGGCCGCCCCCGCGTGCTGATGCAAAAGGACGAAAGCGGCACCAAGGTTGAGCCCATCGAAGAGGCCATCATTGATGTGGATGAAGAATATTCCGGTGCTGTGGTGGAAAAACTCTCCCAGCGCCGTGCCGATCTGGTGGAGATGAAACCCTCCGGCGGCGGACGTACACGGCTTGTGTTCCACGCGCCCACGCGGGGTTTGATCGGCTACCTGTCCGAACTGATGACGGACACCCGCGGCACTGCCATCTTTAACCGAACCTTTCTGGAATATGGCCCCTATCGCGGTGACATTCCCCAGCGCCACACGGGGACGCTGATTTCCAATGGAGACGGCGAGGCTGTGGCCTATGCCATGTTTAATCTGGAAGACCGGGGCCCCATGATGATCCACCCCGGCGACAAGGTCTATCAGGGCATGATCGTGGGGGAGCACACACGCGGCAATGATCTGGAAGTGAATGTGTTGAAGGGCAAACAGCTTACCAACATTCGCTCAGCCGGCAAGGATGATGCGGTGAAACTCACCACGCCGCTGAAAATGACCTTGGAGCGGGCGCTATCCTACATCACCGATGATGAATTAGTGGAAGTAACCCCCGAAAACATTCGCCTGCGCAAACGGGAACTGGACCCCATCGAACGCAAGCGCCAAATGCGCGCGGCGCAGGCTGCGGCAGCTGCGGAGTAAGGTTTATCCTCGGTCCCTTTCGCGTCTTTGCTGCAAGTCGGTGGCATGGTCTAATTTGGCGCGGACAATGTCCAGGCGGCCCACAAACTCTTCCGTTGTGTGCGCGAGGCGGTCGAAAAGAAGCTCAGCCAGTTCGGGATATTCTTCCAACATGCGCCGGAACAGGGTTCGAGGCAGTTTCAGGACTTCGGTGTGTTCCACAGCGATGGCGGTGGCGGGGGTCATGGTGTCGGTGATGAGGGCCAACTCGCCAATGAGCGCCCCTTCGCCATAGCGCTGCACGTCTTGGTCATGGTCGCCAGAGGTGAGTTCCACCACGCCGCGTACGATCACGTAGCCTCCGTCGGAGGGGACATCTTTGCGATAAAGCCTGGTGCCCCGCGCCAGCATCCGCGCCTCCGCACCGAAGGCCAGCAAGCGCAAATGTTCCGGGCGGAACCCTTCGAACAAGCGGACTGTGGCCAGAAGCTGAATGTCGGAATCCAGGGACATTATTGACCTCTTACACGTCATAGGCCGACTTGATCGGCCTATCTGTTGGCGTTTCTGTTAAAGAGATTTGCCGATCAAGTCGTCGGATGACGTTTCTGACTAAGGCACCAGCTTATATCCACCCGACTCCGTCACCAGCAGAGCCGCATTGGATGGGTCTTTTTCAATCTTTTGGCGCAGGCGGTAGATATGGGTTTCCAGCGTGTGGGTGGTGACGCCGGAATTATAACCCCACACTTCCTCCAGCAAAATATCACGGGTGATGACTTTCAGTTCCGCCCGGTAGAGATATTTCAGGATGGCGGTTTCCTTTTCCGTCAGCCGCACTTTGGAGCCGTCTTCCTCCACCAGCAATTTTTGCGCCGGGCGGAAGGAATAATGGCCCACGGTGAAGACAGCATCTTCACTTTGTTCGTGCTGGCGAAGCTGGGCGCGGATGCGGGCCAGCAGCACGGCGAATTTGAAGGGTTTCGGGATATAATCATTGGCCCCGGCTTCCAGACCAAGGATCGTGTCGCTATCCGTGTCATGGCCGGTGAGCATGATGATGGGGCTTTTGAAGCCGCCCTTGCGCAGCAGTTTAACGGCTTCACGTCCGTCCATATCTGGCAGGCCCACATCCATGATAAGCAGGTCTGTGTGGGCATCGCGGGCCGCTTTAATGCCAGCGGCGGCGCTGTCTTCCTGCCGGATGGCAAATTCTTCATAAAGCGCCAGTTGTTCGCTGAGCGCTTCGCGCAGGTCTGCATCGTCATCCACCAACAGGATTGCACGTTCGGTCATGGATTTCCTCAAAGTCGTTTAGCCTTTTCCTGTTTCATAAGCAGCCATTGGGGCGCGACAACTTGCACAGCCCCCAATCTCGCGCGAATGTGAAGTGGTGGGGGTGATTGTGAGGCAAATGGGGGGCTATCGCAAATGTTTACGCTTCAAGCGGCGCCTGGTTCTTACAAAACCCTGACGGTCCGGCGCGCGCCGGGCCGTAAGACGCGGGGTGTACTCGTGGCCAGCGCCGGGAAGTGCCGCCGCGCTTTTCCGTGTGCTTTGGGTCGCAGTCGTATCGGGCGCAAACGGGGCGAGGGGGATGGTGTTACGCCTCTGGGCAGTTTCAGGCTTCTGCGGGCCTATTGGCGTCGAGACAAGCTGAGCGCAGGCCCGTTGTCGTTGCCTGCCTCACCAATTTTCAAGAATAGCGGTTGGTGCGACGAACCCGGCCACCCTTGTTATAATCAGCCGGTGCGCCTGCCTTTTGGGGCGGGTCATGAGAAGATGTGGCGGGAGGACCATCTTTATGATGTGGTCATCGTGCTGGACCACAATCAAACCGAGCGGCTATCCGTGGGGGGCAGTGCCATTTTCTTTCATCTGGCGCGGGAGGGTTTCTCGCCCACAGAAGGCTGTGTGGCGGTGAGTCGGTCTACCATGAACCATCTGTTGCCGCGTATTGATGGCGATACGATCATGCGGATTCTTTAGAAATCAAACACCGCCATGATGGGCACATGGTCAGACGGTTTTTCCCAGCCTCGGGCATCCCGCAGCACCTGAATGTCGGTGAGTTTTTGGGCAAGGCTTGGGGATGACCAGATGTGGTCCAACCGTCGGCCCTTGTCAGCTGCGTTCCAGTCCCGGGCGCGGTAGCTCCACCAGGTGTAGAGCTTTTCTTCCGGCGGGATGTGCTGGCGGATGCAATCGGTCCAACCGCCTGCGGCTTGCACGGCTTTGAGGAGGTTGGTTTCCACCGGTGTGTGGCTGACCACTTTTAGAAGCTGCTTGTGGGACCATACGTCGTTTTCCAAGGGCGCGATGTTGAGATCGCCCACGAGAATGGACGGGACGTCGGCGTGGTCGCAGGCAAGGGCTTTCATTTCTTCCAGAAATTTCAGCTTATGGTCGAATTTGGGGTTCTTCACCGGGTCAGCCTCATCGCCTCCGGCGGGCACGTAGAAATTGTGCACCCGCACCGGACCGGCGCTCGTTTGCACCTGACATTCCACATGGCGCGTGTCGCCCATGCTGACATAGTCAGTGGAGTTGATCTCGATCAGAAGCCTTTTGGAGATAGTGGCTACCCCATGGTAGCCCTTTTGACCGTGGACTGCGAAATGCTCATAGCCCAGTTTTTTAAGCGCTTTGGTGGGAAACTGGTCGTTTTGGCATTTGATTTCTTGCAGGCACAAAACGTCAGGGTCATGGGCGCGCAGATAGTCTTCCACAATGCCAATGCGCAGGCGCACGGAATTGATGTTCCAGGTGGCGAGTTTGAAGGGCATGGGAAGGCTCGAATGCAAAAATTCGAGTTTGGCCTTGCTGGGGGCGAGTCACAAGAGCGCGAGAAGGCTTTGCACCGGCATATTCGTTTCAAAACCCAGTCGTCATAGGCCGACTTGATCGGCCTATCTCCAACGATTTACGTCGAAATTCCAACGACGAAGGTCCACCGGTCTGGAGCATGCTGCATCCAACCTGAATCACAATTCGCTGCTTTTCGATCAGCAAAACGCTGATCTCAAACGCGATTTGTGATACTCTTTGGTTTGGATTGGATGCGGGAGGCTCTAGCCGGTGGATGACGAAATTTTTGTTTTCAGTCGCGGCTGTTTTGTTGGCGCAGGATTTCGCGCTGGTTCATGCGGAACAGGCGGGAGGAGAGTTTCACATTGCGCTTGACGTTGAAGATCATCACCGAGGTGTCCTTGCCCTGATTGTCGGTAATGGTCCATTGGCGCAGTTCGTACGATTTGGGATCGAACATGAGGGTGATGGTGGAATTGCCGAAGACGGATTTATTGCCCAGCACCACGGTGGTGAGGTCCTTTTCCCGCTTCACCGACTGAATGGATTTGTCATTCACATCGATTTCTTTGGCCAGCAACATGCGCAGGGGCGTTTTGCGCAAGGGGTAGAAATCCCAAGTCTTCAGTTTGCGGTTGTGAACACCCACCGAACCGTCCCAGGCCTTCACGAGGATGGGGGAGGGCTTGTTATAGTCAAACCGCACGCGGCCCGGGCGGTGGAGGTAGAATTTACCGCCGGTCTGTTCCCCATTGGGGCCAAACTGGATGAACTCCCCCATCATGGTGGGGACAGAGGAAAAGTGTTTGGAAATGGCTGCCACAGCCTTCTTGTCACTGGCAGAAACCCGTGCTTCCCCGGTGGAGACGGAGGACAGAGCAATGGCACCTCCCACGAGGGCTGCTGCGAAAGTGAGTTTGAAGAGGCGTCGGATTTTGAAAATCATGGTCGTTCTCTTTGGTGAGGCGTGTCAGGTGAAACTTTGGATGGTGACTTTGTCGTTCGTATGGTGCGGACGTTTCTGGGGTGGGCTTAGATGGTATCGTCTTCGGCAGGCACGAGGATTTCCCGTTTACCCGCATGGTTGGCTGCACTGATAACGCCCTCCTGCTCCATACGTTCAATAAGAGAGGCGGCGCGGTTGTAGCCAATGGATAGGCGGCGCTGGATATAGGATGTGGAAACCTTGCGATCCTTCAGCACGATGGCCACAGCCCGGTCGTAGGGGTCGCCCTCGCCATTGTCGCCACTGCCGCCGCCGCCGGAAGCCGTCGCATTGTCTGCCTCTTCTTCCTCTTCGGTGACCGCTTCCAGATATTGCGGCACGCCTTGGGATTTGAGGTGGTTGACCACATCTTCCACCTCCTGGTCATCCACAAAGGGGCCGTGAACGCGGGTGGTGCGGCCCCCTTTGCCCATAAAGAGCATATCGCCCATGCCCAAAAGCTGTTCGGCCCCCATCTCGCCCAAAATGGTGCGGGAATCGATTTTTGATGTGACCTGGAATGAAATGCGTGTGGGGAAATTGGCTTTGATGGTGCCGGTGATGACATCCACAGACGGGCGCTGGGTGGCCATGATGACATGGATACCGGCGGCGCGGGCCATTTGCGCGAGCCGCTGCACGGTGCCTTCAATATCCTTGCCCGCCACCATCATGAGGTCTGCCATCTCATCGATAATGACCACAATGAAGGGCATGGCTTCCAAATCCAGCTCTTCATGTTCGTAAATGGCTTCGCCCGTGTGGCGATCGAACCCGGTTTGGACGGTGCGGGTGATGGTCTCGCCTTTGGCGGCGGCCTCGCGAATGCGCGTGTTGAAACCATCAATATTGCGCACGCCCATTTTGGACATTTTCTTGTAACGCTCTTCCATCTCCCGCACGGCCCATTTCAGCGCGACCACGGCCTTTTTGGGGTCCACCACCACGGGGGTGAGCAGATGGGGGATGCCGTCATAAATGGACAGTTCCAGCATCTTGGGGTCGATCATAATCATTTTGCACTGGTCCGGCGTGAGCCGGTAGAGCAGCGACAGGATCATGGTGTTGATGCCCACGGATTTACCGGAGCCGGTGGTGCCGGCCATGAGCAGGTGGGGCATGCCGGCAAGGTCTGCAATGACCGGTTCACCGCCAATGGTTTTACCCAAGCACATGGCCAGTTTGGCCTTGGAATTCTTGAATTCCGGGGAGGAGAGTTGCTCACGCAGATAGACTGTCTGGCGCTTTTTATTGGGCAATTCGATGCCAATGGCGTTCCGGCCCGGCACCACAGCCACCCGGGCGGCGATGGCGGACATGGAGCGGGCAATGTCTTCAGCCAGGCCAATGACGCGGGAGGATTTTACGCCCGGGGCGGGTTCCAGTTCGTAGAGCGTCACGACGGGGCCGGGGCGCACTTTGATGATCTGGCCCTTCACGCCAAAGTCTTCCAACACACCTTCCAGCAGGCGAGCATTTTCTTGCAGGGCTTCGTTGGAAAGGCTGGGGTCGTCGATGACGGCTTTTTGTTCTGCCAAGAGGTCTAGTCCGGGCATGTCGAACGGGCCGCCCGGGTTGAATGGCGCCACGGGGCGTTTCACGACCGCGCGTTTAGGCTCAGCCGCTGCCTGTTGCGCTGCCAATGTGGCAGCGGGGCTGTCCGCGGGGGATGGGGCTTCGAATATGTCTTCGGCAATTTCCACCCGGTGGGGGGCTTCCACCGTTTCATTCATGGCATCCCACGTTTGTGCGGGGTCCATGGTGGGTGGGGCTGTGTCCACAACACTGGGCGTTGAATGATTGGGGTGCGGGACGGATGGTTGATCCTCTTCCCACTGGGGAACCATTTCCCACTGGGCCGATGGGTGCATATGCGGAGGATGCAGGCTTTGGGCTAGGGGAGAAACCGAACGCTCATCGTGGGCTTCCTGCAATTCCACCCGGGCCATGGCGGCGGACACGCCTGTTGCTTCTTCAGGGGCAGGTTCTGGCTGCATTGGGGGGTGTGGTTGTGGAAACTGACCGGTTTGGCGGCGCTGCTTGCGCCACAGGGCTTTCAAGCTGTAGCCCCAGTGGAGAAGGAGACCTACCGGCGCGGCCAGCAAGCTGGACCAATCCCGCGCACCGTCAAGATCATCCTCCTCATCACCGCTGGTTGGAGCCATGGCAGCATCCATCAGCGCTGCTTCCCCCCCCGGGTTGGGGTGAGATGGTTTGGAGGAGATACGGGGAGGCAGGCCATGGCGAAGGCCGCTGGCGTGGAGCGTGGCCCAAAGTGCAAGCGCGACAAACAGCAGCCCCAGAAGGACTGCAGAAATGCCGCCCGGATAGGCCCCTGTGAACGCACGGGGAATGGAGAGGATCGCATCTCCCACGACACCACCAAGACCCACTTCCAAGGGCCAGCCGCTGGGAATGGCAATGCAGCCTAAAGCGGACGAGCCTGCCACCAGTGCCATGACGAAAAATGCTCCCCGATGGCGCAAGCGCGGCAAGGCACGCCCGGAGATTTTCAGTAGGCCCCAGCTGAGCGGGACCAAAAGCAAAACAAGGGAGGTGAAGCCCAAAAATTGCATGGTGAAATCAGCAAAGCTGGCACCGGTAAAACCAAGCCAATTTTCCACCTCACCCCCGTGGGCAAAAGTGAGACTGGGATCGCTCACCGTCCATGTGGCCAGTGCAAGGGTTCCCGCCAGGGCCAAGGCCACGAGCACGTAGCCCCAGGCCTTGTTCAAGGGCCCTCGCAGGGGCGCTGGAACTAGGCTGGAAATTGTATCATAGGAGCGTGGTGCCTTGCCTCGGGCGAAAGGCGATCTGGACCAATGGTTTCCTTGTCGCGTGTAACCGGCTGCTGGCCCGGCCCCTGTTTGCGCTTCAAAAGGAGTTGTTTCAACGGCTGGGTGCATATCGGTTTCAGGTGTGACCATGCTGGGGGCCGTGACGCTTGGGGCAAATACGGGCGTGTCCAGCTGCGGCTCAATGCGAGCGGCGCTGTTTTTGCCGCTGGTGGCTGTGGCGGTGGACGCCGCAAAACCCATGTCTATTTCAGGTGCCTGCATGGACCCCGTGCCTTTCTTGGCTCATGCATAACAGGCCAGCCAAACCCGCTCATGACCAACTCATGCAACCAACGCAAAGCGCATGGCCGCAAACAGAAATGATGCCAATATTTAGCGGGCAGAGGGTTAAACCCTCGTTAACCAAACTTTTTGCCCGTTAGGCGTATATTGAAGGCTCGTTGTGAAGAAGGGTGCGGGGCTGGAGCACCGCGCATTCAAACTGAATTGAACATTGCTGCTTCTCAAACAGGGATATGCCATTTTCGAGTGCTTTTTTTTGAGGCAACGCTGCTTGGCTGGGAATGCGAGCCCCATTAAAAATGAGAAAGCCGTCCGATGGAAACATCGAACGGCTTTCCCGCCGCGTGAGAAAATCGGGGCGAGATTGTCCCATGCAGCATTTGTGTATTCCCACCGCGAGCCTGCTGCTCGCAGAGGTGTGGATTCCCGCATAATTTGTCGCAGTATAGCGGCGTAATTGCCGACGGCTAGGGTAATTTTATCATTCGGTCAAAAAAGAACCAGCCCGCCTGCGATGCACAGACGGGCTGGTTTCGGTTTTGACTGAAGCGCTGTCCAAAAAGGGAGGAGGAGGGAAACGCTTCAATCACTCTGCGGCGGGGCTGTGAGGAGGAATGCTCCGCCGCAGAAATTGCTTTAATGGAGGTGCTTAGCGACCGAAGGTGAAGTCGGGATAGGCTTCCACGCCCACTTCCGTCTTATCGAGGCCGAGAGCTTCAGACTCTTCGTCCACACGCACACCCATGGTGACTTTCAGCGCGTACCAGATGACGCCGGAGAACACGACGGTGAAGACTGCGTAGGCGACGATGCCGTAAATCTGGGCACCGAAGGAGGCCCCGGAGTTTGTCAGCGGCACAGCCAGCGTACCCCAGATACCGGCGAACAGGTGCACGGGGATAGCGCCCACCACGTCGTCAATTTTCAGTTTGTCCAGCAGTGGTACCGTGAACACCACGATGAGACCACCCACAGCACCGATCAGAATGGCCGCGATGGGGCTTGGGGTCAGCGGCTCAGCAGTGATGGACACCAGACCAGCCAGGGCACCGTTGAGGGCCATGGTCACATCCAGCTTGCCATAGATGAACTGCATGGCAATCAACGTGGCCACCACACCGCCACCGGCGGCAAGGTTGGTGTTGGTGAAGATGCGGGACACGTCAGAAGCGTCACCGATTGTGCCGAGAGCCAGTTGCGAACCGCCGTTAAAGCCGAACCAGCCGAACCAGAGGATGAAGGTACCCAGCGTGGCCAGTGGGATGTTGGACCCGGGCATGGGCACCACCTTGCCGTCCACAAATTTACCCTTACGGGCACCGATAATGATGGCACCGGTCAATGCGGCCCAGCCACCCACGGAGTGCACGATGGTGGAACCGGCAAAATCGTTAAAGCCAGCAGCATCCAGGAAGCCTGCGCCCCATTTCCAGGAACCGGAGATCGGGTACATGATGCCCGTCAAAATGACGGTGAAGATGAGGAAGGGCCAGATTTTCACGCGCTCAGCAATGGTGCCGGACACGATGGAGGCCGTAGCGGCCACAAAAGCCATCTGGAAGAACCAGTCGGAAGCGGTGGAGTAAGAACCGTCAGCCGCCTGGCCCACGGGGTCCATGCTGTAACCGGTGAGGCTGAAAGAGCCAATATAGCCGCCGTCCACGCCGGTATACATGAGGTTGTAGCCAAGCCACCAATACATGAGACCGGCGATGGAATACAGAGCAATGTTTTTGAGACACTGCATGGACACGTTCTTGGACCGGACCAGACCAGCCTCCAGCATGGCAAAGCCAGCCGCCATGAACATGACGAGGAAGCCGCCGATGAGGAACAGCAGCGTGTTGAAGATATAGGCCGTGTCTTTGGCCGTGGCAGCAGCACCGGCGTCTTGCGCCAGGGCGGGTGCGGTGAGACCGAGGATACCGGCGGCGGCCACAGCGGCTACCGTCTTGCCCCGGTTAAGGAGAAGGTCGGACATGAAGGATGATCCTTGGGAGGTTTTGGTAAGGGTGCGCATGACTAGAGAGCCTCTGCGCCAGCTTCGCCCGTGCGGATGCGCACGGCCTGTTCGAGGTCCATCACAAAGACCTTACCATCGCCGATTTGACCGGTGGAGGCATTGCTTTGGATGGCTTCCACCACGGCGGCAGCTTGGCCGCTATCGCAGGCGATTTCCAATTTCAGCTTGGGCACGAAATGGACGGCATATTCAGCCCCCCGGTAAATTTCGCTTTGCCCCTTCTGGCGTCCGTAGCCTTTGACTTCCGTGACGGTGAGACCCTGCACCCCGAGGGCGGAGAGGGCATCACGCACTTCGTCAAGCTTGAACGGCTTGATGATGGCCATGACCAGTTTCATGAACTTTGTCCCGTTATTTTGAGTGACCCGACCCCCATGATCGGGCTTTCCCGCGCCAGGGAGGACCACAGCGCAGATGTTAAGGCGTATTCAATTGCCGTGCCAAACTCGGCAAGCCATTGATTTATCGTTTTAAAAATTTTCAGATAGTTCGGCGGCGAATCGAATCTGGGCAAAATTTAGGCAAATATGAACAGACTCTTATCCTATGCCTGTTTTTTGGGCATGCCCGATTGCGCTCTTTTGGAGGGGTCGCGGGGGCGGATGAGCCCTTCTTGGGTGCAGGAAGCTACCAAAGTGCCATCGCGGGCGTAGAGGGACCCGCGCGTGAAACCCCGCCCGCCGCTGGAAGAAGGGGTGTCTTGGGCAAAAAGCAACCAATCGTTCATGTCCACGGGCCGGTGAAACCACATGGCATGGTCCAGCGAAGCGGTTTGAATGTCCGGATCAAAGACTTTGCGCCCATGGGGAAACAGGGCCGTGTCCAGCAGTGTCATGTCTGACGCATAGGCCAGCACGGCGGCCTGCAAGCTCGCATCGGCCGGGATTTCTCCGGTAGCCCGCACCCAAACATACTGCTCTGGCCCCAATTTCTGGTCGGACAGATAATGGGTCACGGAAGTGGGGCGCATTTCGATGGGCCGGGGGCGGTTCCAATAATTGCGCACGCTTTCGGGTGCCGTATCCATGAACCGTTTTTTGAGTTCTTTTTCTCCCAGCAGACCCTCTGGGTCCGGCTGGTTGGGCATGGGCATTTGAAACTTCATGCCATCTTCATTGATGTGGAAGGAGATGGAAGCAGAAAAGATCGCCCTGCCGTGTTGAATGGCAATCACGCGGCGGGTGGTGAAGGAGCCGCCATCGCGGATCCGGTCCACATCGTAGATAATCGGCACGCCCGGGTCGCCGGGCCGCAAAAAGTAGCCGTGGAGGGAATGGACGAACCGGTCCTCCGGCACGGTGCGTTGGGCAGCCACGAGAGCCTGGCCGATCACCTGCCCGCCAAACACCCGCTGCCAGCCGGTGGACGGGCTGCGACCCCGAAACAGATTGTGCTCCAATGGCTCCAGATCGAGAATATCGAGGAGTTGAGCGACGGCATCTATGCTTTGGTGTTGGTTTTCAGCAGGGCTGGTCATGGGGTCCATGGCTCTCCATATAAACGGTGTGCCGCACCGCATTTGGGACCGGCATATATCGGAGAAGGGAAGAATGGCAAAGAAAGCTCAACAACAAGCGGTGGACTGTCTGATTGCCGGGGGCGGCTATGTGGGCCTTTCAACGGCTGTCGCCATTAAAGCATCAGCGCCCCACATGAATGTGGTGCTGGTGGATGCGGCGCCTGCCGATGCGGTTTCCAAGGACGAGCGGGCTTCCGCAATTGCCGCTGCCGCCGGGCGCATGTTGGATCAGATTGGCATCTGGGGGGAACTGCTCGACCATGCCCAGCCCATCAATGAAATGATCGTCACCGACAGCCGCACGCAAGACCCGGTGCGGCCCGTCTTTTTGACATTTGGCGAAGTGCCGGAAGAAGGGCAAACGCCGGTGGGAGAACCTTTCGCCCATATGGTACCCAACAAAAAGTTGGTGGGGGCGCTGCGCAAGCGCGCGGATGAACTGGGCATGCGCCTGATCCATGGGGATACGGTTGCCCGGTTTGAAACGGACGATCCCGTCAGTCGCGTGCATTTGGGGTCCGGTGAAATGATCGAAACCAAACTGCTCATCGCCGCCGACGGCGTGCGCTCTTCCTTGCGCGAACAGGCGGGTATTCGCACCGTTTCGTGGAACTATGACCAAATGGGCATCGTCACCACCGTGTCCCATGAACGGCCCCATCATGGTCGCGCGGAAGAGCACTTCTTGCCCGGCGGGCCTTTCGCCACGCTCCCCCTGCCTAAGAATGAAAAGGGTGAACACCGCTCATCCCTCGTTTGGACTGAGCCCACGGCCAAAGCCAAACGGCTTGTGGCGGCGGATGAATTCACCTTTGAACTGGAGTTGGAAACCCGCTTTGGCCATAAGCTGGGGGAAATTGCTGTGGCTGGCCCGCGCAAGGCCTTCCCACTGGGCCTCACGCTGGCCCGCGATTTCGTGCGCCCCCGCTTCGCGCTGGTGGGCGATGCGGCCCACGGCATCCACCCCATTGCAGGCCAGGGTCTTAATCTCGGCTTCAAGGATGCCGCCGCTTTGGCTCAGGTGGTGGTGGAGACGGACCGTCTCGGCCTCGACATCGGGGCCATGACAGCCTTGGAACGCTACGAGCGGTGGCGGCGGTTTGATACGGTGCAAATGGGCGTGGTTACGGATGTGCTCAACCGCCTGTTCAGCAATGACATTGGCCCCTTGCGCACAATCCGCACCATTGGTTTGGGCCTGGTGGACCGCATGCCCCGCCTGAAAGATGCCTTCATTGCCCAAGCGGCGGGTAAGGCCGGGGGCAATCCGGCCCTGTTGATTGGTGAGGCGATTTAGAACCACTACTCCTCTTGTTTGCGTCGCCGTGTGGGCCAACAGTAGTCAACCCACTCTCCTCATTATCGGGCTTGTCACGGTAATCCACTCCAACGACCGAACCACTTGCGGCTTCGGCGACATGGATGTCTGGGCTAAACCCCAGCATGAGGAGGGTTTGGTCGTTAAGTGATATACAGTCCCTCCTAAAACCTCTGGGCCATGCTATTAGGAATAAGAAACGGTACAAACTCACAGCAGTCAGCCCATTTAATCCGGCAATTAAATTACCTTTACGTAAGAACGTATTCTTGCAAAAGCTGGCATCTTTGAAATATTGAGCGATTAGCCTTCCGTCTGCCTTGTCATTTATGTCGCATGTTGTAAATCTCCGCCGAAAGAGGGGGCGGTTTGCGCCTGAAGATCTTACGTAAAAGGAAGTTTCCCATGGCGCGGAAAAAAATTGCACTCATTGGTTCCGGCATGATCGGCGGCACACTGGCCCATCTGGCAGCAGCCAAAGAATTGGGCGATGTGGTCCTGTTCGACATCGCCGAGGGCATTCCAGAAGGGAAAGCGCTGGACCTGTCTCAAGCCAATGCGGTGGACGGTGCGGATGCTAAACTCTCCGGCACGCAATCCTATGAGGCCATTAAAGGCGCCGATGTCTGCATCATTACCGCTGGTGTGGCGCGCAAGCCCGGTATGAGCCGCGATGACCTGCTGGGCATCAACCTGAAAGTGATGGAGCAAGTGGGTGCGGGCATCAAAAAATATGCCCCCGATGCTTTCGTAATTTGCATCACCAACCCGCTGGACGCCATGGTTTGGGCGCTGCAAAAATTCTCCGGCCTGCCCAAGAACATGGTGGTGGGCATGGCAGGCGTGTTGGATTCCTCCCGCCTCAAGCATTTCCTGGCGGATGAATTTGACGTGTCCATCAAAGACATCTCCACATTCGTTTTGGGTGGCCATGGTGACACCATGGTGCCGCTGGCCAAATACACCACCGTGGCTGGCATCCCCATGCCCGACCTCGTGAAGATGGGCTGGATCACCAAAGAACGGATGGAAGAAATTTTCGACCGCACCCGTAAGGGCGGCGGCGAGATCGTGGGGCTTTTGAAAACCGGTTCCGCCTATTATGCCCCCGCCGCCTCTGCCATTGCCATGGCCGAAGCCTATCTGGGCGACCAGAAGCGCGTTCTGCCCTGCGCCGCGAACCTGAAAGGCGAATATGGCATTCAGGACATGTATGTGGGCGTGCCTGTTATCATCGGTGCTGGCGGGGTGGAGCGCGTCATTGAGGTGGAAATGTCCAAGACGGATGAAAAAGCCTTCGCGAAATCCGCTGGCGCTGTCGCAGAATTGTGCGAAGCTTGTGCTGAGATCGCGCCTAACTTGAAGTAAGCACTCCTAACCGGTCAGAGAGGGAGCCTCTGCATTGGTCCAACCGCCCAGACTGCGTTCAAGTCTAACCCTTTGTGCCCATCGGCTTTTGCTGGCGGGTGCAATGCTTTGCGCATGTGTTGGATTGGGCCAAGCCCAAATCTCCACTTACACCACGTTGAGCGGCCCCGATGGGGGGTTGTTGAATTGTGAGACTCTGAGTGCGGCGAAGGCCGATGGTGAGGGCGAGTGGGCCTATCTGCGTTGCCCCGGTGTGGCGGGCGTGGACCTTTACATTGACTATGCCGATGCCCGTGACACCATTCGCGTGGGGAAAGATGGCAAGGGCACACCCTTTCTGCCGCCGTTTACGGGTTTGGGGGCCAAGGCCGAGTGGCGCATGGCTGGCGGCAAACCCTACGCCATGATTATCCGCCTGACGCTGGGCGGTATGGAAGAGTACAAAGGCCAGTGGCTCACCGTACACCATGTGAACGCTGCTACAGGGCAAGGCTGTTTGGTAGGCTATGTGGATGCCCGCGCCAACAAAAACGCCAATGTCATGGCTCGCGAACTGGCTGACACGGTGGGGCGCGAGGGTTGCCGCACCGATGGCCCGGTTATCAGCGGCAAGATGGGCAGGGCCATAAGAGAGTTGATCGCGCAGAAGCCGCAGGGATAAGCGCAAGACACAATTTGGACTTCACCTTGAAGGAAACGGGAAGTCCGCAGGAAGGAAGCACGCCATGAACATTCATGAATATCAGGCCAAACAAGTCCTCGCCAAATTTGGTGCGCCCATTTCCAAAGGCATGCCCATTCTGGATGCCGGTGATGTGGACGCGGCCCTCGCCGCCCTGCCCGGCCCCGTCTATGTGGTGAAATCGCAAATCCATGCCGGTGGCCGTGGTAAAGGCAAATTCAAGGAACTGCCGGAAGATGCCAAGGGCGGTGTTCGCGTCTCTTTCTCCGAAGAGGAAGTGCGTGAGAACGTCAAAGAAATGCTGGGCAACACGCTGGTCACCAAACAGACCGGCCCGGAAGGCAAACAGGTCAACCGCCTCTATCTGGAAGACGGGGCCGACATTAAATCGGAGCTCTATTGCTCCCTGCTGGTGAACCGGGAGACGGGGAAAGTCTCCTTCGTGGCGTCCACCGAAGGCGGCATGGACATTGAAGCGGTGGCCGAAGAAACACCGGAGAAAATCCACACCATCGATGTGGACCACTCCGCCGGTCTCACCGATGGCAACGTAGTTGCATTGATTGAAGCTTTTCAGCTCACAGGCCAAGCCGCCGACGAAGCCCCTGCCCTGTTCAAGTCCCTCTATACAGCCTTCACCGAAACGGACATGAGCCTGTTGGAGGTGAACCCCCTTTGCGTGCTGGGCGACGGTTCCCTGCGGGTGCTGGACGCCAAAGTGTCCTTCGACGGCAATGCCGAATTCCGTCACCCTGATCTGGCCGAATTGCGCGACCTCACCGAGGAGGACGAAAAGGAAATCGAAGCCTCCAAATATGATCTCGCCTATGTGGCACTGGATGGCGACATTGGCTGCATGGTGAACGGCGCAGGCCTCGCCATGGCCACCATGGATATCATCAAACTCTACGGTGCCGAACCCGCAAACTTTTTGGATGTGGGCGGCGGCGCTTCTACAGAAAAAGTGACAGCCGCGTTCAAGATCATCACCGCCGACCCCAAGGTGAAGGGCATATTGGTCAACATTTTCGGCGGCATCATGCGCTGCGACACGATCGCGGAAGGGGTGGTGACCGCCGTGAAAGAGGTGGGCCTGCAAGTGCCCCTGGTGGTGCGTCTGGAAGGCACCAAAGTGGAAGAAGGCAAGAAAATTCTCAATGAATCCGATGTGGACGTGGTGGCCGCCGATGATCTGGACGATGCGGCGCAAAAGATTGTGAAGGCGGTGAAGGGGTAAAGGCGTGGCTCAAGTTCTGTTCGATACTCACAATGCCATTGAAGACCTGAAACGCGGTGGATTCACCGAAGATCAGGCCAAGGCGAACGTGCGTTTCATCAAAGAAGTGCTTGAGGGCGGTGTCGCAACGAAGCGTGACCTGGATGAATTGCAAGCCGCAGTGAAGAATGACTTAGACACTCTCCAGTCTGCAACGAAGCGTGATCTGGAAAACGCCACCATTCAACTTGAGGCAAATCAACGCCAAACCGAAGGTGTCATGATGGCCGAGATGCAACGGCTGCAAGGTGACGTAAACGTAGTCCGGGCCGAGATGGATGTTCTACGTTCCGACATGCGGGCATTTCGGTTCCAAATATTGGCTGCCATTGCAGGGGCGACCGGTGTTCTGGGCATGTTGCGGTTCATCATTTAGGATTTTGATATGACCAGAATGCAAATGAAGTTTGCGCTTGCTGTCGCTTGCGGCCTGTGCGCTGCAACGGCATCAAACGCCCAACAAGCCAATTCCACTTTGGGCAATTCCGACGCTAATCCGGACCCGGTCTTCGTGTTCAATCGCATCTGCTATGCGCAGGTGCCGAATGTCATCGCCATCCGTGAGATGTCCGTGCAACTGGCTTGGAAACCCATGGAAGAGCGGGAGTTGCAGCAGTTCAAGACTGTCGAGAACCCCAAGGTTCTTGATGGTTGGGACGTTCAAGTGGGCGAACGCCTGTTTCGTGTGGGCATTCAGCAGTCGGGCCTGAACGAAGCGCAGATCAAGACATTCCCCGATTTCAAGGATGGTACGGTCACGTCCTGTTCCATGGTGCTGGACGATCAGCAGGATGCGGCGGAGTTCCTGCCCAATATGCAGGTGCTGGCGGGGCGTGAACCTATTTCCAAAGGTGTGAAAGAGGGTCTGCTGGAAACCACCACATGGGCCGGTGGCAATGATGACATCAAGGTCTTCCTCTTCGCCAAAGCCCCACCCACAAATAAAGGCGGCCTGCTGGCCGTCACCATTTTGCAGAAATAGGTGCGTTCGCCGCCTTCACAAAAACAAGCAAGGGCGAAAGCCTCTCACGGTCAAAGAGACGTCAGGAACGAATTCATGTCCATCCTCATCGACAAAGACACCAAGATCATCGTGCAAGGCCTGACGGGTAAGACCGGCACGTTCCATACGGAGCAAGCGCTGGATTATTATGGCACACAGATGGTGGCGGGTACGCACCCTAAAAAGGGTGGCGAGACGTGGACGGCCTCCAATGGCACGGGCGATCTGCCCATCTTCACCTCCGTGGCCGAAGCCAAGGAGCGCACGGGGGCAAACGCTTCCGTCATCTATGTGCCGCCTGCCGGTTGTGCGGCGGCCATTGAAGAAGCCATTAACGCGGAAATTCCCCTCATCATCGCCATCACTGAGGGTGTGCCTGTTTTGGACATGGTGCGGGTGAAGGAGAAACTGGATAAATCTAATTCCCGCCTTATCGGCCCCAACTGCCCCGGCGTATTGACCCCCGAAGAATGCAAAATCGGCATCATGCCCGGCTCCATCTTCAAGAAAGGTTCTGCGGGTGTGGTCTCCCGCTCCGGCACGCTCACCTATGAAGCCGTGTTCCAGACCTCCAATGTGGGCCTTGGCCAGACCACTGCCGTGGGCATTGGCGGCGACCCGGTGAAGGGTACGGAATTCATCGACATGCTGGAAATGTTTCTGGCGGACGAGGAAACCCAGCAGATCATCATGATCGGCGAAATCGGAGGCACGGCGGAAGAAGATGCGGCGCAATTTTTGGCCGACGAAGCCAAAAAGGGCCGCAAGAAGCCCACTGTGGGCTTCATCGCCGGTGTCACGGCCCCTCCCGGCCGCACCATGGGCCATGCCGGTGCCGTAGTCTCCGGCGGCAAGGGCGATGCCCCCTCCAAAATCGCCGCCATGGAAGCCGCCGGCATCGCCGTCTCCCCGTCCCCCGCCAAATTGGGTGAGACGCTGATGGAACTCCTGAAGAAGTAAAATTGTCTTGCAACTGCCTCTAACCGAAAGCTGATCCCATGGCTCGCGAAGCGCAGAACGAACTTTTTGCCAATACGTCTTTCCTTTACGGCGGCAATGCCGGTTACATTGAGGAATTGTATGCGGACTATAAACGCAACCCCTCATCAGTAAGCGCGGAATGGCAAACGTTCTTTGATGATCTGGGCGATCAGGCTGAGGACATCATCAAGAATGCCGAAGGGGCATCGTGGAAAAAATCCCATTGGCCCATTCCTGCCAATGGGGAGCTGACTTCAGCGCTCGATGGCCATTGGTCCGAAGACGAGATCGTTTCCGAAGCCAAAGTCTCCGCCCGCATTGCGCAAAAGACCGGGGCGGCGGACCCGGAAGCGGTGCAACAGGCCACGCGGGACTCCATCCGCGCCATCATGATGGTGCGTGCCTATCGCTACCGGGGCCACCTCCATGCGGATCTGGACCCGCTGGGCATTGCGGGCAAAAAGGAAGACCATAACGAACTGCACCCATCCGCCTATGGGTTCACCGAGGCTGATTACGACCGAAAAATCTTCCTCGACAACGTGTTAGGCATGGAATTCGCCACCATCCCGCAAATGCTGGACATTCTCCAGCGCACCTATTGCTCCACGCTGGGTGTGGAGTTCATGCACATTTCCAATCCGGAAGAAAAAGCATGGATTCAGGAGCGCATCGAAGGGCCCGACAAATCCATCGAGTTCACCAAAAACGGGAAGCTCGCTATTCTCAACAAGCTGGTGGAGGCCGAAGGGTTCGAGAAGTTTATTGACGTTAAATATAAGGGCACCAAGCGCTTTGGTCTGGATGGTGGGGAAGCACTGATCCCCGCGCTGGAACAGATTATCAAGCGGGGGGGTCAGCTGGGCGTGCAGGAAATTATCCTTGGCATGGCCCACCGGGGCCGGCTGAACGTGCTCACCAATGTGATGTCCAAGCCTTTCCGCGCGGTGTTTCACGAGTTCAAGGGCGGTTCTTTTAAGCCCGATGAGGTGGAAGGGTCCGGTGATGTGAAATACCATCTGGGGGCATCATCCGACCGGGAGTTTGACGGCAATGAGGTGCACCTGTCGCTGACGGCTAACCCCTCCCATCTGGAAATCGTCAACCCCGTGGTTCTGGGCAAGGCCCGTGCAAAGCAGGATCAGTTGGTGCCCAAACGGGAAGACGGCACGCGGGACCGGCGCTGCGTTATTCCTCTGCTGCTGCATGGCGATGCCGCTTTTGCGGGCCAGGGTGTTGTTGCGGAGTGTTTTGGCCTGTCCGGCCTGAAGGGCCACATTACGGGGGGGTCCATCCACGTCATCATCAACAACCAGATTGGGTTTACCACCAATCCCCGCTTCTCCCGCTCCTCGCCCTACCCGTCGGACGTGGCGAAAATGATTGAAGCGCCCATCTTTCATGTAAATGGGGATGATCCCGAAGCGGTGGTTTATGCCGCAAAAGTGGCGGTGGAATTCCGTCAGAAGTTTTGCAAGCCCGTTGTGATCGACATGTTCTGCTACCGTCGCTTCGGCCACAATGAGGGTGATGAGCCGGCGTTCACGCAGCCCATCATGTATAAAAAGATCAAACAGCACGCCTCTACGCTGACCACATATGGGGAACGGCTGGAGAAAGAGGGTTTGATTACGGCGGAGGAGCGACAGCAACAGGTTGCCGCTTTCCGTGCGCAGCTGGATGAAGAATTCGAGATTGCTGAAAACTACAAGCCCAATAAAGCCGATTGGCTTGATGGGGCATGGTCAGGCCTGAAACAGGCCGCCTCCCAGGATGACCCGCGCCGGGGCCAAACGGGTGTTCCGGTGGAAGAATTGAAGGCCATCGGTGCGGCCATTACCAAAATTCCGGAGGGTTTTAACGCCCACCGCACCATCAAGCGGTTCATGGATAATCGCGCCAAGATGTTTGAGACCGGCGAAGGGCTTGATTGGGCCACGGGCGAAGCGCTGGCTTTCGGCTCCCTGCAAATGGAAGGTCTGAAAGTGCGCCTGTCCGGGCAGGATTGCGAACGGGGAACGTTCTCCCAGCGCCATAGCGTGCTGTATGACCAAGTGGATGAGAGTCGCTACATTCCCCTGCAAAATCTGGGTGATGATGCGGCCGGATACGAAGTCATCAACTCCATGCTCTCGGAAGAGGCGGTGCTGGGCTATGAATACGGCTACTCCCTCGCCGAACCCAACGGGCTGACGATCTGGGAAGCCCAATTCGGCGACTTCGTGAACGGTGCCCAGGTGGTCATCGACCAGTTCATCTCGTCGGGAGAGCGCAAATGGCTGCGCATGTGCGGCCTCGTGATGCTGCTGCCCCATGGCTATGAGGGTCAGGGGCCGGAACATTCTTCCGCCCGGTTGGAGCGTTTCCTGCAATCCTGCGCGGAAGACAATATGCAGGTGGCCAATTGCACCACGCCCGCCAACTATTTTCACATTCTGCGCCGTCAGATGAAGCGGGACTTCCGCAAGCCCCTCATCATGATGACGCCTAAAAGCCTGCTGCGGAATAAGCGGGCGGTTTCCCGGCTAGAGGAATTTGGCGAAGGCTCCAGCTTCCACCGTCTGCTGTGGGATGATGCAGAAATGCTCAAGGATGAGCCCATTAAGCTGGTTCAGGACGATCAAATCCGCCGCGTGATTCTGTGCACCGGCAAAGTGTATTTCGACCTTTACGAAGAGCGGGAAAAGCGCGGGTTGAACGATGTCTATCTGCTGCGAGTGGAACAACTTTACCCCTTCCCCGCCAAGGCGCTGATTACGGAACTTTCCCGTTTCAAAAATGCGGAAATGGTGTGGTGCCAGGAAGAGCCGAAAAATATGGGGGCATGGGGCTTTATTGAACCCTATTTGGAATGGGTGCTCACCCATATCGAGGCGCGCTATCGCCGTGCCCGTTATGCGGGCCGCGCCAGTGCTGCCTCTCCGGCCACCGGGCAAATGTCCCGCCATCTGGCACAGCTGGAGGCCTTCCTGGAAGAGGCCTTGGGGTAAAAGGGGTAAAACGGTTGCGGTTCAAACGGGCCGGTTCAGATAGTTAAATATAAGACGCGCCGACGCAGGGCGCAGTCGGAGGGAAAGAAATGAGTGATAATCAAGACGGTGAACTGGTTGACATCATCGCCCCCAGTGCTGGCGAATCCGTCACGGAAGCGGAAATTGGCAGGTGGCATGTGGCGGTGGGCGAAGCCTTTGCCGTGGATGATGCCTTGGTGGAATTGGAAACCGACAAGGCGGCCATGGATGTGCCTGCGGCCAGCGCCGGTGTATTGGCTGAAATTCTCGCTGAAACCGGTTCTGTGATTGCACCGGGCGACGTGATCGGTCGTATTAAGGTGGGTGGTGAGGCGCCAGCTTCGCCTCCAAGCGCAAGCCCAGACCCAAGTCCGGCACCCGCGGCACCGGCCCCAACACCTAATCCGGTGCCAATGCCAACAAGCACCATGCCAACAAGCACCATGCCGGCAGCGCCCGCAGCGTCCAAACTTCTAGCGGAAAATAATCTCTCCACCGATCAGGTGGCAGGTTCCGGCAAACGCGGTCAGGTGTTGAAAGGCGACGTGCTGGCTGCCCTTGAAAAGGGTGCCACCGCTCCCGCTCCTACTGCTCCCGTAGCGGCGCGCATCAGCAATGAAGCCGATGGGCCCCGTGAAGAGAGGGTGCGCATGACGCGGCTGCGTCAGACCATTGCCCGCCGCCTCAAGGACGCGCAAAACACGGCCGCCATGCTCACCACCTTTAACGAAGTGGACATGGGTCCGGTGATGGAGCTGCGCAAACAGTACAAAGACCTGTTTGAAAAAAAGCATGGCGTGAAACTGGGTTTCATGGGCTTTTTCACCAAAGCTGTGTGCCACGCGCTGAAGGAAATTCCCGCTGTGAACGCGGAGATCGATGGTACGGACATTGTCTATAAAAACTTCGCTCACATCGGTGTGGCGGTGGGCACGGATAAGGGCCTCGTGGTGCCCGTGGTGCGCGATGCTGACCAGATGTCCATTGCCGAGATCGAACAGGAAATCGGCAATCTGGGTCGAAAGGCCCGGGATGGGAAATTGGGTATGGATGACATGCAGGGCGGCACGTTCACCATTTCCAATGGGGGTGTTTACGGCTCCCTCATGTCCACACCTATCCTGAATGCTCCCCAGTCCGGCATTTTGGGCATGCATAAAATCGAACAGCGTCCCGTAGTGCGCAATGGCGAGATTAAAATAGCTTCCATGATGTATCTGGCGCTCTCCTATGACCATCGCATCGTAGACGGCAAAGAGGCGGTGACCTTCCTGGTTCGCGTGAAAGAGAGTTTGGAGGATCCGCAAAGGCTGGTGCTGGACCTATAAATGGAATGGCTGATTGATTTATCAGAAGTTCTTCGGAATGTGGGATTGGCGGCAGCGGCGGCCGTTGGTGTTTACTTAGCGTGGTTGAGGTTGGGTCCCGAAGCAACGCAGGCCGATGCCACAATTGCGCAGGCGGAATTAGCGCGACGTGCCCACGTCACTGAATTGATGAATCGAGCAGCCGGTCAACTTAACGATGCTCAACTGGAAGTTCGGCTTGCAGCAATTTATGTATTAAGAGAAGTGGGGCGGGATTTTCCTGACTTAGCAAATCCAGTCTTCGAACTGCTTCAGGCCCATCTGCGCGTCAGGAGTACAACTTTAACTTCCAGTGAAGACACGCCCGATATCGACGCAATCTTGAAGACACTCAAAGCGAGAATGGAAAAATGACCGCATTGAAAGAAATTGAAGCTGAGAGACCCACGCTCAATATTCGCGGAGCCCGAGTTCCTGGTGCTGATCTTCGAAACACCATACTGCATGACGCAAATCTTTCCGGCGCAGATGCAACCAATGCTAATTTCCAAGGGGCGGATCTCCGAGGAGCAAACCTTTCGGGCACGATTCTCAAAGGTGCTAATCTGGCTGAAGTTGAAAATTTGACCATTGAGCAACTGTCGGAAGCGGTTTTGGATCACTCAACCGTTCTGCCTGCCTATATTGATTTAACGAAGCTCAAACTTTCTAATTGAGAAGTACCATGTCGAATGAATACGACGTCGTTGTTATTGGCTCCGGTCCCGGGGGTTACGTTTGCGCCATCAAGGCGGCGCAGCTGGGGCTGAAGACCGCCATTGTGGAGAAATGGGCCACGTTAGGGGGTACCTGCCTGAACGTGGGGTGTATTCCGTCCAAAGCTCTGTTGCACGCTTCGGAGATGTATCACGAAGCTACCCATGGCTTTGACAAGCTGGGCATCGATGTGGGCAAGCCCAAGCTCGATCTGGCCAAGATGATGGCCCACAAGGATGACACGGTTAAGGCCAATGTGGATGGTGTCTCCTTCTTGATGAACAAGAACAAGATCAACGTGCACCACGGCGTGGGCAAAATCACGGGCCAAACGGAAGTGACGGTGACGGGCGATAAAGGCGAGACCAAACTGGCCGCCAGAAACATTGTCATTGCCACCGGATCGGACGTGGCGGGCATCCCCGGGGTGGAAGTCGTCATGGATGAGGACACGATCGTCTCCTCCGACAATGCCATCGCTTTGAAGGACGTGCCCCAATCCATGATTATCGTGGGTGGCGGTGTGATCGGGCTGGAATTGGGCTCTGTGTGGTCCCGTCTCGGCGCAAAGGTGACCGTTGTGGAATATCTTGGCACAATCCTGGGCGGTATGGATGGGGGCGTCTCCAAGCAGTTCCAGCGCGTGTTGAAAAAACAGGGCATGGATTTCAAGCTGAATTCCAAAGTCACCGCCGTGGAAAATGTAGATGGCACCGGCAAGGTGACCTTTGAGCCTGTGAAGGGTGGCGGGGCCGAAACGCTTGAGGCTGACGTGGTGTTGGTCGCCACAGGGCGTGCCCCGTATACCGCTGGGCTTGGTCTGGAGGACATGGGCATCGCCATGGAACGGGGCCGGGTGAAGACGGACAATCACTGGCGCACCAATGTGCCGAACATTTACGCAATTGGTGATGTCACCGATGGCCCCATGCTGGCCCACAAGGCAGAAGATGAAGGTGTGGCTGTGGCCGAAACCATTGCGGGCCAGCACGGCCATGTGAATTACAAGGTTATCCCCTCTGTGGTCTACACCATGCCGGAGGTGGCCAGTGTCGGCATGACCGAGGAGCAGTTGAAAGAAGCGGGCCATGACTACGTGGCCGGCCAGTTCCCCTTCACCGCCAACGGACGCGCCCGGGCCATGAACGCCACGGAAGGTTTCGTGAAGTTTCTTGCCGACAAGAAGACAGACGAGGTGCTGGGTGTTCATATCGTGGGCTTCGGCGCCGGCGACATGATCCATGAAGCCGCTGTGCTGATGGAGTTTGGGGGGTCGTCGGAGGATTTGGCAAGAACTTGCCACGCGCACCCGACGCTTTCGGAAGCAGTGAAAGAGGCGGCGCTGGCGACTTTTGCCAAGCCGCTCCATATGTAGATCCAGGTCGTGTTACCCGACGAGTTAATCGGCGGGTCTTACAGAGGGCAGAGAAAGCCCCTAGGGCACTGCGCATTCAACCTGGATCAAAAATTGCTGTATCTCAAACAGCAAGGTGCTGTTTTCGAAAGCATTTTATGATGCTTCACTGTTTCATATGGAATGTGAGATGCTTTAACGATCGAAAGATTCTCCCTCATGCCCGGACTTGTTCCGGGCATCCATTTCGCAAAATCCACAGTGTTTGCAGACTGGCGGAATGGATTACCGGGACAAGCCCGGTAATGAGGAGAAGGAAGTGAGCGCTTTCTTGAACAAACCGATCCCTTAACAGCTTTGGGACTGCGCTGTTCAAGTCGAACTATGTTTCAGACATAGTCTTTTTGCCCTGCGTGCGCTCCAGCCACCCAATCACGCCACCGGCCACCACGCCTTGCGCCTTTCCTGACACGAACACGCCCACATGGCCGCCGGGGAAGCCTATTTCTTCATAGGTTTCTTTGGGCACGAATTTGCCGAGGGCCTTGGAGCAGGAGACGGGGATGATGTGGTCTTGCAGGGCGTAGATGTTGAGGACGGGGCAGGCGATTTTGGTCAAATCCACCGGTTCGCCATCCACTTCAAACGTGCCCTTCACCAATGCATTGTCGCGGTAGAGGTTGTTGAGCCATTGGCGGGCGGCACCGCCGGGGTGGTCGGGGCGGTCGGCGATCCACTTTTCCATGCGCAGGAAATTGAGGAGCGCTGCTTCATTGCCGGCCATGGCGGCAAGGCCGGTATTATATTTGGTAAGGGAGGCGATGGGCGTGAGGCTGGAAAAGACCGCGCCGGTTACGGTTCCGGGCAGATTGCCATAGGTTTCCACCAACAAGTCCACATCGGCTTTGTCCAGATTGGCGATCCAGGAATTGAGAAAACCCTCGCCAGGCCAGAACTCGTCTGGCGTGCCATGGAAATCCACCGGCGTGATGGCCAGTGCCATGCCGGAGAAAAGTTCGGGCCGCAGGGCCGCCAGGGCCACCGCAAAAGTGCCCCCTTCGCAAATGCCAAACAGGGTGACGGGCTTGCCACCATTGTAATCCACCAGATATTCCATCGCCCCCGTCAGATAGGTGGCGATATAGTCATCGAAGGTGAGGAATTGGTCGGCTCGGGTAGGATTGCCCCAGTCTACCACATGCACGTCCAGCCCGGCCATCAGCAGATTACGCACCAGCGAGCGGTCTTCCTGAAGGTCAATCATGGTCTGCCGCCCGAACAGGCCGTAGCAGATGAGCACCGGCGGCACGTCTGTGCGAACGTCTGTCAGCGGGCGGTAGCGCATGACGCGCACTTTATCGATCTCGTAAACCACATCGGCGGGCGTTTCGGCGATGGCCACGTCCTCGTCGCGCATCTGGACCAGTTTGGCGCTGGACTGCACCGCCTCATTGGCGGCTTCCGTCATGTGCAAAAAGGCCATCTGCCAGGCGTGGAGGGCAGCCTCCAATGGATTATCCGGCCTTTCGATAGGTTTTCCGTTCTTATCGCGGGCGAGGGGCATCATGATTTTTTGGCAAGCTCCCGCTTCAGTTTACGCACTTCGCGGCGCAGTTCCTGGACGATCTTGGCGAGATCATCCACTTCTGTGCGGGTGGGCATTTGCCATGTTTCGCACCATTGTTCGGCGATCTCTTTCTGGCGCAGTTTGATCTCAAGCCCGGCGCGGACCATGCGCTTTTGAGCATCCATGAAAGCGGGTGCGCGCTGGGTTTCCAGCAATTCCGTATTGGCGGCGGCAAGCCAGGCCTTGAGGGCTTCGGGCGCATTGCCCGATTTTAAGTCCTCCAAAGCGTTTTCCTTGGAATAGCGTTCGTAGGTGCGCGCCCAGGCCCCCTGGACTTCGGCAAACAAATCGCCGGCGGCCTTTTGATAGTCGATCACCTCCCGCCAGGCGGCCGCCGCTTCCAATTGAGGGGTGGCCAGATCGGCAAAGCGGGGGCCATCGGCCACCAATTGCAGAATCTTACGTAATTCGTCGGGCGCGTAGGGGGACCAGGATTTGGTGTCCAGCATTTGTGCCGCCACATCGGCGCCGCCGATGGAAAAGGGCGTGAGCAGACCGCCAGTGCCGAAATCGGGAAAGCCTGCAAAGCCCTGCTTCAACAATATGTCGTTGAATCCGCCCATGGGGGAGGAGACGGGGGACCAGGCTTTCAAAAAACCCTGCCAGGCGGCAAAGGCTTTCTCGCCCATGGCGGAAAAGTCCGAACTGTCGGCCTTGCTGGTTTCCGCCGCCAAAACGCTGAGGGATTTTTGAAAAGTCTCGCCCATTTCCGCCTGGGCTTTGACGAAGGCCTCCTGTCCCTGCCGCCACAGGTCCATCATGGCGGTGAGACCGTCTTCTTGACCGTTACCGGATTTGCTCATGTCCTGCTTCTTTCCGATCCGGTCACAGGGCCTGACTGTAAATGTCCAGCGCGGCCTCATAGGTCATCTCGCGGGGGTTGTTCACCAGCAGGCGGGTTTGCTTCATGGCATCTTCCGCCAGCAGGGGGAGGTTGTTGTGGTTGACACCCACCTCGGCCAGTTTGGATTGCATGCCGAGCTTCGGACCAAGCGCCTTGAAGCCTTCCACGAGCCCTTTATTGATGGCTTCTTCGCTTTTGCCAGCCAGGGATGGGAAAATAACCGGACCCAATTCAGCATATTGCTTGCGGGCGGTCTCATCGCCCCGGTTGAAATCCACCACATAGGGCAGCACCAGTGCGTTGGAGAGGCCGTGGGGCACTTTGAAGTGGCCGCCCAGTGGGTAAGCCAGGGCGTGGACGGCGGCCACGGGGGCATTGGCAAAAGCCATGCCGGCCAGCATGGAACCCAGCAGCATGGCGGAGCGGGCATCCCGATCTTCGCCATTGGTGCAGGCGGTTTCGATATTGGACCCCAACAGTTCCAGCGCCTGACGGGCCAGCGTATCGGAGACCATGTTTTTCTTGTGTTTGGAGGTGAAGGCCTCAATGGCGTGGACCATGGCATCAATGCCCGTGGCGGCTGTCACCGGCGCGGGCAGGCCCACGGTGAGTTCAGCGTCCAAAATCGCCCAATCGGGCAGAAGTTGATGGGAGACCACCCCCTTCTTTTCGTTGCTTCCGGTGGTGACGATGGAAATGGGTGTCACTTCCGACCCCGTGCCCGCCGTGGTGGGGGCCAGCACCATGGGCAGGCGACCGCCTTTGACGAGGCCGACCCCATACATTTCTTCGATGGGCTGGTTTGATGCCACCAAAACGGCGATGAGTTTGGCCGTGTCCATGGAAGAGCCGCCACCCACGGAGACGATGCCGTCAACGCCTTCGGCCTTGGCCTCTTCCACCGCTTTCAGCACCATGGCTTCGGGTGGGTCGGCCACCACATCGTCAATGATGTGAACGCCCACGCCCGCTGCTTTCAAACCGTCCAGCGCCGCTTCCGCCAGGCCGAGTTTCAAAATCATGGTATCGGTGACAAAGGCCACTTTCTTGCAGCCCATCTCGGCCATGAGGGCGCCGATCTTTGCCGTTGCCCCCACTTCGCAAAGAATGGATTTGGTGGTCTGGAACCGGAAGGATTGCATGGGTTTAGTCTTTCTTCTTGCGGGCGATGATGGCGTCAGGGGTTTCGGCCCCTGTTAGCTGTGCCGTCAATTTCATGTTTTCGCGGTAATCCACCGGGCAGTCGATGATGGAAACCGTGCCGTCGGCCATGGCGGTGCGCAGCGTGTCGGCCAAGTCTTCTGTCCGCTCCACCTTGTAGCCCTTGGCACCAAATGATTCGGCAAATTTCACAAAATCCGGGTTGGTTACATCGATGTTGGATTTGCGCCCGTATTCGCGCAGCTGATGCCATTCAATGAGGCCATATTTGTTGTCGTTGAAGATGATGACCGTGATGTTGAGCTTCAGCCGAAGGGCTGTCTCCACTTCCTGGTTGTTCATCATAAAGCCGCTGTCGCCGCACACGGCCAGGATGTTGCGTTCGGGATAAATCAATTTGGCCACGATGGCGCCGGGCAGCGCAATACCCATGGAGGCGAAGCCGTTGGAGATGATGCAGGTGTTGGGCCGCTCCGCCTGGAACATGCGGGCCATCCACATTTTATGGGCCCCCACATCGGAGATGACGATGTCGTCTGGTTCCATCACCTTGCGCAAATCGGAGATGATGCGCTGGGGTCTGACCGGATAGCCGGTGTCGTCGGCATATTCATTGAGCATGGAATGGATGCTGTCGGTCAATTCCGCCATGGGCGAAGCCGAACGGGGTTGGCACTGGGATGCGATGCGCTGGAGTGAATTGGTGAGGTTGCCGATCACGCCCGCTTCCACAATGTAGTGGCTGTCCACTTCCGCGGGTGATCCGTCGATATGCACGATGCGGATTTCGCCGTCCGGGTTCCAGTGGCCGGGGTCGTATTCCACCATGTCATAGCCCACGCATAAAACCAGATCGGCATTTTCAATACCAAAGGCGATGAGGTCATGGGCTTTCAGACCCACCGTTCCCATGGACAATGTATGACTGGAGGGCATGACGCCTTTGGCCATAAAGGTGGTGGCCACGGGAATGTTGAGCTCTTCGGCAAAAGCCACCAATGCGTCTGATGCCCCATCGCGGATCACGCCATTGCCAGCGATGATGATGGGGTTTTCCGCCTCATCAATGAGCTTGCTCACCTGCAGGCATTTGCCCTTTGGTGCTACCGGCTCAATGGGGGCTTGACGGCGCAAGGGCACACAGCCGGTCACTTCCGTTTCAGCGATGTTTTCAGGGAAGTCGATAAAGGATGCGCCGGGCTTTTCCGCTTCGGCAAATTTGAAGGCTTTGCGGATGATTTCGGGCACAATTTCCGGCTCGCGAATCTGCACGGAATATTTGGAGATGGGGTCAAACAGGTTCACCAGATCAAGCACCTGGTGGCTTTCCTTATGCATGCGGGTGGTGGCACCCTGGCCGGCAATGGCCACCATGGGCGCGCGGTCCATATTACCGTCCGCCACACCGGTGACGAGGTTAGTCGCCCCCGGACCAAGGGTGGACATGCAAACGCCGGCGCGCCCTGTGAGCCGACCGTGGACATCGGCCATAAAGGCGGCTGCCTGCTCGTGACGTGTGGTGACGAACTGGATGGGACTGTCCAGCAGTGCATCCATTACGCCTATATTTTCCTCACCAGGAATGCCGAAAATATACTCGACCCCCTCATTTTCGAGGCACTTTACCATCAATTTGGCGGCTTTCATGGTGGCAGAACTGTCATCTTGCGATGAATTTTCAGTCACACTGCCTTGGATTTGGTCAACTTCAGAGAGAGGCAAGGGGCGTTCCTTCGGATAAGCGGGGCTGTGGTGGATAGTGCAAGGCCTGTGCCAGGATGCCACATTTGGCATGAAAAGGCGAACTTCCGTTTGCAGTGCCGCCACCGGCATTGGGCTTCGAGTTTTATTTTGTTGCACTGCACAAATAGTTATGGCAACGTGACTTTCGTCCAACCCCAAGCGAGAGCGAATTATGAGCAAAGCAACCGAAACCCTCGATAAATCCAAAGACTTCCTGAGCGCACAAATGGCTGCCGGAGAAAAAGTCGCCGAGAGCATGATTGAACTGGGCGCAACCATGTTCCAAAACAGCGACGCGCTCACGCGCAAAATGTATGAGAATTACGTGTCCAACACCGCCGCCACCTTTGACGGCATGAAAGCGCTCACCAAAACTGACGATGTGACCGACTTCTTCAAAGTGGCCACCACCAACGTCTCTTCCGCTTCCGAGCGTCTGACAGAACAGACCAAAAGCGTGATGGAAATGGGCGGCAAACTTTTGCGCGAAACGGGCGACGCCACGGTGAAGGCTTACACCAAGTCCTTTAAGGCTTAACCCTCTGGACCACGCCTTCATTTGACGTTTTATAGGACCGTCGGTCTCCTGCGGGGCCGGCGGTCTTTTTGTGAAAGATGAGCGCCCATGAGTAAGAAAAAAACTGATCCTGACGGCCCGGTGCGGATCAAGAAATATCCCAATCGCCGCCTCTACAACACGGCTTCCAGCAAATATATCAAGCTGGATGATGTGGTGGAGCTGGTGAAGGATGGCACGGAATTCATCATTGAAGAGGCCAAGAGTGGGGAAGACATTACCCGCACCATCCTCAACCAGATCATTTTTGAGCAAGAGGTGAAGCCGAAGGACTTCTTGTTCCCGCTGGAGTTTCAAAAGCAGCTCATTTCCCTATACGGCAATGCCTATGGCACCATGGTGCCAGATTACCTCACCCAATCCCTGACACTGCTGGCCAAAGAGCGGCAGACCATCACCGATGCGGTTGGGGAAGCGGTGACGCAAAACACCAAGGCGGTGATGGACTACTCCCAAGCGCTGGCGCGCCAAAATATGGACCTGTTCAAGCGCTCCATGGCGCTGTTTGGCGTCAACGTGCCGGACATGGCGGGCATGACCGGCATGACCGGCATGACTGACCCCGCTTCTGCTGAGGCTCCTAAAAACCGTGAAGAAGAAATGGCTTTGGTGCAAAAGCAGATTGATGATTTGCAGGCCCGTTTGGCCGCGTTGAAGGATGGGGCGTAACCCATGCCGCACCGCAAGACCAAACCGCCAAAAGCCTATGCTCGCCATTACCACATGGGTCTGGGTTTCCACGGCTTTCACCGCCTCAATTTTCTAGAGTGGGGGGACCCCAGCCAGTTTGCCAGCCGTGAAACTCTGCTCTGCGTCCATGGGCTGACGCGCAACGCCCATGATTTTGATTATTTCGCCGCGCAGATGTGCGAACAATACCGCGTGGTTTGCCCGGATGTGGTGGGGCGGGGCGACAGCGACCACATCACCACGGCGGACGGCTATAATTACCTGCAATACAACTCGGACATGAACGCGCTGATCGCCCGGCTCAATGTGAGCGAGGTGAACTGGATCGGTACGTCTATGGGCGGTATTATTGGCATGGTCCTCGCTTCAGTCGCCCAATCCCCCATCCGCCGGTTGGTGGTGAATGATATTGGGCCTGAAGTTTCCCGCGAGGCCATGTTGTCCATCGCGGACTATATCGGCCGCACGGATACGTTTGCGGATTTGGATGCGGTGGAAGCACACCTGCGCAATATCTACAAAGAGTTTGCGCCCATGTCCGATGATGACTGGAAACATATGGCCCGCACTTCCTCGCGGCGCACGGCCACGGGCCGGTTCCGGCTGAAGGCCGATAATCGGGTGGGGGAGGCTTATCGGGATTCCATCTCCTATTTCAACGTGGACATGTGGGAAACCTGGGAGCGCATCACTTGCCCCGTGCTTGTGTTGCGGGGGAAGGACTCCACCTTCCTCACCGAGGAGACGGCGGAGAAAATGCTGATGATGGGACCACAAACCACACTGGTGGAATTTGAAAACACCGGCCACACACCCACCCTGCGAAACGACGAGCAGGTGCAGGTGATTGCCGATTGGCTGGCCAGTACGCCTGCGTGAATTATACTGCGGTGCCGAAAGGGACCGCCCCTCTGTTTTAGGACTAAACCATGAGCGATCTCATCAAGACCCAATGCTATATCAATGGAGAATGGATCGGCACGCCGAAAATGGCGGTGCTCAACCCCGCCACCGGCGAAGAGATTGTTAAAGTACCCCATATGGGCGGCACCGAAGCTGAACAGGCCATTGACGCGGCCCACGCCGCCTTCGGCCCCTGGTCGGCTCTGCTGGCCAAGGAACGTTCTGCCATTTTACGTAAATGGTACGATCTCATCATGGAAAACGCCGATGCGTTGGGGGAAATCCTCACCCGCGAGCAGGGCAAGCCCTTTGCGGAGGCCAGGGGCGAAATCGTCTATGCTGCCTCTTTTGTAGAATTTTTTGCTGAGGAGGCTAAGCGTCTCTACGGCGAAACCATTCCCACGCCGTTCAAAGAGGGGCGCATTTTGGTGACCCGCGAGCCCGTGGGCGTCGTTGCCGCCATTACGCCTTGGAATTTTCCGGCGGCCATGATTACCCGTAAATTGGCCCCCGCCTTTGCCGTGGGGTGCACGGCGGTGGTCAAACCCGCTGAAGACACGCCGCTGACGGCTTTTGCCCTCACAGAACTGGCCCACCGCGCGGGCCTGCCCAAGGGCGTGCTCAACGTGTTGACCGGTGAAGCCAAGGATATTGGCCAAGCCATGTGTGCTTCAAAGAAAGTGCGCGCGCTCACGTTCACCGGCTCCACCCCCGTGGGCAAAATCTTGATGAAGCAATGCGCCGACACGATGAAAAAACTGGGTCTCGAATTGGGGGGAAATGCGCCTTTCATCGTCTTTGATGATGCGGATGTGGATGCCGCCGTACAGGGGGCCATCGCCTCTAAATTTCGCAATGCGGGCCAAACCTGCGTCTGTGCCAACCGCCTTTACGTGCAGGACGGTATCTACGACGAATTCTCCAAAAAGCTGGCCACCGAGGTTGGTAAAATGAAAGTGGGCAACGGCATGGATGAAGGGGTGGTGCAGGGCCCCCTCATCAACGACAGCGCCATCGAAAAGGTGGAAGGCCTGCTCAAGGACGCCACCGATAAGGGCGCGGAAGTGATCAAAGGGGGGGAGCGCCACGAGAAGGGGGGCCGTTTCTTCCAGCCCACCGTGGTCACAGGCATGACCTCGGAGATGAAAATGACCACCGACGAAATCTTTGGCCCCGTTGCGCCCCTCTACCGTTTTAAGGACGAAGCGGAAGTGATCGAATTGGCCAATGCCACGGATTTTGGCCTGGCATCCTATTTCTACGCCCGCGACATTGGTCGGGTGTGGCGTGTGGCAGAAGCGTTGGAATATGGCATGGTTTGCATCAATTCCGGTGCGCTTTCTACGGAGGTGGCACCCTTCGGTGGTGTGAAGGAATCCGGCATTGGCCGCGAAGGCTCCCATCACGGAACCGACGAATTTACGGAACTGAAATACATGATGATGGGCGGCATTGAAGCGCCATAGGCGCTTTGGTTCAGCCAAAGGGCGGCAGTCGTTTCGAAGAAACGACGAGAGCTACTTCTCAGCGTGAATCAATTCCCTATACATCCGCATTCCTCATCCTCGGGTTTATCTTGGGGATCCATGCCAACACATCCAAATGTATCTTGCGATGATTGGAATGGATTGCCGGAACAAGTCCGGCAATGAGGAGAATTTGAAGATGTTCCTCCCCTAGACCACGCTGCGAATCTGACGCACACTTCCACCCATCGCCCCGAACGGGGCCGGGAGGGGAGGCCCGTGTCATCACGTCCATCACGTCCATTTTGCGCGGCTTCATGGCCCTCAATTCCGCTGTTCTGGCGCTAACGCGCACGATTGCGTGGATTGCGTTGGCCATTATGGTGGCGGTGATCCTGTTACAGGTGGTCTTCCGCTATGTCTTCAACAATGCCCTTCCCTGGCCTGAAGAAGCCGCCCGGTTTTGCATGTTGTGGATGACGGGCATGGCCGCGCCGTCCGCATTAAGATGGGGCGGGTTTGTCGCCATCGATATGCTGGAAAACGCGCTGCCCCGTGTGGCCGCGCAAATCCTGTCCCTCATTCTGCTCACCCTCTCGGGCCTCGTTCTCTTCGTGGCCATTCAATATGGCTGGAACCACACGTTTGGTTTTGGCGGCAATTTTAACGCTGCTGCTCTGACGCTTCCGTTCGATTGGGTGGGGGGCGAAAGCGTGAAGGTGAAGCTGCGCTACATGTATGGCGCGCTGCTGTTTGGCATCGTGATGATGCTGGTCATCAATCTCGAACTGTGGCTTCGCACGCTGGTGACGCTCATCAAGCCGGATACAGCGTGGCCGTCCACGGGTGAAATGGTGGCGGTGGCGGACTGATAGTGCTGAGTTTTCTTTCTCAACCTCCCAAAACTACGTCATTCGCCGACTTGATCGGCGAATCTCGCCTTCCTTTTGCGTCATGGGCCGACTTGATCGGCCCGTCTCTGACTACTCTGGCAGATAGGCCGATCAAGTCGGCCTATGACGGATTTAACTGGACGGGGCTTGACAAATGCTAGTCTGGTTCCTCCCCGTCTTTTTGATTTTCCTAATGATCGGCCTGCCGGTCTTCTTCGCGCTGCTCATCGCGCCCGGCCTGCTTCTGTGGCTCAACGGGCAGGAGCGGGACATCGCGCTGCTCTACCGCAATGTCTACAATGGCATCGATTCCTTCCCCCTCATGGCGCTGCCGTTTTTCATGCTGGCGGGGGAGTTGATGAATCGGGGCGGCATTACGCTGCGACTGGTGGAATTTTCCCAAGCCCTCATGGGGCATTTTCGGGGTGGACTGGCCCAGGTGAACATCCTGTCCTCCATGTTGTTTGCGGGCCTGTCCGGGTCTGCCGTGGCAGATACCTCCGCGCTGGGTTCCACGCTGATCCCTGCCATGGAGAAGAACGGCTATAGCCGCAAATTTGCCGCCGCCATTACCGCCGCATCTTCTGTTATCGGCCCCATCATTCCGCCCTCCGGCATTATGATTATCTACGCTTATGTGATGGGCGAATCCGTGGCCGCCTTGTTCCTCGCGGGCATCGTGCCGGGCATTATGGTGGGGGCGGGGTTGATGGTTATGGTGCGCCTGTTGGCGGACCGTTACGACCTGCCCAAGGCCGAGCGCATTGTGAACAAGGATCAGACCATTTCCGCCACGGAACACTGGGTGTCCTTCGTGCTTTTGCGCATCAATGTGGCGGGCGTCATGGTGGCCCTGTCTGCACTGATCTCGGCTGTCGGTCTAACACTCACCCTGTCGGGCTGGTTTCAGATGCTCATCTTTCTGCCCGTGGCCCATTTTCTCCTCATGGTCCTGCGCCCCCGCGTCAGCCATGATTTCCGCATAATCTGCAAAAAGGCCGTGGCTCCTCTGCAAACACCCATCATCATTCTGGGCGGCATACTCATTGGCGTGTTCACGCCCACGGAAGCCAGTGCCGTGGCCGTGGCTTATGCGCTGGTCATTTCCTTTATGGTGCTGCGCTCCATGAAACTGTCTGACCTGCCGGGCATTCTCACCAAGTCCGCCCTTGGGTCCGCCACGGTGTTGCTGCTGGTGGGCGCCGCTGTAGCGTTCAAGACCGTCGTCTCCCTCTCCCACGCGCCGGAGCAGATGGCGGAGTTTGTGCTCACCCTGTCGGAAAACCCCTATATTCTGCTCTTCCTCATCAACATGCTACTGTTCGTGGTGGGCATGTTTTTGGATGCCGGCCCGGCTATCATCATCCTGGGGCCCATTCTAGGTCCGGTCTTTGTGGATTTGGGCGTCCACCCCGTCCACTTCGCCATCATTATGTCGGTGAATTTGACCGTGGGACTTGCCACACCCCCCATGGGTCTGGTTCTGTTTGTCGCATCGTCCGTGTCGGGAGAGCGGGTGGAGACGATCTCCAAGGCCATACTGCCGTTTCTGGCGGTGGAAATTCTGGTGATCTTTCTCATCACCTATATCCCCGCTATTTCCATGACGATCCCTCGGCTCACTGGATTTGTTCAGTAGCCTCGGGGGCGTCCAATAAGCACCAAAACTCTGGGAGGAGATAAAATGCTCAAAGCCACCATGAAAGGCATGCTCGCTGCTGCGTTAGTCGCGGGGTCCATGATGACCGCCATGGCCGCCGATTACACCATCCGCGCCACGGCCAATTCCAATGAAAACGATGAAGACTATGACGGTCTCGTCGTGTTTAAAAACTATGTGGAAGCGGCCTCCAACGGCAAAATCGCGGTGGAACTCTTCATCGGCACACAGCTCTGCTCCAAGGGTGCCGAATGCCTGCAAGGCGTGGCGGACGGCTCCATTGATGTTTACATCTCCACGTCCGGTGGGGCCTCGGGCATCTTCCCCTATGTGCAGGTGTTGGACCTGCCCTATTTGATGGCCAATGACCGTGTGGCGGAGCATGTGCTTTCCGGGGATTTCACCCGCACCATGCGAAAAATGGCACTGGCCGACAGCGGTGACACAATCCGCCTTATGACCATTGGCAATACGGGTGGCTGGCGCAATTTTGCAAACACAAAGCGCCGCGTCGCCATGCCTAAGGATATGGAAGGCTTGAAAATCCGCACCGTGGTGGCGGACCTTCCCCAGGAATTGGTGAAAGCGCTGGGCGCTTCCCCCACGCCCATCCCATGGCCTGAACTCTTCACGTCTTTCCAGACGGGCGTTGTGGAAGGCTCCAAGAACGGCATCACCGACATTATGGGCATGAAATTTCCCGATGCGGGCCTGAAATATGTGACCCTTGACGGCCACGCTTACATGGGCGCCCTGTGGTGGATGAATAATGCCAAATTCTTGAGCATGCCCGAAGACCTGCGCCGCGTGGTGGTGGACGGCTTCGCCGCCCTGCAACAGGCCACCTTCGCCTCACCCAAGCGCAAATCCATCAAGGCTTACGAAGATTTCGTGGCTGGTGGCGGCGACCTCTACGTGCCAACACCGGCAGAAAAAGCAGCTTTCAAGGAGGCTGCCGCTCCGGTTTTCGACTGGTTCAAGGCCAATGTGAAAGGCGGTGAAGAAATCTTCACCGCCATGGAAACAGCCGTGGCTGAGGCCGAGAAAGACATCAATGCGGGGATGTCTTCGGATTTGAACTGATTGAGTTCGGTTTCGAATTGAAAGAGGGCCGTCCTTTGGGGCGGCCCTTTTTTATGACATCATCCCAATTATTGTACCAATTAGTTGGAGACTAAATCCCAAAAAGACTAGGGAAGCACCAAACATAAGCTTCACCCGCCTTTCTAATAGAATATCGAGAGCAGACCTGCCTGCAAATCTCTGTCTTTTTTTAATGCTCTCAATCTCGCTATCAACGCGCATAAATTTGCGTTTCATTTGCCAATTGACGATCTTTTTGAGGAATTTCAACTTTAATCCACTAGCACCAACTTCTTCCAAAATTGCTATTTTTTTCAGATATTTAAGAGAGAATTCTTCGGCTTCTTTCCTGTAAAGACCGACTTTATCGAAATTCAAATCATTCTTATTTTCCACAAGTATGGACGCTCGGTGTGCTGTTCCTGCTTCATTAACAAGAAACGCGAAGCCAACTATATCGAGGAACAGCCCGACTGCTTGAAGTGCATCTGAAGTCATATTTTGCCTACAGGTTTTTGATTTCGTCCTCACCGAAACGGATACATCCACGGCTTGTAGTCGTTCACCAGCTTTTGGGCTTCTTTGATTTCTTCCGGCTTCATGCGCCGTTCCAGGGAGGCCAGTGAATCCGGCGCATCCACATCGCCGCCAATGGCGGAGAGCGTGTACCACAGATAGGCGCGGACTTTATCGGGGGCCTCGATTCCCCGGCCCAGTTCGTAATACCAGCCGAGGCCTGACTGGGCGCCCGGGTGGCCCTTGAGGGAAGAGCGCAGATACCATTCAAAGGCGCGGCGGTCGTCGCGTTTTACACCCAAGCCCAGCGCATACATGACGCCGATGAGTTCTTCCGCATCGGCATTGCCGGAGCGGGCCAACGGAAGCAGCGCTTCGCGGGCTTCCACAAATTGATTGGCTTCCATCAGATCGCGGGCCTGTTCCAGCGCGCTGTTGGCATGGGCGGGTGTGGAGGTAAAACACGCCATGAACCACCCGGCCACCGCGAGCGCGAGAGCGCGGGCACGTTGGTTCTCAAGCCAGGAGTGTGCCCTCTGGCTTGCAACATCCAGCGCTTTCAATAGACTTTCCATAGCCGAGACACACCGTTTGGCGCGCCATCTGTCAAGAAGTGGCTGCGCATGAACGGCACGGCGGGGAGGAAAAATTGAGCTTTCATTTGTCCGGCTTGCCAAGGGCTGCCTTTTGTCGTGTTGCCGCGATGGTATGGGGTCTGTGCATGGCAACACATGCCCATGCTGGGGACATGCAAGCTGGGCAGGCGGGTGAACGCGTTGTCTTCTATCCTCTACCCGCGCCCATCACATCTGCTGACTATCAGCCCTTCAACCCGGCGCGTGCGGCGTTGGGGCAGAAGCTGTTTTACGACAAAATACTCTCCGGCAACCGCAACATTGCCTGCGGCACATGCCATAACCATGACCACGGCACGACGGATGGTCTTTCCCTTGGCGTGGGTGAGGGGGGTGTGGGGGTGGGGCCGAAGCGGCGTTTCGGGGCCGGAAAGGACCGCTCCGTCAAACGGGTACCGCGCAATGCCAATGCTCTGTTCAATCTGGGGCACAAGGATTTCCGCGTGCTGTTTCACGATGGCCGCGCCTCCACCGATGATAGCTACGGGCGCGGCTTTAATACGCCAGCAGAAGAATGGCTGCCGCTGGGCCTCACCAGCATTGCGGCCACGCAGGCGCTGTTTCCTGTCACCTCCCGCGTGGAAATGGCGGGGGATCCGGCGGAGAACGATATTGCCGCTGCCCGCCGGGAACGCATCGATCATGTGTGGCCCCGCATCGCCGCGCGGGTGCAGGGGGTGGCGGGTTACACGCCCCTTTTCAAGCAGGCCTATGACGATGTGAAAGCGTCGGGCGACATCACAATGGTCCACATCGCCAATGCCATCGGTGATTTCATCATCTCCGAATGGCGCTCCAGGGCATCGCCGTTTGACCGGCACTTGGCCGGGGATCACAAGGCGCTGACCAGTGCGCAAAAGCGGGGGCTTACTCTGTTTTATGGCGAAGCCGGTTGTGCCCAATGCCATAGCGGCGCGCTGCTGACGGACCAGAAGTTCCACGCGCTGGCTCTGCCGCCTTTGGGCCCGGGGCGCACCCGGGTGTTCGACCCCTATCCAAGAGACGTGGGGCGCATGGGCGAGACCGATGATCTGGCCGATGCCTATCGCTTCCGCACACCATCCTTGCGCAATGTAGTTGCCACCGGCCCCTATGGCCATAACGGCACCTACGCCACGCTGGAGGGGATCGTGCGCCACCACCTGAACCCAAAGAAAGCACTGGCAAACTATGACCGTTCGCAGGTGGTGCTGCCCGATGATGAGACTTTCAACAAAATGGATTTCGTCGTCTTTGAAGATGCCCGAGAAATGGCGCGTCTCACCCGCCGTGTGGATGTGACGCCCCGTGATCTGCCGGATCGGGCCGTGGATGATCTCGTGGCGTTCCTGCACAGCCTTACCGATGAAGTGGCCATCAAAGGGCGTTTGGGTAAGCCAAAAACCGTGCCCAGTGGCTTGCCCGTAGAATAGTGGATTGCCTGTGGAATAGAGTTGAGTAGTGTGCGCCAAATTTGAAAACGGAAAGCCGTCTTTATGAGCATTTCACTCAGCCCCGGTAAACTGTGGGGCATGCGCCGCATGGCCGATGAAAACCGGCTTTTCAAAATGACGGCGGTGGACCAGCGCCCGCCCATCAAAAACCCCATCGCCGCCCATTTGGGCGTGGACCAGGCCCCATGGGAAGAGGTGGCCCGTTTCAAGGCGCTATTGGTGGAAACGCTGCAAGCCAAATCCACCGCCATGCTGCTGGACCCCCATTATGCGATCCCCAAAGCCATCGACAGGCTTTCGCCTGCTAAAGGCCTGATTGTGACGCTGGAAGATTCATTTTTTCAGGAAACAAAGGGCGGGCGGTTGTCGTCAGACATCGACAATTGGTCTGTGGCCAAAATCAAGCGCATGGGGGGCGACGCCGTCAAAGTGCTGGCCTGGTACCGGCCCGATGCGGACCCCAAAATTTGTCAGGCTCAGCAAGACTATACCAAGCGCATCGGTGAAGAATGCGCCAAGCACGATATTCCTTTCCTTTTTGAATTGCTCGTCTATCCGCTGGCCAGCGATGCCCATCAGACCACGGATTATGTGGAGATGAAGGGCAAAAAAGCCGATGACGTGCTGGCCTCCGTGGAGGAATTCGCCAAGCCCGATTATGGTGTGGATGTGTTCAAACTGGAAAGCCCGGTGAATGCAGACGATGTTGATGGCAGCGCTGACGTGCAGGCTGTGTTTAACGAGATGGGCCGTCTGGCAGGCCGCCCATGGGTGATGCTTTCCGCAGGCGCAGGCAAAACGCAGTTTCGCAATGTGTTGGCCCATGCGTTTAATGCGGGAGCTTCTGGCTATCTGGCGGGCCGCGCCATCTGGTTGGATGCTTTCCAGCACTATCCCGATTGGGACAAAATTGAAGCGGATTTGCGTGGCGCATCCGTTGATTACATGGATGAAATTTCCAAACTTGCGGACCAGACAGCGCACAGCTGGCAGAACCACCCATGCTATGGTGAGGGTGGTGCGCGTTTCGCACCCGCCGATGAAACGTTCCGTGCTGGCTACGGAGAATAGCGTTGAGAATCGGCCTCCTCCCCCTCGCCCGCCCCACATTCGATGTGGCCTATGCAGAAGAAAAGCTGGCGGCACAGCTGGAACAACTCAACGCTTTTGCGAACGTTGAAGGGCATCATCTGATCGGTGGCGAAAGCCTGCTGATGGATGGCGATACCACACTCGCCGCCATGGATGATCTGAAGGCCCAGGGCATCGACCATCTGCTGGTGCTACAAGTCAGTTTCACCGACGCTGCCATGGTGGCCCAAGCGGCGACCCGCTTCGCCTGTCCTCTCTCCATCTGGGCCGTCACTGAACCCCGCCAAGGGGGCCGTCTACGCCTCAACGCTTTTTGCGGCCTCAACCTCGCCGCCCACGCTTTGGGCCTGCGCGGCAAGCAATTCTCCTGGGCCTTCGCCGACGCACTGAGTGCGCGGCAGTTGAGTGCCCTTCTCGACGGGTCTGGGGTAACCAAGCCGCTGCCTTTGGCGAGGGATTTTCCGTTGGCGGAAACCGATGCCTTCAAGGGCCGGAGCATCGCCAAAAGTCTTAACGACCAGCGCATTGCTCGGCTGGGGGAACATCCCGATGGTTTTGACACCTGCGCCTATGACCCGTCGGCCATCAAATCCCTTTGCGGCGTCAGCGTGGATGCGCTGGACCTGAATGCGTTGTTTGATACCGCCAATGGGGTGTCTGACCAGACCCTGGCTCCCATCCGCGCCGTTGCAGAGCAGGATGTGGATGGTCTGGGTGAGGTGGATGAGGTGGAGCTCACCCGCTCTCTAAAACTCAAAGCGGCGTTAGATACGATCCGCGCCAAGGGCGATTACAGCGCTTTTGCCATACGCTGTTGGCCGGAGACTTTCACCGAATATGGGGGTGCCGTCTGCGGCCCGGTTTCGCAAATGGGCGAGCGCTTCGTGCCTTGCGCCTGCGAAGCCGATGTGTTTGGCGCGCTAACGCAGATGGTTCTGCAAGCCGCTGCCGATGCGCCGGTGTTCCTCACCGATCTGGTGGATATGGATGCGGACGATAACACTGGCGTTGTCTGGCATTGCGGGCAGGCACCCATCTCCATGCGTGGCCAGCAAGATGAGGCCATCGCCACCATCCACACGAACCGCAAAATGCCGCTGCTTTACGAATTTGCCTTGAAGCCCGGCCAAGTGACGCTCATGCGTCTTTCCCAAGCGCGGGGCGAAACCCATATGGTCATTGCCCGGGGCAAGATGCTGGACCGCCCCCGCGCCTTCACCGGCACATCGGGCGTGTTGCAGTTTGACCGATCCGTGCCGGACGTCCTCAACGACATGATGGATTGTGGGCTGGAACACCATATGGCGCTGGCCTATGGCAATCACGTTGACACCCTCAAAGGCGTGGCGGCAGCGCTGAACCTACCCGTGTTGGAGTTATAGGCCATGACTTTACGTTACGGCCTCATCGGTTCCGGCATGATGGGGCAGGAACACATTCGCAATATCGCCCTGCTGGACGATTGCGTCGTCACCGCCATCGCTGACCCGGATGCGGGTATGCTGGCCGTCTCCCGCGAGACGGCTTTTACCTCGCAGATCCAGCAGGGTCGTCCGGTCCACACACCGCAGGTATTTGACAATCACGCGGACATGTTGGCGGCGGACCTTTGCGATGCGCTGGTCATCGTCTCGCCCAATGATACGCACCATCAAATCCTGAAGGATGTGATGGATACGGACCTGCCAGTTTTATGTGAGAAACCCCTCTGCACCACTGCCGCTGACTGCCGTGATGTTATCGAGCAAGCCCAGAGCCGAACGGCTCCCATTTGGGTGGCTATGGAATATCGCTACATGCCCCCTGTGCAATGGCTTATGGATCAAGCCCGAAATGATCGCGCTGGACCGTTGCGCATGATGGCCATCCGCGAACACCGCTTCCCCTTCCTGCCCAAGATTGGTGATTGGAACCGCTTCAACGCCCGCACCGGCGGCACGCTGACGGAAAAATGCTGCCATTTTTGGGACCTCATGCGCCTTGTCCTGCAAGCGGACCCGGTGCGGGTTTACGCTTCTGGCGGGGCGGATGAGAACCACCATGATGAGCGCTATGAGGGCAAGCGCCCTGACATTATCGACAACGCCTTTGTGGTGGTGGATTTTGACAATGGCACGCGGGGCATGCTGGACCTTTGCATGTTTGCCGAAGGGTCTGCGTGGCAAGAGGTGGTGTCTGTTACCGGCCCCAAGGCGCGGCTGGATGCCTGCGTGCCCGGCCCCGCCCGGTTCTCCCCCGATGGTAAGGAACGGGAGGCTCAAGGCGTGGTGAGCGACCGGGCGACCCAGCGCGAAATCATCGAACCCATTCCCGTGGACCACGCCATTCTGGCGGCAGGCGACCATCACGGTTCTTGCTTCTACCAACATCAGCGCTTTGCGGACATGGTGCGCAAGGGCGGCACGCCGGAGGTGACATTGGAGGACGGGTTGTGGTCTGTGCGTGTGGGTGAGGCGGCGGAATTGTCCGCTCGCACGGGCGAGGCGGTTTTGCTGAAGGACATTTAGGCTATGTCAGAACGTGTGCCAAAACATGTCATTGTCATCGGCGCGGGCATTGTGGGCGTGTCTTGCGCCATTTGGCTGCAACGGGCTGGCCATCGTGTCACGCTGATGGATCGGCAGGGGCCTGCTTCGGGCACGTCACAGGGCAATGCGGGCATTCTGGCTGCTGGTGCCATTGTGCCCATACCCGCCCCCGGGCTGGCCACCAAAGGCCCCGCCATGCTGCTGGACAAAAACGCGCCGCTCTTTCTACGCTGGCGATATCTGCCCAAATTGTTGCCTTTCCTAACACCCTATCTAGGCCGCGCCCGCGAACGACATGTGCAGGAAACCGCCACGGCCCTTGCCGATCTTCTTCTCGATGCTGCCGAGCAGCACCGTGCCCTCGCGCGGGGCACAGCGGCTGAACGCTATATTGAGGATTCGGAATATCTTTTTGGCTATCGCGACAAGGCCGCTTTTGACGCGGATGCCTATGGCTGGGCCATCAAGAAGAAAGCGGGGGTGCGGGTGGTGAAAATGGATGCCGCCCAATTTGCCGATCATGACCCCGCCATGGCGGGTCGCTTCGGATACGGGCTGCGCTGCCTCGACCATGGCCACATCACCGACCCAGGTGCTTATGTGAAAGCGCTGGTCGCTCATTTCGTGGCCGAAGGGGGTGATTTGGAGATTGCCCGCGTCGAAGACATTGAAACCCACCGGGGCAAGGCCGTGGCCGTTATCACGGTCAACCGCCGGGTGGAGGCGGACAGTATCGTGCTGGCCACCGGCATGTGGTCCAGACCGCTTGCGGAAAAGCTGGGGGTGCGGGTGAATATGGAAGCCGAGCGGGGCTATCATATCGAATACATCAACCCCTCCATCATGCCTCGCGCGCCCATCATGGTGGCGGCGGGCAAATTCGTGCTCACCCCCATGGAAGGCCGCCTGCGCTGCGCCGGCATTGTAGAATTTGGCGGGATGGAAGCGGGCCCGTCCAAACCGCCCTTTGACTTGCTGCGCCGTCAGACGGAAGAACTGCTGCCGGACCTCACATATGATCATGTGGTGGAATGGACGGGCTTTCGTCCTTCAACGGTGGATTCCATCCCCCTCATCGGCCCCTTCGCCAAAACCAAAAACGTCTTCGCTGCCTTCGGCCACCAGCACATAGGCCTCACCGGCGGCCCCAAAACAGGCCGCTGGATCGCAGGCATGGTGGATGGCACCACCAGCAATGCGG
>JBCCTO010000006.1:0-105013 GCA_039198355.1 Pseudomonadota bacterium
ATCGCAATCCTCAAAAGAATTGCCCGAAACATCCTGCAAATTGTCGACAAACCCAAAGTCCCCATAAGCCATCGCATCAAAAAATGCGCATGGGATGAGACCTACCTCATCAACGCAATAAGCCATATGCGATAACCCTGCCTCAAGGAGGAGGCAGGGTTTGAGTTTACCGAAAGATTGAGCGTTTCTTTTTGGCTCTGGCTTTGGTGAACAGCCCCACCACTTCCACATGGGTGGAGGAGACGAATTGGTCTATGGGGACCACATTCTCCAGCACGTACCCGCCCTTCACAAGCACCGCCGCGTCCCGAGCAAAGGTTTGCGGATTGCACGAAACGTAGGCCACGCGGGGGATGCTCGCCTTTACGATTTCTTGCACTTGGGGCAAAGCGCCAGCACGGGGTGGGTCGAGACAAAGTCCGTCAAAAGGTTTTAACTCGGATGCGGTCATGGTCAGTTGGTCGAGATCGCGGGCAAGCGCCTTCACAGGCTTCGTGCCGGGGGCCGTGATGGCTTTGGACAAGGAATCCACCGCCCGCCCTTCGCCTTCTACGCCAGTCACCTTTGACTGCGCAGCCAGACGCAAGGCAAAAGTGCCGCTGCCGCAAAAGAGATCAACGACCCGCTTTGCTTTTTGGAGGTGGCCGCAGACCAAGGCGGCCATGGCTTCCTCGGCCTCTTCCACAGCCTGCAAAAACCCGCCGGGTGGCGGGCTGACGGTGCTGCCGCCAAAGCGCGCTATTGGTTTTTCTCGCTCCACAATCACGTTGCCATTAATGCTGGCGCGCAGATAGCCCGTGCGAGCAAAGGCGCGGGTAAACGCGGCCAGCATGTCTTCGCTGGGCTCACTTTCCAGCGTGAAGGCCAAATCAAGGCCATTTTCAAAGGCGCTCACCATGAGTTGGATGCGTTCCCGCCCCCGCAGCAAACAACTGCAAAGGGCGCGGTACGTCTCCAAACCTTTTACAATCTCCGGCAGGGCGATTGGGCAGGTGGTGACGTTGACGAGATCATGGCTCGCGCGCCCCATATACCCGAGTATCACGCCGTGCTTTTCGCGCTGGGCCGTAAAGGTCACGCGGCGGCGGGAGGCCATGGGCGATGCCATGCAGGGCTCCACATTCGCGCGAACTTTCTCTTTGCGCAGCGCGTGCAAAACCTGTTCCCTCTTCCAGATCAATTGCTGGTCATAGGCCAGGTGTTGAAACGTGCAATTGCCGCAATGGGAAAAGTGGCAGCAGGCGGGTTCCGTGCGGTGGGGCGATGGTGTTGTGACAAAAGCCAAGTCCAAACGCGGCGGCTCGCCCTGGGCCACCACGGTCTCCCCAGCAAGCGCGCCGGGCACGAAAACCATGTTATCATCCAACCGGCCCATGCCATCACCCTCACTGGCGATGCGCTCGATGGTGATTTCAACCGGGGAGGATTGCATGGCGCTCTCCGCACAACAGATATTCAACATTGCCGTCTGAACCGGTGATGGGGGAGGGCACAAACGCCACTTCGCGCCATCCGGGCAAAGCACCAAACCAGCCGCGAACCCGTTCCAAGGTTTCTGTAAGAAGGGTTTGATCGCTCACCAATCCACCCTTTCCCACCCCGTCGCGCCCCACTTCAAATTGCGGCTTTACAAGCAGGATCGCTTTCGCAGCAGGCGCGCAGAGCCGTAGAGCCGCCTCCGCCCCTTTGGTCAGGGAAATGAAGCTCATGTCACTAACAATAAAATTGGGCGATGGCCGCAGGTCTTCGGCTGTCAGTTTCCGCGCATTTACCCCCTCCCGCAGGGTGACGCGGTCATCCTGGGCAAGGTGCTCCACCATCTGTCCATGCCCCACATCCACGGCCAAAACGCTGGCAGCACCCCGCTCCAGCAGAACCTGCGTGAAGCCGCCGGTGGAAGAACCCAAATCAAGACAATGGCATCCTTGCGGGTCAAAACCGCTCACCGCCAAGCCTTCTACAAGTTTGAGCGCTGCGCGGGAAACATAGCGCGCAGCGGGGTCATCCACGTGCACATGATCGCCAGGAGCCAATTTAAGCCCCGGCTTCGCCGCCACAATGTTACCCACGCGCACGCAACCCCGGGCCACCATGTCCCGCGCGCGGGAGCGGTTGGGGGCAAGCCCACGCTCCACCAGCGCATGGTCTAGCCGGATAAAAGGTTTGGCATCCATGCCAAGCCTGTGACAGGCGAGAGGCAGGGATGCAAGGGCTAGTCCACGTCTCGAACCGGGGGCAGAGGCGGTGCTGTTTGAGCCTGCGGACGTGTTTGGCTGGATCGCTCCTCAATCAAAGCATCAACCCCTGCAATGATGTCATCAAGGTTGGCGCTATCGAGGCCCCCACCATCTTCCAGCACCACGCCTGCGCCCCCACCAGCGATCTCTTCGATACCTGCAATGGCGTAGATTTCCGCCATGGACACGCCGTCCACCTTTATGGGGTGATCGCCAGCGATGGTTTGCAGCGCTTGCGGGTTTTCCTCCCGCTGCAACCGCGCCAAGCGCTGGGCGAAGGTTTCTGTACCATCCAACGGCTTAAACCGTTCCACCATGGTGCGTGTCAGATAAATGCTGCGCTGCATTCGCTTAATTGTGCCGCGCATAGTGCCCAGTTTCTGCTCCAGCCGCTCAATGGCCGCTTGGCGAACGGAACTGCGCTGCTCCGCCATCACAGGCGTGACGAGCGTGATGGCAAAAAGAAGGGCGAGCGCACGAACCATGGTAAAAAAGGCGAAAAATCATTTTCCCTCTTTTTGCCAAAGCACGGTTAGCAAGCGCTCAACAAACGTGGTGAACGAACCCTTAAAGCCCCCCGCATTCTTTGCGAAACAGGGATGCATCAAAAAATGCGTTCGAAAATAGCTTTTTGTTGTTTAAGAGGCAGCAATTTTGGGTCAGCTTGAATGCGCAGTGTTCTAGCCAGCGTCTTCAATCAGCCTACGCAGTTTTTGCAAGGCTACTCTCTGGTCCTCGCCATAGGCGATGGAGCGAACGAATTCACCTTTTTCGTTCATCAGGAACGTCGTGGCCGTGTGGTTCACGTTGTAGGTGTCATCATCCTGGCCATCTTCCGTCTGTTCCGCAAAAACGCGGTATTCCCGGCGCATTTGGGCCATCTGTTCCTCGGTGCCCGAAATAGCCTTAATGCGTGGGTCGAAGGCGGAGGTGTAGTTTGCCAAGACTTCAGGCGTGTCCCGCTTGGGGTCCACGGTGACGAAATAGACATCCAGCTTATTGGCATCATCACCCAGGTCTTTCAGCCATTGGCTGGCTTCATAAAGGGTGGTGGGGCACACGTCCGGGCAATTGGTAAAGCCGAAGAACATCACATGGGGCCTGCCCTTCAGGCTGGCTTCAGTGATCGGTGTGCCGTCAGCCAATGTGCCTTGAAATGGTCCGCCAATATCCGCGCGGGGGGTGACGCTGGCATTAGGCCGCTGCTCCAGCGTCCAATTGACAGTGGAATAGGCGAGGAAAGCGCCCATCACAAAAACGGCCGCCCAAAGGGTGTAACGAAAGGCTTTCACAGCAAATTTCCTGCTTGTTGGCTCCTGCCCAATATGTAGTGCGCTGGGCGCCTCACGCAAAATCAAATTGGCTTAATTGCGCGCCATGCGTTGCTTTTTCGTGCTGAGGAAAGCCAGTTCGCAGTGCCCATCAAGCCCGCGCAGGCTGTGCCTCAATATGGCCCAGCGCACCAAACACGGCCTTCAAAATACCGTCTTTATCAAGCCCTGCCAGTTTGAGCATATTGGCCGGTGACATCTGGTCCACATAAACATCCGGCATGGTAAGCGTGCGGATTTTCAAGCCTTGGTCCAACCCACCGGAGGCTGCCAAATGGTGCAAAACCATGGCCCCAAAGCCGCCGGTGGAACCCTCTTCCACGGTGATGAGCAATTCATGCTCCCGTGCCAAACGGTCGATCAAGTCCGTATCCAACGGTTTTGCAAAGCGGGCATCGGCAACGGTGGTGGACAGGCCATAATCCTCCAACTCCTCGGCTGCTGCCATACAGTCGGCATGGCGGGAACCAAAGGAGAGAAGCGCGATCTTCGTGCCCTCCCGCGTGATGCGCCCCTTGCCGATTTCTAGAACCGAGCCGCGATCCGGCAGGTCCACGCCCACGCCTTCACCCCGAGGATAGCGGAAGGAGAGGGGGCCTTCATCGAAAGCTGCCGCCGTTGCCACCATATGCTTCAACTCGGCCTCATCAGCCGCCGCCATGACCGTAAAACCGGGCAGGCAAGTCAAATAAGCAATATCGAAAGACCCCGCATGGGTGGCGCCGTCCGCCCCCACAAAACCAGCACGATCGATGGGAAAGCGTACCGGCAAGTTCTGAATGGACACATCGTGTACCACCTGATCGTAGCCGCGCTGCAAAAACGTGGAATAAATGGCACAAAACGGTTTGTAACCTTCGCTGGCCATGCCGGCAGCAAAAGTCACTGCGTGTTGTTCGGCGATGCCCACATCATAGGTACGATCGGGAAAGGCCTTTCCAAAAATGTCGATGCCCGTCCCGCCCGGCATGGCAGCGGAAATACCCACGATCTTCTCGTCATGCCCCGCTTCCTGCACCAGCGATTGGCCAAAAACCTTGGTGTAAGACGGGGCGTTGGGAACGGGTTTCGACTGCTCGCCCGTGACCACATTGAACTTGGCCACGGCGTGGAGCTTATCCCCCGCCTTCTCGGCGTGCTCATACCCCTTGCCTTTCTCCGTGCGCACGTGAACGAGAATGGGTCCACTTTCCGCATCCCGCACATTGCGCAGCACGGGCAGCAGGACGGAGAGGTCGTGCCCGTCGATGGGGCCGACATAATAGAAGCCCAATTCTTCAAACATTGTGCCCTGCTCGTTGAACACGTTGCGGGTGTATTCCTCCGCCTTGCGGGCTTTATCGGCGATGAATTTGGGCAGCTTCTCGTTTAACTGCTTGGCGGTCTCCCGCAGCGACCGGTAGGTTTTGCCGGAAACGAGCCGCGCCAGATAATGGCTCATGGCGCCGGTGGGCGGCGCGATGGACATGTCATTGTCGTTCAAAATGACAATCTGGCGCGCATCAATGCCGCCCGCATTGTTCATGGCCTCATAAGCCATGCCTGCCGTGATAGACCCATCACCGATGACGGAGACCACATTGCGGTGAACACCAGCCAGCCGCGCAGCTTCTGCCATGCCAAGCCCCGCGGAGATGGACGTGGAGGAGTGGGCCGCGCCAAACGGGTCATATTCACTCTCCATACGCTTGGTAAAGCCGGACAGACCGCCTTCCTTGCGCAGGGTGCGGATCCGGTCCCGCCGCCCGGTGAGAATTTTATGGGGGTAACACTGGTGCCCCACATCCCAGATGATTCGGTCATGGGGCGTGTTGAACGTGTGGTGCAGCGCCACCGTCAGCTCCACCACACCCAAGCCTGCGCCCAAATGGCCACCGGTGACGGACACCGCATCCACCATCTCGGCGCGCAGTTCGTCGGCCAGTTGGGGCAATTGGCTATCGTCCATCTGCCGCAGATCGGCAGGTTCATTCACCAGGTCCAGCAAAGGGGTGTTGGGTCGCACAGTCTCTGTCCCTCTTCACATTGGGTGGCGCGATGCGTCAATTTGCCTGACCATCGAGTGTCTAACATGCTAGACAGTTTTAGGAGCGGCGCAAGGGTGCCGCTCTTTGCGGGGAGACATAAGAAATCAAATCAGCCCCTTGCAGGGCACCCTGCCACGCTGCACCGCGACAGGTCCGCGCAAGATGCACTAACCATCCAAAGGTTCACTGCCCTTGGCGGTGCCATCGGCCCCCACGCGGATTTTCTCAACCTTGTCTTCAGCCGCTTGCAACAGCATGGCGCAGTGCTTTTTCAAAGCCTCGCCCCGCTCATAAATGGCGATGGACTGGTCGAGCGGCACATCCCCCTGTTCCAGTTTGCGCACAATCTCTTCCAACTGGTCCAGCGCCTGTTCGAAGCTGAGCTTGCTCACGTCTTGGGCTTCATCGTCTGCCATGGGAGAATCCGGTTGCGGGGAATTACCCCCTCATAAGGCGTTTGACGTGGGTGGCACAAGATGTGGCCAGCCCCTCCAAATCATAGCCCCCTTCCAGCAGGCTTACGATTCGGTGGTCCGCATGTTTGGCGCTGGCATCCATCAGTTTGCCCGTGGCCCAGTCAAAATCATCCGTAGTGAGATTAATGTTTGCCAGTGGGTCCCGCTGGTGGGCATCGAAACCGGCAGAAATGATGATAAAGTCAGGCGCAAAAGCGTCCAGTTCCGGCAGCACACGGCTGGTGAAGGCTTCGCGGAAACCCTCTCCATCCATCCCCGGCTCCAAGGGCGCGTTGCAGATGTTGCCCACGCCGGTCTCCGTCTTCTTGCCCGACCCAGGAAACAGCGGCATCTGGTGAGTGGAGGCGTAGAACACGCTACCATCGCTTTCAAATATATCCTGCGTGCCGTTGCCGTGGTGGACATCAAAATCCACGATGGCCACACGTTCCACACCGTATGTTTTTTGCGCGTGGCGGGCCATCACAGCGGCGGTGTTGATGAAACAAAACCCCATGGCCGTGGTCACCTCCGCATGGTGGCCCGGTGGGCGAGCGGCAAGAAAGGCATTGTCAGCCGCGCCGGAAAAGACCGCATTCACAGCTGCCAAACCACCACCCACGGCATGGCGTACACATTCCCACGTTTTGGGGCTCATTACCGTGTCCGCATCCACCCGTTCGCTTCCCTCAGCGGGCACGCGGGCGCGCAATCCCTCAATATACTCGACGGGATGGGCGTGCTCGAACACGCCATCATCGGCCTGCTCCGTTTCAAAGCGCACAAGGCCGGAAAAGGAATCATCCGAGAGCGCTTCGGCCACGGCGCGGATCCGGTCCGGCCGCTCCGGGTGACCGGCGGGCACGAGGTGTTCGGTGAAAATGGAATGGGTGTAGAGATGCGTGGTCATCTTGTTACTGTGGGTTTGCGAACCCACCCCGTCAACGGGGCGCAATCATTGCTGAACAGGTTTAGGCGGCGTAATGCGCAACCATTGCCCGCCCCGCAAACCCACGACAACGCCGGGCTGGCCGTTGACGTTCACAGTGCGCATATCCTGCTCCACCGCAGCGGGCAGGGGGATGGACGCGATTTCCCGCAAGGTCTTTTTACCCTCAGCTTTGCCCGAAAAACCCATAATGCGCAGCATGGAGCGGCGGGCGTCTGGCACGGCCAGATCTTCCACACCGTCCCCGTCAAAATCTTCTACAGCGGATAGGCCTTGAAACCGGGAACCGATGGCGTGGTTGGAAAAGCCGGGTGCTTGACCGGAAGCCACAAGCTGCCCCTGTTTCCACGTCCAGAACCGCAAGGTGCCGCCGATATGGGGTGTCACGACTTCGGCAATTTGCAAAAAGCCATCCCCGTCAAAATCCGCAATGCCCGCCACATTGCGCCAGCGGTTGGCCCGCCCGATGAACGGCGTTTGGGCAAGCATGGTCAAAGTGCCATTGCGTTCTCCAAACACTGCCACCGCCGCGCCGCTGCCCTGCTGGGCCAACAGGGTGACCACTTCTGTGGTGCCGTCCCCATCCAAATCCACCAGCCGGGGTGTGCGGTCTTCAAAGACCTGGCTTGGGGGCAGGGTTACCCGCAGAGTCTTGCCTTTGGCGGTTTGGACCACCAGAGCGCCGGCTTCTATACCATCGCCCAAGATGGCGTGGGCATAGCGGCTGGTCGGTTCCTCATACCAAGCGGCCTTCAAGGATGAATCAGCAATGCGCGCAACGCCCCCGTCTGGCAAACCGGCCTTGGGTGCTTTTTCAAACGGCAGCGGGGCAGGGCCTTTCACCTTGCTCACCTGCCACCGGTCCATCTTGGGCGGCTTGATGTCTGCCGTCAGGCCTTCATCCACACAGCCTCCAAGTGCAAGGCAAAGCCCCAGCGCCAGCCCACCCCAAATCCGTCTCGCCATGTCACACTCAGCCATCGGTGATGATTGTATCCGCAATCTCAATACCAAAGCCCGAAAGGCCCACATAATGACGTTCCCGCGAGGCCATGAGGCGGATTGAGGAGACGCCCAAATCCTTAAGAATTTGCGCGCCCATGCCGATTTCCAGCCATTCCTCTTTACGGGACTGGGCTGTGCCGTGATCTTCCGCCTCATCACCATAGGCGGGTTCATTGCGCGGCGACGTATCCGCGGGCTCCGACCGGGGTCCGTATTTCGCCACGCCCACGGAGCCTTCGCGCAGATAGACGATCACGCCGCGCCCTTCTTTGGCGATCATGTTCATATGGTCTTTCAGGGCTGACGAGCCGCCAAAGGCATCATCCACCACGCTTTCCACATGCAACCGCACCAGCACATTGCGCCCGTCTCGAATGTCTCCATAAACCACGGCCAACTGCTGCATGGGGTCCCATTGGGTGGTGTAAGTGGTGGCAACTGCCGGGCCCACTTCGGTGGAAATGTCAAACGTTTCCATCCGTTCCACCAGCCGCTCCTGCCGCTGGCGGTAGGCGATCAGGTCCGCCACAGTTACGGTCTTCAAGCCTTTTTCGGCGGCAAAGGCGTGTATTTGCGGCCCACGCATGACAGTGCCGTCATCGTTCACCAATTCCGAAATCACACCCACTGGAGGCAGCCCTGCCAGATTGCACAGGTCTACGGCCGCTTCCGTATGGCCGGAGCGGATCAAAACGCCCCCTTCGCGGGAAACCAGCGGGAAGATGTGGCCGGGCCGCACAAAATCACCCGCCCCCGAATTGGGGTTCGCCAACCCCCGCACGGTAGAGCACCGCTCTTCGGCAGAAATCCCGGTGGTGGTGTCGTGCTTGTAATCCACGCTGACGGTAAACGCCGTGGAGTGAGGTGCATCATTCTCCGCCACCATGGGCGCCAGGTTCAGCCGCTTGGCCTCCGACACCGGCATGGGCGCACACACAATGCCCGACGTATGGCGAATAATCATCGCCATCTTCTCCGGCGTGCAATGCACCGCCGCAACGATCAGATCGCCCTCGTTCTCGCGGTCGTCGTCGTCCATGACAACAACGATCTCACCAGCTTCAAAAGCGCGGATAGCGTCCGCCACACGTTCCATGTCTGTGGTCATAGTTTTCTCAATTCATTAGCCCCAGATGCGCGAGAACGGTGTTCACGCAAGCATCTTTATCGTCAAATACATCTGCACTGGTCAGCCGCAAAACGCGATAGCCTGCGTTGGCGAACCAAGTGTCTCTGCGGTGGTCTTGCTTGATCCCCTCGTCCGTGAAGTGTTGTTTTGCGTCGATTTCGACAATCAGCTTTCTGCTGTGGCAGGCAAAGTCTGCAATAAATGGCCCGATGGGCACTTGGCGTCGAATAGCGATGCCGTAGAGATTGCGAAACGCCTTTAATTCCGACCACAAAATTCGCTCGCCATCGGTCATCTCGCGGCGTAATCGCTGTGCGCGTTTTACTTGGCGTTTGGATACTTGCGTCAAGTCCAGCCCCCCGCCCGAACCCTGCTATCGCAGGTTTCGACCTCCCCTCCAGGGGGAGGTGAAGGCAAGTTGTGCGCTATCGAACTCAACTGGATCATCGAGACATCGCTACTCTGCCCACGGAAAAGTGGCTTGTCCGTTGAACGTGTCACTAGAAAACAAACTCCTTGACCTCCCACTCGAGGGGAGGTCGAAACTGCGTAGCAGTTTCGGGTGGGGGCTGGATGTCCAAGCAACTCACCCCACCTGCCCCCGATGCCTCAGAAAATGGTCGGCCAGCACACAGGCCATCATAGCTTCCCCAATGGGCACGGCCCTGATCCCCACACACGGGTCATGCCGACCTTTGGTCATCACATCCACTTCGTTTCCATGCTTATCGATGCTCTGACGCGTGGTTAGAATGGAACTTGTGGGCTTAACCGCGAACCGCGCTACCACTGGCTGGCCGGAGGAGATGCCGCCCAGCACCCCACCGGCTTTATTGCTCAAAAACACGGGCTTCCCATCATCCCCCATGCGAATTTCGTCGGCGTTTTCTTCGCCCGTAATGGCGGCTGCGTCGAACCCATTGCCCATCTCCACGCCTTTCACGGCGTTGATGGACATGAAGGCGGAGGCGATATCCTGATCGAGCTTGCCATAAACCGGCGCGCCCCATCCGGCGGGGATACCTTCGGCCACCACTTCAATCACGGCACCTACGGACGACCCTGCCTTGCGGATTTTGTCCAGATCATCCGCCCAAAGGGCAGCCGTCTCCGCGCTGGGGCAAAAGAAGGGGTTATTGTTCACCTCATCCCAATTCCAGCTATTTCGGTCCAACTTGCGCGGCCCCATCTGCACCAGTGCGCCGCGAATGGTGACGCCATCCAACACCTTGCGCGCAATGGCCCCGGCGGCCACGCGGGCGGCGGTTTCACGGGCGGACGAGCGGCCACCGCCGCGATAATCGCGAATGCCGTATTTGGCATCATAGGCAAAATCTGCATGTCCGGGCCGGTAGCGATTGGCAATCTCGCCATAATCCTTGGAGCGCTGATCGGTGTTTTCGATCATCATGGAAATGGGTGTTCCGGTGGTGAGGAAGGTTCCATCCTCTTGCGGTAGTACACCCGAAAGCACGCGTACCGCGTCTGCCTCTCGGCGCTGGGTGGTATATTTGCTCTGCCCCGGCTTGCGCTTGTCCAAATAGGACTGGATTTCCGCCTCCGAAATGGAGAGGCCGGGAGGGCACCCGTCCACCACGCACCCCAACGCCAATCCGTGGGATTCCCCCCATGTGGTGAAGCGGAACAAATGGCCAAAAGAGTTGTGGGACATGGGCGCAATGAGCCTGTTTATCGTCGTGGCTTCTCTTAAGGTGCATTTTTTACTGATGGAAGTGTGAAGAAGGCGAAAAGGCGTCCGGCGCCAATGCGCCGCTCCCGTGAAGTGAAGGTGCGAAGCGCCTACAGCGTGAACGCAAAAATGGGCAAAGCGACACGCTTTGCCCGCCTTTCCCGTGGAGTTTTCGACGCCACACCTCGCGCAGCAAATCAAAACTGTCTAAAGCTGCGCAAACTCGGCCCAACGAGCGGTTTGCCTATGACCACCATCACTATTCCAAGGCCAGACGACTGGCACCTCCACCTGCGCGATGGGGAAATGCTGGCAGGCATTGTAGACTATTCCGCCCGTCATTTTGCCCGCGCCATTATCATGCCCAACCTGGTGCCCCCAGTGGTTAAACTGGCCGATGCGCAAGCCTATCACGAGCGGATTATGGCCGTGGCCGGGCATGGCTTCACCCCGCTCATGACGCTCTATCTCACGGAAGCCACAGACCCTCACGATGTGGCAGCCGCCCATGCCAGCGGTCTGGTGAAAGCGGTGAAACTCTACCCCGCCGGGGCCACCACCAATTCCGACAGCGGCGTGCGGGATGTGGAGAATGTCATCCCCGTGCTGGAACGCATGGCGGAAATCGGCCTGCCCCTCTGCGTCCACGGTGAAGTGACCCATGGCGAGGTTGATATTTTCGACCGCGAGGCCGTGTTCATCGAAACCGTGCTGGACCCGCTGCGCCGCCGTGTTCCCGGTCTTCGGGTTATTATGGAACACGTCACCACGAAGGACGGCATCGACTATATCGCCAGTGTGGATGAAGGCTTGGGTGGGACCATCACCACCCATCACCTCATTATCAACCGAAACCACATTCTGGCCGGCGGCATCCGCCCCCATTATTACTGCCTGCCCGTCGCGAAGCGTGAGACCCACCGATTGGCGCTGGTTGAGGCAGCGACGGGTGGAGACCCGCGCTATTTCCTGGGTACGGACAGCGCCCCGCACCCCACCCATGCCAAGGAAAACGCTTGCGGCTGCGCCGGGTGTTTCACCGCCATCAACACCATGAGCCTGCTGGCCCATGTGTTTGAAGAAGAAGGCAAGCTGGAAAATCTGGAAAAATTTGCAAGCCGCAACGGCCCCGCCTTCTACGGCCTGCCGGTGAACGAGACCACCATGACGCTCACCAAAACCGAAACGCCCTGCGACTGGCCCGATGCTGTGGAAACCGGGGCAGGGCCGGTTACGGTGTTTGACCCGGGCTTCCCCGTCTTCTGGCATGTGGAGAACTAGAGATGTTCCAAAACACCTTCCCTGACCGCGCGACCATCGCCAAGCTTACTGCGTCCATGTTGTGGGAAATTGAGGCTGTCCACTTCCGCGCCGATGAGCCTTACACGTTCACATCCGGCCTCAAGTCGCCGGTCTATATCGACTGCCGCAAGCTGATTTCCTTCCCCCGCATCCGTTCCGCTGTGTGTGATTTTGGTTGCGCTACCGTCATGCGCGATGCGGGGTTTGAGAAATATGACGTGGTGGCTGGCGGGGAAACAGCAGGCATCCCCTACGCTGCCTTCATGGCCGAACGGCTGAGCCTGCCCATGATCTATATCCGCAAAAAGCCCAAGGGCTTTGGCCGGGGCGCGCGTATCGAAGGTGATTTGAAAGAAGGCCAGCGTGTGCTGTTTGTGGAAGACCTCACCACCGATGGCGGCTCCAAGATCGGCTTTGCCGAAGCCATCCGCGAAGCGGGCGCGCAGGTGACGGACACATTTTCCGTCTTCTATTATGACATTTTCAAAGACGCGCCCGAAACGCTCAAAAAACACGGCATGGACCTCCACTACCTCACCACATGGCATGAGGTACTGGCCGTCGCCCGCGAAAAGGCGCTGTTCGATGAGGCAACCCTTTCTGCCGTGAATGATTTCCTCTCTGACCCTTACCCGTGGAGCGCTGCCCATGGGGGTATTTCAAAACGGGAAGAAAAAACGTGAGCATTATTGAACAACGCGGCGATGGCGACACGCTGGGCGGACGCATTTTGCGCGCCCGTCAGGCAGCAGGGCTTGATCGTGCAGAACTCGTCCGCCATTTGGCCGTGCGCAAATCCACCGTTCAGGCGTGGGAAAGCGATTCCCGCGAACCGCGCTCAAGCCACATGAATATGATGGCCGGTGTCTTGGGCGTTACCCCCACTTGGCTGCTGCAAGGCATCGGCTCCTCACCAAGAGGCGAGGTGGAAGCGGATGAATTGCGGGTATTGAAGGCCCAACTGTCGGACCTGGAAGACCTGGCTGCCAATATTCAATCCTCCATCGCCCAAATCCGCACCAGCATGGATCACCTGCTTTCCGCCCGGGAAAATTAACGCGCCACGTAGCGGTCATCCCTGTGATTGACGGCCAGTAGCAAATTGAGAATGACCGCGCTGATGACGGAAAGGCCCACCAAATAAAGGGATGTGACGGCCAGCGCGCTGGCTAAAATCATCAAATCCACCGCCAGTTGCACCAGGCCAGCCCGCCAGCCAAACCGATCTTGTATGTAAAGCGCCAAGATGCCCACGCCGCCCAGGCTCGCCCGATGGCGAAAAACGGCCAGCAAACCCAGACCCAGCAAAACACCCGATAAAACTGCCCCCGCAAATGGGTCGATGGCTTCAAAGGAGATCACCGTCGGTTGGATGCGGATCAAAAAGGATAAAACGGCGACGGCAGCGAAGGTTTTGAGGGTGAAGGCCCATCCCATCCGGATCACGGCCAGGGCGTAGAAAGGCAGGTTGATGCCAAAGAAAGCCAGGTCCACCGGCACTCCTGTGGCGTAGTGGACCACCAGAGCAATGCCCGCCACGCCGCCGGTCACCATGCCCAATTGTGCGTAAATGGCTACGGCAAGGGCGCACAGTAAAACGCCGACGGTGATGCCAAAAGCATCTTCCCAGGGGGCATGGTTGGTGGCGCTGGCCTTCCAGTGCCCAAAGCTGCGCGACATTCAATTACCCGACATGGTGGCCAATGGCGTGATGATGGCCACTCCCCCTCATCTTGTACAGCGCCGCCTTAGTTTGTGACCGGAGCAGCCGCTGCCTTTTGCGTTTGCGTGGCCTTGAGATAGGCGTAGGCGAAGGTCATGGATTTCGCCCCGCCAAACCATCCATTGGGGAATTGCTTGGGATAGCGTTTGACCATGGAAATGAAAGTCTGCGTCACAGCCGGATCATCCAACAAGACCACGGGCGCCATGAGCCCTGTGAGGCTGCGGCCTTCAAACTTGGCCAGTTTGGAAATATCGATGGGTTTCCTTTCCCCCAAAAACTGCGGAATGCCCCCGGCCTTGACGATGAAATTGCCGGTCACCGTTTTGGATAAATCCGCCATGATGCCATCGTCTTCCATCAGCCCGGTCCGGATGAGCGCGATGGGGAGTTCGATGGTCACGCCCATTTTCCAAATGGCTTCGGACTTTTGATCGCGAGGCGAATCGGGGGCAGGCATATAGGCCCAGGACAGGCCTTCCCCATCCCGCCGGGTGAAATGGCGCCAATAGCGGTAAATGCCCTTGGCAGTCTGCGCAAAACTGGCGGGCGCATAGTCCAGCTTGGAGCACCATGCTAACGCGGCACCATAAATATGCGCGTGGTTCAGCGGCTCCACGATTTCTTGGCTGTGGTGCCAAAAATAATAGCCTCCATGGGCCTCTTGGCGTTCGGGTATAAAGGCGGCAAGGCTTTTCACAGCCTCACGCCCAATTTCATGATCCCCCGTCTTCAAGGCGTATTGGCACATGGGCAGGGTGATGAGGCCGGCGGCGGTGATTTCGTTGGAGCGGTCGCCCCAGTTATATTTCACCTGCCAAGAGGGCATGATGATGCCCCGCTCCCCATCCACTAGCCCCAGCGCATCGTCCCGGTTGGCCAACAGGCGCTTGGATGTGTCTTGCACCAGATCGAGAAATCGCTGTTCGCCCGTGGCCTCGTGCATCAGCAACGAAGCGCGGCCCAAATAACCCCAGGACCAGGCAAATAGCCGCCCCCGTTCCCCTTGTTTCAGATCAATATCCGTGCGGGTGAACATATGGTCCATCTGCCAGGCCATGGATTTGTAGAGCTGGTCAGCGGTGGGGTTCCACTTGTCGCCGCTGGCGTGTGCGGGTGCCAAAAGGGTGACGGCGAGCGCAAGTGTGACGCCAAGACGGCGAAGAGAGGAAGGCATAGGAAAAGTCCACGTCCCGTGTGCAAGTGGAGCCACTTTATTGGGCGCGCCCATGCATCCGGTGAACGGCAACAGGTTTTCACGAAACAGCCTTAACGGCCTTGCTTTTACCCCTTGGGAAAATAGTCCGTCAGGTCCCCTTCGCGGTACACATCTGTCGTGGCGCAGTGGAGCGCGCCACCGAAGGCATAGGCATCGCGGAACGGGATGGGCAGCACTTCCAGACCCATTTTGTCGAACTGTTCCATCTGGTTCACCTCGCTGGCCTCACAGCACACGGTTTTTTCGTCCACCATCAGCACATTCATGGACAGCCATACGGAGGAATAGCACAGCGGCGGCGGTGTGTTGTGGGCCGGGCGGGCCGCATCCACGATTTCCCAATCATTGCGGTGGAAGAATTCCCGCTGATCGTCCGGCAAACGCCGGTCCGGATTGTTGATGATGAGACCGGGCCGGATGGGCGTGAATGTAGCGTCGATATGGATGGGGTAGGGGTCTCCGGGGAAATTCACTGCCGTCACCCGATGGTCCGGATAGTGGCGGCGCAGCCAATCAATGCCCTTCAGGTTGGTCGTAAACCCGTGCTGGACGATGAGATCCTTACCAAAGCGCAGCACATCGGCGGCATCGAAAAGGGGCTCTTCTTCGGTGGTGACGAAGAACTTTTCCGCTGTCCATTGGAGCCGCTTTTCCACGCCAATGGTCTCGGAGAGATAATCGGGCCGGTAGGATGCATCCGTCATGCGCGGCTTGGGAGCAGCGGTGTGGCGAAAGCCTGGATCGTCCTCAAAATAGCGCTGCATGAGGGGGCGGTAGCACAAATACTCAAAAAAGCGGCAGCGATAACTCATGGTCGCTTCCAGCATTTCCTTGCCCACCGTGAGAATCACATCGCGGGGCGGCATGCAGCCGAAAGAAGCGGGGTTCTCCCAATCGGGCGTGGAGACAGGTTGGGAGAAATCGATGGGCGTGGGCCGGTCCACCCGCACGCCCCGCGATTCCAGAACCTTGGCAAAATTGTCCAACTGCTCGTTAGCTCTATCGACGGTTTCCTGCGTGCGCGGCCCCCATTGTCCTTTCATGTCGGAATCTTCCGGCACTTTGGCGTCCAATGCCGGTTCAGAAGGGGGGATCATGCACCCGTCAGCCACCCCCACAATGACATGCTTGAGCGGCGACCACTCGTCCCAGGATTTGACAACGGCGGGTTGGTCATTGCCCAACTTGGGCTTGGGGGTCTCAAACATGGTGCGGCTCAATGGAAGGGAAATTCTTCAACTTGATTACAGGGCAAAACCGGTTCGGAAAAGCGCGTCTGCGTCAAACCGTGTCGTCGGTAATTTGCCTCTGTTCCATCCACGACTTGGGCGTACCGTCCCATGTGAAAATGCGATCCTGAGGCACGGCCCATTGCACCACATCTTCAGTGGAGGTGCCGTTGAGATAATGCTCCAACACCCGCAAAACGCCGCCATGGCAGACGACGACCGCATTTTCGGTGACATAGGGCAACCAGCTTTGAATACGGGCCAAGAGGCGAGCATAGCTCTCCCCAAGGGGCGGCGCGAAATCCCATTTCGCTTCGTGCCGGGCGGCCACAGCAGCGGCATGGTCCACTTCCAATTCCTTAAACGTATAGGTCTCCCAAAGACCGAAGGCGATCTCTTTGAGCCGATCATCGGTCTCATAACCATAGGCAGGCAGGCCCACCTGTTGGCGCACAATATTCATGGTCTCCCGAGTGCGCCCCAGCGGGCTCGCAATCCAGCGCCAGTCATGGGGGGCGCCCAGCATGGCTTTCAAGACCTGGCCGTTCGCGGCGGCCTGCTTGCGACCGGTGGCGTTGATGGGAATGTCCTGCTGGCCTTGCAGGCGGTAAGCCACATTCCAATCGGTCTGACCGTGGCGCAAAAAGTGGATGAGGGGAGGGGCCATGGAGATTAGCCTTTGGTGTATGGGTCTAGGGCAAGAAGGATGCAGTGGTCGATGGCAGCATTGGGTTGAAACTGCTCCCCCAGCCGCAATTCCCGATTGCCTACCAACGTGAGTTCATCGTCATAGAGGTTGCGAAACCGATCCACCAAGCCGGATGTGCAAGTGAAATAGAGCGATAACGACCCGGCCCCATCAGCATCCATCCGCAGCGTGGTGCCCCGCTTGGGTTTGATGATGTTGAACGACGGTTGGTTCCACTTCAGGCTTTCCATAACTCGGTTTGGCCCGAAATGCTGGTCTGCCAAGTGGAGAATGTGCTGGCGAAGGGCAACCATAGTGCCTGTGAGCGTGTCGCCATAAGCCGCATATCGCGCCGCCACCGCTGGATCAGTAAATGGTGGGCACGCAATGTCCATGGAAGAGCTATTCAAGGGTTGGACGAAGGCGCGGTGGCGGGAAGGTCCTCAACGCTCGCCGTCTCCCCCTTGGGATCAATGACACGCAGGCCCAGCCGCTCCGCCCGGTCCCGCGCGCGCTGGCGGGCCAGCTGTTGCAAATCAGCGAAATCATCAGCCTCATCGGTAATTTCCAACCCCAGCAGCGTTTCCACCACATCTTCCATGGTGGCCAGCCCATCAAAACCGCCAAACTGGTCGTTCACCATGCCGATATGGGCACCTTCTTCCAGCAGGGTCGAAAAGAAGTCTTCCAGGTTCATGGAGGCCGGCACGGTTAACACATCGCGGCGAAGCTCCTTGATGGGGATTTTCTTATCGCCGCGCACGGCAGCCGCGAGAATATCGTTCTTGAGCACCAGCCCGGTCACCTGATCCACCGTCTCCGCGTAAATGGGCATGCGCGAGAAACTGAGACTATCTAAATCTTCCACCACCTCGGCCACCGTGGTGTTTTCCTCCAGCGCCATCACCACCGTCCGGGGGGTCATGATGTCTTCCACGGTCAGGGCGGAGAAGCGAAACAGATTGCGCACGATGCGGGAGTGCTGCTCGCCGACAACGCCCTGTTGGCGACCAATATCGGCCAGCGCTGCGATCTCCTCGCGGGTCACAAGAGACTTGGGCTTGCCGCCCGACACCAGCTTGGAGAGCAATTGGCTAATCTTCACCAGCGGCCAAAGAAGCCAGATCAGCGGGGGCAATGTGCGCGTAACGAAGGGTGTCAGCGCCTTCCAATAGGTCGCACCAAGCGTTTTTGGAATTATTTCCGAGGCAAACAAAATAATGAGCGTGAGAATGATGGAAAAGACGGTGAGCGAAGCATCGCCAAACACCGCCGCCGCCTGTGCCCCCGCACCTGCCGCGCCAATGGTGTGGGCGATGGTGTTGAGCGTCAAAATCGCCGCCAGAGGCCTGTCGATATCGTCCTGAAGCGCCTGCATTTTATTGCCCAGCGCCGGATTACGCTCCTTCAGCGCCCCCAGATAGGAAGGGGAAATGGAAAGCAGCACCGCTTCCAGAATCGAGCACAAAAAAGAGACGCCCGTAGCAATGGCAACATAGATGACAAGCAGGGTCATGGGCGGTTCAGTCTCCGTTCGTCATCCAAGGCGCAGGCTAGGGCGTGCTTAGTCTTTCACCACAGAAATATCCGGCGCATCCACAGCCTTCATGCCCACCGTATGATAACCCGAATCCACGTGGTGAACCTCGCCTGTTACCGCTGAGGAAAGGTCTGACAGCAAATAGAGGGCCGATTTGCCCACTTCATCAATGGTGACCGTGCGTTTGAGGGGAGAGTTATACTCGTTCCATTTCAAAATATAGCGAAAATCCCCAATGCCGGAGGCCGCCAGCGTTTTGATGGGACCGGCGGAAATGGCGTTAACGCGAATATTCTGTCCGCCCAAATCCACAGCCAGATATTTCACCGAGGCTTCCAAAGCTGCTTTCGCCACGCCCATGACGTTATAGTGGGGCATCACTTTTTCAGCGCCGTAATAGGTCATGGTGAGGATGGAGCCGCCGTCGCCCATCAGTTTTTCCGCCCGTTGCGCCAGAGCCGTGAGGGAATAGACGGAGATGTCCATGGTTTTGGTAAAATTTGCAGCAGATGTGTCCAGATAGCGCCCGGTCAGCTCGTTTTTGTCGGAAAAGCCGATGGCGTGGACCAGAAAATCGATTTTGCCCCACTCTTTTTCCACCTTTTCAAACAAGGAATCCATGGAGGCCGCATCGCCAACGTCACAATCGCCGAATACGGTGCCGCCCAATTGCGCTGCCAGCGGTTCCACCCGCTTTTTCAAGGCATCGCCCTGATAGCTAAAGCCCAATTGTGCGCCATGCTCCGCCAGTGCCTTGGCCACGCCCCAAGCGATGGAGCGGTTGTTAGCCAGACCCAGAATGAGCCCCCTTTTCCCGCTCATCAAACCGGTTTTGGTTTCAGTCATAGCCCAAGCTCTGTCGTCGCGTGCAAAAGTCTTGCTCTGCTATCGCATAAGGGGCAGGGGCCTTCAACCGAATGGGAGTTAAATTCACCGGGGCCGTTTACGCGGCGTTCGCGCTTTTATCCGCCCGCTTGCGCATGAGGGCCAAAAGTTCTTCATCCCGCTCTTCCGGCAGCGCCACTGAAAGAACCGCAAAAATATCGCCGCGCGTACCATCTTTTTTGGGCAAGCCCTTGCCTCGCACCCGAAACACTGCGCCCGATTGCGACCATTCGGGGATGGTCAATGCCACAGCGCTGGTGAGGGTGGGCACGCGGATCTTGCCGCCGAGCACGGCCATTTCCAGCGCCACAGGCACATGGATGCGCAAATTTGTACCCTCACGGCGAAATTCAGGATGGTCGGAAATGGACAGGGTGATGAGCACGTCCCCCGGCCCACCGGGACCCTCTTTGCCCTGCCCTTTGATGCGAACAATCTGTCCGTCCACAGGCTCGGGCGGGATGGTGACACTTACCGTCCGGTCTGGCCCCAGTTTCACGGGTGCTTTACCGGCTTCCAGGTCTTTGAGATTGACCCGCAAATTGATTTTACGATCTTCCCCCTTGGCAGGGCGCGCTTGGGGACGTCGGGCCTGTTGGGCACCACCAACGGGGCTGCCGCCCATGCCGCCACCAAACATTTGGCTTAAAATATCTTCCGCCGCACCGCCGCCAAAGGGAGAACCACCCCCACCGCTAAACGGACCACGACCACCGAACGGGTCCTGGAACTTCTCCTTGCCCTCAGCGTCTATCTCGCCCCGGTCAAACTGGGCGCGTTTGGTTTTATCACCAATGATTTCATAGGCCTGGCTGACTTCGCCAAACTTGGCTTTGGCCGTGGGGTTATCCTTGTTTTGGTCCGGGTGATATTTTTTGGCGAGTTTACGAAAGGCAGATTTGATTTCGCTTTCGCTTGCACCCTTGGAAACCCCAAGCACCTGATAGGGATCACGCATGGCATGCCTCACTGTTATGCAAACAAATGAATTGAACCAGCAGCACTGGTTAGTTTTGCATTACATATAGGAAGACAAAGACTGCGATCAAATTTGGCAGCTGAAAAAGAAAAGGCCTTTCTTTAGCTGTCTGCGGACTTGAACCAGCTTAAAACCCATTCGCTGGCGCTAATCTGGCAGGCTTCACCATTGTAAAAGGCGATGCCCATGAAGTTTTTCACGCTGGTTTTGAAGCCCCGGCATTTTTGACCGTGTTTGCCCATAAATGTGTCGATGGCAACAATGGCACCGGACGAACCAGTTTCTGGATTGGCCCAGGCGAGAGGTTTCACTTCGCTGGCGCCGCTGGCAGCGGTGACGGTATTCTTGATGACCTTCGCGTCGGTATCGTCGATGCCGTCCACCTTGGTTTTTTCAACCACAGAGGCGGTCACCAATTCTTCGCTTGTGGAAATATCGGCCAGTGCATTGCCCTTTACGGCACACCCGCTCACCAGGGCCAAAAGCCCCAGTGCCACAAGGGGGCGAACAAAAAGGGTGATGTTTTGCACCATCGTCAAAACCGGATACTCACTTTACACACGAACAACGACGCGCCATGGGCGCATGGTTCTACCCGTAACGTGGTGGAAGGTCGTTAAAATAAAGGTAAAATTGCGATGGATTTCACGCAGGCAACAGATCCGCACGCTTTGTTTCAAGCATGGTTAAAAGAAGCTGAAGACAACGAAATCAACGATCCCAATGCGGTCGCCCTCGCCACTGTGGATGAGACTGGCATGCCCAATGTGCGCATGGTGCTTTTGAAGGGCCATGATGAGCGGGGGTTTGTTTTTTATACCAATTTTGAAGGCACAAAGGGCCGTGAAGTGCTGGCCAGCATGAAAGCGGCCATGGGTTTTCACTGGAAAACGCTGCGCCGTCAGGTGCGCCTGCGCGGCGCGGTGGAACTGGTGAGCGATGAAGAGGCGGACGCTTACTTCAACTCCCGCCACCCCCAAAGCAGGCTCGGCGCGTGGGCCAGCGACCAATCCCGCCCCCTCGACAGCCGACAAACGTTGATAGACCGCACGGCGGAGTTCGAGGCAAAATATGGCACCGAAACCATCCCCCGCCCACCCCATTGGAGCGGCTTTCGCATCATCCCCGACACAATAGAATTTTGGGCAGATGGCGACTACCGCCTCCACGACCGTATCGTGTTTTCAAGGGATGGGGAGGGGTGGACGACGCAGCGGCTCTATCCTTAGAAAACCGATTTAGCGTCTTGCATAACCTCCCACCGGAGGGGAGGTCGAAACAACTTGTTGTTTCGGGTGGGGGGCTGGATGGGAGAATTTGGTTCTGGAGCCTCAGTCTGGCTTCGCTCCCCCCGCCCGGATCGCTACGCTCTCCGACCTCCCCTCCAATGGGCGATGAAGGCTGTTTTGAGATCGGAACCTACCTTGTCTTGAGCGTCTGCTGCAACCTGGCATCAAAGCCTGCCAGATATTCGCCGCCGCGCTTGAAAACAGGCCGTTTCATCAGCGTAGGGTTCTCCACAATAAGTGCAACGGCGCTATCCTCGGTCAAACCCTGCTTTTGCTCGTCTGACAGGCCTCGCCATGTGGTGCTGCGTTTATTGACCGCTTTCTCGGCACCCAGGGCGATGACAATGCTTCTGACCGTGGCCTCATCCATGCCATCGGCGCGAACGTCGTGGTTGGAATGGGCGATGCCTTCATCGGCCAGCCATTTCAGCGCCTTGCGGCAGGTATCGCATGATTTCAGCGTGTAGACGATCATGCATTCACCAGTCTTTTGAGGGCATTGAAGTGTTGATGGGCGTAAACCTCAAAATCCTGCTGAAATTGCTCAGCGGTGTGTTTGACCGTGTCTTCAGGGATTAGTTTCAGGGGAAGACCCGTGGACATGGCGAGCACTTGCTGCCGCGCCGCCCGTTCTAAATAGTAAAGATCATCAAAAGCTTGCGCCACGGAAGGGCCGGAGCAAACCACGCCGTGATTGGCCAGAAACATGGTGTCGATATGGGCATTGGCCCGCGCTTCCCGCGCAATGCGCTCGCCCTCTTCTTCGGTGAGCGCGATACCGCCAAACTCTTCTTCATAGCCAATGCGGCCGTAAAAGCGGGCCGCCGTCTGATGCGCCATTTCCAGCCGACCGCCTTCCAGCATGGAAAGGGCGGTGGCGTAGGGCATGTGAACGTGGAGAATGGCCTTGTGGCGTGGGTTCGCCCGGTGACTGGCAATGTGAATATTGCGGGCAGAGGCTTCCACCTCGCCTTCCCCTTCAAGCACCTTGCCGTCACCATCGATCAACAAAAGCCGGTCCGGCGTCACCTCCGTCCAATGCCAGCCATAGGCGTTGATGAGATAAAGCTCATCCGGCCCGTCACACTGAACCGAAAAGTGATTGCAAATGCCTTCATGCAACTCAAATTTTGCCGCCAGTCGAATGGCCGCCGCCAGATCAATGCGGTCCTGTTCGATGGACTTGAGATGGTCGCTGCGTTCTAGCATGGGTGTGTACCTCCGATGATTGGGCTGGTCAGCGGCCCGCCTTGCACCTATATCTATCGGCAACGATAGGAGTTTGAAATGGCAACACCTCAAGATACCCGCGAAGAGTTGGAACTAAAGAAAATTCAGCAAGAGATTAACCAAAGCCGACAACATGTGGACGAGAGTATCGCGCGCACGCAGAAAATGCTGAAGGAAAACCAGTATTATCCTCTTGTCATTGGCTCTGGCCTCACGCTCGCCATCGTGGCAGTCGTGAAGTTGTTCCTGTAAACGTCTCAGCTAGGCCTCCGTCCCCCCAATCGTGATCCCATCGATTCGTGTTGTCGGCTGGCCAACGCCCACTGGAACGCCCTGGCCCTGTTTTCCACACATGCCTATGCCCGGGTCGAGGGCCATGTCATTGCCAAGCATCCGCACCCGCTTCATGTCTGATGGGCCATTGCCGATCATCATGGCCCCTTTGACGGCGGGGCCGATTTTGCCGTTTTCGATCTTATAGGCCTCGGTGCAGCCGAACACGTATTTGCCAGAAGTAATATCCACCTGACCGCCACCGAATGAGACGGCGTAGATGCCGTCCTTGACGGAGGAGATGATCTCGTCGCGCTCCATATCGCCGCCCAGCATGTAGGTGTTGGTCATGCGCGGCATGGGAATGTGGGCATAGGATTGGCGGCGGCCATTGCCCGTGCCTTCCATGCTCATGAGCCGAGCATTCTGGCGGTCTTGCATATAGCCAACGAGAATGCCGTCTTCGATGAGCGTCGTGGACTGAGTGGGCGTGCCTTCATCGTCGATGGAGAGCGATCCGCGCCGTTCAGCAATCGTGCCATCATCCACCACCGTCACGCCCTTGGCCGCCACTTGTTCCCCCATGAGGCCCGCAAAAGCAGATGTGCCCTTGCGGTTGAAATCACCTTCAAGGCCGTGCCCGACAGCTTCGTGCAGCATCACACCCGGCCAGCCAGCCCCCAACACAACATCAAACGTGCCTGCGGGGGCAGGGATGGCGGTCAAATTCACCTTGGCCTGCCGCAGCGCCTCATCAACGCAGGTTTTCCAGTCCAACTCACCGACGATTCGCTCAAACCCATAGCGCCCGCCGATGCCATGGCTCCCCGTTTCTTGCCGGTCGCCATCACCAACCACGATGCTCACATTGAGACGCACCAGCGGACGGATGTCTTGGATCAATTGCCCATCGCCGCGCAAAATTTCCACCTGCTGCCACGAACCGGCAAGGGACACGCTGACTTGCCGTACAGCCGGATCAAGCGCGCGGGCATAGGCATCAATTTGCGCCAGAAGATTCGCCTTCGCTTCAAAGCCCGGCTGTTCCAGCGGGTTGTCTGCGGAGTAGAGCGTACGATTGGTACCGCGGGGCGGCTCTGCATAGGTGCCAGCGTGATTATTGGCCACCGCACGCACAGCATTGGACGCCCGCATGAGGGCGGCTTGGGACAGTTCTCCCGAATGGGCATATCCCGCCGCCTCGCCGTAGACGGAACGCAAACCGAACCCCTGCCGCGTATCGAAAGAGCCGGATTTTAATTTGCCGTCATCAAACAGAAGGCTTTCGCTTTGGGCACTTTCCAAAAACAATTCGCCATCATCAGCACCGGCGAGGGTATCGCCCAGCACCCGTTCAACAGCCGCACGGTCGCAGTCAAATCGCTCAAGAAGAGAAATATCCATGGGTCATTCGCTTGCCTCTATAACTTACCAGCTATTTAGGCACAGGAGGACCGCTGCGCAAAGGCGGCGTTATGCCGTTACGGCATGACAATCAGGGAAGCGCGGTAAACCCATCCTTGAAGCCTGCCAAATCAACCGGGATACCGATTCCCTCTTCGGGAGAGGCAAAAATGATAAATGTGGCTGTTTGGCCGTTTTGAAACGAGTTCAACAAATCCTGTTTCAGGATCACTTCTGCATAGCACCCATCCCGCATACAACGCACGAAATACGCGCGGCCCAAGTCCTTCCCGTCGATATTGAGCCCCAGTCCGTTGGGCAGAATCACCCCAAGAGGGGCCAACACGCGCAGAATTCGCGCTTTGTCATCCGCAGTTTTCAAAACGACGACTGAAAGGCCCACCTCCGGCCGATCCTCCGCTTCCACATTTTGCATGAGAGCGCATTGTTCCGATGAGGCACCGGGCGGTGTGTCGCATACGATGGACCATGCCCCATGCTTGGACTTGGCCTGACCGGCACCTTGCGCTTGGGCTATCGTGGTTTGGGTGAACGTGGAAAGCAGGGAGAGAATCGCCGTGGCTGCGATGAGACGGTAAAGGGACGGTTTGCGAAAAATCATACGAGACATGGGCATCCAAAAACGGGCTATGCGACAGCAAAGTGGCGCCGACTATGGCCGCTTACGTGTCCCAATTATGGCACCGAAGCGCTTTCACCCCTTTGCGTGACCTGCGTATGGTAAATGAACCGTAAATAAGTCGATCACTGTCCTAATAATATGTGTGTGGGCGTTTATGGGCAAAACTGCGCCTAAAGTGGGGTGCCAATCGGGAAAATGCCGCAAGGATTCTCGCTCGTTTCGCGCCGGAAAACCTTGCGGTGCGCTGTCTAGTATGGTTCTAAAGAGCTGCTGGTTGAAAATATCGGAGCCTGGCCAGCCTTACAGAACGACTGGAGTTGATTGGATGATAAATCCGACAAGAAGTTTCGCGCGCACGCTAGTTGCCGCCGGTCTGTGCGTGTTCGCATGGATGGGGGCTGCCAATGCGGCTCAACCCGAAAACTGGCAAATCTGGCACCAGCCCGCTGGCAGCCCCGGAATGGAAGCAATCGTTTGGTTCGATTGGTACACGCTGTACTTCATCGTACCCATCACGCTCTTTGTTCTTGCCTTGCTGGTCTACGTGGTCGTCAAGTTCCGTGCGTCGGCAAACCCTGTGCCCTCCAAAACAACGCACAACACGGCCATTGAAGTTGTCTGGACTTTGGTGCCGGTCGCCATCTTGGTGGCAATCGCAATCCCATCGTTCCAGCTTCTCACCCGCCAGCTCACGCTGCCGGAAGAGCCTGCACTGACAATCAAGGCCACGGGCTACCAGTGGTATTGGGGTTACGAATATCAAGACGACTCGGGCATCGCTTTTGATTCCCGTCCCATCGGCTCTGAAGAAATCGCGGGCAGTAAGGAGGCAGCTCTCGCCGAGCGTGAACAGTTGGGCAAGACTGATCTTTCCCAATATCCCAACCTTCTCGCCGTCGACAATGAAGTGGTGGTCCCGGTTGGCAAAGTGATCCGCGTGCTGGTCACCGCTGGCGATGTGATCCACAATTTCGCCATGCCAGCGTTTGGCTTGAAAATGGATGGTTATCCCGGCCGTAACAACGAGACCTACTTCCAGCCCATGAAGGAAGGCCTTTATTACGGTCAGTGTTCGGAACTCTGCGGGAAGTATCACGCTTATATGCCCATCGGCATTCGCGTTGTCTCCGAAGAAGATTTCAACACATGGCGTGCTGCCGCTGCGGAGGATGTGGGTGAGGCCAATAAGGCCCTTATGGCAACCCTCGAGCAGCGCAAAGACGGGGTGGAGTTGGCTTCAAACGCTGACCAGGAAACGACAGTCAGCGCCGAATAAGAATTTGAGGTAAGAGAGAAAAAACATGGCATATGCAGCAACAGCAGACGACCACGGCGAACATAAGCCGTCCTTCTTCAAACGCTGGTTCTTCTCCACGAACCACAAAGACATTGGTACGCTGTACCTGATCTTCGCAATTTTCTCGGGCATCTATGGCGGTTTCCTTTCCGTTGTGATGCGTATGGAGTTGCAGGAACCCGGTCTGCAAATCTTCTCCGACCCGCACGTCTATAATGTGTTCACGACGGCCCACGGCCTCATCATGATCTTCTTCATGGTGATGCCCGCGCTCATCGGTGGTTTTGCCAACTGGATGGTGCCCATCATGATTGGCGCACCGGACATGGCCTTCCCGCGCATGAACAACATCTCGTTCTGGCTGTTGCCACCCGCTTTGATGCTGCTGACCGCATCCATCTTTGTGCCCGGCCCGGCCGGAGGTTACGGTGTCGGGGGTGGTTGGACCATCTATCCGCCGCTTTCCACCACGGGTCAGCCAGGTCCCGCCATGGATTTGGCCATTCTTGCGCTGCACGTTGCTGGTGCATCCTCCATCTTGGGTGCCATCAATTTCATCACCACCATCTTCAACATGCGTGCCCCCGGTATGACGCTGCATAAGATGCCGCTGTTCGCATGGTCCGTGCTGATCACGGCCTTCCTGCTGTTGCTTTCGCTTCCCGTCCTGGCTGGTGCCATCACCATGTTGCTGACAGACCGTAACTTCGGCACAGCCTTTTTCACAGCTGAGTATGGTGGCGACCCAATTCTGTTCCAGCACCTGTTCTGGTTCTTCGGTCACCCTGAAGTGTACATTCTGATCCTGCCCGGCTTTGGCATCATCAGCCACATCGTGGCGACATTCTCCAAGAAGCCTGTGTTCGGCTATATCGGCATGGCTTACGCCATGGTTGCTATTGGCGCAGTAGGCTTCATCGTGTGGGCACACCACATGTATACGGTGGGTCTGTCGCTCAACACGCAGCGCTACTTTGTGTTCGCTACCATGGTGATCGCGGTGCCAACAGGCGTGAAGATCTTCTCATGGATCGCCACCATGTGGGGCGGTTCGCTAACCTTCCGTACGCCTATGTACTGGGCCATCGGCTTCATCTTCCTGTTCACCGTGGGCGGTGTGACGGGTGTGCAGCTGGCCAACGCTGGTTTGGATCGCTCCTTCCACGATACTTACTATGTGGTTGCCCACTTCCACTACGTGCTGTCGCTGGGTGCCGTGTTCGCCATCTTTGCCGCTTGGTACTACTGGTTCCCGAAAATGACGGGTTACATGTACAACTCGTTCATCGCGAAGCTGCACTTCTGGGTCACTTTTATTGGCGTGAACATCCTGTTCTTCCCCCAGCACTTCCTGGGTCTGGCAGGCATGCCCCGCCGCTATGTGGACTATCCCGATGCCTTCGCTGGCTGGAACTATGTGTCCTCCATCGGCTCCTACATCTCCGCCGTGGGCGTGCTGATCTTCATCATCGGCATCGTGGAAGCCTTCCAGCGCAAGCGCGTGGCTGGTGACAACCCATGGGGCGAGGGGGCAACGACGCTGGAATGGCACCTGCCATCACCACCGCCTTTCCACCAGTGGGAACAGCTCCCCCGCGTGAAATAAGGCCAAGGCCCGCAACGACTTTCAGACAGGGCTGCCCATTCGGTGGCCCTGTTTTTTAAAGGGGACGGTGTAACGTCCCATTTGGAGTGAAAAGCAAATGAGCGTAGTCGACCATACGACCGCACAAGTGGGCATCTCAGAGGCGATGCCATTGGATTATCTGGCTCTCATGAAGCCTCGCGTGATGCGTCTGGTGGTGTTCACAGCTTTGACGGGCATGTTGCTCGCCCCCGGTGCCATCGATCCGGTATTGGCCATCATCGCCATTGTTGCGATCGCCATTGGGGCAGGGGCCTCTGGCGCGCTCAACATGTGGTATGATGCGGATATTGACGCCGTCATGTCCCGCACAACGAACCGGCCGATTCCTGCAGGCGCTATACACGCCAGCCAGTCGCTTAATTTCGGCATGGTCATGTCCGTTCTGTCTGTGATGACACTCGGACTGTTGGTGAACTGGTTGAGTGCGGCCATCCTTGCCTTCACCATCTTCTTCTACGCTGTCATCTACACCATGTGGCTGAAGCGCTCGACACCGCAAAACATCGTCATTGGCGGAGCTGCTGGTGCCTTTCCGCCCATGTTGGGATGGGCCTGCACCACGGGCACGATTGGGTGGGAAGGTGTTGTGCTCTTTGCCATCATCTTCATTTGGACGCCCCCGCACTTTTGGGCCTTGGCCTTATGGAAGATGCGTGATTACGACGATGCACACATTCCCATGATGCCGAATGTAGCGGGGAAATCCTCAACGCGCCGCCAAATGCTGGCTTATGCTGCACTGCTGGCCCCCCTCAGCATCGCGCCAATGTTGATGGGCTTTGCTGGCGTCCTGACGGGCGTTCTGAGCGCAGCCTTAGGCGCAAGCTTCCTGTATTTCACCTTCCGCGTCTGGCAAATTGCTGGGGCTGATGAAAACCTTACCGCGGAAAAGAAGTTGTTCGGTTTTTCAATCTTTTACCTCTTCGCCCTGTTTGCGCTGCTGCTGGTGGACGCCGTCACATTCCGCGTCACGGGTGCGTACCTTTTGGGAGCGCTGTGATGGAATACGGCGAAGGTAAGTTTCAGGAAGGGCCGGGCGTTGAGCTGACCGAAAAACAGCGTAAAGCCCGCCGCTGGCGCAGCATCGCCATAGCCTTTGGTCTGCTTTTCATGGTGGTGGCCTTCTATGTAGCCAGCATCGCAAAATTCACCCCAAAAATGCTGGAGCAACAGCAACAACAACAGGAGCAGTCGTGACCGCCGATAAGGTACATAATCACAAAAGAATTGTTCTCATTTGTCTGGGTCTGACATTTGGCATGCTGGGCATGTCTTATGCCGCCGTGCCTCTTTACGATCTATTCTGTCGTGTGACAGGCTACGCGGGTACAACGCAGCGCGCCGAGGTCACCACCGGCACGATTTTGGAAAAGACCATTAAAGTTCGTTTCGACGCCAGCACATCCATGGCGCTTGATTGGGACTTCAAACCCCAGCAACGCGAAATCGAACTGAAAATTGGCGAGAAAAAGCAGGCCATCTATGTGGCCCGCAACGCGGGCTATGACACCAGCTTTGGCACAGCCACATTTAACGTGACCCCCGGTGCTGCCGGTATTTATTTCAACAAGATCGAGTGTTTTTGCTTCCAAGAGCAGGAGCTGGCCGCCGGTGAATCCGTAGACATGCCGGTGATCTTTTTTGTGGACCCGGAAATCGTCAATGATCCGCTCATGAAAGACGTGCCGGCCATCACGCTTTCCTACACATTCTTCCCCGATGAAGATGCGCAGGCGGAACACGCCGCCGAGCAGGCAAAAATCAGCGCGGGAGCGGGCACTAAGCCTAATTCCAGTCTTTAAGACTGCGACAAAGCGCGCTAGACATCATCTAAAGAGAGAGCAGCCGAAAGACCAATCCCATGGCGGACGCACACAGTAAAAATCACGACTATCACATTATCGAGCCAAGCCCTTGGCCGCTGCTTGCGTCCGTTGGCGCATTGGTCATCTGCTTGGGCGGTGTTGCCTGGATGCAAAGCCTAAAAGGCGCAACCCTAAACCTGTTTGGCCTGTCCATGGGGGGTCCTTGGATTTTTATCCTCGGCCTGCTCATCATTCTTTACACCATGTATGGCTGGTGGGCTGACACGGTGAAAGAATCCCATGCGGGGGACCACACACCCGTTGTGCGCATGCACCTGCGTTACGGGATGATTATGTTCATCGCGTCCGAAGTCATGTTCTTCGTGGCCTGGTTCTGGGCGTTTTTCGATGCAGCACTCTATCCCAACGAAGCGGTACAGGCCGCCCGCTCTGCGCACACGGGCGGCGTTTGGCCTCCCGCCAATGTGGAAGTGCTGGACCCACTGCACCTGCCACTGTTCAACACGGTAACATTGCTCCTATCCGGCACCACCGTCACCTGGGCGCACCACGCGCTGCTGGAAGGGGACCGTAAGGGCCTGATCTGGGGTCTCACGCTCACCGTTTTCCTGGGTGTGATATTCTCAATCGTCCAAGGCATTGAATATGCCGTGGCCCCTTTCTCCTTTTCCGAGTCGATCTACGGTGCCACCTTCTTCATGGCCACCGGCTTCCACGGTTTCCACGTTTTCGTGGGTGCGATATTCTTGGTGGTCTGCCTCATCCGGGCCCTGCGCGGCCACTTCACACAGGATAAGCACTTCGGTTTTGAAGCCGCCGCTTGGTACTGGCATTTTGTGGATGTGGTCTGGCTGTTCCTGTTCGTTGCTGTCTACATCTGGGGCAGCGCTGGCGGAACAATCGCCGCCCACTAAGGTCGCTTAAACGATATGATTTTGAAAGGCGGCTCACGGGCCGCCTTTCTTTTTGAGGAACTCCATTTGTCTCGTCTCTATCCCCCACAGGACCCAGTTTCGACCGGCATGAAGGGCCGCTGCCCCCGCTGCGGTCAGGGCAAGCTGTTTGACGGGCTGCTCACGGTGCGTCCCCACTGCAATGCCTGTGGATTGGACTATGCTTTTGAAGATTCAGGCGATGGCCCCACAGTGTTCATCATCATGGGCCTCGGCTTTATCGTGCTTGGCGCAGCTTTGTATTTAGAGCTCAATTTTGGTCCGCCCTGGTGGCTCCACGTTTTGTTGTGGCCTCCAGTGATCCTTGCTTTGGGGCTGCCTGCTTTGCGCATGGTGAAAGGCGTGTTGATTGCTTTAACCTGGCACCACGATGCGGCGCAGGGCCGCCTTGATCGTGGCGATCACGGAGCCAAATAGCAGGCATGCGCATTTCTACACTCATTCTATTACTCTGCATTGCCATAGGCTTTGTGTTTTTGTCTGCGCTGGGCTTCTGGCAGGTTCAACGCCTGGCTTGGAAAGAGGCGCTCATCGCCCGCGTGGAAGCCAATCGCAACAGTGAACCGCTCCCATTCGATGCCATGGCCGAGCGCTTGCAGGCGGGGCAAGACATTGAATATCGCCCTGTACGCGTGGCGGGTTCGTTCCTCCATGAATATGAAGCGCACTTCTTCGTCACTCAAAATGGCCGCCCCGGCTATCACGTCTACACGCCGCTGCGGCGTGACAACGGTCAAATCGTCATTGTCAATCGCGGCTTTGTGCCCATCGAGATGAAAGAGGTGTCCAAGCGGTCAGCAGGTCAAATCACCGGCCGGCAAGAAATCACCGGCCTTGCCCGCACGGCCCCTGCTGAAAAGCCAAACAGCTTTGTGCCCAATAATGATCTGGCCAAAAATATTTACTATTGGAAATCGCTCAATCAAATGTTGAGCCAAATGCCCGAGAAGGGTGGTAACGCCGCCCGTTTCTTCGTGGACGCAGGCCCTGCACCGGTGCCGGGTGGCCTGCCACAAGGGGGGGCAACGCGCATCAGCTTTCCCAATAGTCACCTGCAGTATGCCGCCACTTGGTTTGGTCTGGCTTTAACCCTACTGGGTGTAGGCGGATTTTTCCTGCGCGCCCGCGCCAAAGCCTACAAGGACAAGCAACTTCAATCCGCCTGACCTATGGCCTAAGCAGCCGGGGGCAGTTAAGGAAAGAGAAGAAGAACGCACGGGGTTCAAATTCATGGCAAAACAGAAGGCAACGCTGCGCCTGTGTGGTCCCCGCGGCTTTTGCGCGGGCGTTGATCGGGCAATCCAAATTGTTGTTTTGGCGCTGAAAGAGTATGGCGCGCCCGTCTATGTACGCCACGAAATCGTCCACAATCGTTATGTGGTGGAGGGGCTGGAGAACAAGGGTGCTGTTTTCGTCAAAGAATTGGACGAAGTGCCGGCCACCGACCAGCCCGTTATCTTTTCCGCCCACGGTGTGCCCAAATCCGTGCCAGCAAACGCGGCCGCCCGAAACTTGAAATATCTGGATGCCACGTGTCCCTTGGTATCCAAGGTCCACAAACAGGCCATGCTGCACGAGCGCCGGGGTCGGCACACGTTGTTGATCGGCCACAAGGGTCATCCAGAAGTTGTGGGCACAATGGGGCAATTGCCTGAGGGGGCCGTGTCCCTCATCGAAACGCTGGAAGACGCGGACGCTTACACACCGGAAGACCCAAGCGCCTTGGGCTTCGTGACCCAAACAACGCTGTCGGTGGATGATACAACCCATATTATTGAACGTTTGAAAGAACGCTTCCCCGAAATTACGGCGCCTGCCGCCGAAAGCATTTGCTACGCCACCACCAACCGACAGGAATCGGTCAAAGCCGCAGCCCCGGGGACAGACCTATTCCTAGTCGTGGGCGCCCCCAATTCATCCAATTCAAACCGTTTGGTGGATGTGGCCGCCCGCCAAGGCGCGGCCCATGCCCAACTCGTCCAGTCCGCAGTGGAAATTCCCTGGGACGTGTTGGACAAGGACGCGGATGAACTGACCATCAGCCTTTCCGCAGGAGCATCGGCACCGGAAATTCTTATCAATGAGGTGATCGAGACGTTCCGAGATCGTTTTGATCTCACCTTGGAACTGGCGGAAACCACGGTGGAAGATGAGAATTTCATGGTCATGCGCGAACTGCGCGACGTGCCGCTGGAACCCGCCGACATGGCTTTTGTCAACGGACCCGCATGAATGGCCGTCTACACGGAAGTGAATGACGCGGCCTTAGACGCGTATCTTCAGGCCTATGATGTGGGGCGTGTCCTGTCTTTCAAAGGCATTGCAGGTGGTGTGGAAAATACCAATTACCTGCTGGGCACTGAAAGCGGCCAATACATTCTCACGCTGTATGAAAAGCGGGTGGCGGAAGAAGATTTGCCCTTTTTCATCGGCTTGATGGATCACCTCGCAAGCGCAGGCTTTCCATGCCCCCGGCCCATCCGCAATCGCCATGGTGAAGCCCTCGCGCGGCTAGAAGGGCGCGCCGCCGCGATGGTGAGTTTCTTGGATGGTGTGGAGGTAACCAAACCCCTGCCAGAACATTGCCATGCGGCGGGGGCAACAATGGCCAGGCTCCACGCACTGGCCGCAGATTTTACCATCCACCGCCCCAACGGCCTGTCGCCAAAGGCATGGCCCGCCTTGGTGGAAAGCGCCATCAATCAAGCCGATGACGTGGAGCCTGGCATGGCCAACCTCATGCGAGGTGCTTTGGAAGAAGCGAAGGCCCAATGGCCCACAAATATTCCAAGCGGCGTTATTCACGCGGATCTGTTCAAGGATAATGTCTTTTTCCTAGATAACAGCCTGTCTGGCGTTATCGACTTTTACTTCGCCTGCAATGATTTCCTCGCCTACGACCTCGCCATTGCCATCAATGCGTGGTGCTTCGACAAAACCCTTACGTTTCAGCCAGAATTGGCAAAGGCCCTCGTGGCCGGCTATCAATCGGTCCGCCCGCTGGAGGGAAATGAGGTGCAAGCTCTGCCCATTTTGGCAAGAGGCGCTGCATTGCGCTTTTTGCTCACCCGCATCAATGACTGGCTCAATGTGCCGGAGGGCGCGCTTGTGATCCCCCATGATCCCAAACAATTCAGCGCCCGCCTGCGCTTTTTCCAAGCCGTTCAGTCACCGGCCGAATTGGGTGTGGCATGAAAAACGTGTCGATTTGGACCGATGGGGCGTGTTCTGGCAACCCCGGCCCGGGCGGCTGGGGCGCGCTTCTGCGCTTTGGTGAACATGAGCGGGAGTTGAAGGGGGGCGAGGCCAGAACCACCAATAACCGCATGGAATTAATGGCGGCCATCGAAGCGCTCAACGCGCTCAAACAACCCTGCGAAGTGGCGCTCTATACCGATTCACAATATGTGAAAGGCGGGATGACAGGCTGGATTTTCGGCTGGAAGAAGAACGGCTGGAAAACATCCGCCAAAAAACCGGTCAAAAATGCGGAACTCTGGCAAGCCTTGGACGAAGCCGTCTCGCGCCACAAGATTGAATGGCACTGGGTGAAAGGCCATGCGGGCCATGAGGAAAATGAGCGGGCCGATGAACTAGCCCGCTCTGGTATGGAGCCCTTTAAACAAGGGCGACCTTAGCGGATCTTGACGATCACAACGCTTGCATAATGGCCGCAGCAGCGCTCACGTCAGCTTGGCCCGGATTTTCTTCCACATTGAGCGTAGTAACAGTGCCGTCTTCCACAATCATGGCATAGCGCTTTGAGCGCACACCCATGCCCGCTACGCCCAGATCAATGTCCAACCCCACCGCTTTGGCGAATTCCGCGTTGCCATCGGACAAGAACACAATCTTGCCTTTAGCATTGGACGCATCGGCCCAGGCACTTGTCACATGAATATCGTTCACCGTGGTCACGGCAATCGTATCAACACCTTTATCCTTGATGGCTTGGTGGTGTTCCACAAAACCGGGCATATGCTTTTCGTGGCAGGTGGGTGTGAATGCGCCTGGAACGGCGAATAAAACCACCTTTTTGCCAGCGCATAATTCGCTAGTGGACATTTTGGCAGGGCCATCCTCGCCCATAATGGTAAATTGAGCATCGGGCAGCTTGTCGCCAACGGAGATCGTCATGGATTTGTCCTGATCGGTGAGAGAGATGAGCCGACAGTGATGCCACGATCCCATGAGGTCAAGAACGCAATGCCGTGCCTAAATGTCTCCACGCGCACGGGCAAGCTGTTAGGGCCTGGAAACCGTCACCACCTGTTCCACCGCCACTCCATCGGCCACTAATGTCATGGTGAGCGACTGGTTTGCTGCATTGGCTGAGGTTGGAATGTCATTGAGCGGAAGTTCAAAACGGACATGGCGCCCGTCAATCTGTTTCGCAGAAGCGGGCGTGAGATACCAGCCGTCAGGCGGGGTCACAAACAGCTCTGCCTTTTGCGTATTTTCAGGAATGGTCGCTTTGACGTGCAGGAGCCGGGGTTCTTCCAGCATCACATCGGTGATCGAAAACCCAGCATGAGCCCGTCCGGGGAGACTGGCTTTTGCGGCGAAAAGTGCTGCGGCTTCATCCCGCTTGCTCACGCTGCGCGGCCCCACGTCCATGGAGAGAGAAAACTGCACCGGCACACAAATTTCACTGCAAATGCCCACAAGACCCTGTGTTTTCACCATCACGGATTTGTTGGCGTAAAGCGGCTCAATGGCGATGGGCAGTGTCACCGATTGAGTATAACCCGCCGATAGATAGGACCCGTCACCAAAGGATGTGGGTGCGGGGAATCGAAGTTTCGTGCCGATGATGTTTTTTGAGCCAGCAAAGGAAAGCTGTGGGGGGCAGACCGGATGCACCGGGCGACTTCCAATAGGTTTTCCAGCCTTCTTCCAACTCAATTTGAAGCCCTGCGTCGATCATCTTGCCATCGGCAGAGGGCAATCCCACAAGGCGTATCTTGGCCCCTTCCGTTTCAAACCACTGGCTGCTGGCCCCATGGGCTGCGGTGGTGGCCAAAAGAGCAAGTGCGATTGATGTGAGAGCGCTTTTCATGGTCGAAACCCTAAACTCACAAGATGAATGAAACGAGGAGGCGCGCCGTCACGCCTCCTCATATTTCGGTGAAACTTGTGGTGAACCCCGGCTGTCAAAGGCTTCCCCGTCAACGGTACGTTTGCTAGCTTTAAGCATGGTCACAGAAACACCTGCGCTCAAACTCAAAGGGCATTTGCTCATTGCCATGCCGGGCATGGCGGACGAGCGGTTCGCAAAAACCGTCATATTCATCGCTTCCCACGACAGTACGGGTTCCATGGGCTTTGTGCTCAATCAACCTGTTGTGGAGCCCACTTTTTCCGACATTCTGGAAGAGTTGGAAATGAAGTCGGCATTGGACAATATCCAGCGCCTGGATCGTAAAATTCCCGTTTTCCGAGGCGGGCCGGTGGAGCAGGGCAGGGGCTTTGTCATCCACTCGCTGGAAGCCTCCACTCGTTCCTCCGCCCGCGTGGGAGACCTATGCGCGGTCACTGCCACGCTAGACATTCTCAAAGCCATGTCTGGCGAAAAGCCCCCCGCTCAATCGCGCATGATGCTGGGCTATTCTGGCTGGTCCGCGGGGCAATTGGAGGGTGAGATAGCGCAAAATGGTTGGCTCACCACAAAGGCCACACGCGAGATCATTTTTGCGCAAAGCGCAGACGCGCAATACGACATGGCCTTGGGCCTGTTGGGTATCAGTCAGGCTACGCTTTCCGCCAGTGCAGGGCGAGCTTAAGGCGGATCAGGCTGGCTAAGGGGCCTTAGCCGACTTATCCTGTTCCAGCGCACGCAGAGCGGTGGCGGCGGACATGGGTTCGCCAAACAGAAAACCCTGGGCGTACTTGCAGCCCAATTGCTTCAATTCCAGGGCATCATGCTCATTTTCTGCCCCTTCCGCGACAACCGACATGCCCAAATCATGGGCCATGCTCACCATGGAGCGCAAAATAATGGGCCGTTCCTCACTGCCATCGCGGTTGATTAAAGAACGGTCAATTTTGAGCGTATCGAAGGGCAGCAGCATGAGTTGCGCTAGGGATGAGTAGCCGGTCCCAAAGTCATCCAGCGAAAGCCCCGCACCGAGATTTTTCAATTCCGTAAGAATGTGCCCCGCCTGCTCCGGATTTTCCATGATGACAGATTCGGTGAGTTCCAGCCGCAGAGCACTGGCAGGCAATTGGTGGCGCGACAGCACACCACGGACGTCCGCCAGCAAATCATGGCGCAGTAATTGCCGGGCGGAAACATTGACGGAGACGAAGATGCTCTCGTTTTTGAGCCGGGTTTGCCAGTTTTTCAGGGCGGCAGCAGCCTGCTCTAAAGCAAGCAGTCCAACTTGTGTGATGAGGCCGGACTTTTCTGCCACCGGAATAAATTGAGATGGCGCAATGACGCCCCGTGTGGGGTGGCGCCACCGCATAAGTGCTTCGAAACCGGCAACGCGCTGGGTTTCCAAATCCATGATGGGCTGAAAATAGAGTTCCAGCTCCTTGCGATCCAAAGCGCCGCGCAGTTCACTTTCCATGTGCAAATCGGGCGTTTGTTGCGAGCGGAAAGTGAGACGGAAAGGTTCGATGCGATCACCCCCAACCCGTTTGGCTTGAAACATGGCCAGTTCCGCATCACGCAGCATTTCTTCCGCCGATGTCTGATCGGTGGACCATGTCACAACGCCCACGGATGTGGTGATGACGAGTTTTTGGTCTCCAAAACTCATGGGGCCGGCTATGGCTTTTGTGATGGCACCTGCCAGTTTGGCCACCTCTTCAGGCTCGGTCACGGAAAGGACCAAAAGGCCAAACTGATCGCCGTTTATGCGGGCAAGACAGTCTTGAGCCTGTATCAGATTTCCCATGCGGCGGGCCAAGGTTACCAGCACAGAATCACCCGTGGACATGCCCATGGCGTTATTGATCTGGTTAAAGCGATCCACGTCGATCAGCATGACAGTGGGCCGAATACCCGCTCCGTTTTGAGCCAGTGAGAGCGCAGCCTCCACCCGATCCATGAAAAGTTCGCGGTTGGGCATGCCTGTCAAACTGTCTTGGACGGCATTTTGCAGCAGCCGAGCCTCCGCCAACCGCTTGTCCGTCACATCGGTAATCGTGCCCACGCACCGCAGCACTTCACCATCATTGCCGATGACGGGCCGGGCCTTAAGCGTGAGCCAATGATATTGGCCATTGCCCGCCCGCAGGCGTAGGTCCTGCGAAATGCGACCACGACGGTGATCGAGAACCACATCCAGGGTGGACTTGAACCGGTCGCGGTCATGGGGGTGTAACAGGTCGAACCAGCGGGCCGGGGATCCGTTGAGGCTTTTGTCCTCATAGTTGAGAGAGGCGTGTAGTTCCGGACCCGCATAAATCTCATCGCGGTCCACATCCCAGTCCCACACGGCATCACCGGCTCCGGTCAGCGCCAGCGCCTGCCGTTCTACATCGCTCACCAGGCCTTGCACTGGCGTTCCACCAGCAAAGGCATGTTGCAGCACTGTGAAGGATAAAAGCAGGACAATCAGCACCAGCCCGCCGCCCAAGGCCGGCTGAACAATGTCATTGTCCAATAGTCCTGTTGCCGTAGCCCAAGCGCCAGCGGCCCACGCCACAATCAGCATCCAGGTGGGTATGAGCAAAATCGCCCGATCAAACCGGCCCAGGGCCAAAACCAGAATGAGCAAAAGGCCAAAGATAGCCGCTGCGGCAAAGGAAAGGCGGGCGAGCCCCGCCGCCAATTCCGGGGTCACAAAGGCAAGTCCCACGAGAACCAAAAGCCCCGCCATCCACAGCAAAACGAGGATGGAGTAGCGCATGTTCCAGCGGTTCAAGTGCAGATAGGCGTAGAGGAAAACCACAATCGTGCCAGCAATGGAAACCTCAGCCGCCGCCCGCCAAAAATTCAAGTCCTGTGGCTGAATGAAAGTGATCTTGCCGATAAAGCCGAAATCCACACCCACATAAAATAACACCGCCCAAGCTAGGGCCGCCGCCGCCGGAAACATGGCCGATCCGCGCACCACAAAAATGATTGTGAGAAAAACCGCCAGCAGACCGGAAATGCCCAGCACAATACCTTCATACAGGGTGAAACTGTTCACCGTATCCTTGTAGGCATCCGGCTCCCAAAGCGTTAGCTGCGGAACGCTGTCGCCGGCCAGTTCCATGGCGTAGGTCACCACCTGACCCGGATCCAGCGTAATGCGAAACAAATCCGCTTCCGCAGAGCCTTGCCGCTCCAGCGCAAAGCCCTGACTGGGGGTAATGGCCACCAGCCTCACCGAGCCCAAATCCGGTCGCCAAATGCCGGAATTGACGAGGCGATAATGGGGCGTGGCCAACAGTCGGTCCAACTGCCGGTCCGACGTATTGGCCAGCGCAAACACGATCCAATTGCCGCTGGTGACACTGCCTTGAGCGCGAATTTCAATGCGGTTGACCACGCCTTCTTCATCGGGCGCGGTTGTCACCTGCAGCCGTTCCCCTTGGCCAAGCCGCAACTCATAGGCGCTGGAAAGGTCGATGGCTGAGGAATTTTCGCTTACATTCACCGGTTCAAGGGCAAATGAGGGCTGAAGTGGCGCAAGCAGGAAAACGAAGGCAAGGACAGCGCACACGAGGGGGGACATGAAACTCACAAACGGCCCCCTGGGAAATGTGTCGGCCTTCATATCATCCCTGCTGTGGGGTTGCCACGTTCATGCTGATTTCGCCCTGCACGGGGGTGATAAGCCAAGCGATCAGGGGCGTAAATGGGCAAAGCCATCTGCCCCCTTTTTTGCGATGGTTCACGGCGTATCGTTGGCGAGTTTCGCAAACAAAATGTGGTCTTCCCATTTCCCGTTAATGCAAAGATAGCTGCGTGCAATCCCTTCTTCACGGAAGCCCGTACTGCGTAAAAGGCGTTGGGAGCGCTCATTGTGCAAAAGTGTACCGGCCTCCAGCCGGTTTAAGCCCGCGTCTCCAAAACTGTGGGTGCAAACGGCCGCCAGAGCCTCCCCCATGAGGCCTTGGCCCGCATGGGTTGCCCCCATCCAGTAGCCCACCGTGCCCGCCTGCGCCACGCCGCGGCGAATATTGGTTATGCTCACCCCTCCCACAAGCTGGGCCGTTTTCCGGTCAAACAAAAACCAGGGCAAAGCCCGCCCGCTGCTCACTTCTGCGGAATGTCGTCTTAAGCGCTCGCGGAAGGAATGACGGCTCAGTTCATCGGCGGGCCAGAGTGGCTCAAAAGGTTTGAGAAAGTCAGCGCTGTTTTGGCGCAGCTGCGCCCATGACTCAAAATCAGCCATTGTTGGCCTGCGCAAAAAGAGGCGCGCCGTTTCCAGTTCGGGCACCTCTTTTTGGTCTGGGCGCAGTTTGATAAGCCGCATGGCCTATTGCGCAGCAATGGACACGGGAGCACCCAGTGAAGCCGCAAATGTGGCCTGATCGGGAACATAGGAAACAGGCCCGATGGCGGCCAAGGTAGGCACGGTCTCTGTGAACAGCCGTGCGGCCAGGTCCCGCAAACGCTCCGTCGTCAGTGCGCCCAAACGATCCATCAATTCTTCATTGGAAATGGGACGCCCGAACAGCAGGATTTGCCGTGCAATCTGCCCCGCCCGTGCCGAAGGGCTCTCAAGGCTCATCATCAGCCCCGCACTGATTTGGGCGCGGGCACGGTCCAATTCTTCTGTCGTGATAGCATCGCCAGCACGCTGTAATTCATCCACAATCACAGGGATAAGTTCAGGAATGTCAGCCTCTTCTGTGGCAGCATGAATGCCGAAAACGCCGGTATCAGAGTAGCCTTGATGAAAAGCGTAAATGGAATAGCAAAGCCCCCGCTTTTCCCGCACTTCTTGGAAAAGCCGCGAGGACATGCCACCGCCAAGCAGCATGGATAAGACCTGAGAAGCGTAGAAGTCGCGCATGTGATAGGCGCGGCCTTCAAAGCCCATAATGATTTGCGCTTCCTGCAATGCCCGGTGCATGCGCGACTCGCCGCCCGTGTAAAAGCAGCTTTCGGGCGCGCGGGTGGGCGTAGCGCCGAAATCGGCAAACCGTGTTTCTGCCAGCTTGACGATCTCGTCATGGTCCACAGCCCCGGAGGCCGCCAGCACCATGGACGGCCCGTGATAATGGTCGCTTAGATAAGTGCGTAGGTTGGATGCTGTAAAAGAAGAAACCGTCTCCGGCGTCCCCATAATTGGCCGCCCCAAAGCCTGATTTTGAAAGGCAACGGTTTGAAACTTGTCGAAAACCACATCTTCAGGATTGTCCTGCGCCGCGCCAATTTCCTGCAGAATAACGTGCTGCTCGCGATGCAACTCGTCTTCGTCAAACAGAGAGTTGTTCAAAATATCGGCCAGAATATCCACGGCCAAGGGAACATCGTTTTTCAAAACGCGGGCGTAAAAGGCGGTGGTTTCCGCACTGGTTGCGGCATTCACATCGCCACCCACATTTTCAATCTGGGTGGCAATATCGCGGGCAGTGCGGCTGGTGGTGCCCTTAAAGGCCATATGTTCCAGCAAATGTGCAATGCCGTGTTCGTGATTAAGCTCGTCACGCGACCCGGCTTTGACCCATACACCCAGTGCTGCACTTTCCAGATGGTCCATGCGGTCGGTGACCACCTTCATGCCATTGGCAAGCTCAGTGATCTGGATGTTGCGCGGAAGTTTGGCCACAACTTCTGCGGGCTTGGTGGTGCTGTCGATTGAACTCATGGATGCGACGCCTCCCCGCGCCTGCACTACGATAGTCGGCTTTACTGTGCCGCGCGGCTATGTTTGGAAATAAAGTCTTCTACGGCGCGCTGATCGTTGGGCAAGATAGTGAAGCGTTCCGTGCCTTTCATCAAGTCCCGGTTGCGTTCCGGCAGCGGCGGGCGCACGCCACAGGCTGCTTCCACGGCATCGGGAAATTTGGCCGGGTGGGCAGTGCCCAGCACCACCATGGGCGATGAATTTGCGTAGTCCCGTGCCACAGCCACGCCGATTGCCGTATGCGTGTCCAACAGATAGTCGCAGCTTTTAAGAACGGTGTTGATTGTATCCGCCACCACAGCTTCGCCCGCGCGCCCTGCATCGAACTCCGCCCGAATGGCCTCCAAAGTATCCGCCTCTAGAGAAAAGGCACCCGATTGCCCCAAAGATGCCATGGCACCGCGAATGGCCTCGGCATCGCGCCCTCCCGCATCAAACAACAGACGTTCAAAATTGGATGAAACCTGGATGTCCATGCTGGGGGAGGTGCTGGCCTCCACAGCGCTAGTCTCATAGCGCCCAGTTTCCAGCGTGCGCACAAGAATATCATTCTGGTTTGTGGCGATCACCAGCCGGTCAATGGGCACGCCCATGCGCTTGGCCACATAGCCTGCAAAGATGTCACCAAAATTGCCCGTGGGCACGCAAAATGAGACCGCCCGGTCCGGCCCACCCAAGGAAAGGGAGGCTGTTACATAGTAGACAATCTGGGCCATGATCCGGCCCCAGTTGATAGAATTCACACCGGACAGGTTCTGCTCATCACGGAAAGCGTGGTGGTTGAACATGGCCTTAACCAGCGCCTGGCAATCATCAAAATTGCCCTCGATAGCCAGCGCATGGACATTGGCATCCTGAACGCCCGTCATCTGCCATCGCTGCACGTCGGAAACTTTTCCGTGGGGGAAGAGAATGAAAATGTCCGAGTGATCCCGCCCGCGAAACGCCTCAATGGCTGCCCCACCCGTATCTCCAGACGTGGCCCCCACGATGGAAAGGCGTGAGCCGCGCCGCTCCAAAATATGGTCCATCAAACGGGCCAGCAATTGCATGGCCACGTCTTTGAAAGCGAGCGTGGGCCCATGAAACAATTCAAGTACATATTCATTCGGCCCTGTCTGCACCAGCGGGGCCACGGCGGGATGGGCAAAGGCGCCATAGGCTTCTTCCACCATGCGGTCAAAATCAGCCTGTTCAATTTCCCCTTCCACAAAAGGAAACAGCACCGTTTTGACAACCTCGGCATAGGGTTTGCCGATGAGGCCGCGCTGGGTTTCTTTGGAGAGCTCCGGCCAGGTTTGAGGAATATAAAGCCCGCCATCACGGGCCAACCCGGCCAAAACGGCATCGCAAAAGCCAAGGACCGGCGCATCGCCGCGTGTGCTGATGTAGTGCATGGGTAAGCTATTGTGTATGCTAGGTAATGGGCAGGATGAAGCGCGAAGCCAAACCTCTGCTCGTCCGGCGCGACACTAGGGCAAGAGTAAGGCATTGAAAACCCCGTCTTTGGGGGCGCTATCGCCAAGCAGATTACCTTTTGCTATAGCCCCGATATCAGGCGTGCGATGAGGTGCGGCACACCCTAAATTGGCCCGCATTGCAGTTGAGCATTTCTGCGAAAGCGGATGGGGCGGTAAGATGAGTTTGGGTCAAATGGATCGGTTGCAAAAGAAGTCTGCTGTGGTGCCTTTGGTGCCCTTGTTGCTGAGTTTTACGCTGGCCCTGTCGGCCTGCACGTCCACTGGCGGCAACTTAATTTCCGATGCGGCACCCAAGAGTGGCGACCAACAGGCTTCCATCGGGCCAGAAGCGCGCCAGGGCACCAATCCCAACGATAATCGGCGACTGAAAAACACGCAAAATGCGTTGACCGAATATTGCCCCTCCTTGCGTATTCGTGCAGGCACAGAAACGTTGCGCCTTTTCAAGCCTGGCAGTGACAAATCCAACGATGATAATCTGCGTTATCAGGCCACAATCACAAAAGTGGCCCGTGAATGCGCCTATGTGGGCCAAAATCTGGAAATCACCATGGGTGCACGGGGGCGGGTAATTACAGGCCCTGCGGGTAGCGCTGGCAACTTGCAAATGCCCATCCGCGTGGCCGTGCAACAGGGGGGATGTGTGCGCCACTTCCAACTGCACCGCCAGCCCGCCACAATCGGCTCCGGCCAGACTTCCACCCAGTTTGAGTTTGTGGACGATAAGGTTGTAATCCCGGCCCCCACATCCACCAATGTGCGCATGTTCATCGGCTTTGACGAAACGCCAAACGCAAAGCCCAGCGCCAAAACCTGCGCTTAAAAATCAGCGCCGTCCCACAGTGCGAACGTCTCCACCACTGTGGGGACATCCGCCAGCCTGCGAACCACCGTTTCTGCGCCTGCATCTGTGAGCTGGTCGGCCAAAGCAGGGTGGCTGTGGCTGCCGCCCGTAAAGCCAACCACCCGCATCCCGGCGGCCTTGCCAGCCGTTACGCCAGCGATGGAATCCTCCACAACAACGCAGTTACGCGGGTTTGCGTCAAACTCCTTCGCCGCATGGAGAAAAATATCGGGCTCCGGCTTTCGGGCGCTGTTTGGTAAGTCATGGGCTGAAAAGACGTAAGGGCGAAACCGGTCCCATAATTCCCCGCGGCTCAACTCCACCTTAAGTTTTTCCATATCAGCGTTGGAACAAACGCATCGAGGCTGGTCCAGCATGTCCAGCATTTCATGGGCCCCCGGCATGGTTTTCGCCTCCCGCCAAAGCCGCTCGCGCATTTTTGCTTTTACGTCTTTAATGTGATTGTCAGGGAGCGCCCGGCCCAGCTCTTCCTCCATCACTTCTTTGACCTTTTCAGAGGATGTGCCGGCAAAACGGGTGCAAAACTCCATGGGCGTCATTTTTGAGCCGTATTCGGCCAGGGCCTCCGTTTCCACCTCAGCCGCCAGCATTTCGGTGTCCATTATGGTGCCGTCGCAGTCAAAAATAACCAGTTCAATTGCCGCCATAGGTCTCATCCAATTTCAGCTGCTTTCTGCCGCGCCATAGCAGCAACCGAGCCAAAATCACAACCAAAGCCCGGCTTAAAGAAATCTTCACCATGCTGGGTAAGGTTAATGGCTGACTTGTTTGTTTTGCGTTTGGGTCAACAATGCGTGTTCTTTCCACAGCCGAATTGCGTTCGAATTCCGGTGCCAAGCCCGATTGGCTGGACACAATTATCAAGGGCGATTGTGTGGCCGCGCTGGAGCGCCTGCCCAAAAACTCAGTGGACATGATCTTCGCGGACCCTCCCTATAATTTGCAGCTTGGCGGAGAGCTTTCTCGCCCCGATCAATCCAAAGTGGATGCCTGCGACGACCATTGGGACCAGTTCGACACGTTCAGCGCCTATGACGATTTCACCCGCGCCTGGCTGTTGGCCGTGCGCCGCGTGTTGAAGCCCAATGGCACCATTTGGGTCATCGGCTCCTATCACAACATTTTCCGCGTGGGCGCGATCCTCCAAGATCTCAATTTCTGGATCTTGAACGATGTGGTCTGGCGCAAGACCAACCCCATGCCCAATTTCCGGGGCCGCCGCTTCACCAACGCCCACGAGACCATGATCTGGGCTTCCCGCGATGCGAAGGGGAAGGGCTACACGTTTAATTATGATGCCCTGAAAATGGCCAATGATGACGTGCAGATGCGCTCCGACTGGGTTTTTCCCATCTGCAATGGCAAGGAACGGCTGAAAGATGCGGACGGCAAGAAGGTCCACCCCACCCAAAAGCCGGAGGCGCTTTTGCACCGGGTCATCATGTCCGCCAGCCAGCCCGGCGACGTGATCCTTGACCCGTTCTTTGGCACCGGCACCACGGGCGCCGTGGCAAAGCGGCTGGGCCGTCACTTTGTGGGTGTGGAGCGCGAGCAAGAATATATAGATGCCGCCACCGCTCGCATTGATGCGGTAGAAACCGTGGATGCGCCGCAGCTGGTGGTCACCGAAGGCAAGCGCGCACTCCCGCGCGTTCCTTTCGGGGCCATGATAGAAACCGGCCTGTTAAACGCTGGCGACGTGCTGCAAGACAGTAAAAAACGCTGGCAAGCCGTGGTGCGTTTGGACGGTTCCCTGCAACAAGTGGGCACCAATGAAACTGCCTCCATCCACCGCATGGGTGCAAAAGTGCAGGGCTTGGATGCCTGCAACGGTTGGACCTTCTGGCACATCGACAAGGGCAATGGGCTCCAGCCTATCGATGCCTTGCGCACGATTTATCGGGAGAGTTTGGGCAAGGCTGTTTAGGTCGAAAACCGTCCACAGCAACTACCTCCCCTAGAGGAGAGGTCGGAGAGCCGCAGGCGATCCGGGCGGGGGGAGTGATCTTTGAGCATAACTCCCATCCAGCCCCCCACTCGAAACAACAAGTTGTTTCGACCTCCCCTCCAGGAGGAGGTTAAAGCTGCCTTAATCATCGTGCTCCAAAGCCAAAGCGGCCGCTTTGGCAAAAACAGTCGGCAAGCCCGCGTCCTTCAACGCCTCTAGCGGGTGCCACCAGCCTGCATTGCTTTCAGGCTGTCCCTCGCCGCACCACACTTCCAGTTCTAAATCAAAATGCGTGAATGTGTGGCGCACTGTTCCAGCTTGATCCCAAACCGTGTGGCTCACCATAGTTGGCGCAGCTTCCGCTCCAACATTGCCATCCGCCCGTGAAGACCATTCCGTCGAAGGCAGGGCAGCCATGCCGCCCAGCAGGCCTTTCCCCGCCCGTCGGGTCAGCCAGATAGAGCCCTTGCCATCCTCGATGAAGAAGGCGGCCCCCCGGCGTGTCGGCTTCGTCTTTTTGGGCGGTTTGACCGGGTAATCCAGCATGGTGCCCGCTTCAAACGCCTCGCAACCGTCGCTAACAGGGCACAAACCGCAAACCGGGTTTTTGGGTGTGCAGATGGTGGCGCCCAAATCCATCATGGCCTGCACAAAATCGCCGGGGCGGTCCGCTGGCGTGTGTGACTCCATGAAGCCACGGGCAATTTCCTTGGCGGCAGGCAGAGGTGTCGCGTCGGCCAACTGGCGAAGGCTCACACGCTCGATATTCCCATCCACAACCGCCTCGCACTGCCCAAAGGCGATGGCGGCAATGGCGGCGGACGTGTAATCGCCAATGCCGGGCAAGGCGCGCAGACCATCCCGCGTTTGGGGAAAGTGCCCGCTGTGCTCCGCCACCACAATGTCGGCACAGGCTTTGAGATTTCGAGCGCGCGAGTAATAGCCAAGGCCCGCCCATTGGGCCAAAACGTCTTCTTGTGAGGCCGCAGCCATGGCTTCCACACCTGGCCAAATGCCGATGAATTTTTCAAAATAAGCCTTCACTGTGGCAACTGTAGTCTGTTGCAACATGACTTCCGATAGCCAGATGTGGTAAGGATTTCCACGAACGCCGCACTTGCTCTCCTGCGGCGGCACGCGCCATGGCAAGGTGCGGGCGTGAACGTCATACCAGTCCAGCAAATCGTCGCTGAAGTCACTCAAAACGGAAGCCCTTTTGTCCAATTTCACCCCGACCAAACCCGTAAACCACAGCCCCCGGCGGGGTAAAGCGGTGGCGCGCCCGGTGGCCGATCTCGTCACCAAATTGTTGGACCCGGTCATTGAGCGGCGCGCTGGCATGACCATGGATTTGGTCTGCGCGTGGCCGGAAATTGTTGGTGAACGCCATGCGAAATTCTCACGGCCCGAAAAGCTTAACTGGCCCCGCCGCGCCCATGATGACGACCCCTTTGAACCCGCCGTTCTGGTTCTGGCTTGCGAGCAAATCCATGTTCTTTATCTGCAACATGATACGGATGCGCTAGTACGCCGCATTAACGGCTATTTCGGCTTCACGGCGATCCATCGCATCAAAATCGTGCAAAAGCCCCTGTCGAAACCGAAAGAGACCGGGCGAAAAGAAAAACCTGCAACGCCTTCTTTGACTGGAGAAGCGCAGCGCAGGCTAGCGAGCCTTTTGGAACACATAGAAGACGAAGCCCTCAGACAGGTGTTAAAGCGCATGGGCCAAGGCGTGTTCAGTGCGCGTTCATCCGATATATGACAAAGCATCTATGACGCAGACTTTATCGAATGCGGCCAAACAACTCTGGTCTCACCACGTTCCAAGACTTAATTTCTGCTCAAAGAATTGATCCCGTTTCAAACGCGAGAGAAGCACCATGTCCAATTCCCTACACATCAGCCGCCGCAGCCTCATTGTTGGTGCGAGCGCTTTGGCCTTCGCCGCTGCCACCCCCGCCTGGGCGCAGACCTATGATAATCTGCTCAAGGATTTGCCCATTGAGGACCAGATCATGGGTGATGAAAACGCGCCGGTAACGCTGGTTGAATATGCGTCCATGACCTGCCCCCACTGCAAGACTTTCCACGAAAAAATCTTGCCGGACATCAAAAAGAAATATGTGGACACAGGCAAAGTGAGATACATCCTCCGCCCCTTCCCCTTTGATGGAGACCGCCGGGGTGAGGCGGCGTTTATGTTGGCCAAATGCGCGCCCAACAACAATTACTACCCCATGATAGATGCTCTTTTCAGCACCCAGGCCTCCTGGGCCGCTGGCGGTAACCCGGTGCCGGAATTGATGCGCATTTCCAAACTGGCGGGCATGAGCGAGGCCGACTTTAAGGCATGCCTCGGTAATCAGGAATTGCTGTCCAAAATGATCGATGGCCGCAATAAGGCCGTGAAAGAGTTTCAGGTCCGCGCCACACCAACCATCTTCGTCAACGGCAAGAAACTTGGGGATTCGCAGCTGAAGACTGTGGAGGAGGCCATTCAGGCCGCCCTCTAGTGCTATAAGGTTGGGGCCGTGGATATTTTCTGCGGCCCCACCCCGGCGCCTCTCTCGGCTGCGCCCGCGGGCGTGAGTGTGAGGCGGCGTTATGGAATTCAATAAATTACGGCTTCTGGGCTTCAAGTCCTTTGTGGAACCCACGGAATTCGCCATTGAACGGGGCCTGACCGGTGTGGTCGGCCCCAATGGCTGCGGTAAATCTAATCTGGTGGAAGCGCTCCGCTGGGTGATGGGCGAAAATTCCTATAAAAACATGCGCGCATCCTCTATGGATGACGTGATCTTTTCCGGCTCCGGCAACCGCCCGGCCCGCAACATGGCCGAGGTGGCCCTTTTTCTGGACAATGAGACCAGAAAAGCCCCTGCCGCTTTTAATGATGCCGATGAATTGCAGGTTTCCCGCCGCATTGAGCGGGAGGCCGGGTCTGTCTACCGCATTAACGGCAAGGACGTGCGGGCCAAAGATGTGCAGCTTTTGTTTGCCGACGTTTCCACCGGTGCCCGCTCCCCATCCATGATCGGCCAGGGGCGCATTGGCGAACTCATTTCTGCCAAACCCCAGGCCCGCCGCGCCCTTTTGGAGGAAGCAGCGGGTATTTCCGGCCTCCATTCCCGTCGCCATGAAGCGGAACTGCGGCTGCGCGCAGCGGAGAGCAATCTGGAGCGGGTGGATGATGTGGTGGGCCAGTTGGAAACCCAATTGGAAAGCCTCAAACGCCAGGCGCGCCAGGCCAACCGCTATCGCGCAATCGCGGGTGACATTCGTCGCGCCGAAGCCAGCATTCTCGCTCTGCGCTGGCATGCCGCCAAACAGGCTTTGGTGGAAGCAGAAGGGGCGCTGACCAAGGCCACGGTGGCCGTTGGTGAGAGCCAATTGGTGCAGACGGAAGCGGCCACAGCGCAGGCTATTATCGCAAAACGGCTGCCCCAGCTTAGAACGGAGGAGGCGAAGGCTGCTGCGGTGCTCCAACACGTCAAAATCAGCCTCAAACAGCTGGAGGACGAGGCCAAGCGCATTGAAAAGCGTAAGGTGGAACTCGCCGCCCGCGCCACCCAACTGGAGCAAGACATCGCCCGCGAAGAGCAGATGGTGGCAGAAAACAGCGACATCATCGCCCATCTGGATCGGGAAGAAGCCCAGTTAAGTGGCGAGAACGCAAACCGGGAAGACCGTCAAACCGCCCTGAAGTCCGCTCTGGAAACAGCCCAGTCGAACTTGTCGGCCAGTGAAGCGGACCTGCAAACACTCACCCAGGAACTGGCCCAAAACCGCGCTCAAATCGCCCAGACCGACCGTACCTTGCGGGACGGCGAAGACCGCTGCAAGCGGCTGGAAGGCCAGCTGGCCAGTGTGGATAGAGAAAGCGAGGAACTATCCAAACGCATCGCTCAGGAGAGCGGCGTTCATGAAAAAACCGTTTTGGTGGAACGGCTTGAACAGGCGGTCGCCGCCGCTGAACAGGCTGCTCTCAACGCCGAAAAAGCCGCCGAAACGAGCCGTACGGCAGAGCAAGAAAGCCGCCCGGCAGTGGCCCAAGCACAGGCGGAAGTGAACCGCATTGAGACGGAGGCCAAGACCCTTTCGCGCGTTCTCAATGCCGCAGGGCAAGACCTTTTTCCGGCCATTCTTGAGAAAGTCCGCGCCGAAAACGGATTTGAAAAAGCCCTTGGCGCAGCCCTGGGCGAAGACCTCGACGTGCCTTTGGACAAATCTGCCCCAGTCCATTGGTCGCTGATCGAAGCCCATGGGGATGCCCCATTGCCGGAGAATGTAGACCCGCTCTCCAACCATGTGACTGGCCCGGCTGAACTTTCCCGCCGATTGGCTCAGATCGGGGTGGTGACGAAGGAACAAGGGGAGAAGTTGGTCGCCCATCTTTTACCCGGCCAATGCCTGGTCACATTGGATGGTGACCTTTGGCGTTGGGATGGCTATCGCGCGGGTGCGGAGGCTCCCACCGCCGCAGCGCTCAAATTGGAACAGAAAAACCGGCTGGCCGAATTGGACCGGGAGGCCATTGCGGCCACCCAAACGCTGCGAAAAGCCGAAGAGAGTTTCGAAACCAAACGTGCTCAAGCGACGAAAGCCCGCGAGGACGAACGCAGCGCCCGCGAGGCACTTCGAAATCAGCAAAATCAGCTTAGGGATGCCCGCGCACAACTCTCCAAGGCGGAGAAAGCCATCGGAGAATTGTCCAATCGCCGTTCTGCGCTTGAGGAGGCGCGTCTGCGGCTTAATTCCAGCCTGCAAGAGGCTGTGGAGATCGTTCAAGCCGCCCAAACCGCCCGCGCCGCCATGCCAGAAAGTGCCGGATTGGAAAGCCGGGTGCAGCAGGTCTCCAACACCACCAGCCAGCACCGCGCCCAACTGGCGGAGGCCCGCGCTGCCTTTGATGGCTTTGCCCGCGAGGTAAAGCTGCGCGATGAGCGCCTAGCCGCCATCGCCCGTGAAAAGAAGGCCTGGAACGACCGGGCGGTGAATGCGGACCGCCAGATTCGCACCCTGCGTGAAAGGCTGCAAAAGGCCGTCACGGAACGGGATGAGGCCGCTGCTGCGCCGGATGAATTGGCCAGCAAGCGGCGCACCATGATTGCCGAAATCGATAAGTGCGAAATTGCCCGCCAAGAAGCGGCAGACCGCCTCTCCGTCGGCGAAAACGAGCAGCGGATAGCCGATCAAGCCGCCACAGCAGCACTCAACGCTTTGTCCGACGCAAAACAATTCAGCGCCCGCGCCGAGGAGCGTGTGGAAGCGGCCCGGGAGCGCCGTGAAGGGGTAGAGGCGCGCATCCGCGAAGAATTGGAATGCGAGCCCCACGCTGTTCTCAAACAGGCAGACGTGGATGATGTTGCCAAATTGCCTGAACTGGATGTGGTGGAGCGAAAACTGGAGCGCCTCAAAACCGAACGGGAGCGGTTGGGCGCCGTGAACCTGCGCGCTGAAGAAGAGCAGACGGAAATCACCAAACAGCGTGATGATTTGGTGCAGGAGCGGGATGATCTCATTGAAGCCATCCGCCAACTACGTTCCGGCATTCAAAGCCTCAACAAGGAGGGCAGGGAGCGGTTGCTGGCAGCGTTTGATGATGTGAACGCCCAATTCCAGCGCTTGTTCACGCACCTTTTCGGCGGCGGCACAGCCGAATTGCAATTGGTGGAATCAGACGATCCTCTTGAAGCGGGGCTCGAAATTCTCGCCCGTCCGCCCGGTAAAAAGCCGCAAACCATGACCCTTCTCTCGGGCGGTGAACAGGCGCTCACGGCCATGGCGCTCATCTTTGCAGTCTTCCTCACCAATCCAGCTCCCATTTGCGTTTTGGACGAGGTGGACGCACCACTGGATGACCACAATGTGGAGCGTTTCTGCAACTTGATGGATGAAATGAGCGCGAATACGAACACCCGCTTCGTCATCATCACCCATAACCCCATCACCATGGCCCGGATGGACCGTCTGTTTGGCGTGACCATGGCCGAGCGGGGCGTTAGCCAATTGGTTTCCGTCGATTTGCAAACGGCGGAGAGTTTCCGTGAAGCCGGTTGATTTTTGCGTTCGACTCCCCTGTCATAGAAGGGTTACAGTCTAGGCCGTCTAGTATCATGAACCCGCCCTTAAGATTGCCATTGCGGCACCGGAACGATGAGCCAGCCCCCACCCATTCTCTCCTTTATTGATCGGGATAATCTGCCGGCCGCCGGCGTGCTGATTATGGGCAATAAGGGCGCGAACCTGTTGGCCATGGTGGAAAAAGGGCTGCCTGTTCCACCCGGCTTTATCGTCACGACAGCGGTGGGCAAAAGCGTGGCCGCTGGCAATGAAGCTGTGGGCGTTGATTTGCGCGTAGCCATGGATGGCCATCTTAAAGCGCTGGAGGCCCGGACGGGTAAAACCTTTGGCGGATCGGAAAACCCGCTTTTGCTCTCTGTTCGCTCCGGTGCAGCCGTTTCCATGCCGGGGATGATGGACACAGTGCTCAATCTGGGTCTCAGTGAGGCGGCCGTTCGCGGCCTCGCCAAGCTTACGGGCGATGAGCGGTTTGCCTGGGACACGTATCGCCGTTTCATCCAGAGTTTTGCCCATGTGGTGCTGGATGTGGATGCTTTCATTTTTGACGACATGCTGGATGAAGCCAGATTTAAGGCGGGTGTGGAACAGGATTCGCAGCTCCCTCTTAAGTCCCTGCGTAGTCTTTCAAATGCGTTTTTGGCCGTCGTGAAGCGGGAAACGGGCACAGATTTCCCCCAAGAGCCCGCCAAGCAGCTGGAATTGGCGCTCCTCGCCGTTTTCCAGTCCTGGAACACGGATCGCGCCCGCCAGTTTCGCCAAATGCAGGGCATCAAACACGACGATGGTTCCGCCGCCGTGGTGCAGGCCATGGTGTTTGGCAATCGGGATGAAAATTCCTGTTCCGGTGTTTATTTCACCCGAAATCCGGCCACCGGCGAGCCGGTGCCCTTTGGCGAATACCTCATCAACGCCCAGGGTGAGGATGTGGTCTCCGGCATTCGCACGCCCAACCCCCTTTCCCGATCTCAGGAAGGGGAGGGCGTCAGTTTGGAAGAGGCCATGCCCCAAGCCTTTGCATCCCTCATTGAGATTGGGCAAACGGTGGAGCGACACTTCGAAAAAGTGCAGGAAATTGAGTTCACCGTGGAAAGCGGTGAGTTGTATCTGCTGCAAACCCGCAGCGGCAAAACCAGTTCCAAAGCAGCCCTGCGCATGGCAGTCGATATGGTGGAAGAGGGTCTCATAACCAAAGATGTGGCTTTAAAGCGGTGCGATCCAAAAGACTTCGCAGGCCAACTGGCCCGTCGCATTTCGCCGAGTGCCGATGCCAAGCCATGGGCGCGGGGCATGGCCGCGTCGCCGGGTGCGGTCACGGGCCAGATTGCTTTGACAGCCCAAAGCGCGCTCCATGCCCAGTCGGAAAACCAGGCGTGTATTCTTGTGAGACCTGAAACTGACCCCAATGACATTAAGGGAATGGATGCCGCCATCGGCATTTTGACCAGCCGCGGCGGTGCAACCAGCCATGCCGCTGTCGTCGCCCAAGCCATGGGAAAGCCCTGTATCACCGGGGCTAGCAGCGTGAAGATCGACGTGGCAAACGGTCTGTGCAGCAGCCAAGGGCAAATTTTACGCGAAGGCGACACTATCACCATGGACGGAGCCACCGGCCTGATTTTCAAAGGCGAGCAACCGCTCCTTGAGCCGGAAGCCTCGCCCTATCTGAAAACGCTCATGGACTGGGTTGAGCAAAACTAAAAAGCGTTACGCAAGCCCTCTTTTTCCACCCAAGCCTCTGTTTGATCCAGCGCCAATGTAAGGCGCTCAAAGAGCACATCGATCTCTTCTTCATTGATAATCATGGGCGGGCAGATGGCTATTGTGTCGCTGATGGGCCGCAAGATGAGACCCGCTTGCTGGCAAAAATAGGCGCATTGGGGGCCAACACCCTGTTTGGGATGGAACGCCCGTTTTGTGGCTTTGTCCGCCACCAGTTCCACGCCGCCCATGAGGCCGGAATTGCGCACCTCGCCCACCAGCGGATGGTCGGCCAGCGCAGCCAAGTGCTTTTCCAAATAGGGCGTCATGGCCCGCACATGGCTGCAAATGTCCAGCCGTTGATAAATCTCGATGGCTTTCACGCCCAGCGCACAGCCCAGCGGATGGCCCCCATAGGTGTAGCCGTGGCCAAAGGTGCCGATCTTTTCGCTTTGGCTTTCTAGTGCGGCGACCATTTTTTCAGGGATCATCACGGCACCAAGCGGCGCATAGGCCGAGGTGAGCTGCTTGGCCACGGAGATTGTGTCCGGCACCATGCCGTGGGTTTCTGCTCCAAACCATGCGCCGGTGCGGCCAAACCCGTTAATGACTTCATCATCGATGAGCAGAATATCGTGCTCCTCCAAAATGGGCTTGATGGCCTCAAAATAACCGGCAGGGGGCACGATCACACCGCCTGCGCCCATCACCGGCTCCGCAATCATGGCGGCAATCGTATCGCCGCCCTCGCGCTCGATCATTTCTTGCAACGATTTTGCCAGATGGGCGACGAATTCTTCCTCCGTCTGCCCCTCCTGCGCGAAGCGATAATAATGGGGGCACTCGGTATGGAGAACCCCATCGAAGGGCAGATCGAAATCCATATGGTTATAGGGCAGACCTGTCAGCGAAGCCGACATCATCGTCACCCCGTGATAGGCCTTGATGCGCGAAATGATCTTCTTCTTTTTGGGCCGCCCCAGCGCGTTGTTGTAATACCACGCCAGCTTCACCTGCGTATCATTGGCCTCCGACCCGCTGGACGTGTAAAACACGCGCGAGATCTCCACCGGCGCCAATTCCTTCAGCTTTTCAGCCAGTTCAATGGCTGGCTCCGTACCGCGCCCGCTGAATTGGTGGTAATAGGGTAGGGCGCGCATTTGCTGCGTGGCGGCCTCAATCATTTCTTCATTGCCAAAGCCAAGGCCGGTGCACCAAAGCCCCGCCATGCCTTCCAGATATTCATTACCCTGCGTATCTTGAATGAAAACACCCTTGCCGCTGGCCATGATGGTTGGCCCCATCTCGCGCAATTTATGCAGGGGAGAGTAAGGGTGCAGCACGGCGTCCAGATCGCGGGCCTGAAGGTTTGAAAGGGGGGCTGACATGGCGGTCTCCTCTTCGATTTGCCGAAAGCGTAACGTCAAAGAGCGGACTGTTAAAGCCAATCTCTGCGGCTGCCTTTCCCCTTTACCCGCTGCCAGCCTTTCCCCTATCCATGGCAAAACAAAAATGCCCAAGTGGAGGAGAACACAATGCTGGGTTTGATGCAGGAATGGCCGCTGCTGTGCCATAAGATCATTGATTATGCGGCCCGCCAACATGGCAACCGGGAAGTCATCTCCCGTTCCGTAGAAGGCCCCATCGTGCGCACCACCTATGGGCAAATTCACGCCCGCGCCAAAAAAGTGGCACAAGCCCTGGCCCGGGACGGCTTTGAACTGGGTGACCGCATCGGCACACTGGCTTGGAACACGGGCCGTCACATGGAATGCTGGTATGGCATCATGGGCATTGGTGCGGTCTACCACACGCTCAACCCCCGCCTGTTCCCGGAGCAAATCGCGTGGATCATGAACCACGCCGAAGACAAGGCCATTTTCACAGACCTCACCTTCCTGCCCATCGTGGAAGCCATTGCCGACAAGGTGCCAACCCTGCGCAAAATCATTGTGCTCACCGATGCGGACCACATGCCCAAGGAAAGCAAGCTGGATTTGGTTTGCTATGAGGACTGGCTTGAGGGCGTGGACGGCGATTTCACATGGGCGCAGTTTGATGAAAACACCGCCGCCGGCATGTGCTATACCTCCGGCACCACGGGCGACCCCAAAGGCGTGGTTTACTCCCACCGCTCCAACGTATTGCACGCCATGATTGCCTCGCTACCGGACGCGCTCAATATGTCATCGCGGGAATCCATTATGCCCGTGGTACCCATGTTCCACGCCAATGCCTGGGGCATTGCAATGGCGGCCCCCATGGTAGGGGCCACGGTGGTCAATCCCGGCGGGGCCATGGACGGGGCATCCATTTATGAATTGCTCGACGCGGAAAAAGTCTCCTTCACCGCCGCCGTGCCCACCGTCTGGCTCATGCTGCTGGCCCATTTGGAAGAAACCGGCAAAAAACTGCCTTATCTAAAACGGGTGGTCATCGGCGGCTCCGCTGCCCCCCGTGCCATGGTGCAAAAGTTCCAGGATGATTACGACGTGGAAGTGGTCCACGCCTGGGGCATGACGGAAATGTCTCCCCTCGGCACCCTGGGCAGCCTGAAGCCCGAATATGCGTCGCTCACCGGTGAGGCCCGCCTCGATATTCAGGAAAAACAGGGATACGCACCCTTTGGCGTGGAAATGAAGGTGACCGATGATGAAAACGCGGAACGTCCTTGGGACGGTCAAACCTTTGGCCGTCTAAAAGTGCGCGGCCCTGGGGTGGCCAGAGCCTATTACGGCGGCGCAGGCGCAGACCAATTTGACGAGGACAATTGGTTCGACACGGGCGACGTGGCCCATATCAACGAAAACGGCTACATGCAGATTACCGACCGCGCTAAAGACGTCATCAAGTCGGGCGGTGAATGGATTTCCACCATCGATCTGGAAAATCTGGCCGTCGGCCACCCGGATGTGCAGGAAGCCGCCGTCATCGGCATCACCCACCCCAAATGGGACGAGCGACCTCTGCTCATTTGCATTCCCAAGGAAGGGGCAAACCCCAGCAAGGATGATCTTTTGTCCTTCATGGAGGGTAAGATCGCCAAATGGTGGATGCCCGATGATGTGACCTTTGTGGAAGAGATTCCCCACACGGCCACCGGCAAAATTCAAAAAACCGAATTGCGCAAACAATTCGCCGATTACACCTTGCCGACGGCCTAGCCCTGCATGGCCGGTTACGTTGAACGCCTGGTGGAGCAGACCCGCGAAACATCGCGGGCTGCCCAATGGTGTCAGCGTCTCTCGGTCTTCTCCATTCCCTATATTTCTATTGTGGTGCTGGGCCACCGCTTTGGGGCCATCGACACCCAGTCCACGTTCTGGTTGCTGGGTTTGGGTGTACTTATTCTTCTGGCCGCCCTCGCCACGGGTGTGCGCGGGCTATATGAGCTTTGGACCTATGGCAATCAGGGCGGCATCCGCAGCGCGCGGGGCATCGCCCTCTCCCTCTTGCTTTTACTGCCTTTTGTGTGGTTCGGGGCCAAAGCCTTCACCCTGCCGCCCCTCTATGACATTTCCACCGATCTGGAGGACCCGCCGGAGTTCGACACGGCCCTGGATGACAGGGCCAGCGCCACCAATGCCATCGAACCTTTCAATGATGTGACGCGGGACCTGCAACTCATCCACTACCCGCAAATCGCCGCTCGCCGCTATCCGCTGGGCGTGGCCCGCGTGTTTCGCGCTGTGGTGCTGACCATCCGGGAAAAAAACTGGACCGTGCTCACCGCCAATACCCAGCAGGGTGAGGCCCCCATCGATGAAGAGGGTTCAGGGCTTTTGGCCAAACCCACCACGGATGCCAGCGGCATGCCCCTGCGCATACCCACTCCAGCCCGCCGTCCCATCCAAGTTACGTCTGCGGACGAAGAGGAAGACATTCCTGCTTTTGACGCCATTCAGGTCTCCCCAACGGGGCGTGAAGATAGCGAAGAGGAAGATGACGAAAACGCCGAGGAGCGCTATGTGGAGGCCGTAGCCACCACGCTCATCTTCGGCTTTGAAAGCGATGTGGTGGTCCGCTTGGTGGAGGAAGAAGACGGCACATTGGTGGACATGCGCTCCACCTCCCGCTTCGGCCCCCATGACTTGGGTTCCAACGCCGCCCGCATCGTCAATTTCATGCAGGAACTGGACACGGTGCTTCAGGGTCTTGGCGAGGGGCGGTAAGTCTACGATGCAGCGCGATAAACGCCGTCCAGCGCTGGCGGCCCATCGCAGGTCACCTCTCCGCGCCCCACCAAATCTTCCAGATGAGCCATGACTGACAGGCCCGCTGCCCCGTGCAGGCGTTTGTCCACATTACGATAAATCACGGCTACCATATCCGGGATCGTCTCCCGCCCCTTGCGCACCTGTTCGAGCACGGCTTGTTCCCGCATCCGACGGTGGGCCTTCAGCGCGCGCACGAACTTATGGGCATTTTCCAGCCGCCCGCCGTGGCCGGGGAAATAGGTGGCTTGGGGTTGCGCCATCAGATGATCCAGCGACGCCATGTAATCCGCCATGGCCCCGTCCGGTGGAGCGACTATGCTGGTGGCCCAGGCCATCACATGGTCCCCCGGGAAAAGATAATCTGTCTCGTTCCACGCGAACGCCATATGATTGGCCGTGTGTCCGGGGGTGAACAGCGCCGTGAGGCTGAAATCATCGGCCTCAACCACATCCCCATCCTTCAGCACAACATCCGGTTTGAAATTCATATCACCGCTGGCATCCAGCGCATTCACTTCCCCCAGATTGAGCGGGCGGGCAGGGCGGTGAGGCCCTTCTGCCAGCACGGGTGCACCGGTTGCCTTTGCTAACGGGGCGGCGAGGGGGGAGTGGTCCACATGGGTGTGAGTGACCAGAATATGGCTCACCGCGCGCCCGCCAAGGGCTTTGATGAGGGCTTGATAATGGGCATCATCGGCGGGGCCGGGGTCGATCACCACCACTTTGTCATGGCCCAGAATATAGGAATTGGTGCCATGGAATGTGAACGGGGAGGGGTTGTTGCAGGTAATCCGCACCAAGCCCTCCACCATGGGCACAGCCTCGCCATGGCGGGGGTCAAAATCTGTCTTAAAATCCGGCCCGGCCATGGCATTTCGCTAAAATGGGGAAGAGTTGACGCGACCTTCTTGTGAGGTGGCAGCCAAGTCAATATACACGGAGGATGCCGACTGGCTTTGCCTGTTGCAAAGCACATATAGTTTTGAGGAATTCCCATGGCCCTTAACCCCGCCACCCTGACCAATGCAGCACTTGCACCCACGATGGTCGCCGACCGTGGTCTAAACCGCACCGTCACCAACATTGCCCTTGTTGTGGTGGGCACTGCCATTATGGCCTTGGCCGCTAAAATTCAGGTGCCGTTCTTTCCCGTGCCCATGACGTTGCAGACATTGGCCGTGTTCGCCATTTCCGCCGCCTATGGCCGTAATCTCGCCGTGGCCACCATGCTGCTCTATCTAGCCCAGGGGGCCATGGGCATTCCTGTATTCGCCGGCCCAGAAGCGGGGATCGCTTACATGATGAAGGGTACTGCGGGCTATCTGGTTGGTTTCGTGGTTGCCGCCGCCATTATCGGTGAAGCCGCCGATCGCGGTCTTTCCCAACGGCCCTTCACCATGTTTGGTGTCATCGTGGCCGCCGATGTCGTCGTATTCGCACTGGGCTTCGCTTGGCTCTCCACGCTCATTGGCGCAGAAAAAGCGTGGCAATTCGGCGTGGTGCCCTTCGTGCTCGGCGATCTGTTCAAAATCGCCATTGCTACAGCCGCCATTGCCCTTGGCTGGAAAGTGCTGAAGCGCGACTAATTCGTTGCTCTCAAAAGAACCTCAAGCCGTGGTGCAACTCTTGCGCCACGGCTTTTTTGTGATCTGACAAAACGGACCTCACTTCATGGGCCATACAGACCTGCCGCCCCAACCCCGCATTTCCGCCACAGGGCTTGCTGCTGACCTTTTGGCTCGGCATAAAGCGGGCAATCCGGTACGCGTTTGCGTCATTGGCGCAGGGGAAATGGGAACGGACCTTGTCACCGCCATCCGTCAAATGCGTGGCATGGAGATTGCTGCCATTGTTGACCGTCGTCTGCAAAGCGCCAAACCGGCCATGGCCATTGCGGGTTATGACGACGACCACGGCAAAATTTGCGAAACTCACGCCGAAATCGAAACGGCCCTGAAACAAGGCCACACACCCATCGTGCAGGACAGCCACATGGCCATCACCCACCCGCTGGTGGATGTGGTTATTGATGCCACCGGTGTGCCGGAGGCCGGTGCAGAACTGGGCATGGCCGCTTTGGAGGCCGGCAAAAATCTGGTGATGATGAATGTGGAAGCCGACGTAACCGTTGGTGCCATCATGGCAGACACTGCCGCAAAAAAGGGCCTTGTCTATACCGTTGGCGCTGGTGATGAGCCGTCTTCGGTCATGGAAATCTACGATTGGGTTACAGCGCTGGGCTACCCGGTTGTGGCCGCAGGCAAGGGCAAGAACAACGCATTCAAAATCGATGCCGTCCCGGACGATTACCGGGAAGAAGCCGAGCGCCGTAACATGAACCCGCGCATGCTGGTGGAGTTTGTGGACGGTTCCAAAACCATGGTGGAAATGTGCTGCATCGCCAATGCCACCGGTCTGGTTCCCGACAAACCGGGCATGCATGGCCCCGATGTGGGGTTGGATAAGCTTCACCATGTGCTGTGCCCCGTGGAAGATGGGGGCGTGCTTTCTGCCCCCGGCTGCGTGGATTTCACGGTGGGCAAGGGGGTTGCACCCGGCATTTTCGTCATCGCAGACATGCGCCACCACCGCATCCGCGAGCGGATGAATGATCTTCATTTGGGGGAAGGGCCCTATTACACATTCTACCGCCCCTACCACCTCACCAGTCTGGAAGTGCCCCTATCGGCCGCCCGAGCCGTGCTCTACGGCACGTCCGATATGAAGCCTCTACCGCGCCCGGTGGCGGAAGTCTGCGCGCTGGCAAAGCGGGATTTGAAGGCAGGGGAAGAATTGGATTTCATCGGCGAGACTTGCTACCGCTCCTGGGCCATGCGGGCGGACGAAGCGCGAGAACAGGGCGCAATTCCCGTGGGCCTTTTGCACCATGGCAAGGTGCTCAACGATATTCCCAAGGGCACACTCATCACGCGCACGGATGTTCAGGTGCGCACCGACACGCCTCTCTACGCTTTACGCATGAAACAGGACGCATGGTTGGGCTACGAACCCTGCTGCTAAAGCGCTTCTCGTTTAATCCGATTCAAGAAGGGCCATGAATTGCGCAGTCTTGGCGCAATTCATGGCACCGGTGAAACGAGACACGCTTGAGAGCGTTTTGGCGCGACACATTCTGCCTTGACCTTCATGGGGTTGAGGCCAAAACTCACCCCATGACCCAACCGATTTCTTTCTCCCTGAACGGCGAGGCGGTCAGCGCTTCTTTGCGCGCCGACACCACCGTTTTGGAATATCTGCGCCTCCACGCCTCGCTGCGCGGCACCAAGGAGGGCTGTGCGGAGGGGGATTGTGGGGCCTGCTCGGTGCTGGTTCGAAAGCCCGGTGACGATCGCTTTCAGCCTGCCAATTCTTGCATTATGTTGCTCGCCCAAATCCAAGGCGGCGCAGTGGTGACGGTGGAAGGTCTCGCCGCCCAGGACCATGCTTTGCAAGAGGCCATGGCTGAAAACGGCTCCTCCCAATGCGGGTTCTGTACCCCCGGCATCGTAGCCAGCCTCGCTGGATTGCTGGACCAGAAAGACCAGCCCGAAGAGAGTGAAATTCACGACGGTCTAGCGGGGAACCTGTGCCGCTGCACCGGTTACAAGCCCATCGTGGAGGCTGCCCAAAAAGCCGCCCGCTCGGTTCACAAGCCCCTCCCTCAGGTGGCCATCACACCAACGGGCGAAGCATCGGGCGACGATACCTCAAAAGCGCTTCATCCGTGCGCGCTTCAAGAGCTGTTTGAGATGCGCGCAGATCATCCAGATCATGTCTTGCTGGCAGGTGGTACAGACAGTGCGCTGGACGTAGCCCACGCTCGCTCGCGCTGGCCGGTAATCATCAACACCGCCGCTGTCGAGGATTTGCGGGGCGTTCGTGTGGACGACGAGCACCTCATCATCGGCGGCGCAGCCTCTTGGGCCGAAGTGTTGCCCCATTTGGGCGATTATTGGCCGTCTTTCGCCAAATTGGTGCGCCGCTTCGGTTCGGTGCAAATTCGCACCATGGGCACGGTGGCCGGCAATATCGCCACCGCCAGCCCCATTGGGGACGGTGCCCCTTCGCTCATCGCCCTTGGTGCACGCATCGTTCTGGCAAGCCCTGCTTCGGAGCGCACGCTGGATTTGGAAGACTTCTTCGTGGACTACCGCAAAACTGTTTTGCGGGAGGATGAAATTATCAAGGCAATCCATGTCCCACTCCCCCAAGCGGGCGACGAGTTTCGTGTCTACAAAGTGTCCAAACGCTACGATCAGGACATCTCCACCGTGTGCGGTGCTTATGCATTTCGGCAAGTGAACGGAACACTTTCCAACATCCGCGTCGCTTATGGCGGCATGGCGGCCACGCCCCTGCGATGTCCGCAGATCGAAAACGCCTTGGAAGGAAAACTACTTACAGAAGCTGCGCTCTCCGCCGCACGCCGGGCAGTGAAAGAAACATTCTCCCCACTGTCAGACATGCGCGGGTCTGCCGACTATCGCGCGCGCGTGGCTGCCAACCTGCTGGACCGGCTCGCGGCCGATCTTGAAGGCGAAACGGTGGAGGTGATGGCGCTGTGAACATCCACAAACCCATCAAGCGGGCCTCCCAAGTGATCGAACGTCATGTGGTGGGAAAGGGATACGCCCATGACAGCGCCCGTCGCCATGTGCGCGGTGAGGCTATCTACATTGATGACATGCCGGAACTTCCCGGCACGCTGCATATTGCGCCCATTCTCTCCACCATCGCCCATGGCACAATCACGGGTATTGATAGTCAGCAAGCGCGAGACGCTGACGGCGTAAAGGCCGTCCTGTTTGCCGCTGATATTCCGGGCAGAAACGAAGCCGCCCCCATTTTAGCCAACGAACCCATTTTTGCCGCCGGTGAGGTTTTGCATTTGGGGCAAATTATTGGCTGCGTTGTGGCGCAGACCATGGCCCAGGCGATCCAAGCGGCGGCGCTGGTGCGAGTGTCCTACGACGAACGCCCAGCTCTTTATGATGTTGAACGGGCCTATGACGCGGATGAACATACCCATCCTACCCAGCATCTCAACAGTGGTGATGCCACCAAAGCCCTGGAGGAAAGTCCCCATCGCTTCACCGGCAGTTTTACCATGGGCGGGCAGGATCACTTCTATCTTGAAACCATGGTGGCCTATGCCCAGCCGGGGGAAGATGATGAAATGCTGGTTTGGTCTTCCACCCAGCACCCCACGGAAGTGCAGGTCCATGTGGCGCTGGCGCTGGGGGTAAAAAACCACGAGGTGGAGGCGAAAGTGCGCCGCATGGGCGGTGCCTTTGGCGGCAAGGAAAGCCAGGCCACCATCATCGCCTGCATTGCCGCTGTGGCCGCCAAGAAAACCGGCAAACCGTGCCGCTTCCGCCTGCGCCGCCATGATGACATGGCCGCCACTGGAAAGCGCCACGGCTTCACCATGCGTTATGATGCGGGCTTGGATGAGACGGGGCGTTTCAAAGGCATCGCCATTGAAGCGCTGGCCAATTCCGGCCATGTGGCAGACCTCTCTGGCCCTGTGGTCACCCGCGCGCTCACCCATTTCGACAATTGCTACCACCTGCCAGCCACCGATTTCACAGGCTTTGCGGCCAAGACCAACACCGTTTCCAATACCGCCTTTCGCGGCTTTGGTGGCCCCCAGGGCATGCTGGCCACAGAAGCCATCATCGACCGCATTGCCCGCGAAATGGGCATGGACCCCAACGCCCTGCGCGCCGTCAATTATTACGGCCCGGACACGGGCGAGGTCACACCCTATGACCAGCCCGTGGAAGACAACCGCATCCGCGATGTGGTGGACCGTGTGATGGCCAATGCGCAGTGGGATAAACGGCGGGCGGAGATAGATCGGTTCAACGCCGAAAATCGCGTGCTCAAAAAAGGCCTCGCCATGATGCCCGTAAAATTCGGCATCAGTTTTAATCTCACCGCCCTCAATCAGGCCGGTTCGCTGGTTCACGTCTATCAAGACGGGTCCGTCCACCTCAACCACGGCGGCACGGAAATGGGGCAGGGCCTTTACACAAAAGTGGCCCAGGTGGTGGCGGATGTGTTTGGCCTGCCTTTGGAGGACGTGAAGATCACCGCCTCCACCACGGACAAAGTGCCTAACACATCGGCGACGGCCGCCTCATCCGGCTCCGACCTCAACGGGGCTGCCGCCTATAATGCCGCCAAAACCATCCGGGAACGTATGGTGGCGGTGGCCGCAGAGCATTTTGAATGCCGCACTGACGAGATTATTTTCCGGGGCGGGCGGGTGATGTTTGAAAATCAAGCCATGACGTTCGGTGCCTTGGCCAAGCAATGCTGGTTCAAGCGCGTTAGCCTGTCCGCCGCCGGTTTCTACGCCACGCCAAAAATCCATTGGGACGCGGCCACTATGAAGGGTCGCCCTTTTTTCTATTACACCTATGGCGCGTCCGTTTCCGAAGTGGTGATTGATACGCTCACGGGCGAAAACCGCTGCCTGCGCACAGATATTGTGCAGGACTGTGGAAAGCCCCTGAACCCCACGTTGGACCTTGGTCAAATCGAAGGGGCCTTTGTGCAAGGCATGGGCTGGCTCACCTGCGAGGAATTGTGGTGGGACGAAAAGGGCCGTCTGCGCACTGTTGGCCCCTCCACCTACAAAATTCCAGGCTCCCGCGATGTGCCCCCCGCCTTCAAAGTGGAAATTTTGGACGATAAGCCCAACCGGGAAGAAACCGTGTTTCGCTCCAAGGCCATTGGGGAACCTCCGTTGATGTTGGCCATTTCCGTATGGTTAGCGCTGCGCGATGCAGTCTCTTCTCTGTCTGGCGGGCGCTTTGCGGCAGAACTAGACGCCCCGGCCACCCCGGAGGCTGTTTTGTTCGCCGTGGATGCCATGAAAGAGCGGTTGGAGCGCGAAAGACTTGGATCTGAAAACGCTCAATCATTTACCGCGTCGGGACTTTCTGGACACGCTTAAGAACATTTGGCCTGACGGTACTTGGATAGCTGAAGCCGTTGAGGGGGAGCGTCCCTTCAAGTCCATCCGCGGCCTACACCAAGCCATGGCTGAACATGTGCGCAACGCCTCTGACCGCCGCAAACTGGCGCTGCTTCAGGCCTTTTACACCGCTGAAATCGAAACCCTTTTGCAAACCCGGCTTCAGGCGGTTTCCGGCGAAAGTGACGAAGTTGAAGCGCTCCACTTCGCTTTCCAAGCCTATGAAAAGCACTTTGGTTTCCCCTACTTCGCCGCTTTGGACACCAATGATGCCCTGCAAAGCCCGCAAGAGCTTTCCGCCCGCTTGGAACACGACGTCGATGAAGAGCGCATGTTTGCGCTGCGCTCCGTCAGTGAACGCGCCCGGCAGAAACTGGAAGAATTGTTGGCGTAACGGCATAACTGCGGCAGATTTTCTGCCCCGGTGGGGTGCAAATCCTGTTGCCCGGCAAATTTGATTGTCCTATAGAAACCCAGTGGCGTTCGGACCGTTGCTGGTTCGTAAAGCGACCACGTGCTGAGGCGTGGCCAAATGGTAAGGCATCGCTTTTTGGTAGCGCAGACTGTAGGTTCGAGTCCTACCGCCTCAGCCATTTTCTCAAGGTTTCCTGTTCGTCATTCACCGGCTTGACCGGTGAATCCGTTTGTGTGGAAGGCGATAGGCCGGTCAAGCCGGCCTATGACGGCACAGAGCCTACAGCAACTTCCCCATCACCGCAGCCGTGTCGAGCATGCGGTTGGAGAAGCCCCATTCATTGTCATACCAGGACAAAACGCGCACCAGATTGCCGCCCGTCACCTGCGTCTCCCCCTCCATGAAATTGGAAGAATGGGGGTCGTGGTTGAAATCAATGGAGACCAGCGGCTCGTTCACATAGTCCAACACCCCTTTCAGAGGGCCTTCGCTGGCCGCTTTGACGATCTCATTGATTTCATCGACGCTTGTATCCCGCCCGGCCAAGAATTTGAGATCAATGCAGGATACGTTAGGCGTTGGCACCCGGATGGCGGAGCCGTCCAAAACGCCTGCCAGTTCAGGAATCACTAAACTAAGCGCGCGGGCGGCACCGGTTGACGTGGGAATCATGGACATGGCCGCAGCCCGCGCCCTGCGCAGGTCCTTATGGGCCGTATCCAGCGTGGGCTGGTCACCCGTATAGGCGTGGACCGTGGTCATGTAGCCTTTCTCAATGCCCACGCTGTCGTGCAGCACCTTGGCCACGGGGGCCAGACAGTTTGTGGTGCAAGAGCCGTTGGAAACGATCACATCGTTAGCACCAAGGGTGCCATGGTTCACGCCATAGACGATGGTCTTGTCCGCATTGGCACCCGGGGCGGAAATCAGCACCCGCTTGGAGCCGTTCTCCAGATGCATGGCTGCCTTATCGCGCGCCGTGAAAATGCCCGTGCATTCCATGGCAATATCTACATCGCTCCAAGGCAGGGCCTTCGGGTCTCGCTCGGCGGTCACACGAATGGGGCCGGTGCCCACGTCAATCGTGTCCCCTTCAATTTTCACATCGCCGCGAAAGCGGTCATGGACCGAATCATATTTGAAGAGGTGCGCATTGGTCTCGACGGGGGCTAGATCATTGATGGCCACCACCTGCATGTCATCGCGGCCCGCTTCCACCAGCGCGCGCAAAGTGTTGCGGCCAATACGGCCAAATCCGTTAATGGCAATTCTCAAGGTCATGAAATTCTCCGGGGCAATCAATTTCTAAATCGGTTTAATTCGCTGCCGCATTTTGGTCAACGTTGGTGCGAGCAATGTGACAAACGCAAGGTTGGGGCTTGGCGCTTGGGGGCAAGCCCACTACTTTGCGGCCAACCCCATGAGGAGAGGTCACTATGGTCGCGTGCATTACAGGTTGGTCCCATTCAAAATTTGGCAAGCTGGAAGGGGAAACGGTTGAAAGCCTAATTGTTTCCGTCACCCAAGAGGCGCTGGCCCATGCGGGGCTAGAAGCCAAAGATGTGGACGAGATTTATCTCGGCCATTTCAACGCGGGCTTTTCAGCACAGGACTTCACGGCTGCTCTAATCTTACAGGCGGACGAAAACCTGCGCTTCAAGCCCACAACGCGGGTGGAGAATGCCTGCGCCACCGGCTCCGCCGCCGTTCACCAAGGCGCGCAGGCCATTGCGGCCAAAAAGGCGCGCCATGTGCTGGTGGTGGGTGTGGAGCAGATGACCACCACGCCCGGCCGAGAAATCGGCCAAAACCTGCTGAAGGCTTCTTACCTGCCGGAAGACGGCGAAACGCCCGCCGGTTTTGCGGGCGTCTTTGGCAACATCGCCCAGGCCTATTTCCAGCGCTATGGCGACCAGTCGGACGCTCTGGCCGCCATCGCTGCCAAGAATCATAAGAACGGCGTGGAAAACCCTTATGCCCAGATGCAAAAGGATCTGGGCTATGACTTCTGCCGTGCTGAAAGCGACAAAAACCCCTTTGTGGCCGGTCCGTTGAAGCGCACGGATTGTTCTCTCGTCTCCGATGGCGCTGCTGCGATTGTTTTGTCCGATGCGCAAACGGCCCTTGGCATGGAGCGGGCGGTGGCCCTGCGCGCGACGGCCCACGCGCAGGATTTCCTGCCCATGTCCAAGCGGGATATTCTGGCCTTTGAAGGTTGTGCCACCGCATGGCAGCGGGCGCTGGGTGATGCGGGTTTGACCATTGATGATCTCTCGCTGGTGGAAACCCATGACTGTTTCACCATCGCCGAACTCATTGAATATGAAGCCATGGGCTTGGCGGAAAAGGGCCAGGGTGCCCGCGTGGTGATGGAAGGTCAGACCGAGAAAGGGGGCCGTTTGCCGGTGAACCCTTCCGGTGGTTTGAAAGCCAAAGGTCACCCCATCGGTGCCACCGGCGTTTCTATGCACGCCCTGTCCGCCATGCAACTCACCGGCACGGCACCGGAGGGCATGCAAATCAAAGACGCTACCTTGGCCGGCATTTTCAACATGGGCGGTGCTGCCGTGGCGAACTACGTTTCCGTTTTGGAGCGCATTAAGTAACGCGCAGCGTTCCAAAGCCGGGCAGTTTCACGCCATCAAGCGCGGCGGTGACGCCGGTAACCAAGCCCAGAAAATGCAACTCAAACCCGGCGCGCCCGCCAATGTTTGCGCCGGCATAACCCAACAGGGAGACGAACCAGGCACCGTCCTGCCGTCTGCCGGCCCAGCGTCCATCCCAAGGGAAATCGCGCCCGACAGCAGTGGCGGGCGGCGCGACGGCCAATTTGGGCACCTGATGAAGAACGCTGGCCACAAAAGTGTTGGAGTTTGGGCCAGGCCAAAGGGTGTAATCCCCGTACTCCCGCCAGCGATAGGTGGTGATGGCCTTTTGAACGGCGGGGATGAGGGCAGTTGCCGTTGTGCCGCTAATATGGTGGTCAATGCGGGGCGCGTTGGAATACCAGTGCGCATCCGGTGCGTAGCCATTGTGGCGCACTGGGCGGCCCCATCCCACCACATCATAGCGATCGTACTGCGCTTGCCCCGGCTTCTTCAACACAAGCCATGAATGGGTGGCAAAAGCCCCTTTTAACCCACCTGTGCGGGCTGACATGACCCAAATTCCTGCCTCCTCAACTGCCGGTTGTTTTGGAAAAATATCGGCAGAAGACCAATCCGCTTCATGCCATGAACGCGGGTGATCCCGCGCGCTCCACACGGCCAGATGGGCCAGCGCTGGGAGGATGAAGAGTATGAATAAAGTAATGAAGGTGATGCGGATAAATCGCATGAGCCCTCGTTTTGCTTCTGATCTTTTCCAGAATTTAGGAGCGCATTCCGGCAAAAGCGAGATGGCTCGGCCCCCGCGTTCTCAGCGACCTTTGCATTCAATGAGCACGGTTCTGGAGCGCTTGGCCGGCTAAATCTCAGCCCGGTTTTCCTGCTGCCACACAAGCGCCTTTTCAGCGGCGGCCCAAACCCTTACTAGAAGATTAATCCTGCCCGCCCAAAACGGAACGAACTATGCTCGAAGACGGCAAAATTTACCTGGGAACCAGCCGCACGCCGGATGATGCGCTGCAAGGTCCGGAATATCTCAACCTGAAACTGGCCAACCGCCATGGCCTGATTACAGGCGCCACCGGAACGGGGAAAACCGTATCGCTGCAAATTTTGGCCGAAGGTTTTTCTAACGCCGGCGTGCCCGTATTTTGCGCTGACGTGAAAGGCGATTTGTCGGGTCTCGCCAAAGCCGGTGAAGGCAAGGATTTTCTGGAAAAGCGGGCCGAGGATATTGGTCTGGAGTACTATACCTATCAAGATTTCCCCGCCATTTTCTGGGACCTTTTCGGCGATCAGGGCCATCCCATCCGCACCACCATCTCTGAAATGGGGCCGCTTCTTCTCTCCCGCCTCATGGACCTGACGGACGCGCAGGAAGGTGTTCTCAACATCGCTTTTCGCATTGCCGATGAAGAAGGCCTGCTGCTGCTGGACCTGAAGGATTTACAATCCCTGCTGGTCAACATCGCCGAACGGTCGAAAGAAATTTCCTCCCGCCTTGGCAATGTCTCCAAACACTCGGTCTCCGCCATCCAGCGTTCCCTTTTGGTGCTGGAAGAGCAGGGGGGTGACTATTTCTTTGGCGAACCGGCATTGGAAATCGCCGATCTCATGCGGACCACCCGCGATGGGCGCGGGTCCATCAATATTCTGGCGGCGGATAAATTAATGATGTCGCCCCGCCTCTACGCCACTTTCCTGCTGTGGCTGCTGTCGGAACTGTTTGAAGAACTTCCGGAAGTGGGGGACCCTGAAAAACCCCGGCTCGTCTTCTTCTTCGATGAAGCCCACTTGCTGTTTCAAGACGCCCCCAAAATTCTCACCCAAAGGGTGGAGCAGGTGGTCAAACTCATCCGCTCCAAGGGCGTTGGCGTCTATTTTGTGACCCAAAACCCGCTGGATGTGCCAGATGGTGTGCTGGCCCAACTGGGCAATCGCGTCCAACACGCCCTGCGCGCCTACACCCCCCGCGAGCAAAAAGCGGTGAAGACGGCGGCGGAAACCTTCCGCCCCAATCCGGACTTTGATGCCGTTGATACGATCACCAATCTGGGCGTGGGGGAGGCGCTAGTTTCCACTTTGGCCCGCAAGGGCGTGCCTTCCATGGTGCAGCGCACGCTCATCCGCCCGCCCCAATCCCGCCTTGGGCCGCTCACGGATAAAGAGCGCCAGCAGGTCATCAATATGAGCCCCGTGGCCGGGCAATATGACAAAGCCGTTGATCGCGAATCGGCTTACGAGATTTTGGCGAAGCAGGCTGAGGCGAAAGCTAAGGCGGAGGAAGAAGAGCGGCTGCGCGAGGAGGAAGAGAAAAAGCGCCTCAAAGGCAGCCGCGCCCGGGGCCGCAGGCGGCGTTCCTCCCGACAGACCGTCGGTGAAGCGGCCATCAAATCCGTCACCCGCTCCATCGCCAACTCCTTGGGCCGGGCGCTGGTCCGCGGCATTTTGGGCAGTCTGAAGCGAGGGTTCTAAAAGAGTCATTGCTCCTCATTGCCGGGTTTATCCCGGCAATCCATGCCGCCGACCGAAACAAGCGTTTGGTCTTGCGGAATGGATGCCCGGCATGAAGCCGAGCATGAGGGAGAGTAAAAGTCTCCCAACGTGCAAACACGTTTGTTTCAAACCAATTCCCGCAGGTCGCTTATCACACGGTCGGCGGCCATGTCGGCATATTCATCCGGCTGGCCCGTGCGATTGCACCAAACGGTGGTGAACCCAAAAGCCTTTGCGCCCGCAATGTCCCACCGATTGGAGGACTGAAAAGACACGTCCTGCGCTTCTACTCGCATCCGCTCCGGCACCATATGATAAACCTCACGGCGCGGTTTGAACATCTGAATGGTATCCACCGAGATCAGATTGTCCAAGACTTCAGCCAAACCAGCATTTTCCACCGCCGCTTCCAGCATGGCACTGGAACCATTGGATAAAATGCCCGTCTGGGCACCGCTTTCTTTCAAGCCACCCAAAACACGTCCCACCTCTTCGTAGGCCTCAAGGTGAAAATAAGCGTTCAGCAAATCATCGCGCATGGCCGTGTTGGCGGACGGATATTTGGCAAGGGCAAAGTCCAGCGCCTGCTGTGTCAGCTCCCAAAAGTCTTGATACTCACCGGCCAGGGTTCGAACCCAAGTGTATTCCAGCTGTTTTTGTCGCCAGGTCTCAGAAATCGCCGCGCTGTCCGGCCCAAGTTTTTCGGCATAGGATCGGACGGCCGCGTGAACATCAAAGAGTGTACCATAGGCATCGAAAATGTAGGCTTTGGGCATGGGGTGCTCGCTTGGTGGTTTGCTCGATCCAAACAGCTACTTGTTCCCGAAAAAAGCAAAACAAATTCGCGGCATTCCGGCACGTTGTGCGGGAACCATGGTGACCGGCGGGCCGTTCTCTCTATAGTGCAGCGCACGCGGCACGCTGTGTCACGCCGTTAAAACAATTATTCATTGCCGGGCAGCGCAAACTCATCCGCCGCCCACCCATTTGAAAAGGAGACCCCCATGGCCTTTACCCTTCCCGATCTTCCCTATGCCTATGATGCGCTGGGCGATTACATGTCCGCCGAAACGTTGGAATTTCACCACGACAAGCACCACAAGGCCTATGTGGACAATGGCAACAAGCTTGCTGAGGAAGCGGGCATGGCCGACAAGTCGTTGGAAGATATCGTGCGTGAAAGCCATGGCACCAATGCCGGTCTCTTCAACAATGCAGCGCAGCACTACAATCACATTCACTTCTGGCATTGGATGGCCCCCAACGGCGGTGGCAAGTCCATGCCTTCCGAACTGGAAAAAGCCATCACCGCCGATTTGGGCGGCTACGACAAATTCAAGGCCGATTTCATGGCTGCTGGCGCCACACAATTCGGCTCTGGCTGGTGCTGGATTGCTGTCAATAAAGACGGCAAGCTGGAAATCATGAAAACGCCTAACGGTGAAAATCCGCTGATCCACGGGGCCAAGCCCATTTTGGGCTGCGACGTGTGGGAGCATTCCTACTACATCGATTACCGCAACGCCCGCCCTAAATATCTGGAAGCGTTCGTCGATAATCTCATCAACTGGGAATACGTAGCAAAGCTTTACAGCGAGGCTACGGCCTAAACCGCCCAATATCGTCATCTGACAACTTGATCGGCGGATCTCCTGATACTGTGTAGATAGGCCGATCAAATCGGCCTAAGACGCAAGAAGAAAGAAAGCCCGGTCATCCGACCGGGCTTTTTTTAAGCTCTGCCAGCCGCTTTCAGCGCGAAAGCGTATACAAGCGCCACTTCTTCCAAATACGCAAACCGGCCAGTCTTGCCGAAATGGCCTGAGCCCATATTGGTCTTTAAGAGGATGGCCGACTTGCCTTGGGTCATCTCCCGCAACTTGGCCACCCATTTGGAGGGCTCCCAATATTGCACGCGGGGGTCCGTCAGGCCGGAGAGGGCGAAGATGGGTGGGTAGTCCTGCGCCACCACATTGTCATAGGGCGAATAGTTTGCGATGATATCGAACTCTTCTGCGCTCTCGATGGGGTTGCCCCACTGGCTCCATTCGCCGGGGGTGAGGGGGAGAGTGTCGTCCAGCATTGTGTTTAGCACATCAACAAACGGCACCTGCGCAATAATGCCGGAAAACAGGTTGGGCGCCATGTTAACGACGGCCCCCATGAGCAACCCGCCTGCGGAGCCACCCATGGCCACAATCTTGCCTTTAGAAGTGAAACCCTGTTCGGCCAGGTAGGTGCCAGCGGCGATGAAGTCCTTGAAGGTCTTGGTTTTACCTGCCTTTTTGGTCTGCTCATACCAGTGGCGGCCTTTCTCGTCACCGCCGCGAATATGTGCTGTGCAATAGATGAAACCGCGATCAACCAGGCTCAACCGATTGACGGCAAACCCCGCTGGCATACCAGCCCCATAGGAACCATAACCGTAGAGCAGGCAAGGTGCAGACCCATCGAGCGGTGTGTCTTTGTGATGCAATACCGTGAGCGGTACTTTCTCGCCGTCAAAGGACGGGGCGTGCAGACGGCGAACTACATAGTTCGCCCTCACGTGGCCGGAAGGAATTTCCTGTTCCTTGCGCAACACCCGCTCTCGCGTGGCCATGTCATAATCCCACACTTGAGACGGCGTGGACGGCGAAGAATAAGAAAACCGCATCATCTGCGTGTCGAATTCATAGCCGGAGGACATGCCCAGCCCATAAGCCTCCTCATCGAACTTGATGGTATGCTCTTCCTCGGTCGTCAGGTCCCGCACCACGATGCGGGGCAGGGCATTTTCCCGTTCGCTGCGCACGAAATAGTTGCGAACTACAAAAGTGCCGGTAATAAGCACCTCCTCCCGATGGGGGATCAATTCTTGCCAATGCTCTTCCTGGGGTTGGTCCACCTTCGCTGTCATAATGCGAAAATTTTCAGCGCCCTGAGAGTTTGTTGTGATGAAAAGATCATCTTGGCGAATATCAAGGCTGTATTCGTGCCCGGCACGGCGGGGTGCTACCAAAGTCATGCCAGTTGTGGGATCGTCTGCGCGTAGCAGATAAACCTCGTCTTCATCATTTTGCCCCGTGTGGATCATCATCCACTTGCCGTCCAAAGACTTGGCCACATGCACGTAAAAGCGCGGGTCTTTTTCTTCGTAGAGCAACACCTCTTCAGCGTCCGGTGCCTTGAAGAACACCTTGTTGGGGCGGTGATTCTCATCCACCTTCACATAGACAAACGATCGGCTGTCGGCACACCACTCAAAACTGCCCACGTCGCGGGTGATCTTATCGCTATCCGTTCCGCTTTCCACATCGCGAATGCGCATGTGATGAAATTCAGAACCGTTGGTATCCACACTCCACGCCAAGCGTTTATGGTCTGGAGAATGCTCCATCATGCCCAGGGAGAAATACTCAAATGGCTCCGCTTCGCCGGGCCCGTCAAATAACACCGTTTCGTCGCTTCCGTCCCGATTGGTACGGATGAACAGCGGATACTCTTTCCCCTCCTCATAACGGCTGGCATAGGCATAGGGGCCATCGGGCGATGGCACGGATGATTCATCCTGCTTAATGCGCCCCTTCATCTCTTCAAAGAGTTCGTCTTGCAGGCCCTTTGTGTCTGCCAGCAGCGCCTCTTGATAGGAATTTTCTGCATCGAGATAAGCGCGAATATCATCCGGCAAGGCGGATGGATCGCGCATGACATCTTGCCAGTTATCAGCCCGCAGCCACGCATAATCATCCGTCAGGGTACGCCCGTGCCACTGGGTTTGGTAAGGGCGTTTTTCAGCAACGGGAGGCGTTGCTTGGGAGAGATCGAAACCGGTCACTCTTCATCCTTCGGTTCAAATTCCATGGCTACGCCATTCATACAGTAGCGAAGGCCCGTGGGGTGCGGTCCATCACTGAAAACGTGGCCCAAATGTCCATCGCAATTGGCGCAGCGCACTTCGGTGCGGACCATGAAAAACTTGCGGTCGGTGTGCTCGGTAACAGCCTTGCCATCGATAGGCGCATAAAAGCTGGGCCAGCCGGTGCCTGAGTCAAACTTCGTATCCGACGAAAAAAGGGGACTCCCACATCCTGCACAGTTGAAAACGCCGTCGCGTTTTTCATCGTTTAGCGGGCTGGTGAAGGCCCGCTCCGTGCCTTCATCGCGCAAAACATAATACTGTTCTGGTGTGAGTTCTTCGCGCCATTCAGCGGGCGATTTAACCATTTTGAGCATGATGCGACCTCCGTGTTGTTTCGGCAGGGGTAAGAAACCAGGGGCAGCCAAACAAGCGGCCAAAAGCGCTCACGTCAGCGCACATCCAGCAGGTTGACCGCCAGCGCCGCCCCCAGCAAAATGGCGAGCCAAAGCACCATCGTGCCTGTGGGCTGCACCCCAGCTGCCCGGCCATTCAAACCGTAGACTGTACCAACGGCCCGTTGGCCCTGATCCACCAAAAAGCGGAAGCCCCGGGCGGATTCCCGCCACACGGTGGATGTGAGCATCACACCAAAGCGGCCAATGGCAGGCCCTGCTTTGCGGTAAAACCAATCCACATCCAGCGTGCTTACCCGATTGGCTGCGGGGAAGAAACCAAAGCGGGCCAAGAGTGCAAACGTCAGGAACACAAAAAGCAAAAGCTGGAGCTGCGAAAGAATATGGGCAGACGTATAGGGCTGATACTCAACGTCATAGGGGAGCAGCGCGTAGAATTGTTGGGGGAACACACCAATGCCGATGCAAAAAGCGGCCATGGCCGCCATGGCCAACAGCATGTGCCCGGGCGCCTCCGCAGGCCGCTTGCCGCTGTCTTTGGCAAAAAAGGTGAAATAGGGAACCTTGATGCCTGAATGGCTGAACACGGCGGCTGATGAGAACACAAGTACGGCCCAAACATAGGGGTATGATTCTTTGGCCGTGGCGCTGAAAATCAAAGACTTGGCCACAAAGCCGGAGAACAAGGGGAAGGCAGAAATAGAGGCTGCCCCGATCACACAACAAATCATGGTGAGGGGCATGGTGCGGTAAAGCCCGCCCAAATCCGTCGCCTTGGATGTGCCGGTGCGGAACAAAACCGCTCCAACCGTCATAAACAATAGTCCTTTGTAGAGCACGCTCACAAAGGCATGGGCTGCCGTGCCATTCAGCGCCATGTCCGTGCCCACGCCAACGCCGACAATCATAAAGCCAAGCTGGATGTTCAGGGAGTAGGACAGCACCCGGCGCAGATCATTTTCAATTTCCGCAAAGATGATGGGAAACACAGCCATTACCGCGCCGATATAGATGAGCATTTCCGTGCCGGGAAAAGCCCGCGCCAGGCAATAGACCGCCATCTTGGTGGTGAAAGCGGATAGTGTGACCGTGCCCACGACGGTGGCAGCCGGGTAAGCGTCTTTCAGCCAGGTGTGCAACAGCGGGAACGCGCATTTGATGCCAAAGGCCAGCAGGATGAGCCAAATGCCCAGGTTCCAGCTCTCCGGCCCCGCGCCATTCAGGCGATCCATGGCGATGGAACCCGAGACCTGATAATGGATAGCGATCCCGGCCACTAAAATGACACCGGACCCGATTTGCACCAGCAGATAGCGCATGCCGGTGGTGTAAGCCCCTTCCGTCCGGCGCGCCCAGATGAGGAAAACGGAGGTGAGGGCTGTCGCTTCCCAATAGACAAAAAGCGTCACCAGATCGGCTGCAAAGACGGCCCCAATGGCGGAGCCTGCGTAGAGCAGGGTTGCGATCTGTTGCACCTTGTCCCGCACATGCCAGCCGTAAATGGCGATCAGGAAGGCGGCGAGCGAGAACACGTAGCCAAACAGGGTGGCAAACTTGTCATTGCGCATGAGCGCCAGTTCCAAATCGCCATAGTTCAGCAGGCCATAGGTGCCGGGCAGGCTCGTCCAAATCCACCATGCGCTCACCACTGGGGCGATGATGGTGACCGCCGCTGCAACAGGTCCACGGGGCAACAACGCCACAAGCGCAGCTGCCACCAGAAATACGACCATGGGCGTGGCCAGCATGGCACTGGCAAAGGCGGTAAGGGCGTCAATCACGGCCAAATTCCTTCACGCCTAAATCCTGCTCTGGAAAAGCCTCCCCCTCCACCGAATTGGAGCCATAATAGTTTGCCGGTAGCTGCACAAAATAGCGAAGAACGCGCACCGCAAAGGTAACGATAAAAAAGGCGCAGACAGCCAGGACGGGGTAAAATCCGTAAGTCTCTTCAAAATCGAAATAGCCATAGCGGTTGAAGACAAAATCGCCCACCACAAGGAAGAAGCATAGGACGGCCAGAAAGCCGATCATGCGGCCAATATTGTCAGGCTGCTCAATCCACAAGAGCGCGCGACCTAGAGGGTGAATGTGCTCGGTCTCGGAATGGTTTTGATCGGCGTTGTCGCTCATCTTGGCCTCCCTATTGTGCGCCCGCAGTCACGGTCGTGGCGATGGGTTGCAGGAAGGCGACGATGTCGTCGCTCACGAAGAACAGGATCAAACAGCCCAGCGCTGTAATGCAGGGCGGCAACACGCACAGGACGGGCGCTTCTGCCAAGCGTTCGCGCCATGTGGATTGGGCCGGCTTAATGCCGTCGCCATAAAAACCACGCGCAAAAATGGGCAGGAGATAGGCGACGTTAAGCAAAGACGAGAGCATCAGCACGCCCATAATCACCAACTGACCCGCATCGGCGGAGGCGAGCAAGAGTGTCCATTTGCTCCACGAACCTGTCAGCGGCGGAAGCCCGATAATGCTGAGCGCACCGATGCCAAAGGCGATGAAGGTAAACGGCATTTGCCGCCCCAGCCCGCGCATTTGGGAAATCTCTGTCTTGTGGGTGGCCACGTAAATGGCCCCGGCGCACATAAACAGAGTGATCTTGCCAAAGGCGTGGGTAACGATATGCAGGCCACCCCCCAACACGCCCAAAGAATTGGCCAGTGCCATGCCAAGCGTTATGTAGGACAGCTGGCTCACCGTGGAATAAGCCAGCCGCTTTTTGAGATTGTCCTGCTGCATGGCAATCAGTGAAGCTGTGAGAATGGAAACGGCGGCCACCCACATGAGCCATTGCGACGCGCCAGTTTCCGCCAGCCGGTCGATGCCGAAAATGTAGACGCCCACTTTGAGCATTGTGAACACGCCCGCTTTCACCACAGCCACAGCATGCAACAGCGCGCTCACCGGCGTGGGCGCCACCATGGCGGCGGGCAACCAGCGGTGAAAAGGCATAAGCGCCGCTTTGCCGATGCCAAACGCGAAAAGCGCCAACAAGACCACCAAAGTTGTGCTGTTCACCGGCCCAACGGACGGGTCGCTCAAAAGCCCGCCCGGCACAAAGTCCAAACGCCCGGCCACCACATAGGTGGACACGATGGCCGTCAGCAAAAGGGCGATACTGGTGCCCATCAAAATGCCCAAATAGACCCGAGCGCCAGACTTGGCCTCCGCCGTCTCCTTATGGGCCACCAGGGGATAGGTGGAGACGGTGAGGGCCTCGTAAAACAAGAATAAGGTCAGCAGATTGGATGAGAAGGCCAAGCCCATGGTGGCAGAAATGGCAAAGGCAAACGCGCCGAAGAAGCGGGCGTGTTTCTTTTCCTTGTTCCCCCGCATGTAACCCACGCCATAAAGGTGGGTGAGGATCCAAAGGGAAGATGCCACCAGCGCAAAGACGAGGCCAAGCCGCTCAATTTCAAAGCCGATGGAAAGGCTGGGCGAAAAGGAGATCACCTCAACCGCAAACGATGTTCCAGCTTGAAACTGCGTGAAAATGGTCACCACGGTGGCGAATAGCGCAACGGCTAAAACAAGCGTCAGCCAATCTCGCAAATTGTCTTGTCGCGGCAGCAGCAGGCAGCCCAAAAACGCCAAAAAGGGCAGTGCTATGCTGAGGGCGATCAACACGGGGGGAGTCAACAGTTCGCTCATCGTCCCGGCATCCCCACAATAATGGGCGTATCCGTCAAGAAGCCGCGATTAAGCAGCGCTTCCGCACCGGCTGTAGCGGCGCCGATGGTGATATTGGCCTGAAGGCCGAACCAGATGGTGGCGATGGTCAAAACCCACAACGGTATCAGCAGAGCCAGCGGAGCCTCTTTTTTGGCTGCCCCTTCGGGCGCTGGTTGCAAATACATGGTCTCCATCAAGCGCCAGGAATAAAACACCGTCACCAAAGACGACATGACCACCAGCGCTGTGACGGGCCACCAACCCTTTTCCAGCGTCGCGTTCAAAAGCACCCATTTGGACGCAAAACCCGCTGTGCCCGGCACACCGATGAGACTGAGCAAGCCAATACCAATGGCGGCTGCCGTGAGGGGCATGCGTTTTCCAAGGCCGGCCATTTGCGCCACAAGCGCGTCCTTTTGGCGATAAACGAGCACCCCGGCGGCCATGAACAGCGCGCCCTTCGTGATGCCATGGTTGAACATGTGCAGCAGGGCCGCGCTCACGCCTTCCACATTCAACAGGCAAATGCCCAGCAGCATGTATCCCACCTGCGCGATGGAAGAGAAGGCCAGTAAGCGTTTGAAGTCTGATTGATAAATAGCGACGAACGAGCCGGTGAACATGGCGATCAACGCCAGCGGCATGACGATGAATTCAAGCATGTCGCGCTCAAACTCAAACTCCACCGAAAAGACGTTGAAAAGGAAGCGCATGACTACGAACAGCGCCACCTTGGTGGCCGTCGCTGCCAGAAATACTGAAATTGCTGAGGGGGCAAAGGTGTAGGCACCGGGCAGCCAGCGGTGCATGGGGAACATGGCAAATTTCAAACCCATGCCAATGACGATAAAAGCGATGGCGCTGCGCACCGTGCGGTTTGATTCCTCATTCGCCAGCCGCTCCGCCAAGTCCACCATGTTGAGCGTGCCCGTGGCCATGTAGATGAAGCCGAGGCCAATGACGAAGAAAGTGGCACCAATGGTGCCGAGGATCAGATAGTCATAAGCGGCGGCCAGTGCCCTCCGGTCCCGCTTGGCACCCAACGCCACCAGAACATAAGTGGATAGGGAGGAGATTTCCAAAAAGACGAAAACGTTAAAGGCATCGCCCGTTATCGTCACACCCATGAGGCCGCAAAAGCATAGCATCAGCGAGGCGTAGAAGAGCGTGTGGTGCCGCCGGTCAATCTCCGCATCAATGCTTTTGTGGGCGTAAGGCATCATGATGAAGGCGGTCAGCGATATGACCACTAAAACGAGGGCACTAGCCGCATCCACACGGTATTCAATGCCCAAGGGCGGGGCCCAGCCACCAATGTGATAGGACAGCGTGTCTCCGCCAATCGTCATGGAGAGCATGGCGGCGGATAAGACAAATGACACGGCCGCGGCGACCCAGGAAATAACGAAAGCAATATTTCTATTGCGAAACAACACGATGAGCGGCGAGGCCAGCAGCGGGCTGAGAATGGCCAAGAGCGGGATATGATCCAGCACAAACGGGGGAAGAAAATTCACGCTTCAACCCTCGTCTTGGCTTCTTCAGCCTCTTCCGCCTTGTCCGCCATGAGATCAGCGGCGAGAATTTCATCTTCCTCGATGGTCCCGTAGCTTTCGTTGACCCGCACAATCAGCGCCAAGCCTAAAGACGTTGTGGCGATGCCCACCACGATGGCGGTGAGAATCAAGACATGGGGCAGGGGGTTAGAATAAGTCTGGTCCGCCACGCCATTAAAAATGGGCGCAGTGCCGCCCGCCCGTTTTCCCATGGAGATAAACAGCATGAAGACCGCGGCCTGAAACAGGTTCAGCCCAACGATCTTTTTGAGCAAATTGCCCCGCGCCACCACGATATAGAGCCCTGTCAGCATGAGGATGACGAAGAGCCAATAGTTGAGGTGGCCCAGCACAAAGCTGATGTCGAATAAGCGATCCATGCTACCAGTCTTTATCGTCCAGTCTCGGAGGGCGGCTCACGAAGGCGTAGTAGACCGCCATCATCACCGCAAAGACGGTAATGCCCACGCCCAGTTCAATGGAGATGATGCCTAAATGTTGGCTGCCGATGGGGGACAGGCCAAGGGCGTTGTAGTCGAGATAATTGCCACCCAAAATCATAGTAACCACGCCAGTGAGCAGATAGATGAGCAGACCCAGCGCCACCAGGCCCATGATAAACCAATCTGGAACGATGGCTTTCAGGCGGCGCAGCGTGAAAACCGTGCCGTACAGAATGAAACCCACGGCGAAAATAACGCCAGCCTGAAAGCCGCCCCCGGGGCCATATTCCCCGTGAAACTGCACATAAAGGCCGAAGAGCAATATGGGACCCACAAGCAGGCGCGTGACACTGCGTAAAATAAGATGATGGTCCATCAGCCTTTGCCATCCTTCTGTTCGCTATCGCGGCGGCTGGCGCCGCTGCCAAAACCGTTGACCAACAAAAGCCAAACCCCAAGCCCGGCGGTGAACACCACCGCGACCTCGCCCAGCGTATCGAAAGCCCGGTAGGTGGCCAAAACGGCTGTAACAACGTTGGGAATGTCCACTTCCACGGGTGTACGGGCGATATAATCCGGCCCCACATGGGTGTGGACGGGTGCGGTGGGATCGCCGAAATTGGGCATGTCCCACGTGCCGTAAATCAACACCCCACCCACCAGAAGAACCACGCCCAGGGGGACTGCCGATGGGTTGAACTTGAGAGATTCAGACCGTGCGGTCAGCGCAATAGTGCCGAGCATAAGAATGGTGGATATGCCCGCTCCAACAGCTGCCTCCGTGAAGGCCACATCCGCAGCATCCATCACGATATACAGCAGAGCACACAGCAGGCTGAACACGCCAGAAAGGATGACCACCGCAAAGAGACGGCGCATGAAAATAATAGCAAGGGCCGTCCCCACCAGCGCCAGATAGAGGAGAAGGGTAAGCGCCAATTCCATTATGCAGCTTCCTCTTTCTTCGGTTGGGCGGCTTTCTCCGTCTCGTCTTCAATCAAATCGCAGGGTCGGGAACCGGAAACAAAAGCGGCATTGGCCACCGCGTGGCAGGCGGTTGGTCCGGTTATGAGCAAGAAAAGGACGATGGCGATCAGTTTGACGGTCACCAGCGTCAAACCCGTTTGAAACATAATGCCAAACAAAATGAGCCCCGCACCGGCTGAATCAAGCACGGCTGCTCCGTGCAGGCGTGACCAGAAATCTTGAAACCGCAACATTCCCAAAGAGCCGACAAACAGAAAAAATCCACCGGCGATGAGGCATATCCACGAGGCCACATTGGCCCAATTTGCTAAAAACCAATCAACACCAATCATGGCGCTTTGCCCTGTTTTGGATCACGCACCATCTCCAACTCTTCCGGGGTGTCACCCAACGTGCGATAGCGGAAGAATTTCAGGATGGCGATGGTGCCCACAAAGTTGATGAGGGCGTAGAGCAGGGCGATATCCAGATAATCCATCCGCCCAAATAATAGGCTCATAGCGCCAATGAGCAAAACCGTGCATGTGCCGAAAGTGTTGAGCGCCAACACCCGGTCGTAAAGTGTGGGACCCGCAAACAGGCGGATCATTAACATCACCATGCACAGAAAAATAACCAGAGAGATGAACGCAGCCATTATGACCTCACCCGTCGTCTGCTCATCATGCGCTCCATGGCGCTAACCCTGTCGCCCATAGCCGCCAACCCTGCTGCGTCGGCCGACTCGTCTGTCAAAGCGTGAACGATAAAATGGTCCTCTTCCGTCTCCACGGTCACGGTTCCCGGCGTCAGCGTAATGGAATTGGCATAGATCATGCGCGCCACATCGCTGTTTTGCCCGCAGGGAACGCGGATGAGCCGCTGACGCTTGGGCAAGGAAGGCGACAGGATTACTTTTGTAACAGCCCAGTCCGCTTTCCCCACTTCGACGGTAAGCCAAAACAGATACCGGAAAAAGGCAAACGTTTTCAGGTGATTGAAAATCCCCCGCTTTCCCATCAACCCCAGCCGATAAACGATGAAAGTCACCAGGATGCTGGAAACAAAGCCGAACGACACCACAATCGGCTTATAGAGGCCCGAAAGCAGCAACCAGAGAGCGAAAAGGCTTAAAAAAATGAACAGGGCGCGTAGCAACGATGTCCAACCCGAAATGAAATGACGCACTTAAGATCAAGGCTGAAACGCGCTTGTCGCGACTTGGTTGCATCATATTTGAAATTTGCAGGCATATAGGGCTGACAGTGAATTGCGATCAATGGGTTGAACCAATTGCACACAGGTGCGGTGGCGCCGTTCAACTACGATGGAGAATTGTAGATTTCTTTTCTCCACTTTCTATACGCCAAGTGCTCCGCCCCAGCACTCCAATATAGCAAATTTAAAACAGCAAAGCCTTGCTGAGTTGAAGTTGAACTGGCTGGGGAAATCACCAAATACTATTGACAGAACGTTCTGCGGCATTTACGCGCCCCATTACCGGACGCGGCAACCCTCAATTTCTAAGCGCGTCCGTTATTCAAACGGGAAGAGCTCTTCTTCTCGAAACATGTATCACAAACAGGGATAATATCATGGAAGAAACAGTAATGGACGATCACGTCATGGTGGTCGAGCTGACATCCCAGGTGGTTTCTGCTTATGTTAGCAATAACCCCCTCGCAGCTGGCGATTTGCCCGGCCTTATCAACGATGTACACACTGCTTTGGGCAGTTTGTCTGCGGCGCCAAAGGAGCCGCCGGCGGAGAAGCCCAAACCAGCTGTTTCCATTAAAAAGTCGCTCAACCGTGATTTCCTCATCTGCCTGGAAGACGGGAAAAAGTTCAAATCCTTGAAGCGGCACCTGAAAACCCACTACGACTTGTCGCCTGACCAGTATCGGGAAAAATGGGGTCTTCCTTCCGATTATCCCATGGTTGCGCCCGCTTACGCAGAAGAGCGTTCGCGTTTGGCCAAAGAAATGGGTTTGGGCCAGAAAAAACAAGCCAGCTAGTGGCTTTGTGTTCGGGGCGAAACGGCCATGCATTTAAGGGTGTGCTTGCAAACAGCAACATGCCGTTGAAGAGGAACTATGCATAGATTCGCTTGAAAACACAGATTTTACACCCTCTATCTCCTTTAGGTTCTTCAGGAGACAGGGCAAAAATTCAGATTAAACAAAACGGCGCTCCTCGGGGCGCCGTTTTTATTGGTACGCATTAACCAATGCATTGGTTTCTTGCATAAGCCCGTGGCCAAGCACACCGCTTGTGTCGCCCGGTCTTGACTCACCCTTCACTTTGTTCACTATATGTTCTAAATTAACAACAACCACGGCGCGGTCGCCCTACGCTAGAGCGGCCCCCACAAAAAAAGGACTGAAACTTATCCCCGCGTCAGAATATAGGAATAAAATCCTTTTGCCGGATCATGTGAACGAGGGAGCATCAAGGCCATGACACGACAAGCACAAAGACGAACGAAAACTAGGTTGCGCCCAAAGACCAAGCTCAAGGCTGGTATGGCAGCAAAGCCTGAAAAGGGTGAGCCAGCGGTGAAACAAGCTGCTGCCAGCGCAACCATCCATCGCTTACCCCTTGCGCAAGGCCGGCGGGTTGTTTCCACCCGCGAGGGCGACGAACACTATCGCGATCATGTGGGTGATCTATGCGAGCGCACGGTGGCCATCGTCTTGGGCGTACCGTTGGCGAGCCTGCGCCGCAAAACGCGCAGTACCGCAGACATTGCGCTGGCACGCCAGGTGGCCATGTATCTTTGCCACACCACTTTTAGCCTGTTGCTGACGGAGGTGGGGCTCCATTTCAACCGAGACCGAACGACCGTTGCCCATGCCTGTGCGCTGATCGAGGAAAAGCGCGATGATATGGCATTTGATACAACAATTTGTCAGCTGGAAGCCGTGCTGATGGAAGCCCGCGCGGCCATGGGCCATTGTTATACGCTTGGCTGCTCGGGCCACGATTTGTCGAACCATTTTCCCGATTCAAAGAACCGAGGGGAAGCGGTATGACGCAAAAGGAACCAGCAAAGACAAAAGACCAGCAACGCACCAAAAGGCTACTCACTTTCGTAAAATCACACTCACAAGTGTTTTGCACGGCCATGCAAGGCCAAGCCAACACCCGCGTCCTGAAAGGAAAAGCCAATGCTTCCCTCGCTGTTTGTGCCGGCACACTCAAACAGCTTGCGCAGGAAGGGGCAATCTGGATTGCTGAAGGGAAAATTGGTCTTCTGCCAGCGGGGGAAGCGCTTCTCGCACGCCTTTCCTTCGATACGGCAGATGAGAATGAGAGATTTGCCTCTCAACATCGGGATTTAGCTCAAGCAACCATTCAAATGAATGGCGAGCACCACACGGTCACCCTCAACATATCGGAATCGCCCCTTGCCCGTTTGCGCAAGTGGCGCACCCAGGAAGGCAACCCGTTTTTGAGCGATGCCGCTTTCGCCGCCGGTGAAAAACTGCGGATGGACTTTACAAAGGGGCAAATGACGCCACGCGTCACGGCCAGTTGGGACATGACGCTCATTTCAAAGAAAGGGCAGGGTGGCTCAAATTCGGCCACGGATATGAGCGACTATGCCCTTGATGCACGCAGCCGCTTAAATGGCGCATTGGACGCGCTGGGGCCGGACCTTTCAGGCGTGGTGGCTGACGTGTGCTGTTATCTCAAAGGGTTGGAGTGCGTGGAGCGGGAACGCCGATGGCCACCCCGTTCCGAGAAAATTCTTTTAAGGGCCGGTTTGGAACTGCTGGCCCGCCATTATGGCATGGTCGCGCGCGCCCCAAGCCGAAATGGTATCAGGGCCCTTTAAGACCCAGCCACAGCGGAGGCTTACGCTGCAATTTGGCTTTCTTCCCGGATGCGCTCCACCATGGCGCGCAATCCGTTGGCCCGCTGGGGTGTGATGTGCTCCTGCAAGCCAATTTGGCGAAAGGTATCCTCCGCATCAATGGTCGCAATTTCCTCGCGGGTCTTGTCGGAAAAAAGCGTCAGCGCAATGGCCACCAAGCCGCGCACGATGTGAGCATCTGACCCACCGCGAAAATTGTATTTCGGCCCCTCGGGCTCGCTCACCAACCACACCTGGCTCACGCATCCATTGACTTTATTGTCGTCCACCATTTCAGATTCATCCAATGGTTTCAGCGCTTTGCCCAGTTCGATCAGGTAAGAATAACGATCTTCCCAATCATCCAGCATTTCGAAATTCTCAATGATTTCCTCAATATCCGTGTCGGTCGTCAAAGGATAAGACATGGGGCTGCTCCGCTCTTACTTATGAGTGTCATTTAACCACCCGCACCCGTGCGGCCAAGGTCCGCAGCTTCATTGCGCCATTGGCCGCATATTTTCACGGCGAAATGGACGACGTGCTCTCATGTTTAGTTTTGTGTTAAAGTCCGTATGACAAACTTCATCTTCAACAGCACGCTGATCTGTGCCTTGAGGATGTGTTTTGCGTATTTCCCTCACCAATGCGACCCGAACGTCGGCCGAGAAGGCTGCTTTGTCCCGCGGGGCAGTGGCATCTTCTTGGTCCAGTGCGTGGGTTCATCCCTCCATTGCGCCAAATACCCACGCCCATCGCCAGCATGCCCTGTTCATCGCGCGCGCCTTGGCGACGGGTGCTTTGCTGCTTTTGGCAATTCCACCCATGCTGGTTTTTCAAAGCAGCATGGGCTTTTTCAGTCTCTCCGTCGCAGCATGGTCGATGACGCCGTTTGTGCTGGCCTATGCCCTGTCCCGCACAGGTCGGCTGGAGGCAGTTACGCGGGCCCTGCATATTTGCCTTGCGGGTATCATTGCAACGCTCGCCCTTTCTTCCCAAGGCCTAGCTTCACCGTTTTTGCTGCTGTTATGCGTGATTCCAATGGAGGGCGCGCTGCATGGGGGCCGCCGCGGTCTCGCCCGCAATACTGTTTTAGCAGCTGTGGCCATCGCCCTCGTTGCGCTGTGCTCCTACAATGGGTTTTACGGCTCACCCATTCCCGCAAACGTTGCATGGTATGGCGCGACGGCGGCGGGTGTTCTTTACGCAGTGGTTCTCGCCCTGCGTCTTGCGGCTCTTCAATCCACATTGGCGCTTCAAATCGGGTCGGAGCGGGAACGATTTCGGTTGATTGCCGAAAATGCTGCTGATTTGGTCACAAAGCACAGCGTGAAGGGAGAGGCACTTTTCGTCTCTCCTGCCGCCAAGAGCCTGCTTGGTGTGCCTGCCAGTGATTTGCTCAATAAGGGTTTTCTGGACAGGGTTCACCTTCAGGACCGCATCGCCTATTTGAAAGCCTTTTCAGATGCTTATCACAGCGGGGAGTGCACGGTTTCCCTGCGCCTTCGCACTAAGGGCATGAAAGATTGCATATGGCGGCCGGTCACCATGACGGTGCGCGCGCAACTGTGCCCCCGTACCGGCAAGTCCCAACTTATCGCGGTGACCCGCGACAGACATGCGCTGACCACCGTCAAGGCGGAACTGGCGGCCCAAAGGGAGCGTAATGACAAGGCCGATGGAGACCGGCGTCGGTTCATCACCACCATGAGCCATGAATTGCGCACGCCCCTCAACGCCATCATCGGCTTTTCCGATATCTTGCGCCAGGAGCTTTTTGGCGCGCTCGCCAATGAAAAGCAGGCCGAATATGTAAGCCTCATCAACGAATCCGGTGAGCACCTGCTGCAAGTGGTCAATGAGATGCTGGACCTGTCTCGCATCTCTGCTGGCAAGTACGAATTGTCGATCACCAGCTTTAACGTGGGCAATGTGGTTAGTGCCACCACCGGCATGCTGCAAACTATGGCCGTGAAAGAAGATGTGCGCGTGAGCGCCACCGTGGCTGATGATCTCCCGCAATTGCGCGCAGATCGCCGCGCCTGCCAGCAAATTCTCATCAATTTGGTTTCCAACGCCATTAAATTCACCCCACCCCAGGGAGACGTTCGTGTCCATGTGGACCGCTATAATGGTTCCATGCGCTTTGTCGTGAGCGATACGGGCATTGGCATGCAGCCGGACTTTATTGCCCGCATCGGAGAGCCGTTCCTCCAGGCGGACAACGGCCATGACCGCCATTTTGAAGGGTCGGGCCTGGGCCTTTCCGTGGTTAAAGGTCTGGTAGACCTGCACGGCGGCACAATCACTTTCGACAGCCGCCCGGACGAGGGCACAACCGTCACGGTTTGCCTTCCCATGCGCCCGGTCCGCAGCCGCCCTGTGCCGGCCAATGGTGAAAACACCATGGTTCGGCTGAAAACGGCAGCCCCGCCGCTCGCCCAAACTGAGACCACAAAGACCATCATAGGAGAGACCAGTGCACGCGTATCAGCCTGATCGTCTTGCAGCCACAAAAGCTGCTCCCAATCCCATTGCCAATTTCGTTCAGGAAAACCGCGCCCTGTGCGCTGCGGCGTTGGCTTCCACGCTCGTGATGGGTCTCATCTTCACAAATGCGGTTTTCTTCCAAGAGGGCGCGCATCCTTCGCCCCTCTTTTCCACCCGCGTTGTGGAACGGGTGCAGCCGCTAGATGAGCCGGTCAAAACAGCCGTTTTGAAACCCCAACTTCACAAAGTGCCCGAGGCTGTTCCTGCTCCTGTTGACAAAAGTGAAACGGGCAAAGAACTGCTGCGTGAGGTGCAAACTGCGCTGTCCGTTCGCGGCTATTATGATGGTAAACTGGACGGGCTTTACGGTTCCCGCACCCGCCGCGCCATTACCGCGTTTCAAAGCGACAATGGCATGGTTGTGGATGGTAAGGTGACCGTGCGTTTGCTCACGCAGGTCCTCATGTCCGGTTCTGCTCAGCCTGATGCTGTGCCCGTTCCTCCCAAATCTCAATTGGTCGCCAAACCGGTAGGCGTCAAAACGAGAAAGGTGGCGACCACGCGCGTTAAACCAAAGACGATAAATACCCAAGCCGCTGTGAGCGAAGCGGATGGTTTGGTGGCACGCATTCAGGCGGGTCTGCGCAATTACGGTTATGATGATTTGCAGGTGGACGGCAAAATGGGCCAGCAAACGGCCACAGCAATTCAGCGCTTCCAGTTGGATTACGGCATGAAAATTACCGGAGAGGCCAGCCAGAGCGTTTTGAACAAGCTGAGCGAAATTGGCGCTTATACGCAGGGCTAATGGTGCGTATCCAATCTCACATTTGGGTAAGCGCCATTTTACGCCGCGCCCAAGCGGCGGGGGCGTTTGCAACGCTACTGCACAAAGGGGCTGATGCCGCTGGCGCTATTTTTGTCTGTGTCAACGATATGGCGGGCCGAAATCTCCTCCTCGGCCCGGCCCCCCAGGTGAGCTATGACGCGGACGACCTCGAACGGCGCTTTCAGCCTCTCTTGGAGGATGCCGACAGTGACCAGGTGCGCGATAAGCTAGACCGGGAAAAGAGCTTTGATCCCGATATTTGGATTATCGAAATTGAAGACCGCGAAATGCGCTCTTTCATCGAAGATGAACTGGTGGTGAAACCTTAGCGCCGCCCATTTGCGCTATCTTCCCAACACTCAGGGATAAAAAGCTGTGTTTGAAGCCGACGCCAAGCACTTTCAAAGGCAATCACATCCTGAATTTACGCTAAGCGCCTCCTGATCCGGCCTTGCGCTGGCTGGCCCATTGGACGGATTGAATGGCCGTTTTGGCATCAACCTGTCGAACCCTTGGCCGCTTTTGCGTGTCGGACAGCATGGGCTGATGCTTGGGCTTGCTCACCGCTTCCATGGGCCACTGGGCAACAGCTTCCAGACAGCTTTGCTGTTTCAGAGCGTTGTAAAAGCGCACTGCCCGCATGGCGTTATGCACCGAGAGGCCGATGCCGGGCTGTGCCAACAGCAAAATTCTGTTCGCTTGGGCATCTTCCACGCCATAGGCGCGCATCAGCACAGCAAAAGTGTCGCCGGACTTATCCTCCAGCACCTGATGGGCTGTTCCCAAGGTTATGCCCGCTTGCTTCTGCATCAAAACCGCCATGGCTTGACGGCTGCGTGCCTGCGCCGCCCGTTCCAGCGCTTGTCCAAAATTGAAACTCTTCTTGTGCGCCTTGGCCGTCTCCGCCTGCTTGGCCAACAGCCCACCCCGCGCGGCAGCGTTGACCAGCTGCTGGGATGGGGAATCGACTTTTGGCGTATAATTCGGCTCTTCTGCCTTGCGCATGGCCACATGCACATCATGGTGCTTTTGGCGCAGATCATGAAATAGCGCATCCGCAGAACGGGCCTTCATGTGATCGGGCAGGGCGTAATTGGCATCCAGCGCCGCGTTAACGGCCTCGATGTTCAAACCCCGCAAATGTTTCACCAGACTCGGCCCCAAGTCGGGGCGGCCGGCGATGATCTTGGCGTGGGTTTTGGCGCGTCGCTGCACAATCTGCATCAGGTCCAACTGACCAAGCACCGTGCTGCGCGCCAGCATGGGTGTTGCGGTTTCAAGTTCCTCAAGTGCCAGATAGATGGCAATGGAGCGGGGCGTATAGCTGCAATCGGCCAGCACAGCACAAATGGCGCGCTTCATGGATGTGCTGGCAGTACCAATCAGCAGATTAAAGGCTTCGCTAAACTGGTCATGGGTCAGCCGCGAATGCCGGTCAGTCTTGCAAAAGCGCGATGTGGCCATCCAAAGCAGATCATCATGACTTTGCGGCTCCACAACGCGCTTCGGTCGTACTTTTGGTGTCTGAAAGGAAACGCTGGGCGAGGACTGAACGGCCGCATGCTGCATGGGAATCACTCTTTAAGAAACCTGCTCCCCAGCATTGTGCGGTGCCAATGATTATCAATTTGTTAACCATAAAAATCTGCGCTTGCCAGCTTCACTCCCGCGCACTTGCCTCCTTCACAGAGGCAGTTGTTAGCCCGTCATAGACCTCACATTTTGCGCCGCCCATGAAACGCTGAAGGGCAGGGCCCCAGCTTTCGTCGGGTTGAAGGGCGCGGATGAGCACAAAGCCCTCGCCAATATCAGCCCGTACGATCACAGCACGATCCCCCGCATTGGGGTTGGCTTTGCGGTACTGGGCCATTTGCACCGGATTCATCACCAACATGTTCAATCGCCGCTCAATGGCGGTTCGATCATTGAAACTGTAAATATTGCGGCCCTTCCGATCGAAAATGGCCACGGACCAAAAGGGCAGTTCTCCATCCGCCGTCACCGAAACCGCCCCTTGGGCAAGATTGAACCGACAAGCGGCCACACCAAAACTGGGGTCCACAAGTGGTAGGCGCGTTTGGGTACTGCCGGGTTGGGCCACGACAGAAAATTTCCAAGGGTCACCGCTGGTGGCCAAAGTGGCCCAAGCGTCTTTAGCGGCATAGGATGGCACGAGCAGCACGATCACAATGTGAACGATGCCCGCCAATACGGCACCCACCGTGAGTGTATAGAAAACCTTGCTCATGCTTCGCAGCCCAGCAACTCGATGCGAGGCATTTCCGGGTCCACAATGCCCCGCGTGCTGGTTATGGGACTGTCATAGAGCCGCAAAATCAATTGATAAGCCCCCGCCCCCTGCACCGCCAGCCAATTGCCCCCCGCAAGGCCTGGCCCCACTTCCAGCGAAAAACGCCCGTCGGAGGAACGCAATATTTTGTGGGAAAGCAGACGGTTGCTATCCACCGGACCATCACTCAAAACAGCTCCGGTTAATGTGTGCGCGGCCAAGGTCCAATAACGGGCCGGCGGCGTCTGGCCTGAAAGGCGATATTGGCATTGACGGCGCAAGGGCCGACCCGCTTCGTCTGTCAGAGCGTGGAACGCCAACCCCTCCGCCGCGCCCAACGGCACCTCACCATCGGCGGCCACCTTTGCCCGTGTGTAGGGGTCTGCATCGCGGCTGCCCGCCAGAGGCCATGCCGTCCATTGCCCCACCGTCAGCGCACCAAAGCCGTGATTGTTTTGGATGGAAACCCATGAAAGCGCCCCGCCGCCCACAAGGCCGATGAGAACCACAAACAACAGAACCAAAAACTGACGCATGATGTGAACTTGCTAGCGTGTAACCTGCCGAGCACTGTTGTCTTGCCGAGCCGTCTGGTCTTGCCTTTGTGTCAGTGTCAAACGCCGAAGGCTTGGCGCATTGCGAAATTTTTGCTCCAGCGCCCGCAGCAATCGGGTGGATTCCTTAGACATGGGCTTTTGGCGCACCACAGCCACCGGCACTTCCGCTGGTTTGCTGGTGTCGATTTCCTTGGGCGCCACTTCCTTGGGCTTTTCAGGCTCCACGAAGGGTAGGGGGCGCAGATCAATATTTTGATGCGCATAGGTCATGAATTTCTTCCACGTCATGGCAGGGAGCGACCCGCCTGTCATGCGGTTGGTGGGGCCGTAATTATCGTTGCCGAACCAGACAGCCGCCACAAAATTGCCCGTGTAACCAACAAACCAGGCATCGCGGTAAGACTGGGTGGTGCCCGTTTTACCGGCATTGCGAATGCCCTCCAGCTTGGAACGCCGCCCCGTGCCCCATTCCGGCACCTGGGAGAGCATCACGTTGATGGAACGCACCGTGTCTTCTTCCAGCACTTCTTCGGCTTTTGTGCCGTCTTTTTTGAAGTCGTAAAGCACTTTGCCGGATGTATCTGTGATGAGGGAAATGGAGTGGCGGTTGGTGGATTTCCCACCCGTCATAAAGACCCCATAGCCGGTGGCCTGTTCGATCACCGTCATCTCGTTGGTGCCCAGAGGCATGGCCGGTTCCGCTGAAAGAGGCGAATCCACACCCATCCGCCCCGCCAATTCCACAATGGGCCGCCGCCCCAATTCTGAAGCGAGCCGCACGGGAACGGTATTGATGGATTTCACCAGGGCGGTGGTGAGGTCCACCGTGCCAAAGGACCGATTGCGGTAGTTCTTCGGCGTCCAACCCCGAATGGTGATGGCCCGTGCGTTGTAGCGCGACGTGGGCTTATACCCCTTCTGCATGGCATAGGCATACACGTACGGCTTGAATGTGGACCCGGGCTGCCGCCGCGCGCGGGTGGCACGGTTGTACTGGCTCTCACCATAATCACGCCCCCCCACCATGGCGCGCACCTGCCCGCCATTTTCGATGACCACCATGGCCCCTTGGTTCGCGTCATACCGCTCACCAAACTGACGAATGTGAGATGTGACCGCATCCTCCGCCGCCGTTTGCAGGGATGGATCAAGCGTTGTCTTTGCCACTAGTGTGTTGGTAGGGAAGCCAGCGGCCAAGTCCTTCACCTGCTCAAAGGCGTAATCGAGAAAATAGTCGGGCGTATCTTTCTTCTCCCGCTCCACTACGCCGGCGGGTTTGCGACGGGCATAGATAACCTGACCCTCGGTCATGAAATTGGCCTGCACCATATTGGTGAGCACTTCATTGGCCCGCGCCCTCGCAGCCGGAAGGTTGATATGGGGGGCATACTTGGCAGGTGCTTTGTAGAGACCGGCCATCATGGCCGCTTCCGCCAAGTTCACGTCCCGGATATTTTTGTCAAAGTAAAATTCCGCCGCCGCCGCCGCGCCGAAAGCACCGCCACCCATATAGGCTCGGTCCAGATAAAGCTTCAAAATCTCTTTCTTGGTGAGATTGTATTCCAGATAGAGCGCCAGGAACGCTTCTTTGATCTTGCGTTCAAGCGTCCGCTCGTTTGTGAGGAAGAGATTTTTGGCCAATTGCTGGGTGATGGTGGAGCCGCCCTGCACCACGCCACCGGCCCGCGCATTTTCCACCATGGCGCGGGCGAGACCGGCAAAGTCGATCCCGAAATGGTCAAAAAACCGCCGGTCCTCTGTCGCCAGCACGGCCTTGATGAAATGGTCTGGCAGGGAATCGATGGGCTCTGCATCATTATGCAGCACGCCGCGCCGACCGATTTCATTGCCGAAGCGGTCCAAAAAAGTAATGGAATATTGCTGGTTGGCCCGCCAGTTCTTCTCCGTCTCTTCAAAAGCCGGTTTGGCCAGCGCCAGCATGAGCACGGCTCCTGCAACCCCCAGCGTAAAACCTTCGCAACTCACTTCCACCAGCGCTTTTTTGGACCCATAGACCCGAAATTTGCGGAAAAAGATCGTCAGCTTTTCCCAAGTCTCCCCGCCGCTGGATTTGAAACGGAACATGCCGTCATCCACCCATGAATCAATGCTCATGAGGAAATTCAGCGGTGAACGTTTCTTGCGGGGGGCGAACGGATCACGCATGGGGCGAATGGTGCTTTCTCATTCGGGTCAAAACGCCGGTTTGTTAAGCCGGGTGACCGTGGCATAGGAAACAAGAATGGTGAAGTTTGGGCGCGGTTCCATCCTCCACCATATAGGCATCAGGAGCAAGTCTCGACGTCCATGAACCAGCCCGCCTCATACAGCAACGAACGCCCGTTTTGGGAGCGTCTGCGTTTGGAAGAGATGTCCACGCAACAGTGGGAATCCCTGTGCGATGGGTGTGGTCGCTGCTGCTTGAGCAAGCTGGAAGACTGGGACACGGGCGAAATTTACCACACCAATGTGGCCTGCACCCTGTTTGATGACAAAACCTGCGCCTGTATCGACTATGAAAACCGCTTTGACACCGTCCCCGATTGTATCAAACTGACACCCCAAGACGTGCCCAACTACCACTGGCTCCCCAAAAGCTGCGCCTATCGCAGGCTTAGCGAGGGCAGGGGCCTCGCCTGGTGGCACCCTTTGGTAAGCGGCGACCCCCAAACCGTCCACAGCGCCGGCATAAGCGTCCAGGGAATGACCATCTCCGAAGACGGGATGGAGCCGCAAGATCTGGAAAACCACTTGGTTGACTGGCTTGATGGAGAAATAATTCCTAGATAGGAATTTTGTCGTTGACACCGATGCGGTTCCCGTGTATGTTGAAGACACAATCGGAGAGGTGGGTAAGACGGTGTTACCGCCGCTAGAACCCGCTTGATCTCACATATAGCCGGGCCAGCGCCCGGTTTTTTTGTGCCCGTTTTACAAGGAGCCAGGCTTGAACAGCTTAAAGTCACAAAGCAAACGCGCTGCCCTGCGGCAATTGTTTGAACACTGGGGCGTGCCGGTGGAGCTCTTGGCGCGGGTATCCTCTCTCACGCTGGGCACGATCAACGGTTTAATCGCCAAAGAAGCCTGGGTTTTTCATGCGGGGCCTGCGCCTTTGCAAGCTGAGTTGATGAATGCCTATGGAAAGCAATTGAAGGCGATGGAGGATGACACGGAAACCTGCCCGGAAAAACGGGCGCGGGCCTTGGGAGGTCTGGCGAAAGTGCTGGAGTCCATTACGACAGTGAGCGTGCGGCTCTCATCCGCACAAGCTAAATCTTCAGGAGATGTCCCATTAACCCCGCAGACAAACAGTGAAATCGTCAGTCATGAAGACGGGTTTGAGTCTGAGGCCGAACGGCTCGCTTATCTCAACGATGAACTTACGAAGCGAATTGAAGGGTTTACAGGAAGCAAACGCGCTTCGAGAATTTCTTCAAAGCCTACCAAAGCGCATTAGACAATTACTTTGGGACGTATGGGTTTACAGTGCACGCAATGCGCAACTTCCCCCTGAGGGTGACTGGACAAACTGGGTTGTACTTGGCGGCCGTGGTGCCGGTAAAACGCGATGCGGAGCCGAATGGATCAAAGATATTGCACTCGGTGACGGGCTGTTTGCCAATTATAAAGTCAGCCAAATCGCCCTGGTTGGCGAAACCTATGGCGATGCCCGTGAAGTGATGGTGGAAGGCACGTCCGGTCTTCTGGCCATTCACCCGCCGCACACACGGCCCACCTGGATTTCATCCCGGCGGCGGTTGGAATGGCCCAACGGGTCGGTGGCCCATGTGTTTTCGTCAGAAGACCCGGAAGCCCTGCGCGGCCCCCAATTTGGGGCGGCTTGGTGCGATGAACTGGCCAAATGGAAAAACCCGCAGGAGACCTGGGACATGCTGCAATTTGGCCTGCGCTTGGGGGAATTCCCCCGGCAGGTGGTCACCACAACGCCGCGCCCGGTGCCCTTGCTTAAGGCGCTTTTGGCTGATGATCGCAGCGCTGTCACGCATATGAAGACAAGCGATAATCGCGCCAATCTAGCCGCTGGCTTCTTTGATCGGGTGGTGGATCGCTACCAAGGTACGAGGCTAGGGCGGCAGGAACTGGACGGTGAGTTGATCGACGATCGTCCTGATGCGCTGTGGTCGCGCCACCTCATAGAGCAACACCGGCGCAAGATACGCCCGGTCCTAAAGCGTGTTGTGGTGGCGATTGACCCGCCCGTAACAGGTACCGATAAGTCGGACGCTTGCGGCCTCATTGTTGCGGCGCTGGGGGGTGATAACCGGGCCTACGTCTTGGCGGATGAAACGCTGAAAGCTGTCTCACCAGAACGTTGGGCAGGCGCCGCCAACAGTCTTTATGAGAAGTTTAGGGCGGACTGTATCGTCATTGAGACCAACCAAGGGGGCGACATGGCGGAGACCATTTTGCGCCAGCAAAATCCCCATCTGCCCGTCCGGCAGGTGAAAGCCAGTCGTGGAAAATATGTCCGCGCTGAACCGGTGGCGCACCTTTATGAGCGCGGGCTGGTGTCCCATGTGGGCAGCCTGCCGGACTTGGAAGATGAAATGTGTGATTTCGGCCTGGAGGGTCTTTCTTCTGGCCGCTCGCCCGACCGTCTCGACGCACTCGTCTGGGCGCTCACCGATTTGATGTTGGACGCTCAACCAACGCCCCGCGCGCGCAGTCTGTAAGCGCAAAACAAGGAAAATTGAATGAAAAATCCATTCCGTTGGCGAAAGCCGGCGCAACAGGTCGTGCCTGAAAACAAGGTCCCAACGGCAGAGCGTAAAGGGGTGAGCGGACCAACTGCGCCGCTTGCCCAAATTTTTGCACTTTCCCATGCTCACTGGTCAAAAGCCGATTACCGTTCCCTGGCGCAGCGCGGTTTTATGGGCAATCCGGTTGTTCACAGATGTATCCGACTGATCGCCCAAACAGCTTCCAGATGTGAATATTTGGTGTTCCACGGGCGGGAAGAACAGGCAGACCATCCGCTGCGCGAACTCCTGCGCAAACCCAGCAGCCTTCAGGCTGGGCGGGCCTTCATAGAAGCGCTCGTGGGTCACCTGATGCTCTCCGGCAACGGCTTTATCGAGCTTTCCACCATTGCAGATGAACCGCGCGAATTGCATCTTTTGCGCCCCGATCGGGTGGACGTGCGTAAGGACGGCCACGGCTGGCCCGTCGCTTTTGATGTACGGCAGGGTGAGTCTGGAGCATCCCTTCGGCATGTCATCCCGGATCATGGTGTTTCGCCCATTCTCCACATCGCCCAGTTTCACCCGCTGGAAGACCTTGGCGGTTTTGCACCTCTGCAAGCGGCGGTTAAGGCTTTGGACCTGCATGAGGCTGCCAGCAACTGGAATAAAGCCTTGCTGGATAATTCTGCCCGGCCCTCCGGCGCACTGGTCTATGGGGCAAATAGCGGGAATGGGCAGGGGGCCAATCTGACGGATGAGCAGTTTGACCGTCTGCGGCGGGAATTGGAGGACGGCTATATGGGGCAGGCCCGCGCCGGTCGGCCACTGCTGCTCGAAGGTGGGCTGGACTGGAAGGCCATGTCCCATTCCCCGCGCGATATGGACTTTCTGGAAATGCGCAATGGGGCTGCGCGGGACATTGCATTGGCCTTCGGGGTGCCGCCCATGCTGCTGGGTATTCCTGGAGACAATACGTTCTCCAATTACCGCGAGGCCAACCGTGCCTTCATGCAGCAAACGGTCATTCCGCTGGTTCAGCGCATTTTCGATTCCATCGGTGCCTGGCTCGCCCCCTATTACAGCGACGACCTGCGGCTAACTCTTGATGAAGACAAGGTGCCCGGCACCGAAGTGGATCGCACCGCCCTTTGGAAGCGTGTGGCTAATGCAGATTTTCTCACAGACGCTGAAAAGCGGGTGACTGTGGGCTTCTCGCCTGAGCCGGAGCAGGAGGGATCGGTATGATGCGCGTTATGCTGGCTGAAGCGCCCCCGGCTTATCTTCTGGCCAAATTTGCAGGCGCGGTGGCCGGTTCCCTCATATCGGTGGCCTACGTTTTGCCCCGGGGTCGTCGGGAGGCCTGGCTGCGCTTCGCGGTGGGCGTGGTGACCGGCATGGTCTTTGGCGGGGCTGTTGGTCTTAAACTGGCGAGTTTTTTCAGCCTGCCCTCCAGCATTGATGCCACGGAGGTGGCCGTCATGGGGGCAGCCTTCACCAGCCTCATGGCCTGGTGGAGCCTTGGGGTCTTGCAGCGCCTCTCGGAGCGTTGGCCCCACACCATGCCTGACCCTTTCAAAAAAATTGACCGTAAGGACCAGCAGCGATGATTCACGCGGAAACGAAACGGGCTGCGGTGGCCTTGGACAATCTTCAGGATAACGGGCGCTTCAGCGGCTATGCCAGTGTTTTTAACAAGGTGGATTTGGGCAAAGACCGTGTGGCCCCCGGCGCCTTTGCAAAATCCCTTTCCAAAAAACAGGGCGGCGGCATCCGCATGCTGTTTCAGCACGACCCGTCCGAACCCATCGGGACTTGGGAGACCATCCGTGAGGATGCCAAGGGCCTTTATGTGGAGGGGCGTATTTCACCTTCATCGGTGAAAGGCGCTGAAGTGCTGGGTTTGATGCGGGACGGGGCCATTGATGGCCTCTCCATCGGGTTTCGCACCCTGCGCAGTACCCATGACCGTAAATCCGGTGTGCGCACCATCCGCGAGGCGGATTTGTGGGAAATTTCCATCGTCACCTTTCCCATGCTGCCCCAGGCACGCATCGACACCGTTAAAGCGGGCGGTCTTCCCACCATCCGCACTTTTGAACATTGGCTCACGCGGGATGCTGGGCTGACACGGCGACAGGCCCGCACGGTCATCGCCAAGGGCTATGCCAGTCTCACCGGCATTGCCCAACAAAACGGCGCGGGATGTGCCGACACGCAAATGGGGCTTGCCCTGCGCATTCGTCGCGCCGCGCAGGCCTTTCAATCGTAAAATTCAAACAAGGAGATTTCCATGAACCTGATGGAAAAAGCACCCGCGCCCGAAACCAAAATGGGAAGTGGCAATGATGTGGCAGAAGCCTTTGACGACTTTATGCAGGCCTTTGAAGCCTTCAAGGAGACAAATGACGACCGACTGGCCCAAATCGAATCCCGCGTGGGTGCCGATGTGGTCACAGAAGAAAAGATGAACCGCATCAACAAGGCGATGGACGAGCAGAAACGCCACCTGGATGCGTTGATCCTGAAATCCAAACGCCCTGCGCTGGGTGGTTCCGGGGATACATCCATCGCGGCCTTGGAACACAAGGGTCGCTTCGATGCCTATCTGCGTAAGGGAGACGATCACGGCCTGCGGGGGCTGGAAGAGAAGGCCATGTCGGTGAGTTCCGACCCCGATGGTGGCTATCTTGTGCCCGATGAGCTTTCAGCTGAAATCGGCAGACGCCTGGCCGTCATCTCCCCCATCCGCTCCCTTGCCACTGTCCGCCAAGTGTCCTCTTCGCTTTTCAAAAAGCCCATTGCCCAATTTGGCCCCGTGGTGGGCTGGGTGGGTGATGCGGCCTCCCGCCCGGAAACCACCACGCCTGTGCTGGCGGAGTTGAAATTTCCCACCATGGAACAATTCGCAATGCCCGCCGCCACAGCAAACTTGCTGGACGATGCGGCCATCGATTTGAACCAGTGGATGGTGGAAGAGGTGGAGACGGCATTTGCGCAGCAGGAATCCACGGCTTTCTTCAACGGTAACGGCGTCAACAAGCCCAAGGGGTTCCTTGCCGAAAACCAGGTTGATGAAGCCAATTGGTCCTGGAACAATCTGGGCACGATTGCCACCGGCGCGGATGGGGCATTGGACCCAACAATCGGCGCTGATGTGCTGGTGGATACCATTTACGCGCTAAAGGCCGGCTACCGTCAAAACGCCCACTTCGTGATGAACCGCAACACCCAGGCGGAGCTTCGCAAATTGAAAGACGGGGATGGCAACTATCTGTGGCAGGCCCCCGCCAGCGCGGAAATGCAGGCCAGTCTGATGGGCTTCCCCGTGGTGGAAGCGGAGGACATGCCTGATATCGGTTCCAACACCACACCCATTGCCTTTGGTGATTTCCGCCGGGGTTATCTCGTGGTGGACCGGTCGGGCATGCGCGTGTTGCGCGACCCCTACAGCGCCAAACCCTACGTGCTGTTCTACACCACCAAACGTGTGGGTGGTGGCGTGCAGGACTTCGACGCCATCAAACTCATCAAGTTCGGCACGGCGTAGGTCTCCTCCCTCCCTGCGCTTGATGCCAGCAGGCCCCGTTCGCCACCGCGAGCGGGGCCTTTTTCATTCAAACTTCAAAATTGGGAAATTCAACCATGACCACAGCCCTCTTTACGCAACCGGCCACCGAGCCGCTGAGCCTGGATGAGGTAAAAGCCCACATCCGCGTCACCCACGACCATGAAGACGCGCTGATTGCGGATTTAATCCGCGCCGCCCGCCAGCACACAGAATTTGCCAGCGGCCAGAAGCTCATCACACAGGCCTGGCGGCAATATGAGAGCCAGGTGGACGTCACCCGCACAATTCCGCTGCGTCTGCGCCCGGTGCAACGCATTGAAGCGGTCACTGCGTTTGATGGAGAGGGCAACCCGAGCGTCATCGCACAAACGAATTATGACCTCATTCAAACCCGCGATGGCCCGTGTCTCACGCTGGCGCAGAGCTTTGAATTATCGCGTGCTGCCAACGGGCTGGAAGTGGATTTGATCGTTGGCATGGGGAATTTCGGCATTGATGTGCCACCGGTCTTAAAGCGCGCCATTCTGCTGCTGTGTGCCCACTGGTATGAGTTTCGCGGGGCGGTCTCGCCGAGCGATCAGCCGGTCTCCATGCCTTCCGGTTTCGACGCTCTCATTGCGCCGTATCGTGCCGTGAGGTTGGCATGAAAACCGCCTCTTTCGACCCCGGCGCGTTGCGACATTGTTTTGAAGTGATCGGCATTGCAGCCCAATCCGATGGTTGTGGCGGTTTGGTAGAAACCGAGACCGCTAAAGGCACTGTGTGGGGGTACCTAAAGCCCCGTCGCGCGGTGCAGGAACGGCTGGCGGACCAGGATGTGGCCGAGGTGCGCCATACGATAATTGTGCGCTACCGCAGCGATCTTTCCAGCGCCGACCGTTTGCGGCTCGGGAATCGAGAGTTTGAAATTCTCACCCTGCACGATCCCGATGAGCGCGGCGTCTATATGGTCTGCGAAACGCGGGAGGTGGGACGATGAAGCCGTTCGACCAAACCATCACAGACCTCACACGGGCCTTGCAGAACCTTGATGCGCAAAACGCATTCAAGAAAGGTGTGCAGGCTTATAGGGAGCGGCGGGAAACCGAGTTGGAAGCGCAAACCGCACACGCTCAGGGCATGCATGACAAACGTCTTGTGACAAGCACCACGGATAACTGGGCAACTGAATTGCGCATTCAGGGAGCGGATACTGATGAGTGACGCCAAAACCCAATTACGGGCCAGCATTTTCAAAGCCCTCACCGCAAACGCTGCTTTGACGAGCCTTTTGGGCGGAAACCGGCTTTACGATACCATACCGGAGCGCTCCGCCTTGCCCTATGTGGTCCTTGGCCGAACCTCCAGTGCAGATTGGAGCACGGCCACGGAGCCCGGCGAGACCCACACGGTATTCTTGCACATCTGGTCCGACGCCACCGGCCGCGATGCCATCGACACCATTGAAACGGCGTTGCGCCAAACACTGGCCGCTCCGTTGGACCTGGCGGATCACCATCTGATCCACCTGCGCTTTCAGCTGTCAGAGACTGCCCGCAACAGCGCCCGCGACCAATATCACACCGTTCTGCGCTTTCGCGCTGTGACGGAACCCAAATAATTCGACAAACCACAAGGAGGCCCCATGGCCGCTCAAAAAGGTAAGGATCTTCTGTTGAAGATCGATGATGGATCAGGCGCGGGCTTTATCACCGTTGCAGGCATGCGCTCCCGCCGTCTCGCGTTTAACGCGGAAACCGTCGACGTGACGGATTTTGACTCGGCAGGCCGCTGGCGTGAACTGCTGGCGGGTGCAGGCGTTCAACGCGCCTCCATCTCCGGTGCCGGTATTTTCAAAGACGCCGGTTCCGACACCCGCATCCGCCAGGTCTTCTTCGATGGTGCTGTAAAAGACTGGCAACTCATCATTCCAGATTTCGGCACGGTTGAAGGCCGTTTTCAGATCACAAGTCTGGAATATGGCGCTGAGCATGATGGTGAGGTTACTTTCGACATGAGCCTGGAATCCGCGGGCATCATATCCTTCACGGCGGCCCCCTGATGGCCAACCGTCACCGAGGTGAAATCGACGCCGTGCTGGATGGCAAAACCTATACGCTGTGCCTTACGCTGGGTGCGCTGGCCCATTTGGAACAGGCCTTCGAAAGTGAAAATCTCACCGCGCTCACGCACCGCTTCTCTTCCGGTGCTTTATCTGCCCAGGACTTGTTGCGCATCGTTGGAGCCGGGCTGCGCAGCGGTGGCCATGATGTCAGCGATGCCGATCTGGCCACCATGCAAGCTGAAGGCGGTGCCGTGGGGTTTGTGCGCATTGCCAGCGATCTTTTGAGTGTCACCTTCGGCCCGGAGCCGGCCCATGGCTGAACCCTTTCCGTGGCGCGAAGCCATGCGTTTCGGTTTGGGCGTGCTCGCACTCTCTCCGGACCAATTCTGGTCCATGACCATGCGCGAATTGCAAGCGGCCATGGAGGCCCATGGCGCTTCCACCACCGATGCGTTGAGCCGCCTTGAGTTGCAAAACATCATGGCGGCTCACCCTGACCAATATCCCAAACAGTAGAGATGCCCCATGCGTGAACCGGATGTCATCATTCCCATCAAGGCCGATACGTCCGGCTTTTCATCCGCCATCAAGGATATGCAAACCCAGTCAGCAAAGTTCGGCACCGTGTTTTCCAGCGCGCTGAAAACAGCCGTCCTGTCCGGTAAGTCTTTCGAGGACACGCTGCGCGGTGTGGCTCTGCGGCTCAGCGATATGGCCCTCAACGCAGCGCTGAAACCCCTGCAAAACTCTATCTCTTCCGCCTTTGGACAGATGCTTGGCAGTTTGAGTGGGGCCACAGCCACGACTGCTCCCAGTGTCACGCCCTTTGCCAAGGGTGGTGTTGTTGCCTCTCCCACCTTTTTCGGCACCGGCGGTCGCGTTGGAGTGATGGGAGAGGCGGGCGCGGAAGCCATTATGCCCCTTTCGCGGGGTGGCGACGGGCGTTTGGGTGTGCGGCTGGAAGAGGGCAGCAAGCAAGCCCCTGTGATTGTCAATGTCACCACGCCCGACGTGAAGGGCTTTACCAAGTCCCGCGCACAAGTTGCCGCCATGTTGGCGCGCACCGTCGGGCAGGGCCGTCGCGGGCTCTAAATCAACGAAAAGGAGGAGTGGTTGCCCATGGCATCCTCATTTCACGACATTCGATTTCCCATCGATATTGGCTTTGGTTCCTCAGCCGGGCCGGAGCGCAATACGGAAATCATCACGCTGGGCTCAGGGTTTGAAAAGCGCAATCAACGCTGGTCCCAATCCCGCCGCCGCTATGATGCGGGCTACGGCGTAAAGGACTTGGATACGCTGCACGAGGTCATCGCCTTTTTTGAGGCCCGTCGCGGCGCACTGCACGCTTTTCGCTTCCGCGATCCGCTCGACTGGAAATCCTGCGCGCCCCTGCAAAACGTAAGCGCCATCGACCAGTCCATCGGGACCGGCGATGGTCAAACCCAACGCTTTTCCCTGGTGAAAACCTATGGCGCCGGGGAGAGCGCTTACCAGCGCACGATTGCCAAACCCGTTGTTGGAACGCTCAAGGTAGCGGTCGACGGTGTTGCGCAAACGCTGGGTCAGCAATTTGCGATGGATGCCAACAGCCACGACATCCTTTTCACACCCAACAACGTTCCCCCGGAAGGTGCGCTCATAACAGCGGGCTATGAATTTGATGTGCCCGTGCGCTTCGACACCGATCAGTTGACCGTCAATCTCGCCGCCTTTGCTGCGGGCGACGTGCCGTCTATCCCCTTGGTGGAGGTGTTGCTGTGAGTGACTATAACCCTGATCTCAAAGCCCATCTGGAAAAGGAAACAACCACAACCTGCACCTGTTGGATCATCCGTCGTCGCGATGGCGTGGTGCTCGGCTTTACGGATCATGACCAGCCCATCACCCTAGAAGACACCCAATGTGCCGCCGCCGCCGGTTTCCAACCCACGGAAGCGGCCTCGCAATTGGGTTTAGCGGCAGACAACCAGGACATTGCTGGTGCCTTCAGCCACGACAGCATCACCGAAGCCGACCTGCAAGCCGGGCGCTATGACGGTGCTCGCGTGGAAATCTGGATCGTAAACTGGGGTGACCCGCAGCAGCGCGAACACCGCAGAACCGCTGTCTTGGGCGAAGTATCACGGCAAGACGGCCGCTTCACCGCAGAACTGCGCGGCCTCACATCCCTATTGGATCAAAAAATGGGCCGCTCTTTCGCGCGCCGCTGTGATGCCCAATTGGGCGATAGCCGGTGTGGTGTTCAGCTGCACCATTCGGGCTTTATGGGCTACGGCACAGTCAGCACTGTGGACGAGCCCCAGCGCATCCAAGTGACGGGCCTCGAAGCCTTTGCAAACGCTTGGTTCCAGCATGGCAATCTCACATGGCGAAGTGGTGCCAATACCGGTGTTTCAACACAGATCGCCACCCATGAAACGCCGGGCATCTTGGTGTTTGCGCAGGCTCTACCGGAACGTGCGCAAGCGGGGGATCAGTTTGAAATCACAGCCGGGTGTGACAAGGGCTTTTCCACCTGCAAGGCAAAATTTGCCAACGGCATCAACTTCCAGGGTTGCCCCCACATGCCGGGAACGGATTTTGCCTTGGGTTACCCGTCCGGCGATGAAATCCACGATGGCTCGCCGCTCATTTTCTGACTGAAAGTACAGGTTCTATGAAAACAACAGCAATGGCGGACCGGGTGCTGCACAGTGCCCGTCAATGGCTTGGCACGCCCTATCAACACCAAGCCTCTACCCTTGGCGTGGGTTGTGATTGTCTCGGCCTCATCCGTGGCATTTGGCGCGATCTTCACGGCGCAGAACCGGAGAAAGCCCCCGATTACTCCAGTGTATGGTCGCAGGGCACGGATGAAGAGACGCTACACGAAGCCTTTAGCCGCCATTTGAACACCGTGCCGCTGTCGCAGCTTACTCCGGGAGATGTCCTGCTGTTTCGCATGCGCCCCTACGGCGCTGCCAAGCACACAGGTATTTTGAGCGACCCCCATCGGTTCATCCACGCCTATCAAGGGGCGGGCGTGGTGGAAAGCGCACTCAACCCATTCTGGCTCAGGGCTGTGAAAGCTGCCTTTCGCTTTCCCCAATCCGCCGCATTGAAGGTTTAGCCCATGGCCACTGTTGTTCTCCAAACCGTTGGCGCGGCTGTTGGCGGTGCCTTAGGCGGGCCTGCGGGTGCTATGCTGGGTCGGGCTGCCGGTGCTTTGGCAGGGGCCTATGTGGACCAGC
>JBCCTO010000007.1:0-104571 GCA_039198355.1 Pseudomonadota bacterium
GAAAATTTCGGAACAGGGTCCGCAGGGTCCTGTATCACCCATGGCCCAAAAGTTGTCTGATGTGGCAATGCGAATGATGCGATCATCGCTGAGACCTGCAATTTTCTTCCAAAGATCAAAGGCTTCATCGTCATCGTGATAGACGGTAGTGATGAGCTTGGATTGGTCTAATCCAAACTCTTTCGTGAGCAAATTCCAGGCAAATTCAATGGCATCAGCTTTGAAATAGTCACCGAAGGAAAAATTGCCCAGCATTTCGAAAAATGTGTGGTGGCGCGCCGTGTAGCCCACATTGTCAAGATCATTGTGCTTACCCCCTGCCCGCACGCATTTTTGCGACGTGGCAGCGCGGGTATAATCTCGGGTCTCAAGGCCGGTGAACAGGTTCTTGAACTGCACCATGCCGGCAGCCGTGAACATGAGTGTTGGATCATTTCGAGGAATGAGAGGGGAAGACGCCACCGCCGCGTGACCGTTTTTCTCATAATAGTCGAGAAATGTGCTGCGAATTTCATTTACGCCGGTCATGGTCCATCGAGCCCTGAAAGGTTGAACAAATCGAAGAAGTGGCGGGGTTTGAACAGGTTCCCGATTAAAGATCAACCGGTCACGGGGAGGATGAGACCTTAAAGCAAAAGCCCCGGAGAAACCGGGGCTTTTTTAGACTAAACACCTGGATAAATCTCGGGCCTTAACCAGCAGCGCCAGCGTCCAACTCGGGATCAACGCCCTCTTCATCTTTGCCTGTAGGTTCATCCAGCAATTTCTCACCGATAAGGCCGGCATTCTTGCGGATGGCCTGTTCAATTGTATCCGCAATTTCTGGATTATCACGCAGGAAGTTTTTGGAGTTTTCACGCCCCTGCCCCAAGCGCTGGCTATCATAGGAGAACCACGAGCCGGACTTTTCTACGATGCCCGCAGTTACCCCCAAATCCAGCAGCTCACCATATCGGGAGACGCCTTCGCCGTACATGATGTCAAATTCCACCTGCTTGAAGGGAGGAGCCAGCTTGTTTTTCACAACCTTAATGCGAGTCTGGTTCCCAACAACTTCATCCCGTTCTTTAATGGCACCGATACGACGGATATCGAGGCGCACGGACGAATAGAATTTCAGGGCATTGCCACCCGTTGTGGTTTCAGGTGAACCGAACATCACGCCAATTTTCATGCGTATCTGGTTAATGAAGATCACCATCGTGTTGGATTTGGAGATGGTGGCCGTCAGTTTGCGCAATGCCTGGCTCATCAAGCGGGCTTGCAGGCCGGGCAAAGAGGCACCCATTTCCCCCTCAATCTCTGCGCGAGGAGTGAGCGCTGCCACCGAGTCCACCACCAGCACGTCACAGGCCCCGGAGCGCACAAGGGTGTCCGTAATCTCAAGGGCCTGCTCGCCCGTATCCGGCTGAGATATGAGCAGGTTTTCCAAATCAACGCCCAATTTCTTCGCATAGACGGGGTCCAGCGCGTGTTCAGCATCCACAAAGGCGCAGATACCGCCGCGCTTTTGCGCTTCTGCCACGGTGTGGAGAGCAAGTGTTGTTTTGCCGGAGGATTCTGGACCATAAATTTCCACAATACGACCTTTGGGCAGCCCACCCACGCCAAGGGCAATATCCAAGCTCAGGCACCCTGTGGGGACTGTTTCGATCTCCACCGCTTTTTCGGCCGTGCCCAGGCGCATGATTGACCCTTTGCCGAACGCCCGTTCGATCTGGCCCAATGCAGCTTCCAATGCTTTTGATTTGTCCACGCTTTTGTCCTCAACCACTTTCAGGTTCGGTGCAGCCATCGTCTTGATCCTTGTTTAATGGGTTGGGTCACATATGCAATTTCTCAATTCGTACCGCATTTGTTCTCATTTGTAAAGACAGAACAACACATTGATGTTAAATGATTTATGGGACTTGTTCATATTTTATTCTCCTTGACATCGACTAAGAATGTCAGGCTTGATCGAGGAGCGTGGGTCAGGGTTTCGATTCCCCGAGGCTCTTTTTGTCCGTGTTGGAGAGCTTTGTTTCATGGCTGGCGCAACTGAAAGGCGGATAATTTTCGCAGGCGGGGCCCATGTGGACTGGTTGGGCCAATTTAGCCATCCGGCGCAGCGCGGGCTTTCCGTGCCCGGGCGTTGGTCACGGTTTGGCGGTGGCGCCGCGTTTAATACGGCTTGTCATGTGGCCGCTCTTACAGACCCCGGGCGCAGCTGCGTGACACTCCATTCAGTCTGCGGCGGGGATGAGGCTGGCCACTGGCTTGGTCAATTGTGCGCGCAGCGGGGTGTGAACGGGCTTTTACAACAGGTTCACGAGGGCCAAACAGCGAGTTATACAGCCATGGTGAATCCGGATGGGGAACTGGTGCAAGCCCTTGCAGACATGAAGATTTACGCGCGGTTTGACGGCCACGCGGTGACCTCTAGCACCGAAGATTGGCTGGTGGTGGATGCTAATTTACCAGCACCGGCCATTTCCACCATACTGCGCCAACCCGCTTTGAAGCGCATTGGCCTGACAGTTTCCAAAGCGAAAGCCGCAAGGCTTGCGACGGTGCTCGACGAGCTGGACCTGCTTTTCACAAACGCCTCGGAGTTGGCCGCTTTGCTCAGCGCCAGCGGAAAACGTTGTGTGTCGGATTTAGGCGTGGCGCAAGTGGTGGTCTCCAGCGGCAGCGAAAGCGTGGAAGTTTGGAGCGATGGCGTGAAAGCGATCGTTACACCACCCCCTTTGGCAAAAGAGGACATCGTTAGCGTCATCGGTGCGGGAGACGGGCTCGCTGGCGGCACTTTGGTGGCCCTTATGGGCGGGGGGAAGCTGGAGGAAGCGGTGCAAGAAGGCATAAGGGTGGCACAAGACGTCTTGCGTTGCGCAGGGCCTTGGCCTGATACAGCGTCCAAAGGTCCAACCGACAGCGGAACAGCGCCATGACTCCCCTTCCCCTCGTGTTGAGCGACGCGGTTTTGGCCGCGCGCGCGGACCGCAAACCCATTGTGGCGCTGGAATCGACGATCATCACCCACGGCATGCCCTTCCCGCGCAATGTGGAAACCGCGCGGCTGGTGGAGCAAACGATCCGCAATGCGGGGGCCGTACCGGCCACTATTGCCGTGTTTGACGGGCATATTCATGTGGGGTTGAGCGATGCCCAGTTGGAGGTTCTTGGCCAGGCCGAGGGGGTGATGAAAATCTCACGGGCGGACTTTGCCTTTGCCCTCTCTGCAGGCAAAACCGGGTCCACCACCGTGGCAGCTACCATGCTGGCGGCGCGTCTGGCAGGCATTGACGTCTTTGCCACCGGGGGTATCGGGGGCGTGCATGCGGGTGCCGAAACCAGCTTTGATATATCGGCTGATTTAAGTGAATTGCAGATGACGGACGTCATCGTCGTATGCGCGGGGGCCAAGGCTATTTTGGATTTGCCCAAGACACTGGAAGTGCTGGAAACCAATGGGGTGCCAGTCATAGGCTATGGCACGGATGAGCTGCCCGCTTTTTGGTCCCGCAAGAGCGGATTAGCCGTACCCATGTCAGTGAGCAGCGCCCGTGAAGTGGCAGACCATGCTGCCATGCGGGCAAGACTGGGCATGGGCGGCGGCACGCTGGTGGTCAACCCGGTGCCGGAAGAGGCTGAAATTCCGCGCGAAGAAATGAAGGAGCACATCAACCAAGCCCTGCGCGAAGCTGCCGATCAAAACGTGACGGGTAAATCTGTTACGCCTTTTTTGCTTTCGCGCATTGTGGAGCTGACGGAGGGCCGTAGTTTGGAGACGAATGTGGCGCTCATCGTCAATAATGCACGGGTGGCGGCAGAAATTGCTGTCGCCATGGCTAGCGTAGATGCGGGCTAAACAACGGCTCCTGAAGGGTTGATTGTTCAATTGAATTGAAGAGCAGCGTTAAATCACTCAGCCTGGGCGCGAAACATGGCTCAACTTGAATAAGACATTCCCTAAGCATTCAGTGAAACCCCTAACCATTCAATGAAACTTTGCTAAGACGCGCTTGCATCCGTCGGGTGCTTGAGGCATCTCATCTTACGGGGGTTGAGCGGTTTGCCCATAAAGGTGGCCGGTATCTGTTGGGCTGTGATCACATCCATGAACGCCTCATTGAAATCTGCTCTTCGTATAACCGTGTTAAAGCTGATGGCCGTTCTGCTGGCAGCCTGCACGGCAACGGCTTCTCTGCAACCTTCCCCTTTTCCGATCCCGTCAGAGCGCTATACGGCCATCATTATGAAAATGGATGGCACGGTGCTGCATTCGGTGCGGCCCGATGCGGTGCGCTTTCCGGCCTCGCTCACCAAAATGATGACGCTCTATTTGTTGTTTGAGGGTCTCTCAAAACGCAAATTTACCCTGCAAAGCCGCATTCCGATTTCCGCCAATGCGGCGCGCAAACCGGCTTCCAAACTCTATTTGAAAGCGGGCGAGACAATCTCTGTGGAAGAGGCCATCCACGCGCTGGCCATTAAATCAGCCAATGATGTGGCGACAGCGGTGGCGGAATATCTTGGTGGGAGCGAAGCCACTTTTGCGCGGATTATGACAGCCCATGCCCGCTCCCTGGGCATGAATTCCACGATTTTCCGAAATGCCTCCGGCCTGCCGGACAAGCGGCAGGTTTCCACCGCTCGAGACATGGCGAAGCTGTCCATCGCGCTCTACAAGCGTCACCGGCGTTATTATGGCTATGTGGGCAAATCCTCCTTTGTGTTCCGGGGCCGCACAATTCGAGGGCACAACCGTGTTCTGAAACAGCTGAAAGGCGCAGACGGAATCAAGACAGGCTACACCCGTGCTTCCGGTTTCAATCTGGCCACATCGGCGCGCACGTCAAAGGGCCGTGTGGTGGGTGTCATCATGGGTGAGAATTCCGGCCGCAGCCGCAACAGCCACATGGTGCAATTGTTCAAGCGGTTCGCCCCTTGAGTGGTGATGACGAAAAAGCTGCGGATGCTTCCGACCACGTGAGTTTGGACATTTCCACCTATTCCATGCAGCCGGGGCGAGATGTTTCGCGGCTGGTGGAGATCATGGCTGCCCTACGCACTCCTGACTCTGGCTGCCCTTGGGACTTGGAACAGACTTTTCGCTCCATCGCGCCCTATACGATCGAAGAGACCTATGAAGTTGTGGACGCCATTGAGCGCAACGACATGGAGAACCTTCGTGAGGAGTTGGGTGATCTGCTTTTGCAGGTTGTCTACCACGCCCGCATGGCGGAGGAGCTAGGCGCTTTCAATTTTGCCGATGTGGTGGAGGGCGTCACCACCAAAATGGTGCGCCGCCATCCCCATGTCTTCGGGCCAGAAGCCGCCCGCACCGCTGGCATGGCCAAAGGCACATGGGAACGCATCAAAGCCGCCGAAAAGGCGGAGCGGGCGGCCAGACGGGCGGAAATGGGGCTTGCTGAAGAGAACACAAAGACCGGCGTGTTAGACGACGTCCCCGCCGCCATGCCCCCTTTTCTGGAAGCGCTGAAACTGCAACAGAGAGCGGCGAAGGTGGGCTTTGACTGGAACGACCCTCGCGCGGTGATTGCCAAAGTGCGGGAGGAATTAGACGAGTTTGAAGCGGAGTTGGATGCCGATGATGGTACTGCCACTGCCCGTGGAAAACTGGAGGATGAGTTGGGCGACACGCTGTTTACCTATGTGAACCTTGCTCGCCATCTGGATTTGGATGCGGAAGCTGCGGTGCGGGCAACCAACCAGAAATTTCGCAGGCGCGTGGCCCATATTGAAAAAGCGCTGGCCGATCAGGGTCGGACGCTTGGGGATGCAGATTTGGACGAAATGGAAGCGCTCTGGCAGGCGGCGAAAAACAGCTAGCCGCGCACTTACCGAGAGTATTACGCATTTGTAGTGGATGAGAAGTTGCAGCGTCTCAAAGCTGGGCCGTGGGGACCACCACGAGTTTTCCTTGTATCTTGCGCTCGCCGATTGCTGCTAGGCCTGATATCGCTTCTGATAGGCAGATCGAAGTTAGTTCTGGTTTCAGCCCGCCATCTATGGCAATGCGACCCAACTGATCTAGAATTGCAGGGGTTCCCTCAGCCGCGCCAACGCAACAGTGCGGTAGTATCAGGGCTGATAACATGGCGCTTACCCGCCCTCCAAAGACGACATATTTGCCGTCAGCTGACAAGCATCTGCGAACGCGCCACACTGGCCGCGACGCAACCAAATCGATGATGTGGTCCCACGTCTGGCCGGTCTGCGTAAAATCGGTTTTCCCAGAATCTATGGTTTGATTGGCACCTAGCCGTTTCATCATGGGCGCTTTTTTGGCCGAATCGACGGCCACAACATATGCCCCGGCGTGCCGAGCCAGCTGCAAAATCAAAGTGCCACTGCCGCCACCCGCCCCATTTACAAGAACTCTTTGGTCTTTCTGCAAACCCTTCGTGGCAGCCAAAGCAATGGAACCGGACTGGGGCAAAGCAGCCGCAGTGATGGCATCGAGGCCCTTCGGAAGGGCTGCAAGTCGATCCACCGGCAGCACGGCTTTTTCGGCAAAGCCCCCTTTTCCGTGCATGACCACGTCTGCCCAGACCCTCTGACCCACGGACCAGTTTTCAACATTGGGACCAAGGCTGATTATTTCGCCAACGACATCGGACCCCGGGATTGGCTGCCGGGGCCGAATGAGACCTTCAATTCGCGCATATAAGGGCCGTCCTGTCAGAGTTTCCCAATCGGAAAGATTCATACCGCACGCCAACACGCGCACCAGCAATTGGCCCTTCTCGGGCTTGGGCTCATCTACGTTTTCGAGCCTTAATTGTTTGGGCCCGCCATATTGGTATCCGGTTAAAGCTTGCATCTTGGGAAAGGCTCAATGGAGCAACAGGCACAAAGTGACTTTGCGTATGGCATTTGCTGCCATGGTAGCGGGTTTGCCGTCGAGCGACCCAGCCAAGTGATCCGCTCGCGAAAATTAAATTCAGGCTGAAAGATCATCTTGCTACTCGCGCAGATTTACCCGTTTCAACCCACCTTCGCCAGCAACTGCTCCTTTAGGGCCACCGGCACCCGCACTTTCAGCGCCAGTGAGCCATCATCTTGATCTGTCCGTTCAATCACATGCGTATTTTGGTAGATCCAATCTAGCGAGCCCAGTTGGTCTAAGGCGACATCCACATCCAGCACATTGTCGGACCCGGCAACTCTTTCCTCGATCAGGGCCAGCAATTCTTCCGTGCCCTCCCCGCTCACTGCAGACACAAAGAGCGGAGCGTTTTCGCCGGTGCGGGTTTCACGCATGGCTGTGAGTTGGTCGGGGTCCAGGAGGTCAATTTTGTTCCACACTTCCACCACGCGGGCATGGCCGTCTTCGCCGACGCCCAATTGGGAGAGAATGGAATAGACGTCTTCAGCCTGCGCCGCCGTGTCCGGGTCCGCCACATCGCGGACGTGGAGGATGAGTTCAGCCTCGATGACCTCTTCCAGCGTGGCGCGGAAGGCGGCGACGAGGTGGGTGGGCAGGTCAGAGACGAAGCCCACCGTGTCGGAGAGGATCACCTGTGTGCCTTCCGGCAGGTGAAGCTGGCGCAGCGTTGGGTCCAGCGTGGCGAAGAGCATGTCTTTGGCCATGACACCCGCGCCAGTGAGGCGGTTAAACAGAGTGGATTTCCCAGCATTCGTGTAGCCCACCAGAGCCACCACCGGATAAGGCACTTTTTGACGTTTGGTGCGGTGCAGGCTGCGGGTGCGGCGGACTTTCTCCAGCTCTTTTTCCAGCTTGTTGACGCGCTCCTGAAGCTGCCGCCGGTCAGATTCGATCTGCGTTTCGCCTGGGCCACCCAAAAAGCCGCCGGACCCGCCGCCGCCGCCGCGCTGGCGCTCCAGGTGGGTCCATGAGCGCACCAACCGACCCTTTTGGTAGTTCAGATGGGCCAATTCCACCTGTAAACGGCCTTCTTTGGTGTGCGCCCGCGCGCCAAAAATTTCCAAAATGAGCCCGGTGCGATCCAGCACCTTGGCATTCCAATCTTTTTCAAGATTACGCTGCTGCACTGGCGTAAGGGCATGGTCAACCACCACAAGGCCAGCATCAAGGGCCGCGATGAGCCCTTTCAGCTCTTCCACCTTGCCTGTGCCAAAGAGCGTGCCCGGCTTAAGTTTGGCGAGCGGCACAGTGCCGGAATGGACGATCTCCAGATCGATGGCGCGCGCAAGGCCCTCCGCTTCCTCCAACCTGGAATGTTCGGTCCGGTCGTGAATGCGGCGGCGCTCGTTTTCTGAAATCGCGCCACGTCCCAAAACAGGAACAATAACAACAGCCTTCTCGGATGAACGCTCCTTGCTGTAATCCACTTGAAAGCGGCTTTTGCCGGATTTATCAATTTCGGACAGGATAAGGCCTTTCAATCAAGTCTTGCGCCGTGAAAGAGACGGTGAGGCAGGCCGTTTGCCTACTCCTCCTCGCCCTCCTCAAACAGGCGTACAGGCTCGCCGGGCATGATGGTGGAGATGGCGTGTTTATAAACCAGTTGCGAGTGGCCATCACGCCGCAGCAATAGGCAAAAATTGTCAAACCACGTCACAATTCCGGTCAGTTTCACGCCGTTGACCAGAAAGATCGTCAGCGAAATCTTGTTTTTGCGCACATTGTTGAGAAAGGCATCTTGCAGATTTTGTTGTCGTTCGGCCATGTGGACCTTCTTCTCCCGCCGCCGGTGGCAGCAACTATAGGGGCGGCCCTTACACGCGCCAAGCGTAAAGTGAAAAGCCTAACGGCTTCGCCAATAGCGCAAGCTGAACAGGCCAAGAACAGCCAGCACTTCCAGTCGCCCCAAAATCATCACGGCAATGAGTGCCATCTTGGCCAGATCGGGAAAGGCCGAATAGGCGGGCCATGCTTCTGCCGAAGGGCCGGACCACCCTGCACCGTAAACCGGCCCAGCCGTGGCAAAATTGGCCAATACAGACGTCAAAGCGGCATCAAAGGGAATGCCAGCGGCGGCAACCACAATGGTCCCTACAGCGATGACGAGAATGGCCACTATGAAAAAGCTCCAAATGGCGCGCATCAATTGAATGTCGTAGCGTTCGGACCCGAAATGGGACGCGCGCACCACGTGGGGATAGACCAATCGGTCCAATTCACTCCAGGACTGCACCACCATGCCCCCCATGCGGTAGTGTTTGAGCCCTCCTGATGTTGAAAAAGCGCTACCGCCCAAAAAGACCACGAAGAGGACCAACACCAAGGGCAAAAGCGTGAAATAGCCGGGGCGGGATTCGATGCCACTGGTGGAAATCAATGCTGCGGCATTCACAAGGGCCTCCACGATCCGTGAAAAAGGGCTTGCGCCCTCGCTGGCTCCGGTGCGGATGGTTGAAATGATGAAGATGAGCGTGAGTGCCGCCGCCAAAATGAGCACCGCATAACTTTCCCGGTGTTCCAACATGGCGCGCCATTGGCCGTGCACCACCATACGGTGCCAGAACACGCTGGTGGCCCCGGCCAGCAACAGCCCTGCAAAAATGGCAAGGCCGATGGGGGTCAGCACGGTGTCAAGACTGCCGTCAAAAGGCAAAAACCCTCCGGTGGACGTGGCGGTCATGGAAAGTGTGACAGCGTGGAAGGCACGGTTTCCGGATAGGAAAAATAATAACGCACCCACAGCCGTAGCAGCGGTGTAGAGGAATAAAAGCCGGCCCGCAAAGCCCGAAAGGCGGGTATCCGTGCTGCGCAAGTCGGCACCGTTTGTAATGGTTTCCGTGCGGGAACGCAGCCCGCCAATGCGCATGGGGGCGATCACAAGAATGATGGAAAGGAGCGCCAGATAACCGCCCATCCATTGCATTTGGACGCGCCAAAACAACACGCTTTGGGGCAGATCCTCCAACGTTACCCAAAGGGATGCGCCGCTGGTGGTGATGGCAGAGATGGTATCAAACAGCGCATCCAAGTAGTTCAGCGCCGTGATGTCCCACAAAATAATGGCCGCAAGGGCAGGCATCGCCGTCCACACCAGCACCAGCAAAACCAAACGCCCCACCTGCGGCACGGTGCTGACACGACCGTAAGTGGCCATAAACAAAGAGCCGAAAAGAAAACCGCCGATCAGCAGGTAAAAGCCAAAACGGGCGGCGAACCCCAATTCACCACTCAAAAGGGCAATTAGAATTGGCGCACTGAGCGACAGTGTGAAGGCGCAGCCGACAATGGCGAAATAAAACAGGATGGCGAGCATTAAAACCAACCCCGAACGGGGACCGCAGCCCTAGAAATACTCAAGGCTGACGCGGAACATCTGTTCCACCTGTTTCACCCGCGCTGCGGTGGCAAACATGACAATGCGGTCGCGGGATTTTATGATCGTGTCCCCATCGGGCATCAGCACCTTGCGGTCCCGGTAGATGGCACCGATGCGGATGCCATTGGCCAGGTCCAAATCGCGCAAGGGCGTGCCCACGAGGGTGGAGGTTTCCAAAGCTTCCGCCTCTATCACCTCCGCCGCCCCGTTTTGCACAGAATGCACACCGCGGATGCGGCCGCGGCGGACGTGTTGCAGGATTTTCGAGATGGTCACCGAGCGGGGATTGAGGTGGGCATCAATGCCGAGGGTTTTGGTGAATTCATAATAGGAAGTGTTGTTGAGCAACGAGAGGTTGGACATGCAGCCCAGCCGCTTGGCCATGACGGAGGAGAGGATATTCACCTGATCGTCATTGGTCAGCGCCACCATGAGATCGGCGTGTTCAATATCCGCTTCTGTGAGGATATTTTGATCCAGCGCGGAGCCGTGCAGGACAACCGATCGTTCCAACACATCGGCAATGGCGATTGCCCGTTCGCGGGAACTCTCCACAATTTTCACACGGGCCGTGCTTTGGCGTTCTTCCAAAGCGCGTGACACGTAAAGCCCGATATTGCCTCCGCCCACAACCACAATGCGGCTGGCTGTGGGTTCTTCATGGCCAAAAATGTTGAGCGTGCGGCGCACACGGTCACTGCGCACAACCACATAGGCCAAATCTCCCGCCACCATGGCGTCATTGGACCGAGGCACGAATAGGCGGCCATTGCGCCAGATGCCCGTAACGACAGCGGAAAGGTCGGGGAACAGTTCGCTTAATTGGCCCAAGGGCGTGTCGATGATGGGACAGTCTTCGTTGCACTCGATGGCGATCATGGCCACGTCGCCATCGGCAAAACGCACGGCATCCGTGGCGCCGGGAAGTGCGATGCGGCGTAACACCATCTCACCCACCTCGATCTCTGGTGAGATGACCACATCGATGGGCATGTTTTCGCGGGAAAACAGGTCCCCAAATTCTGGCTTGAGATAGTTTTGCGCGCGGATGCGGGCGACCTTTGTGGGCACTTTGAACAGAGAATGGGCCACCTGACAGGCCACCATGTTCACCTCATCATAGAGGGTGACCGCGATAATCATGTCCGCATCTTCGGCACCGGCGGCCTGAAGAATATCAGGCTGGGAGCCATGGCCCACAAAGCCCCGCACGTCCAATTGGTCGGAAATCACCTGAATGAGGGCAGCGGAGGAATCCACCACGGAGACATCATTATCCTCCATGGAGAGCCGCTCGGCGATGCCGTAACCCACCTGCCCGGCACCACAAATGATGACTTTCATGGGCTGCCCCGCCCTTCGGAAACGTCGATTGCCGCGTTATATACCAAGGGATTTTAATTTGCGATGGAGGGCAGACCGCTCCATCCCAATGAAATTGGCCGTCTTGGAAATATTGCCACCGAAGCGGGTCACCTGCGCCATGAGATAATCCCGCTCAAAAATTTCTCGCGCCTCCCGCAGGGGCATGGACATGATATGCTCATCTCCGGAACCAGGCGTGGTGGGCAGCATATCGCTCACCTCGCCGGGCAGTTGGTCGGCGGTGATGGGCTGACCGTCATTGCGGGACAGGATCATCAAACGCTCGATATTGTTGCGCAGTTGGCGCAAATTGCCGGGCCATGAATGGGCGTGGAGGACGGCCAGTGCATCCTCGCCAATTTTGCACGCCTTGACGCCGGTTTGTGCCTCCACTTGCGCCATAAAGGCTGCGATCAACTCATCAATGTCGTCGCGCCGGTCTGCCAGAGCGGGCACCTGAATGGGAACCACCGCTAGGCGGTGGAACAGGTCTTCGCGGAAGCGGCCCTCGGCGATGCGCTGCTCCAAATCGATGGAGGTGGAAGACAGCACCCGCACATCCACCCGCACCTGGCGGGTGGACCCCACGCGCTCAAATTTTTGGTTCACCAAAACGCGAACGATTTTGTTTTGGGTCTCGCGGGGCATTTCGCCCACTTCGTCCAGAAAAAGCGTGCCATTATGCGCTTCTTCCAGAGCGCCCACCTTGGCTTCCTGCCCATCGGCAGCTTCCACGCCAAACAGTTCCTGTTCCATGTTTTCTGGCGTGATGGCCCCGGCATTGAGCACAACAAAAGGCGCGTCAGCCCGGTGGCTGGCTTTGTGGATGGCACGGGCGACCATTTCTTTGCCGGAGCCGGAGGGGCCAATAATCATGACGCGGGAATTGGTTTGCGCCACCCGCTCTATGTTATTGCGCAATTGGTTCATGGCGAGGGAAGAGCCGATCATTTCCGGCATATCCGACGACCGGCGCTCCAAATCCTTCACCTGTTTACGCAGACCAGCGGTTTCTAGTGCCCGTTCGGCGATCAGAATCAGGCGGTCTGCCTTGAAGGGCTTTTCGATATAGTCATAGGCCCCTCGCTGAATGGCGGAGACGGCGGTTTCGATATTACCGTGGCCAGAAATGACAACCACAGGCAAGCCCGGATGCTTTTCTTGGATGACATCCAGTAGAGCGAGGCCGTCCAGCTTGCTGCCCTGCAACCAGATGTCGAGAAAGATCATGGAGGGGCGTCGGTCGGCGATAGCGGCAAGGGCACTGTCGCTACAACTGGCGGTGCGAGTTTCATGGCCCTCATCTTCCAACAGGCCAGAGACCAGTTCTCGAATATCGGTTTCGTCATCGACGACAAGAATATCAGATGCCATCAGGTGTCCTCAGTCATTTCAGACCCATTTTTTCTTAATTGGGTCTCGTCAGGTGATGCCCCCATCGCCTCGTCTTCGCTCTTCTCACCGCCATCGGCAGCGAGGCGCGGAATGAAAATGCTCATCATGGCCCCGTGGCCGCCTTCCGCCACCTGCGGAGCATCCAGCAATTCGATGCGCCCGCCATGCTCTTCCAAAATTTTGCCCACAATGGCGAGGCCAAGACCGGTGCCCTTTTCGCGGGTGGTCATATAGGGTTCCAACAGGCGCTGGCGGTTCTCTTCCGGCAGGCCCTTGCCATTGTCGATGATGTCAACGCGGTGGTAGTCGCCCTCGCGAGCGTTTCGCACCAAAATAAGTGGCTTTTCGTTGTCAGAATAATCAAACCCTTCAATGGCTTCTGTGGCGTTCTTCACCACATTTCCGAAGGCTTGACTTAAGAGGCGGCTATCGAAGCGGGCCATAAGCGGTTGATTTTCCAGCGCCACGTCAAAGGTTATTTCCGGGCTGGATACCCGGCGCAGGAAGACAGCCTCTTTGATGGCTTCCGATAAATCGCCCTCCGCCATGGTGGGCTTGGGCATGCGCGCGAAGGAGGAGAATTCGTCCACCATGCGGCCAATATCGGCCACCTGACGCACGATTGTGTCCGTACACTGGTCAAAAACTTCGCGATCTTCGGTAATCCGCTTGCCATAGCGGCGGCGAATGCGTTCGGCGGAGAGCTGGATGGGGGTTAGCGGGTTCTTGATTTCATGGGCAATGCGGCGGGCCACATCGGCCCATGCGCTGGTGCGTTGAGCGCTGACAAGATCGGTAATATCGTCAATGGTGATGACGTGAGAATGGGTTTCGTCCTCACTGTCGTCGGCGGAAATTTGCACATTGAGGGTGCGATCGCGCCCGCCGATGAGAACAGTGATTTGCTCGCGCAATTCGTCCTTACCGGATGCGTCCAGTTTCGCCATCAAAGCACCCAGTTCGGGCACAATGTCTTCCACACGGCGACCGACCATCTCACCGTCAGCCCCCAGAATGTGCGCAGCAGAGGAATTGGCGATGGCCACCATCCCCTGCCCGTCCACGCCCACCACACCGGCGGTAACACCTGAGAGCACGGCCTCGGTAAAACGGCGGCGCTGGTCGATCTGCTCCTGATTGTCGAGAATTTCGTCCCGCTGAAGCTGCAATCGCCTTGTCATGGCGTTAAATGTGTCTGTGAGGGACCGCAGCTCGCCTTCAGAACGGGAGGCTGGCACGGTGACGGCCAAATTGCCCGTGGCCACGCTATCGGCAGCAGTGATAAGGCGGCGAATGGGCTCCACAAGCCGGTCGGCCACCGCGATACCCATCCAGATGGCGGAAAGCAGGATGGTCAGGCAAATGCCCACGTAAAGCAGCGCAAAAGCGATTTGCAGGGGCAAGCGCCCGCTTTCCAACAGCCTGTACTCCTCGGTAATTTCCTCCATCATGGCAATATTGTTGACCACTCCAGGGTCCACAGAACGCAGGGTGTAAAGGAACAGATCGCCGCCAAGACCTGGCAGTTTCACCACACAACCAGCGAGATTGCGCAGACGTGGCCCACCACAGGCAGGTTTGTTCTCAGAAGCCAACTGCATCAGGCCTGCTGGGGGTGGCGGGAGTGGGTTTCGGGAGACGGCGGGAAGGTCAGCCGCAGCAATTTCCCGCCCGGAAGATGTGACAATGGCCGCTTTAATGAGACCGCGCGCTTTGGCCTGGCCGGTCATAAATTGTTCAAAGGCTCGCCGGTCCAGCACGAAGCCTGTGCGGTTACGCATGAGCAGAAAGCCCATGTTGATCGTGTTCGAATTGAGCGTGGCCGCCGTCTCCGACACGTAGCTTTCAGCCACGTTGATGGAAGAGGAAACAATGGATTTGGTTCGCGCATCAAAAATGCGGTCCAATCCCAAATCCAGCGTAATGCCAGCCACAATAGCCACCACAATGGCGGGAAAAGCGGCCACAATGCCAAACAGGCCCACAATGCGTATGTGCATTCGCGCTGCTGCCCGGCCTTTTCTGCGCGCGCGGAGGAGCGCTGCAATTTCACGCCCCACAAGGAAAATTAACGCGGATACGAACAGCGCATTGATGGTCAGTATTATGAGAATGACCTGGCTTGACGGCTCGATGGAGGTGAGGCCCAGCAGAACAAAGAAGGATACAGCGCCAAACAGAATGGCCATCACCACAAACGCAATACCAAAGCGGCGGGCGTAGCGCAGGGTGGAATTGCGGTCCACGGTCGGTTCTTCCGCCACCGCCATGGCCAATTGCGCCGCCGCATTGGCTGCGCTCACGGGCGGTGAAGAGAAATTGGCACTGCTCATGATAGGCGGTTGGCTAAGGCTTGAAGGCGGCTCCGTTGCTATGATGCAACAAAATGTGTCCGAAATGCAACAAAAACGGCGGTCACAGGGCCGTTATTGCGATTTTCGACCTATTTTACAGCCCACGCATCACCTGCAAATCCAAATCACGTATCTTCTTGCGCAGGGTATTGCGGTTTAGCCCCAGCAGACGGGCGGCCTGAATTTGATTGCCCCGCGTTGCGCGTAGAGCGATGGTGAGCAGTGGTGCTTCTACCTCCCGCAGAACGCGGTGATAGATGTCCGGCGTCATGGCATCGGCATCTTCGTCAAAAAGCCGCTGGGTGAAGGCTGCAACGCTCGCTTCCAATTGGTCGGCATTGCTGATGGGGCCTGTCTCAACCATGGGAGAGGCCGATCGGCTGGCGTTGAGTTCCGTCTCCACCAGCTCTGCTGTAATTTGTTCTTGGGGGTAGAGTGCCGCCAAACGCTGCACGAGATTTTCCAACTCGCGCACATTGCCGGGCCAGACGTGCTGTTTGAGCCGTTCCAGCGCTCCACGATCAAACACTTTGTAGGGTAAGCCCCGCTCTTCCGCCGATTGCAGGAAGTGACGGGCCAGATCGGCCACATCCCCTGCCCGCTCCCGCAGAGGGGGCAGGCGCACCGGCACAACGTTGAGACGGTAGTACAAGTCCTCGCGAAATTGCCCTTTTTCGATCAGGGCTACCAAATCTTGGTGGGTGGCGGCGACGATGCGCACATCGGTGGAAATGGGGGTGCGCCCGCCTACGGTGGTGTATTCACCCTCTTGCAACACGCGCAGTAGCCGGGTTTGCGCTTCCATGGGCATGTCGCCAATTTCATCAAGAAACAGCGTGCCGCCATTGGCCTGTTCGAACCGGCCTGCCGAGCGTGTGTTGGCGCCGGTGAACGCGCCTTTTTCGTGACCAAACAGTTCTGATTCGATAAGTTCGCGGGGAATGGCTGCCATATTGATGGCCACGAATGGCCCCGTCTTGCGCTTGCCAAATTCGTGCAGGGCTTTGGCCACCAGTTCCTTACCGGTACCGGATTCGCCATTAATCATGACCGTAAGGTCCGTCTGCGTCATGCGGGCAATCACGCGATAAATTTCCTGCATAGCCGGGGATCGACCGATCAAGGGCATTTGGGCCGTCTCGCCCGGCGCCTGCCTTTTGGACGACGCCACGGGCTGGGCCAACGCCCGTTCTACTGTGGCCAGCAGTTCTTTCAGATCAAAGGGTTTAGGAAGATAATCATAGGCACCTTTTTCCGTGGCCGTAATGGCCGTCATAAAAGTGTTTTGGGCGCTCATGACGATCACCGGCAGGTCCGGGCGCAGGCGTTTCATGCGGGGCAAAACGTCGAAGACATTATCATCCGGCATCACCACATCGGTGAGCACCAAATCGCCCTCATCAGCCTCGGTCCAGCGCATGAGGGTGGCCACATTTGAGGTAACCCGCACCTCATATCCCGCCCGGGAAAGGGCCTGTGACAGCACCGTGCGGATGGCCGAATCGTCATCGGCAACCAGAATTTCAGCCATTTTGCGGCTCCGCCTTTTGCTTCCAAATGGGCATCAGCACCTGAAAGGTGGTTTGGCCATTTTGGCTATCGCACGACACAATGCCCCCGTGGTCGCCGATGATCTTGGCAACCAAAGCAAGACCCAAGCCCGAGCCATTTTGTTTGGTGGACACGAAGGGATCGAACATGTGGCGCTGAAAGTCTGCCGGGATGCCGGGACCATTGTCCGTTATGGAAATGGCAATGGGCAGCGAAACCCGCTCCCGTGTGCCCGGCGCGGCCACGCGCATGCCGGGGCGGAAGGCGGTAGCGATTTTCAAGCTAGGATTTTCAACCCCGCTCACAGCCTCACAGGCGTTTTTCACCAGGTTCAAAAACACCTGTATCAACTGGTCACGATTGCCCAAAATAGGGGGCAAGGAGGGGTCGTAGAGTTCGCTGATGGACACATTAGCCGCAAAACCCGTGCGGGCCACCTCCTTCACATGTTCTAGCACAGAGTGAACATTGACAGGATCGCGCTCAATGGGCCGTTCGTCGGAGAATACCTCCATGCGGTCCACAAGGCGCACGATGCGGTCCGTTTCCTCCGTGATGAGCTTGGTGAGCACCCGATCCTCTTCGCCGCCTGACGCTTCCAGCAATTGGGCGGCGCCGCGAATGCCGGAAAGGGGATTTTTGATTTCGTGGGCCAGCATAGCCGCAAGACCGGTCACCGTACGGGCGGCACCACGATGGGTCAGTTGGCGGTCCAACGTGTCGGCCATGGAGCGCAATTGCAGCAGCACAACAACGGTGCCCGGTTGCTCGATCAGAGGGGCCACATAGGCATCCACCCACCGGTCTTCCCCCAGCTTGGGAGAGGAGACGTCCACCTTATACTCACTCACCGGCGCATTTTCCTGCCGCACCTGTTCCGCCAGGGCGGTGAGAGGGCTGTGGGCGGGAACGAAATTTGTCAGGACCCTTTTGCGCAGGATCGACGCGCTGGATTGAAAGAACACTTCGGCTGCGCCATTGGCATAATCGAACTGCCCGCCGGGTCGCAGTGTGAAAATCGGGTGGGGCAACGCATTGAGCACGAGCGGCGGCAAGCTGGAAAGCAAGTCCGCAGAAGGGACGTTAGCTTCTGCGCTTGCAAGGGCGTTCATGCTGCTTGGTCCTGCATGGGCGGCAACTCGCCGAATATCTGGTCGATGGTGCGCTGCACTTGGCTTGGCTGTTCGGCGGTCATCATGGTTTTGCGCAATTGGGCGAAATCCGGGCCCTTTTGGATGTGCTGGCAGTACCAATCCAGATGCTTGCGGGCGTTGCGACGGCCTAAATCCACGTCATAAAAAGAGAGCATGGCCTCATAATGTTCTGCCACCAGTGTGGCGAGCGCGGCGCCGCTGGGTGTTTCAGCCGGTGTCTCCCCCGCCAAAGCGGCCCCGATTTGGCCAACAAGCCATGGCGCGCCATAGGTGGCGCGGCCCACCATGACACCATCCGCACCACAGGCTTTGATGGCCGCACGGGCGGTTGTCTCGTCTGTGATGTCGCCGTTCACCACCAGAGGTACGCAAATGCGTTCACGCACGGGGGCGATGCGGTTCCAGTCCGCCTGCCCTTTGTAAAATTGATTGCGGGTTCGGCCATGGACAGTAATGAGTTTGACCCCTGCCCGCTCAGCCCGTTCAGCAAGTTCGGGGGCGTTGATGGTGTCATCATCCCAACCCAGCCGCATTTTGAGGGTGACAGGCAGATCGGTGGTATTCATCACCGCCTCAACTAGCGTCATGGCATGGTCCAGATCACGCATGAGAGCGGAGCCGGAATAGCCGTTGACCACCTTTTTGGCGGGGCAGCCCATGTTGATGTCGATGATGGATGCGCCGGCTCCTTCAGCCAGTTTGGTGGCTTCTGCCATCCATTTCGGATCTTTGCCCGCCAGTTGCACCACATGGGTGGGCAACCCAGCCGCCTCTGCCTTCAGGCGCATTTCTTCCTGGCCGGTGGTGAGCGCTTCACTGGCCACCATTTCAGAAACCACCATACCCGCCCCGTAGCGCCACGCCAACTGGCGGAAAGGCACGTCGGTTACGCCGGACATGGGCGCAAGCCACGCGCGATTGCGCACTGGCACGGTGCCGATCGCAAGCGGAAGGGTGTGCTCATTTTTCAGGCAGGTCTCTCTCATGGGCGGTTTTTATGCAGATTGGGGGTGGGGTGCAAGAAGACGTTGCCGCGACAGCCCTGTTCTGCCAAAGCGAGAAGATGGATAAGACACGCCCGAACACCATCGCGTTGATCGTCGCCGCAGGGCGGGGTGAGCGGGCGGGTGTCGAAAATGGACCAAAGCAATATCAAGCCATGGCGGGTGGTAGCGTGCTTGCACATGCGGTGACCCCTTTTCTAAACCATCCAGACATAAGCGCCGTGCGGGTGGTTATTCATGCCGATGATGGCGACTTATATGGCGCATCAATTGAGGAACATGAAAAACTACTTGCTCCGGTGTTCGGTGGTGCAACGCGGCAGGCCAGCGTTCATGCAGGGCTTGAAAGCCTGTTAGACACGAAGCCAGATCATGTTCTGGTGCATGATGCAGCGCGGCCCTATGTGAATGCGCAGACAATAAGCCATGTTTTGGGCGCGCTGGAAGACCACCAAGCCGCCCTGCCCTGCGTGGCGCTCGTTGATACAATCAAACGTGTGGAACAGGACGTTGTCTTGGAGACCCTCAACCGTGAGAGCCTGTTTGCCGCCCAAACGCCCCAAGGTTTTGATTTTGATATTCTACTCAAGCTGCACCGCGACGCCGCTTCCAAGGGCATCGCTGTCACCGACGATGTGGCGCTGGCGGAGGCAGCCGGCATTACTGTGGTGAAAGTGCCAGGTTCGGCGCGCAACAAAAAACTCACAACGCGGGAGGATATGATGGCGGCAAACGCTATCAGCGTGCCAGATGTGCGCGTGGGGCACGGCTATGATACGCACCAAATGGTGGCGGGCAAAGAGCTTTGGCTGTGTGGCATTCGGCTGGACCATTCTCACGGTCTCTCCGGCCATTCTGATGCGGATGTGGCTCTGCACGCGCTCACAGATGCGCTGCTTTCCACCATCGCAGACGGGGATATTGGCTCCCACTTCCCGCCCAGCGACCCAAAATGGAAGGGCGCACGGTCCGACCAGTTTTTGGCCCATGCGGTCAAGCGTGTTCAGGATGAAGGCGGCACGATTACCCATATTGATGTGACGCTGCTTTGCGAGGAACCCAAAATTGGCCCGCACCGGGATGCCATGCGGGCGCAGATGGCAGAAATTTCTGGCATTGAAGTGGGCCGCATATCGGTCAAGGCCACCACAAACGAACGCATTGGGTTTATCGGGCGGCAGGAAGGCATGGTGGCGCTGGCGACGGCGACCGTGGTGATGGGAGGTGCGGCGTGAGCAACTTGGCAAAACAAGTGATTGATGCGGCGACAGGAGCTGGTGTGATGGTTGCCACAGCGGAATCCTGCACAGGGGGCATGATCGGCGCGGCGCTGACGGATGTGGCAGGGTCTTCAGCTGTGGTGGACCGGGGCTTCATCACCTATTCCAATGAAGCCAAGGCGGAAATGCTGGGCGTGCCGTTGGAACACACGCAAAACCCGGGCGCGGTCTCAGCCTTGGTGGCTGAAGAAATGGTCGCGGGGGCGTTGAAAAACTCGAACGCTCAATTGGCCGTGGCCGTCACAGGTATTGCCGGCCCCGGCGGTGGCAGCGATGCCAAGCCCGTTGGGCTGGTGTTCATCGCGGTGCAGCGGGAGGGTCAAACCGTGGTGGTAGAAGAGTGCCGGTTCGCCGACCAGGGCGCTGTCACACGGGCCGACGTTCGACGCATGACGGTGGAGAAGGCGCTAGATATGTTGCTGGCCGCCCTCAACTAGCCTTGGCACTCGCCCTTGGGCAGATATTCGATTTCCTTCAGATCACCCTTCAGGGTGTAATCATCATAGCGCATGGTCAGATCGCGGGTCACACCGCTTTGATGCAAAAAGAATGACACTTGGTAGAGGGGCAGTTTCTCGCCTTCGCCGACGGCATTACCACTGGCAAAATAGCTGACAGACACGGGCCAGCCCGCTTCCCCCGCGAACTCTTTGTCTATCTTGGCCTCTTCGCCCGCAATGCCGGTCTTTTCATCCCGCTGGGCACCCACGATGGCGGTGGTTTGCAGAATGGTGAGGCCGTCATCAGACCCGTCATAGACATCGGCTTGGAAGATGGTTTGGCCGTCTTTGGCAGCATTGATGATGCCGGACAGATGCTCGGTCATGAACATGGCATCTTTGATCTCCACCGGGTCCATGGCGGGCTTGGCAAGGTTTACTTCCAAACCGCCGCCCTTGCGCTCGGCATTGCCCCTCAATTCCTTTTCCATCTGGCCATTCAAAAAGCTCTGCTGGACGAAATTATAGCTGTTCAGGTCGCCCGACTCGAAGGCGGTGGTACGCTGGTCGTTGGTGAAATTTTTGGAGCCTGCCCGTACCTGGGTGAGAAAGCGGAAGCGAGTGGAAAAGCCATCGCAGGCGGAGCCGGTGAATTCGTAGACGATGCGTCCTGCCATGCCGGTGATGCCGGAGCGGTCGCTCGCCTCCTTCAAATTGAGATCATAAACAGCGCGGTGGGGCTTGAGATTTTCCACTGCCGATTGGCCATGGGCCAAGCCTGAACTCGCCAACAAAGCCGCCATCGAAGCAGGCAGGATGCCACGGCGGAGGAGGGATTTGGTCATGGACATTGCTTTCTTGTTCAGGACTGCCGTGCACAGATGGTGCAGGGCCGCGCTGTTTCAACGCTCTTTTATGGTGGTGCCAAAGGGGCTACCACTTTGTAAAGCATCTCTCACACCTAGTTGGAGCCAAATCATGGCAGGCGAAGCGGAAAAAAGACTGGAGGAGCGCAGCATTACCCTGCCGGACGCCCCCGCCCCTGCGGCTAATTATGTGCCCTACACCATTGCCGGCAATTTGCTGACCATTTCTGGCCAATTGCCCATGGATGCCGACAAAAACATTACCAAGGGCAAGCTGGGGGATGATGCGGATATGGCCGCCGGGCAGGCGGCCGCAGAACTTTGCGCCGTCAACATTCTGGCCCAGGCCAAGGCTGCATTAGGGTCGCTGGATCGCATTAAACAAGTGGTGAAAATTCAGGGCTTCGTAAACGCAACGCCGGATTTTGAAGATCATCCGGCGGTGGTGAACGGTGCCTCTAACCTGCTGGCAGAAGTGTTGGGCGATGCTGGGAAGCACGCCCGCGCTGCCGTGGGCATGTCCTCCCTGCCCTTCAACGCCATGGTGGAAGTGGACGCTGTCATAGAGATCGCTTCGTGAGTGCAATCGACTGGTTGACCGCGCGGCCCATCGCCCACCGTGCGCTGCACGATTTATCTGCTGTACGGGCTGAAAATTCATGGAGCGCTTTTGAGGCTGCCATTGAAGCTGGCTACGCCATCGAATGCGATGTTCAGATGAGCAAAACGGGCGAGGCCGTTGTGTTTCATGACCCCGTACTGGGGCGCATGACCGGTGTGGACGGAAAGGTGCGCGAGCACGCGCCTGAAAAACTTTCTCAACTTCGGCTCGCTGACACCAAGGACGGCATTTTTACCTTGCAACAGCACATGGATCAGGTGGCCGGTCGCGTGCCTGTGATCGTGGAGTTGAAAGGTATTGAGGGCGAAGACGAGGGCTTGGTGGAGGATGTGGCAAAGGTTTTGAAGAGCTACGCGGGGCGGGTAGCCGTTATGTCCTTTGACCACCACCTTTGCGCACAGTTTCACACCCTCATGCCTGAAATTCCACGGGGTTTAACGGCAGAAGGAGGGAACGAAATGGCTGAAGTCCACGAAAAAGCCATGACCGACTTTGGCCTACAATTTGTTTCCTACGCTGTTGCAGAAATTGATCTCACCTTTCCCCAATCCGTCATGGCCAAAGGCATGCCTCTCATCAGCTGGACAGTGCGCGACGAAGCGCAAGCGAAGCGATCACTGGATCATGGGGCGCAAATGACATTCGAGGGCTTCTTGCCTGCTGTGGAGACACGCCCGTGAAGGAAGAGCAAGAGGCCACCATTCGCCTTATCCCAAGCGTCAAAGAGGTTGACGCTGCCGTTTGGGATGGTCTGGCCAATCCGCCAAAAAGTCAGGCGACGGTGGAGTTCCCCTATAACCCTTTCCTCTCCCATGCCTTTTTTCTGGCGCTGGAGGAGTCCCGTTCAGCGGTGGTGCAAACGGGGTGGATGGGTCAGCATCTGGTGCTGGAGGAAGAGGGTGAGATCAAGGGCATCCTGCCCTGCTATCTGAAAAACCACAGCCAGGGCGAATACGTGTTCGATCATGGCTGGGCGGATGCCTTTGAGCGGGCGGGAGGCAATTATTATCCCAAATTGCAGGCCACCGTACCGTTCACGCCCGCTACGGGGCGGCGTTTGTTGGTTGGTAACGGAGAGGATGTTGATCGTCGCCGTCTGCTCATGGCCGGTGGGTTACAGCAGGCGTGTGAGCAGCTTGAAGTTTCGTCCGCCCACATCACATTCATGGAAGAAAGTGAGTGGGCGCTGTTGGGCAAACAGAATTTTCTCCAGCGGGAAGATCAGCAGTTCCACTGGGTAAACGACGGTTACGAGGATTTTGATGGTTTCCTCGCCGCCCTGTCTTCCCGCAAGCGCAAGAACATTCGCAAGGAGCGGCAGGCGGCACTGGCAGGCAATGGCATCACCATTGACTGGCTCACCGGCGATCAGCTGACCGAGGAAGTTTGGGAAACGTTCTATCGCTTCTACATGGATACGGGTGCCCGCAAATGGGGCCAGCCTTATCTCACGCGGGACTTCTACAGCCGAATTGGCCAAACCATAGCCGATCAAATCGTGCTGGTGATGGCCAAGCGAGACGGGTTTTACGTGGCCGGTGCCATCAACTTCATCGGCTCCCACACGCTCTATGGCCGTCATTGGGGATGCGTTGAAGACCATCCGTTTTTGCATTTTGAAGTGTGCTATTACCAAGCCATCGACTATGCCATCGCCCACGGGTTGGACCGGGTGGAAGCTGGTGCCCAAGGGGGGCATAAACTGGCGCGGGGCTACATGCCGCAAATCACCCATTCGGCCCATTTCATCACCCATGCGGGCTTTCGCCGGGCGGTGGCCGACTATTTGGACCGGGAGCGGCCCGCTGTAGAGCGGGAGGCTGCGGCCATTGCCCGCCACGGCCCTTTCAAGAAAGAAAACCAGACATGACTTCTTCCTCACCTGTCCCCGCGCCCGCCTATGACGATCAAAACGTTTTCGCCAAGATTTTGCGGGGCGAACTGCCTTGCGAAAAGCTGAATGAAGACGACAACACGCTGGCCATTATGGACATCATGCCCCGCGCGGAGGGCCATTGTCTGGTGATCCCCAAACAGGCGGCGCGCAATATTTTGGACATTGAACCCGCTTCACTGGCGGCGGTGACAGCAACAACGCAATTGCTGGCCCGGGCCTGCAAAGCGGCTTTTCAGGCCGATGGGATCACCATCCAGCAATTCAATGAGGCAGCAGGCGGCCAGGTGGTGTTTCACCTGCACATGCATGTGATCCCCCGCTTTGAAGGCGTTGCACTGCGCCCCCATACAGGCGACATGGTGGATGGCGCGGTGCTGAAAGCGAATGCGGAGAAAATCAGGGCTGCACTGGCCCAGCTTTAGGCGCGTCTTTGGGCAGGCAATCTTCTTTGCCGACGTAGTAACGAGCCACGAGCCGCTCAGCCATGACGGTGCCGATGATAAACAGGACAAGGCCGCCCAGAATATCCACCAGATGATGGCCCCCATGTAGCGGCGTGGCAGGAATAATGAGAATATTGAGCAGCAGATAGATGGGGAACAGGTATCGCACCCCGCGCATGGCATACATGGCCGTGAAGGCCAGCACGGCGTGATAGGATGGAAAGGCGATCAAGCCTTTCACGCTATCGGGTGATAAAAGGCCTGGGCCGTTGGCCGCCATGTAGAGCAAGTCCTGGCCATAGGCAGTTGTAACGATGGGGTTGGCCGCTATTTCCACAGCGCTGGGCAGCGTGAAGAGCGACTTTGCGCCGTGGGTGGGAAAATATCCCCAAAAGACGACAGCCACTACAGACGTGATCGTGATTGAGACCATCATGGCGTGGAGTTGGCGCGCCCTACCCGTTAGACCCAGAACGATGATGAGCAAGCCGATTTGGGGAATGGTGGACATGTATGCGATGCGGAAGACCGTATTCAAGCCTGGGTTTTCTGCTGCCCAGTAAATGACATCCGGCCAATGGTAGCCCACCAAACTATCCACCCAGACCAACCACTGGTCGATATTGCCATGGACCGTGGGCATCATCAGGTAGTTGAACATGACGATGGACCAGGAAAACACCGGGAAAAGACCAGTGCACACCAAGGCTAGCCCAATGCGTGCGCTGCGCCCGCTGATGCGGTAATATTGACCGCCCGCAAAGCAGGCCAAGGATATGAGCGTCAGGCTACCATAACCCCACCAGTCTACCGCAACATCGCGCCATAGAATCTGGACGAGGTTCAAAAACACAACCATGCCCGTGATTTGGAGGATCACGCGCTCGGCAGGCTCCAGCCAAAGACGGCGGCTTGAGGTGTGGGTAAAGCTCAGATCGGTCATGGGCAGACCATGACGGGGATGATTTAAAAAAGCGCAAATCGCTCCATCACAAGGCCCAATATCCGAGGAGCAAAATCGCTTCTCCCAGCAAGACCGATAGCCATAAGCGCTGACCGGCCACCAAATAAACCGCCAGACCGGCCAAGGCGGCGCCGGCTCTTACGACCAATGGGATTTCGCTCAGCGCACCGGTGGGGAACAGCACCAATTGGGCGATGACGGCGGCCACGAGCGCGGTGGCGATGCAGCGGACAAGAACAAGAATTTCCGCATCCTCATCAATGCCGCCCACGGCCAAAACACCGGCCCAACGCCAGATGGCGGTGGGGATAACGCCCGCCAGAATAATGTAAAGATAGGGGTTCATGTCACCAAACATCACGAACTGGCCGCTCTGCGTCTGTGGAGGAAGCGGAAAGCGTAGGCGGTGCAGCCCCCAAGTAACCCCGCGGCCAACACATTGGCTTGGGGCAAAAGCAACACAAAAAGCGGACCAAAGAGTAGCCCCAGCGCCATGGCCAACCGTTCGCTGGGCAGTTTTGCGTTTCCATAAATCATGGCGGCAAAATAAAGCGGCGTAAGGAAGGTGAGAGCAGCCATCGTCAAGGGCGGCAAGCTGGCTGCAAAGGTGTGAACCACCCCACAGATGAGGGTGACACTGCCCATCAAAACCAATCCGGCACCGGCAAAGAAGGGAAGCCGCCCGTTGCGCGGAATCCCATCCACCCGTTGCAGGGTGAACAGCCATGCCGTGATGGCAATAAAGTTGGACACAACGAGCAGATGCCATGGCCGCGTGTGGTCTGCCCGCAGGCGCGGCACCAGCGCCATAGTCATGGGCAACATGCGGATGGAAGCGAGAGCCACCGCCAGGGCGGTGGTCAAAACACCTGCCCCGGCGGTCAAGCCGGCCACAACCAAAATATGCGATGGCAGCGCCCAGATCGTCGGCACCATGAATATGGTTTGTCCAAGCGTGAGGCCTGCATCCCGCGCCAAACCGGCAAAGCCCACAAATGTGGACATGAGGATGAGCGCGGGCAGCGTAAAAATGCCTTTCAGACCCACTAGAAACCAACGCCATTCATAGCCGCCATGGCGGGGGTTTACTGGCTTGGACATGGGATACAGGGCACACGCGGGCTAAGCTCGCCACAACTTGTGCGCCCAATCCTCCAGAGCCGCAAGGCAGAATGTTCGTGGAGCTACGCCCGTTTTTCACCCAGTTTGGGCAGCTCAAAAGCAGGCTTCTTATCCTCTGCTTCAACCACCTCACCCATGGTGGCGGCAAGTTCTGCCACCATATTTGCCGTCTCCGCCTGATCCGGCTTCTGGGTGGCGGGTAGAACGGGTTTGTCGAAGGACCGCAGCGTGCTCACAGTGGATGCAGCCGGTGAACTCCCCAAGCCGGGCTTACTGAGATTGAGAGGGTCATCCACGGAGCCGCCAAGCTCAACAATCAGAGCGCCCAACCGGGAAGCCAGTTTGTAGTCATCGCTGGCCCGCATGCGGGCAACAGCATCGCTGCGGATTTGTTTAAGTTGATCGAGGTGATGCATGAGGCTACTCCACTGGTGTAAAAAGTGGGCAAGGCTGGACCGCGATCATGGCCCGGCTGTGGAGAAAGCGAGGCAAAGCCACGGCGAAAGCATCACAAATTCCTTCACGGCGTAAGATGGTAGTCCGTTTGGTTCTTTTCCTCGCCAAAATTGCTTAAAGCGGACCGTCCCCACCGTTGAGATTAAAGTCATGGCCAATCCCGTTCTTGTTGAGGTCTTCCGCGGTTCCATGGTGGAGTCCCGCCACCGGGGCGCCATCGTGGTGTGTGATCCCACCGGTCGCAAAGTGCATGAATGGGGCGATGGCGATGCCGCTGTCTTCCCCCGCTCCGCCATCAAAGCCATCCAGGCCCTGCCTTTGGTGGAAAGTGGCGCGGCAGATGCCTTTGGCTTTGGCGATGCGGAACTGTCCATGGCTTGCGCATCCCATTCCGGCGAGGCAGAGCATATCACCATGGCCCGCTCCATGCTGGAGCGTGCAGGGCTTGATGAAACCTGCCTCGAATGCGGCGGTCATTGGTCTTCCCAAGCCTGGGTGATGCGCCAACAAACGACGATCTATGCGGATACACCACCGGCCATCTGCAACAATTGTTCGGGCAAACATGCGGGATTTTTGTGCACCGCCGCGCATAAGGGTTTAGACCCGGCTGGCTATGTGCGGCCCGATCACAAGGTGCAAAAAACCATCAATCAGGTGCTGCAAGAGGTGACCGGAGCTGCCCATGATGTGGGCATTTGCGGCACGGATGGTTGTTCGATCCCCACCTACGCCATTCCCCTTTCCGCCATGGCAACGGGCTTTGCGCGCATGGCCACGGGCGAAACGCTGAGCACAGACCGTGCCGCTGCAGCCAAGCGCCTGCTCAAAGCCTGCATGAGCGCCCCCTTCTACATGGCTGGCACAAAACGCTTTTGCACGGACTACATGACCCTCGGCGCAGGCCGCCTGTTCGCCAAAACGGGCGCAGAAGGCGTATTTTGTGCTGTGATCCCAGAACTGGGCCTCGGCATCGCCCTAAAATGCGACGACGGCACCACCCGCGCCGCCCAAGCCATGATGGCGGCCATTACAGCAAAACTGTTGCCGGAAGATGATGTGTTGCAAGAACCGCTGGCACTTATGGCCGATAAGGTCCTGAAAAACTGGAACGGAATTGAAGTTGGTCGGGTGAGTGCGCAGCTTTAGGGCGTGGGATCATCTTCCCCGGTAGACTGTTGAAGCGGCAAACTGTGTTTCTTAAAGTAATCTGCGAGGGTCACAGCGTCGATTTTGCTGGAGGCCATAGCGATAATCATATCGGCGTGCTCGTCAGACAATGTGGGCTGCAGGTCATAACCGTTCCTGTATAAAAACAAGTCTGCCGCCGCAAAGCCCACACGTTTGTTCCCATCTACAAACGGATGATTTCGGCAAATTGCCTCCGCATAGAGGGCGGCTAATCTGAACAGATCTTGTTCGCCATAGGCGTGGGAATGCCTTGGTCTGGATAAAGCAGACTGCAAGAGATTCGCGTCGCGAAGACCGGGCAAGCCATCAACCATTTCACGGGCTTAACGATGAACTTCTAAAGCGTCGTCCAACTCCACCCACTTTGGCTGTCGATCATTGGGCAAGTTTTTCAATGGTCTGGCGATGGGTTTGAAGTCTACTTGCGATGAGATCGTCCCGAGCGTCCGCTGGCGTTTCGTGAGCGCCCGGTTGCGCCATTAGGCGTCGGTAGCTCTCTAACGAAAGCGATACGAGATCATCGCCGCCCTCTTGCACAATAACCACCGGCTCTTTGGTAGCCGACTGCTTAAATTTCGGCAGGTCTTGTTCAAACTCGCGGGCAGAAACTTTTGGCATAGGGTGATCCTCATCTTGGTACCTCAGAATAAAATCTGGGCCGACGAGGGTCAACAATGCAGGAATGCCGGGCGGGTTTCCGTCACGAGGAGTAAGCGGAGCGCCGCCCGGCATAGGCTCATCCAAATCGGGTGATGCGGCGGGCCCGATCCGGAGAGCGCGGGTGCGGCTAAGCCCCAGCCCGCGCGGGCAATGTGCTTCAGCGCCTTTTTACCTGCAAGTAAAAGCGGTGAAATTGGGACGGGAAAGACTTACTTTAGTAAAGCGTTAGGGTTTACGAACTGGGTTAATGCTACAAATTAAATTTGCCGCAAAATCAAAAAGGCCCGCAAGCCGAGATGCATTGATTAGTGCAAAAGCGTTGCTTATGCAGCCTGAGCAACCACCTGATTGCGCCCCGCCCGTTTGGCTTCATAAAGAGCGCCGTCGGCGCGGCCCAACATGGCTTCGGCGCTATCACCGCTTCCCTGATAAGAGGATACGCCAGCGCTCACCGTGATAGGGATTTGCAAGGCGCCACCATTCACGATGAAAGGATGGGCGGCGATTTCGCGGCGCATGCGGTCGGCCACCACAAAGGCCAATTGCTGGTCCGTATCCGGCATGACGATGACGAACTCTTCACCGCCAAAACGGCAGGCCATATCATTGCCGCGCACATTGCGGTTGATGCGCTCTGCAAATGTACGCAGCACATCATCACCCGCCTGATGGCCGTGAGTATCGTTGACAGCCTTGAAGTGGTCGATGTCCATGATGATAAGGGAAAGAGGCTTATCGGCCAACCGGGCGCGGTCAAACAGGCTGCGCATGTGGCTGTCAAAGAAGCGACGGTTGTTGAGGCCGGTGAGCGAGTCCTTCACGGCCATTTCCATGGTCTGTTGCACACTGTCGCGCAGCTTGTCATTGAGCCGTTTGCGGCGCACCTGGGTGCGCACCCGGGCCAGCAATTCGCTGGGTTCCACCGGACGCATGACATAGTCATTCACGCCCAGATCAATGCCGCGAATAAGTTGCGGGTGGTCTTCTTCTTGAGCCAGCAAAACGATGGGCACCAGCCGGGTGCGGTCCAGCGAGCGCATTTGAGAGCAAAGGCGCAGAGCGTCAAAGTTCTCGATAGAAAGGGAAATAATGGTGAGATCGAAATGCTCATCCGCTACGCGGAACAGGGCTTCCTGCGGGTTGGTGATGACCACCACTTCGTGTTCGCGTGCCAGCGTTTGGGTAATGCGCTCATAGGAAGACGGGCGATCGTCAACGATGAGCAGTTTGCCGTTTTGGCCCTTTTGCTCGTCCAGCAAATGGGGTGCGGCGTCCTGAATGCCCAGATTCTGGCTGGTGGAAACGCGCAGCATCAGTTCATCCGTCACCATTTTCAGCCGTGCCAGGCTTTTTACGCGGGTGGTGAGGGCCAGATCGTTGACGGGCTTGGTGAGGAATTCGTCGGCCCCTGCTTCAAGGCCTTCCAGCTTGTCGGAGGGCTGGTCCAGGGCTGTTACCATGATGACGGGCAAATGGGCAGTGCGGGCGTCGGCCTTCAGGCGGCGGCAAACTTCATAGCCGTCCATGCCGGGCATCATCACATCCAACAGCACCATATCGCATTGGCCCGACTTGCAGATTTCCAACGCATCGGGGCCGTTGGTGGCGGTGAGCACTTCGAAATATTCAGCAATGAGCCGGGCTTCCAGCAATTTGATGTTGGCGGCAATATCATCCACCACAAGCACTCTTGCGGTCATGGCTTTAGCCTTTCTTTTCGCTGAAGGTGTCGCTCACGGGGCTTGCGCTATGCGGGAGCGGCGCACGCTTGGCGGTCGGCTGTTTGTCGCTAAAGGGAGAAACATTGAGTGCAGCAATCGTCATCGTCAGGCGTCGCCCAGATAGTTTTTCACGGTTTCCAAGAACTTCATCACGGAGATGGGTTTGGAAATGTAGGCCTCACAGCCGCCCTGGCGGATGCGTTCTTCATCCCCCTTCATGGCAAAGGCGGTGACGGCAATGACGGGGATGCGCTGTAACTGCTCATCCTCTTTCAGCCATTTCGTCACCTCCAGGCCGGAAACCTCTGGCAATTGAATGTCCATCAAGATGAGATCGGGCCGATGGGCGCGGGCGAGATTGAGCGCTTCCAGACCATTGCTGGTCTGGATGGTGTCAAAACCCTGTGCTTCGAGGAGGTCGTTGAACAGTTTCATGTTCAACTCATTATCCTCCACGATCATCACTTTCTTGCCCATAACCACCTCTTGCCCACACGCGCCGGGAATTGCGCAAAGCCCTTGCGGCACCCCGCCAGCTGACGCACTTTGCCCCTGTCGCGCGAATCCGTCCGCCACAATGGTTAAGGCGGACTCTTTAAGGTTGTCTGAAGATGCATCACACGCTCACGAAGGAGGCCGCGGAGGCTATCGCCCTTTCGGGTCTCGCCCGTTTGGCGGCGGATGATGAACTCGTCATGCGGTTTTGCAACCTCACCGGCATTCTGGCCAATGAAATGCGGGAGGCCGCGCAGCAGCCCGGCTTTCTGGTGGGCGTGTTGGATTTTTACCTTTCCCATGAACCAACACTGCTGGAATGGACCCAGGATGAAAACATGGACCCCAATAGCGTCGCCGCAGCGCGTTTGGCGCTGGCGCCGGACGATCCTTCAGGATTTTAGAGGATGAGTGCTGTTGACGAAGCGTGGAAACCTGACGCCATTACGCTGGAACAGCTCCATGCTCTTGGTTATGGCGTGGACGGCGACAAGGCCGTTGCGCACACACGCCCTTTGCTGATCTGCGATGTGGATGAGGTGGTGATGCATCTGGTGGACCCGTTTGTGCAGGTGTTGCAAGAGCGCGGGTTTGAATTGAAAAACCACTCCTTCAAGCTCACGGGTAATGTGTATGACCGCAAGACAGGCCGGGAGGCGACCCAAGAGGAGGTTTGGGCTGGTCTGACGCAATTGTTTGAAGAGCAGGCCCAGCGCCAGGGCATTGTGGAGGGGGTGGCAGAGGGTTTGGCGCATGTGGCGCAAAGCTGCGATATTCTCTTTTTGACCAACATGCCCCATGAATTTGGCGAAATCCGCCGGGCGCATTTGGCCCACCACGGCATCCCCTACCCGCTTGTCACCAATTCCCGGTCCAAAGCCCCGGCCATCAGCGTCATTCTTGACCATTGCCATGCCGGGGCCGGTTTTGTGGACGACACGCCCAAAAACCTCAATCAGGTGCGCGAGGCCGTGCCGGCCGTGCAGCTTTTCCATTTTATGGCCAATGATGATTTTCGCGGGCTGGCGGGCGAGATCGAGGGTGTGGCTTTTTCCAGTGGCAACTGGGGCCACGCAGGGCCAGAGATCGCGCGTATTCTGGTGGAGAACAAAGGCAAAACACGTTAGGCTCTCCCCATGGATGGAGAAGCCGGATTTTGCCGTGATTGTTTGACAGTGCAGCCGAAACGGGCGCGCCGCTGCACAGTCTGCGGAAGCCCCCGGGTGTTGCGCCACACCGAACTCTACGCCCTTTCCACGGCCCATATCGATTGCGATGCTTTTTATGCGGCGGTGGAGAAGCGGGATAATCCAGAGCTTGCGGACAAGCCCGTCATCATCGGCGGCGGCACGCGCGGGGTGGTGAGCACATGCTGTTACATTGCGCGCATTAACGGCGTGCGGTCTGCCATGCCCATGTTCAAGGCGCTGGAAGCCTGCCCCCACGCTATCGTTATTCGCCCCCGCATGAGGATTTATGCGCAGGTGGGGCTGCAAGTGCGGGAGATGATGCGCGCCCTCACCCCCGCCGTGGAACCTCTTTCCATCGATGAAGCATTCTTAGACCTTGCGGGGACAGAACGTCTGCACGGCATGCCCCCGGCCCTGACGTTGGCGCATTTTGCCAAACGCATTCAGGACGAGGTGGGCATTTCCGTCTCCGTGGGGCTGGCCCCCAATAAGTTTTTGGCCAAGGTGGCGTCTGATTTTGAAAAACCGCGCGGGTTCTCCGTAATTGGCGCGGCGGAGGCGTATGATTTCTTGAGTCAGCAGCCGGTTTCGCTGATTTGGGGTGTGGGCAAAGCCATGCAGCGCAAGTTGCAGGCCGATGGCATCACCATGATTTCTGACTTGCAGACCATGGAGGAAAGCGATCTTGCCCAACGCTATGGATCCATGGGCCTGCGCTTGGCGCGCCTTTCCAAGGGGCAGGATCATCGCAAGGTGGAGGGGCGGGGCAAGGCAAAATCTGTCAGTTCGGAGACCACATTCAACGTGGACCTCTCCACCGCCGAAGACCTGCTGCCTATCCTGCGGCAGCAGGCTGAAAAGGTGGCTGCCCGGCTGAAGCAAAAACACATTGCGGGGCAGACGGTGGTTTTGAAGTTGAAGACCAACCAGTTCCGCAGCCTGACCCGCAACACCACCCTGCCCGACCCCACCCAATTGGCAGACAAGATGTTTTCTGTGGGGCGCACCATGCTGGAGAAGGAACTCGACGGCACAAAATATCGCCTGTTAGGCATTGGCGTATCGGACCTGCAATCGGATGAAACCGCCGATCCGGGTGATCTCATTGACGAAGGCGCCACAAGGCGCGCCGCGGTAGAGCGGGCTATGGATGCATTACAGGCCAAATTTGGTGGCAAGCCCGTGGAACTCGGCTTGACCTTCGGCAAACACAAGCGAGGGGCGGAAAGCAATCGGAGCACGCCAAACAGGCAGCATGTGGATGAGGGCGTTGATTACAGCGAGGAGTAGAACCTGTAGCAATCACTCGTCATCCTCGGCCCCCGAGCCGAGGATCTACAGATGCATCAATCCGCATAAGGGTTATGTGATACACAGTGGTGTAATATCTATGGGTAAAAAGTGGACCGCTCCGTGTTTGGTGGTTGTGGAAGATCCTCGGCTCGGCGGCCGAGGATGACGAACTGGGGATCGGATCGAAAGCCACTCAGTCCTCAGCCGCACCCGCCCCATAAATAGCATCCGCCCGCTGCTCAAAAGCTGTTGTGAATTTGGCGAAGGCGCGGTCGAACATGGTGCCCATGAGGGATGCGAGCATGCGGCTTTTGAATTCATAATCGAGATGAAAATGCACGTTGCAGCTGCGCTCACCGGTGGGTTCAAAGCGCCATTTGTTTTCCAGATATTCAAACGGGCCGTCGATATAGCTGGCCGTGATCTCTAGGGTTTCAGGGTTCAAAACCACCTGACAGGTGAAACTCTCACGTATGGCTTTGTAGCCCACGGTCATATCTGCCCGCTGCAGGGTTCGCGCACCCTTCTCACGGGTGGAGCGGATGTTGAGGGCCTGGCACAGGGGCACAAATTCTGGATATTTCTCAATATCCGCCACCAGCGCAAACATGTCTTCCGCCCGGTGGTTCACCGGATGTACCTTTTGTGCCTGTGGCATGGTTATGCGCTTAACCGGGTATCGTGCGCAGCATCTATTTGCGCCGTCCGCGCCGCCCGAAGGCGGGCAAAGTCTTCATCCGCGTGATAGGAGGAGCGTGTCAGCGGGCTGGAAGATACCAGCAAAAAGCCCTTTGTGTAGGCGGACGTTTCGTAGGATTTGAACTCTTCGGGCGTGATGAAACGGTCGATCTTGTGGTGTTTTTTTGTCGGCTGCAGGTACTGACCGATGGTGAGAAAATCCACATTTGCCGAGCGCAAATCGTCCATCAGTTGCAGCACTTCATTGCGCGTTTCACCAAAGCCCACCATGAGGCCGGATTTGGTGAAGATAGTGGGGTCTAGCTCTTTCACCCGCTCCAGAAGGCGGATGGAGTGGTAGTAGCGGGCGCCAGGCCGAACGGTGAGATAATGGCCGGGCACGGTTTCCACATTGTGGTTGAAAACGTCCGGGCGGGCCTCAACCACGATTTCTAGTACCCCGTCTTTTCGCAGAAAATCGGGGGTAAGCACCTCCACGGTGGTGTCGGGCGATGTGGCGCGGATGGCAAGAATTGTGTCGGCGATATGTTGCGCGCCGCCATCGTCTAGATCATCGCGATCCACCGATGTGATGACCACATGGCGCAGACCCAGCTTGGCCACAGCGTCTGCCACTTTCGTGGGCTCCAGCGGGTCCAAAGCATCGGGCCGGCCGGTCTTCACATTGCAAAAAGCGCACGCGCGGGTGCAGGTATCGCCCATAATCATCATGGTGGCGTGCTTTTTAGACCAGCACTCACCGATGTTGGGGCAGCCCGCCTCTTCGCAAACCGTTACCAACCCATTGTCGTGGACTGTCTTTCTAGTTTCAGCAAAGACGGGAGAGTTGGACGCGCGGACGCGGATCCAATCGGGTTTTTTGGGGACGGGTTGGTCGGGCCGATGGGCTTTTTCGGGGTGGCGCGGCTTGGGGGCCGCGCTTCTCGGTTTTTTTACCGTGTCCAGCAAAGTTACCAAATGTCCGGCCCCCTCCGACCCAGTGTTAGTTTGTGCCTTTTATCGCCCGGTAGCCGTAAATCAAAATGCAAGCGCCGATGACAGCGGTGATGGCCTGACCGATGAGACCAGCAAAATGCAGGTCCAGCAGGCCCAGCAGAAAGTTGGCCACAAATGCACCCAAAATGCCCAGACCGATATTGGCAAAAATACCCATATCGGCTTTCATAATTTTCTCGGCAATCCAGCCTGCCAGGCCGCCGATAATAATTGTCATAATAATGCCCATGCCACTCATGGTGTCGTCCTTTTAAAAAACGTTACGTCACTGCAAATAAACTATTGGATTGAGCACGGGTTCCACCAAGACGCCCCTGTGCAAAATTAGGCTGGCTCCACGATCGGCGGTGTTGCGGGCGTGAGCATAACGCTTTCACCACAGCCACAGGCGCTGGTTTGGTTGGGGTTGTTGAACACAAACCCAGACCGCAGCTTTGTGACCTCAAAATCCATCTGTGTGCCCAAAAGAAACAGCACGGCTTCTGGAGCGATGAACACAGCATTCTCGCCGGCGTCTATGCGATCATCCTTTGGATCAGGCTCTTGCACCATGTCGATGGTATATTCCATGCCCGCGCAGCCGCCATTTTTGACGCCGACGCGAATGCCGCTGGCACCATCTCCGGCGTTTTCAACGATTTCTGACACACGCTCAATGGCGGCATCCGTCAGCGTCATCACTGCAAATCGGCTCATGGCAGGTTCCTTTCTTTGTTAAAGGATACGGATTAAGGAGCGAAACTTCAATGAAGCCTCAAACATACCAGCCCAGCGCCACTTGCGCCTCTTCGGACAGCCGCTCTGGGGTCCAAGGTGGATCAAACACCATGTTCACCGTCACGCCAGAAACACCCTCCACGGGGGAGACCGCATTTTCCACCCAACCGGGCATTTCACCCGCCACGGGGCAGCCGGGAGCGGTTAGTGTCATGTCGATGTCCACCATGCGGTTTTCATCGATGTCGATGCGGTAGATCAGGCCAATTTCGTATATGTCGGATGGAATTTCCGGATCATAAACAGTCTTCAATGCGGCGATGATGTCCCGTGTGAGGCGATCCAATTCTTCTGGCGGAATTTCTGTAGGCGTGTTTTGACCGATGGCTGCATCGTTCGGGCTGGTTTCCGTTTCTGGGGCAGCAAGGTTTTGCTCACTCATGGCTCTGTCCTAACTAAAAAACGTGCGCGCCTTTTCTAGCGATGCCACCAGTGTATCCACTTCCTCGCGCGTATTGTAGAGGCCAAATGAGGCGCGGCAGGTGGAAGTGACACCGAAACGCTTCATAAGAGGCTGCGCACAATGTGTACCCGCCCGCACGGCAACGCCAGAACGGTCAATCACCATGGATATATCATGGGCATGGACGCCCTCAATTTCAAACGAGAAGATGGCGCCCTTATCCGGTGCATCGCCAATAATGCGCAAGCTATTGAAGGCGGACAGTCTTTCCTTTGCGTAATCACGCAAATCGTTCTCATGGGCGAGAATATTATCGCGCCCCAAGGCTTCCATGTAATCAAGCGCAGCACCCAGACCGATAGCCTGCACAATGGGGGGGGTGCCAGCCTCGAAGCGATGGGGCGGCTCGTTGTAGGTCACGCCGTCCGTTGTCACATCCAAAATCATTTCACCGCCACCTTGGAAAGGCTGAGTTTCTTCCAGCGCTTCGGTAGTGCCGTAAAGCGCACCGATGCCGGAAGGACCGTAGAGCTTGTGGCCGGTGATGCAGTAGAAATCGCAGCCCAAGTCCTGCACATCCACGGGCAGATGGACTGCCCCTTGGGAACCGTCCACCATGGTGCGGATGCCCCGTTCGCGGGCGAAGGCGCAGACCTCTTTCACAGGAAGAATGGTGCCCGTGACGTTGGACATGTGTGTGAGCGCGATGAGTTTCGTTTTGTCCGTCACCGCTGATGTGATGGCGTCTAGCCCAATGGCCCCGTTTTCATCACAGTCCACAAACACCAGTTTCACGCCGTGGCGCTCACGCAAGAAGTGCCAGGGCACGATGTTGGAGTGGTGCTCCAGAATGGTGAGGACAATTTCATCGCCAGCCTGCAAGCGCGGCATGGCCCAGCCATAGGCCACGAGATTGATGGCCTCTGTCGTGCCCTTGGTGAAGACGATGTTTTCGTCCTTGGTCGCGTTCAGGAATTTACGGATTTTGCCCCGCGCAGCTTCATAAGCATCGGTGGCCGCATTGGAGAGGAAATGCAGGCCGCGGTGAACGTTGGCATATTCATTTTCATAGGCATGACTGACCGCATCAATGACCTGACGGGGCTTTTGAGCCGACGCGCCATTGTCCAGATACACCAAGGGTTTGCCATTCACCTCCCGCGAGAGGATCGGAAAATCGGCGCGTATGGTCTGCACATCATAGGCAGCATTAGTCATAGCTCATAAACTCCATCAGCGATCCGTCGGGATCGCGGAAATAAACGCTCGTTCCTTTGCCCTGCCCGCCAAAGCGCTGGACCGGCCCCAGTTCCACCGCCACCTCGTGGGCTTTGAGGTGCGCAACGGCTCCCTCGATTGGTCCGGGCCACACAAAGCACAAATCACTATTGCCTGGCTGCACAGGTTTCGTCGCCACCGGCGCGGCGGCTTTGTTAGGCCCATGGCAGTTCAGCTGTTTGTCACCCCAGCGGAACAAATAACCCACATCCATGGCGATTGCTTCTGCGCCCATAACCGCTGTGTAGAAGTGCCGCGCAACTTCCCAATCGCTCACATGGATGACGCAATGGTCAAGCGTGATACCCTTTGGGCTGTTAGACATGCTGCTCCATCCAGCCATCAATGAGGCCTTGCAGGTTGGCGACCATGTCTTCGTTTTCGATCATTTCCAGCAGTTCCGCCACGAATGCATTGATAAGCATGCGCCGGGCCGTGACTTCAGAAATGCCCCGCGCGCGGAGATAGAAGAGATAGCTCTCTTCCAGTTCCGTCACCGTGGCCCCGTGAGCGCATTGCACATCGTCGGCGAAGATTTCCAATTCCGGCTTTACGGAGAAGTCGCAATTGTCGGACAGCAGCAGGGTGTTGCAGGCCATGCGCGCATCGGTGAGCTGCGCGACTTGTGCCACCTTGATCTGGCCTTGGAAAATACCGCGACCGAAGCCTGTGGCCACGCTGCGGAAGGTTTCTTCCGCCGTTGTGTTGGGAGCGTGGTGGGTGATGCGGCTGGTGATGTCGATATGGGATTTGCCGCCCACCATATTGATGCCGGCAATGTTGAGGGCACTGCCCTCACCTTCCATATCGAAATTGATTTCCTGCCGAACTGTGCCTTCGCAAGCGTTAAGGATGAAGAGATTCAAAACGCCGTCTTTGGCCACGCGCACGTTGAGGCGCGCAAGGCGCTGGGCGAGGTTGCCTTCTTCAATGGACAAGGTGAAATTGACCGTGGCCCCTTCGGCGATAGTCACGTCCACAACGTCGGATGCAAGATAGGCCACATCATCCTGACCGCAGGCGCGGTTAGCGAAATGGGAAGTTGATCCTTTGCCAACGGTGATGCTGGTGCGGTTGGCAGAAAGCGTGCCTGCCGTGCCCGTCTGCGCATGGGCGATGCCCACCGTCTGACCCACTTCCGCACCCTCAGCAACCGTGAGAGAAACGCTATCTTGCAGGAAAGCAGTGTTGATCTGCTCAACCGCATTGGCAATGTCACCGTCCACTGTGGATGGCTCAATGGTATTCACCGCAAGGGTCACACCATCGGGCATGGCCTCGCCCTGATCGAAATAGTGGCCATCCCGGAAGTGTAGGACAGCCGCATCGCTCACCAAGCGCGGGAAAGCAGCACCGGCTTCCTTGGCAACCGCTTCATCGGGCCGCGTTGCCGGGGCATAGCCACCCTTCAGCAGGGCACGCAGGTCTGTGTAATGATAAGCCTCCACGCGGCGGGTGGGCAAACCGTTTCGTTCAATGGAAGCCAAGGCTGCTTTGCGGGCATCGCCCTCAAGACCGGCATTGGCAAAGGCGTCCAACAGACTGGATTCGCCTTCCGTAAGTATGCGGGGGGGATGGGCTGTCATGGGTCTTATCCTTAAGCCGGTGTTTTATGCTGCCGCAGCAATGATGTCGGCGTAGCCTTTTTCTTCCAGCTCGAAAGCCAGTGTTTTGTCGCCAGACTTAATGATCTTGCCGTCGGACAGCACATGAACCGTGTCTGGCACGATGTGGTCCAGCAGGCGCTGATAGTGGGTGATGACGATCACGGCCCGGTTGGGGTCACGCAAATGGTTCACACCGTCGGAGACGATTTTCAGCGCATCGATGTCCAAACCGGAATCGGTCTCATCCAATACGCAGAGTTTGGGCTCCAAGAGGCTCATCTGAAGAATCTCAGCGCGCTTTTTTTCACCGCCGGAGAAGCCCACATTCACGGGGCGTTTGAGCATGTTGAAGTCGATCTTCAGATCACCAGCGGCGGCTTTTACACGCTTCATGAATTCGGGTGTGGTCAGCGTATCTTCCCCGCGCTGTTCGCGCTGGGCGTTCATGGCTTCCTTGAGGAACGTCATGGTGGGGACGCCGGGAATTTCCACGGGATATTGGAAGGCAAGAAACACGCCCGCTGCGGCACGCTCGGAAACGTCCATCTCCAGCAGGTCTTCACCATTATAGGTGATGGAACCTTCGGTGACTTCATAGTCTTCCTTGCCGGAAAGCACGTAGGAAAGAGTGGACTTGCCGGAACCGTTTGGCCCCATGATGGCGGCGACCTCGCCCGCTTTCACGGACAGGTTCAGGCCCTTAATGATTTCCGTGCCTTCCTCGGCAATGCGGACATGGAGGTTTTTGATTTCAAGCATTTGCGTTCTTTCTACAGCAGTTTCTGGGCTGCCACGATGACGGCCACACCGGCCATCATCATTGCTCCCAACTTAATGGTCATGCGCTGTTCCAGCGCTTCGGATTGGGTGGTCATTCGCTGTTCAACAGCCTCAAAACGGTTGTTCATGCGCAGTTCGAGCGCGTCAAAGCGGGTACTCATCGTCGTTTCCAGCTTCTCAATTTTCACTTCCAAACCGCGGGTATCGGATCGCAAACTGGTTTCAAGGTCGCGTAAATCCTGTTTCGTGGCCACATTTTCTAGAACGTCACTTTGAAGCAAAGCGGTCAGTTTTTCCGACAATTCCTGGGTCATGCCAGAGGATTGAAGGTCACTGGACAGTTTCAAAGTATCGAAATGAATGCTCACCGCGCCTTCTCCGTTAAAAAGTGTTTGGACACTTCGCCAAGACCTCGGGCGATCTCCTCACGAGAGACACCTCTTTCATGCTCGGCCCGCAGGAATGCGAGGATGTTCCGGGTGATCTGTTCCGCTTTTTGGCGCTCAAACCCCTCACTTTCAAGCAATTTGGCAACAGCCAAAGTGTTGATGTGGATGGGGCCGTCTTCATACATCTTGTTATTTCTCTTTCAAATTTACGCGAATGCCGCGCATTAATACTTCAACAAAGGCCAGAGCGCCGCCTGAGCCGTGATAGGTCTTTCCGTCCCGCCATTCCACAAACCAGCTGTCGCGCCGGGTCGGGAAAATATCGCAAATCTCTCTGCCTCTGCCCGCCCCCAAGTTCACCCAGACAGCAGGCTCAAACACCGTGATGACACCAGAAGTGCCGTGATAAACCAGATCCAGCGCCAGCCGTTCCCGCCTCAGCCTTGTTGCCAACATGAAATGCAGCTGGGATGCTGCATCGAGAGGGTCGAAAACCCGATTTGAACTACTCATTACTCAACCCGCTACCAAAGTGAGGTTTGCAATCTATTCGTCTGCTAACTCCAGCCGCCGCTCAATGTGTGCCAAACGCTCGTCCTTTGCTGCAATTTTCAAATTCTAAGTGTTTTGATGCGTAAGCGCGCCACCAACAATCTGACGCACTGAGATTATTTCAGATTTCAGAACTTCAATGTCTGTCGCCATCTTCGCCATGTCTGACCGGATTGCCCGAAGATGCTCCAGCATTAAATTTTCGACTTTATCATTCATCCATTTACCCCGCCCTTGGCCTTTTCAACACTGCGTTTCACCGCCTTGGTTACAAGCACAAAGATCAATGGTGAAAGAAACCAGATCACCAGGGGAAAGACAGGAGCTGTTGAAACGGGTGCTTCGCCCGTCAGCATTTTCATGACGGGCAAAGCAACAAAGATGATCGGGAAAACAATCGCCCACATGAAAATGAGGATGCGAACCCAGAGTTTTGTGAACCCATTTTGATGCTGTGCTGTGGACATGGATTTACCTTGCGTAGGGCGCCATCTGGCCTTTTCTTTACCAGACGACAGAACTAGCCAACACTCCCCTCCAGCGAAATCCCAATCAGCTTTTGCGCTTCCACCGCAAATTCCATCGGCAGTTCCTGGATAACTTCCCGCACGAAACCGTTCACGATCAGCGCGATGGCCTCTTCTTCGGGGATGCCACGCTGCAAGCAGTAGAACAGCTGATCGTCAGAGATTTTGCTGGTCGTTGCTTCGTGCTCCAGCTGGGCGCCGGGGTTTTTGGCTTCGATGTAGGGCACAGTATGCGCGCCGCATTGGTCACCGATCAGAAGTGAATCACACTGGGTGAAGTTACGGGAATCATCGGCACGGCGGCTTACGCTCACCTGGCCGCGATAGGTGTTCTGGGAGCGACCGGCGGAAATGCCCTTAGAGATAATCCGGCTGGTGGTGTTTTTGCCCAAATGCAGCATTTTCGTGCCGCTATCTACCTGTTGCATGCCGTTGGAGACGGCGATTGAATAGAACTCACCGCGTGAACCGTCCCCGCGCAGAATGCAGCTTGGGTATTTCCACGTGACGGCAGAACCGGTCTCCACCTGGGTCCAGGACACTTTGGAATTCTTGCCCCGGCAGTCGGCCCGCTTGGTCACGAAGTTGTAGATCCCGCCCTTGCCTTCCTCGTCGCCGGGAAACCAGTTTTGAACGGTGGAATATTTGATTTCGGCATCATCCATTGCCACCAATTCCACCACCGCAGCGTGCAGCTGGTTTTCATCCCGCTGGGGGGCCGTGCAACCTTCCAGATAGGAGACGTAGGAGCCTTCTTCGGCGATGATGAGCGTGCGCTCAAATTGGCCGGTATTTTCCTCGTTGATGCGGAAATAGGTGGACAATTCCATGGGGCAACGAACGCCCTTGGGCACGTAAACAAACGACCCATCTGTGAAAACAGCAGAGTTGAGCGTTGCGAAATAGTTGTCGGTCATCGGCACCACAGAGGCGAGGTATTTTTTTACCAGCTCGGGATAGTCTTTAATGGCCTCTGACATGGAGCAGAAGATCACTCCGGCTTTCGCCAGCTCTTCCTTAAAGGTTGTCACCACCGATACGGAATCAAACACCGCGTCCACGGCCACGCGGCCGGAAGCGTAGATGTTGTCCAAATCCTCCTGCGCAGCTTCGTCTGCGGCCAGAGCCTTTTTTGTGGCTGCAACACCGGAGAGCACTTCCTGCTCACGCAGCGGGATGCCGAGCTTCTCGTAGGTTTTTAGCAGCTCAGGATCCACCTCATCGAGAGATTTTGGACCGTCCTTATAGTCCTTCGGCGCTGCGTAGTAATGGATGTCCTGATAGTCGATTTTGTCATACTCGACCCGCGCCCATTCCGGTTCTTTCATGGTTTGCCAGCGGCGGAAAGCGTCCAAACGCCATTCCAGCATCCACTCCGGCTCATCTTTTTTAGCCGAGATGAAACGGATTGTATCCTCCGTCAGGCCTTTTGGGGCCTTGTCGGATTCGATGTCAGTGGAGAAGCCGTATTTGTACTGGTCAATGTCCAGCGTTTTGACGGTGTCGATGGTTTCTTGAACCGCAACCATGTTTTTCTCTCTTTTCTATCCCTCCAGCCCTAAGCGGCTGATTTTGTGGTGTCGGGCTGTATGGCAGGTGCCGCCCGTTTGAGAATGCGCTCCAGTGCCGCGCAAAATTTGTCAGCGTCTTCCGCTGTGCTGTTCCAACCAAGGCTTACGCGCAGGGCGCATGCTGCCAGGTCGGCTCCAACTCCCATGGCTGAAAGCACTTGCGAGCGGCCCACTTTGCCCGATGAACAGGCGGAGCCGGACGATACCGACACCCCTTCCAGATCGAGGCCAATCAAAGCGGTTTCTGCCCTGAAGCCGGGGATGGCAAAAGCCACCGTGTTGCCAACTCTTTTTGCTTCCTTTCCAAAAACAACCGGAGCCACACTCAACCCCGCTGCTTGGCATATAGGAGTGAGGCGGCTCTATATCGAGTCCCGCAAAGCGGAAATAGGTGCGTAATTTTGGGCTTCTTCAGCGGCTTCCACCGCCGCAGCGCCGAAGCCTGCTATTCCAGCAACATTTTCCGTGCCCGACCGGAAACCCCGCTCCTGCCCGCCCCCTTGGGGGAATGGCAGCGGGGTCACATTGGCAGCACCTAGCAAAAGGGCACCGACGCCCTGCGGCCCGCCCATTTTGTGGGCAGACAGCATCATGAAATCCACGCCAAGCTCGCCAATGGAGATGGGCATTCTGCCAGCCGCCTGCACAGCGTCTGTCAGCGTAAATCCGCCGCGAAGGCGTACCCGTCTTGCAACATCCGCCACGGGCTGAATGACCCCGGTCTCGCTGTTGACCATCTGCAAGGCCACAAAGAGCGGGCCTTCCTCATCATCATGCTCATCAAACATGGCATCCAATGTTTGATCGGTGATGGTGCCGGAATTATCTACTGCGAGAGGAACAACACGATGGGCGGGAAAGCGGCCCATGGCTTCAACACAGGGATGTTCCGTCGTTGTGCGGTAGAGAAGAGGCGCGATGTGCTCGGTGCTGTCCACATAAATGGATGGTGTCAGGCCTAGATGAGCCGCTTCAGTCGCACCGGAGGTGAAAATGACATTGTCAGGCCGCGCGCCCACCAATGCGGCAACCTGCGCCCGAGCCGCTTCCATAATGCCCTTGGCTCCGCGCCCCTCGGCATGGATTGAGGATGGATTGCCGCCCTTATCCATAGCCGCGATCATCGCCTCCCGCGCAACGGGGCGCAGGGGTGAAGTGGCGTTATGATCGAGATAAGCACGGCCAGCAGGCATGTTTTGCTTAAGGCTCCCGTTGAGGCAAATGCATCTTTTGCCTATTTTTCTTGAACTTCCGCCTGCGCTTAGCCTATTACATGGGCTTCAGGCGTACAAAACACATTGTCTGTGTTGATCGCCTTCCGGCCTTCAGGGGCTGCACATTCCGAAAGTTTTGAATAGTTCTAAACTACGTTAAAAAGAGCCGACCTAACCGTCAAGGCACGGTCCAGTTTTTGCGCGTCTTTGTCGCTGTGGTTGAGCGGTGAACAGCTTCCAAAGTCAGGAGTATCCATGCCAGAGGTAATTTTTACGGGGCCTGAGGGTCGTTTGGAAGGCCGTTATCAGCCTTCTGAGGATAAAAACGCCCCCATCGCCATTATTTTGCACCCCCACCCCCACCCGCAATTTGGCGGCACGATGAATCACCCCATCGTCTACAAGCTGTTTTACATGTTTCAGGAGCGGGGGTTCACAACCCTGCGCTTCAACTTTCGCGGCGTGGGCCGCAGCCAGGGCGAGTTTGACCACGGCCAAGGTGAGCTTTCAGATGCGGCGGCTGCCTTGGACTGGATTCAAACGCTGCACCCTGATTCCACCGGCTGCTGGGTGGCGGGGTTCTCCTTTGGCTCATGGATCGGCATGCAATTGCTGATGCGCCGCCCGGAAATCGAGGGCTATATGTCCATCGCGCCCCAACCTAATATTTACGACTTCGCCTTTTTGGCCCCCTGCCCTTCCTCAGGTCTCATCATTCACGGTGAGGAAGACAAGGTCTCCAAGCCGGAACATGTGCAGACGCTGGTGGACAAGCTGCGCTCTCAAAAGGGCATCACCACAACGCAAATCACCGTCCCGGGCGCCAATCACTTCTTCACCGAGCACACGGATGAATTGATGGACGAGTGCCAAATTTATCTGGACAAACGTTTGGGCCTCATCGAAGGCGGCATCGAAGAGACGATGTTGCTGCGGTAGTGAGGTCGGGCACTCTCATCTCCCCTCCCAAGACAAATTTGAAGGGGGGTCGGAGAGCGAAGCGATCCGGTCGGGGGGAGCGAAGTGTAAGCTACACTCGTATCCAGCCCTCCACCTGAAACAACAAGTTGTTTCGACCTCCCCTCCGATGGGAAGTAACGTTTGGGGAACGATCGAAAGTACGGTATCGCATTCCCTCATGCTTGGGCTTGTTCCGGGCATCCATTCCGCTGATTTGAATATTTTGAAAATCCTGAGGAATGGATTACCGGGCCAAGCCCGGTAATGGGGAGGGTGTTGTTTGCGGCGCAACAGTCTTACCACCCGTCACCGCCCCCCGACACCCGGTCGTCGTTGGGAACGTTAGCGATAACGATCTGCGTGCTCGCACAGCCAAATAGGCAAAAGCCTGCGCTTCCATCATATCGCCGTCGAAACCAGCCGCTTCGGCGGTCTGTACCTCTGCTCCATCCAAAATTTCCGCCAAATCTCCCATGATTGTGACATTTAGTCGGCCACCGCCGCTGATGATCCAACGGGCCGGCGCAGTGGGTAGCTGATCTAGGGATTTGGCGATGGCTTCCGCAGTCAGGCGGGCCAGTGACCTTGCTCCATCCGCCAATTCCGCCGAGCCGCTTTCCAAAGGGGGAAAATCGTTCCTGTCGAGAGACTTTGGCCCGCTTTCATCAAAAAACGGTGCCGCCAAATAGCGGTTCACCACGCTGGCCAGCACGCGCCCTTCGCTGGCGATGGTGCCGCCGGAATCGAAGGGAATGCCCGCTTTCTGTGCCACCCATTGGTCGATGAGGGCATTTCCGGGACCTGTGTCAAAAGCAATCAGTGTTTCACCATCCACATAGGTGATGTTGGAGATGCCGCCGATATTAACGAAACAGGTCGGGCCGGTGTTTTTCAAACTACCTGCCAACGCTCGGTGAAAAACAGGAATGAGTGGTGCACCCTGCCCGCCCGCCTCCATATCCGCAGCCCGCATGTCATAGACTGTGGTGATGCCCGTGGCATCGGCCAAGGCCTGTCCATCGCCCAGTTGGATGGTGACACCTTCGTTTGGGCGGTGAAGAACCGTCTGACCGTGGAAACCGAGAAGATCAATGGAATGAACCGCTAAGCCGTTTTCGGTGAGAAAGCGATTCACCACTTGGGCATGAAAGTCCGTGAGGGCCTGTTCCAACGCCACAAGATCGCCAGGGCGGTCCGTGCGTTCTTTTATGGCTTGTGCATCCAGCAAACCACGCTCGAGGCGCCCCTTGAAGGCAGGGGGATAAGCCATCGCCATGGTGGGGCCGAAATGGAAAATACCGTCCCCATCTGTCTCCACCAGGGCCACATCAATGCCATCCATGGACGTGCCGCTCATAAGGCCGATGGCGGTGAGAAGTTTAGCCATGATAAGCGCCGCTCCGGTTTCTTTTTGCCGTCAATGGTGTATGGCAGCGCCCACACGTACCACCAAGTCCACAAAGAACGATGACCAGCTTCAAATCCGATTTTTTGCGCACGCTTTCCGAGCGCGGGTTTATCCATCAGGTTTCTGACGAAACCGGACTGGACGACCTGCTGACCAAGGAAACTGTGAGCGCCTATATCGGGTTCGATGCCACGGCCAAGAGCCTGCATGTGGGCTCCATGGTGCAAATTATGCTGCTTTACTGGTTCCAGCAGACGGGGCACCGACCCATCGTTTTGATGGGTGGCGGCACGTCCATGGTGGGCGATCCCTCTGGCAAGGATGCGGCGCGGAAGATGATGACGCCGGAGATTATCGACGCCAATAAGGCGGGCATTAAGAGGAACTTTGAGGGGTTTCTTACCTTCGGTGAGAGCGAGACCGATGCCGTGTTGGCAGACAACGCCGATTGGCTCATGGGGCTCAACTATGTTGAGTTCCTGCGGGACTACGGCAAGCATCTTTCCGTGAATGCCATGCTGGCGCGAGACAGTGTGAAGACGCGGCTGGAGCGGGAACAGCACCTCTCTTTCCTGGAATTCAACTACATGTGCCTGCAAGCCTATGACTTTGTGGAATTGAACCGCCGCTACGATTGCCGCCTGCAACTGGGCGGGTCGGACCAATGGGGCAATATTGTCTCGGGTGTGGATCTGGGCCGCCGCTGCGGCACCCCACAGCTTTACGCCGTCACCACGCCACTGCTCGCCACCGCCTCAGGCGCGAAAATGGGTAAGTCTGCGGACGGGGCAGTCTGGATGGCGGAAGATATGCTGCCGGTCTTTGAGTTCTGGCAATATTGGCGCAACACCGAGGATGCGGATGTGGGCCGCTTCCTGAAACTCTTCACCACCCTACCCATAGACGAAATCAATCATCTGGCGGCGTTGGAGGGGGCGGAAGTCAACGAGGCTAAAAAAGTGCTGGCCACCGAAGCTACTGCGCTGGTCCATGGCCGAGATGCGGCTGAAAAGGCGGCAGAGACGGCACGTCAAACCTTCGAACAAGGCACTACTGCGGCGGACCTTCCAAGCGTGGACATTCCCGCCAGCGATTTGGCTGAAGGCGCGGGGATACTCTCACTCATGGTTCTGGCCGGGCTTGCCAGCTCCAACGGCGAAGCTCGCCGTCACATCAAGGGCGGTGCGGTGAAGGTGAATGACGCGCCGGTCAAAGATGAAAAGATGGTGCTGGATAATGCGTCACTGGTGGACGGAACCGTCAAACTATCGTTCGGCAAAAAGAAAAACGTTCTTCTGCGCCCGTCATAGACGAGAGAATGTGGCTCAGAATTTGAAAATGTTGCGAAACACGCCCGGGGCGATGATGGAGAGTGGGTTCACCTGCAATTGCGGGTTTCCGTAGCGGCCAGCCAGGCGGAAGGTCACCCCAAGAAGGCCGTTCACTTTGCCCTTGCCAAAAGCCAGGCCGATGATGGGAATTTTGGAGACCACACGGTTCAGGCCACGGCCCGGCAGGTAAGTGCCAGTGATGTTCATGCGGTTGTTTCGGTCGTAGACCGTTCCCTCAAAGGCGGCAGAGGCGTCGCCACCGGCAATGCGCCCGCGGGCAATGCGCAGGAAGCCATTACCCTTTTCAATATCGGCCACAGCCTCATCCACCTTCACATTGTCAGAACGAATAGCGGGAAGGTTTACAGCAATATTATCCCCGTCCCGGGTGCGGGCGGAGGCGCGCGGTTTGGCCAGCAATGTGGCAAGGCGAGGCTCGTTCAACAGCGTAAAATTGTTGGCAACAACGCGCCCACGGAAGGTGCTGGAGCGGTCTCGCGTCAGATCAGCTTCAATGGAACCGCCCCGCATTTTTGTGTAGAGATCCAAAAAGCGCAGCACCAAGCCCGCATTGCCGGTGGTGAGTTTCAAATTCATCCCCCCAGCTTCCTGCTGCAATGCAAAAAGTGTGCGGCCACTACGCATCACCGCTTTTTGAATGGCGGAGCCGCGCTGGCGGAAGTCAACACTCACATTGGTGAGCCGTTGGCCATTAAATCCGTCCAATCGGCCCAGTTTGCCGGAAACGGCAATGGTCTGTGTGGTATCGCCAGCGCCTGCATCGCCCGAATTCATGATGGAGCGAATGAGCGCGCGGCCATCATAGCGGCGGGCATTGAATTTGACCGCATATCCGCCCTTTGTGCGGTCCACCGTCACCGAAAGATCATCGGACTCGTTGAGCCGCAAGCGCCCCATTTTGGCTTGCCGTAGACCGTTTTTGTCCAGCACCAAATCCCCTACCATGGAAAAGCCGCTGCCCTTGACCGAAAGGTCCTTGATGCGTGTGACACCATCTTGTGCAGATTGCACAAAGGTTGCTTTTGCAGGAATGCCTTTACCTTTGGCCCACCCGATCCAGGGGAAATTGAGCCGTGCTTGCTTGAGGTCGGCTTCAATGCGGTTGCCCTGCGCCGTTCTGTTAATGGTCACGGAAATGGGCCCGGTAATGATTTTGCCCGTGTTGATGCCGAGTTTCCGGCGCTGTTCGTCGGTGACTTTGAGCGTCACTTTGCTGGACAAGGTGTCGGCATTGTTGAGATCGCCGGACAGGGCGAGGCGGGCGGTAACACCGTCCAATTGAGCCGTTCCTTTAACATCCGCTCCCCCGGGCGATGCCGAAATGGTGACGTTTGCCTTGGCGAGTTTTCGTCCGGCTATGGGGGACTTCGATGTGACGTTGGAAAGCCTCACTTTTGCGTCCCAGTCGCGCACCCCTTCTCTGACGACATTTGTCAGGCTGAAGGCGGCGCGAACACTGGCATTGGCTTTGCCCGACAGGCCGGACGGTTTCAGCTTGAGCCTGTTGGTGAATTTGAAGGGTTCAATGGTGCCGATCTGCGCCAGGGCTGAGGCAGGGCCGCTTAAATCAAGATCGAGCTTTGCCAGGGCCTGTTGGTCGGTAAATTCACCTAGATCCAACGCGGAGCGGGACAGCTGAACCGTGCCCTTTGAGCCAAGATCAACCTTGCCGCTATCCAAGTGCACAACCGCCTTGCGGCCGGAATAATCCACTTTCCCTTTCGCCTCTACGATGCGCGGAATGCTGCCCACCGTGCGTACGGATGCGCCGGTGACAGGCACTTCTGCGCGCAGGTTTTCCGCTTCATAGGCTTCACCACGGCCCAGCAGGCCGGGGGGGAAATCGGCTTTCACCCATGCGTCTTTGATTGTGCCGCCACGAATGCCCTCCCGCGCCCAGTCGCGGGACTTGGGGGCCAACTGGGCGGGCCAGAACTGTTTGAACTCGTTGATGGGCATGGAAGGGATGGCCAGCTGAAAGCCCACATGGGGTTTGAAGGCGGCAAATGAGATAAAGCCCTCACCCTCAACACGGCCATTGGGGGTGAGCACTTGGATCGTGTCGGCTTTCAAGGATTTTGTGGCCGTTTCAATGGTGCCCGTAATGCCGGCAGCCGCGCGCAGGCGTTCTTGCTCACCCGTATAGCCGTAAGCCAACATGCTATTGGCTGCGATCTGGAATTGACGAGGACGCTTCCCGATCTCGCCTTCATGGGCGGGATAGCGCAGCCCACCGATAAGCTCTGCCTGGGTGGTTTCAAACTCAACGGGTGAGTCTTCCAATTCGATCTGGTTCTTTTGCGGCAACAAACGCAGGTTGAACTCCCCCCTGCGCAAAGACGCGAGCGGGCGATTTTCTGACACAAAAGTCCAATCGCGGGCTTTGATTTGCATGACCGGTTCACCAGGAGAGCCGTCGGAGCCATAGGGTGCATTCATGGTCAAGGACACAGCGCCGCTGCCGCCAAATTGGCTCTCTGGCCCGGCTTCGGCGGCGATGGACCAAAAATCTGACAGGTCCATACCATCAATGGAAAGCGCCAGCACTTTGCCTCCATCATCGGGATTTGGTTTCCACTGTCCTTGCAAAACCCAATCGCGAAAACGCGTTTGCAGTCTGGCTTTGATGAAAAGGCCTTCTTGAAAGTTCACATTCTTTTCCACCACCATTTCCGTCACGGTGGCGGTGGGGGAACGCAAACCCAATTGGTCAAAGCCAATGAGGCGGGCATTGGACAGGGCCAGTCTTTCGAGACCGGCGCGATCCATGGCTGTTTCCAATTGGCTCAAAGCCTCGCGTAGCGCCACGAAACCTTCGGAGAAGTTGATAACTTCAGGCCATGGGTCTTCTGAATTGAAAAGCTCGGTGGGAAGAAAGGGAGTGATGGCAATGGCGGCGCCGCGCATGTCCACGCTTTCCACCTGCACCTCGCCAGAAAGCAGCGGCATGGCTTTCAGCTTGACCCCAATCGTGTTGGCAACACCGAGATTGACCGTGTCATCGCGCAATATCCGCACGTCTTTGGCATCCAAAGCCAGCAGGCCGGTGGAGCCGATGGCCAGTTTTGCTTCCCCAATGGTGGCGGCATGCCCCTCCCCCAAAAGCAGGGATAGTTGCCCTTCCACCTGGGCGCGCAATTGCTCGCTAGAAACGGGGCCTTGTGCCAGCATTGCCAGTAAAGCACCGGCGCCCAATATGACTAAAAGAACCGTGACGACCACCAACCGGGCGCACCAGTGGAACACGCCCCGTCGGCGGCGCGTGGGGGCTGCGTTGCCAGAGATGAAAGGCTTGGACTGGGCCCGGGCGGACGGGAACTGGCGCAATGACGGCGCAGCCTCCTGATCCTTCCGGTCCATCATCGCCAAGTGCCCCGCTGGTTAAAGAATTTTCCCATGCTCCCCACAGCATGGAAATGCGTTGATTCGAGAATGCTCAGCCCGCTCACACCCTGTTTTTTCTTTTAGACACGGTATGGTTAATTTTCATAGAGCAGATCACACCGGGTAGCATTGGAAACGGTTCGTGAAAAAGGTGCCATACGTGTGGCACTGCGCCCCCTTGTTTGACAGGGCGCGGACTGTTGCAAAAGTGAGCGTGGGAGCCACTGACCCATTTTGTAAAAGGACTTTATCCATGAGTGATCCCGTCGTGCTCGAAGCGGGCGATATGGCCCCCAGTTTCTCCCTGCCCACCAACGGGGATGGGACCCTGTCATTCCCCACCGGCAAGCCTGCTGTTGTGTATTTTTATCCGAAAGACGACACGCCCGGTTGCACCACTGAAGGAAAAGACTTCAGCGCTGCCAAGGATGAATTTGAGGCCTTGGGCGTGGACATTATCGGTATGTCTCCAGACACGGCAGCAAAGCATGACAAATTTGCTGCCAAACATGATCTTACGGTGACGTTGGTTTCTGACGAGGAAAAAGTAGCGCTAGAAGGTTTTGGCGTGTGGGGGGAAAAAAGCATGTATGGCAAGACCTATATGGGCGTCGAACGATCAACCTTTTTGGTGGATGGCGACGGCAAGATATTGGAAACATGGCGTAAAGTTCGTGTGAAGGGCCATGTGGACAAAGTTTTGGAAGCGGCGAAACAGCATTTCGGTTAAGTGATGTCGCTTGAGCAAAGCCTCGCGCCGGAAGAGTGGCCGGCGCGGTGGCGTGACGATGAAACGGTTCCCACAGACCCCATCACCACCCTTCAACAGGGGGCCGTTGCCGCGCTGAGCGCCTCGGTGCTGGATGACAAGATTGCGCTTACCCGTCACACAGCAAAGCAATGGTGCAAGGGCTTGCTGGGTCTCGGTAGTCCCGTAGATGCGCGCCCGCCGGACAGGCCAGGGCGGCCTGCTAAGCCTCATCTTGTGGCGCCGAACAAACTGAAAAAGCGCTCTTTGCGCAGTGAGCGGGGTCGCTTCGCGCTCATCCATGCCATCGCCCATATCGAACTCAATGCCGTGGATTTGGCGTGGGACATTATTGCCCGATTTGCTGCAGAGCGCATGCCGCGCTCGTTTTTTGACGGTTGGGTGCGGGTGGCCTTGGAGGAGGCCAAGCATTTTTCCCTTTTGCAAGAGCGTATGGCTGAAATGGGCGGCACCTATGGTGATCTGGATGCCCATGATGGCCTTTGGGAGGCCTCGCAAACCACGGGCCATGCCCTGCGGGCGCGTCTGGCCGTTGTCCCCCTGATCCTTGAGGCACGGGGGCTGGATATTACCCCTTCTCTGTTGGCGCAAATGGATGAGCTCGGAGATGAAGAGACGGCCCGCATCTTCCGCATCATATACAGGGACGAAGAAGGCCATGTGGCCGTGGGCGCCAAGTGGTTTCGGTTTTTGTGCCTGAAAGACGGTGTGAACCCGGCGGAGGCGTTTCAACAGCTTGTGCGCAGCCATTTTCGCGGCGCGCTCAAACCCCCGTTCAACGATATTGCGCGCAGCCGCGCTGGCTTGACGCCCGGCTTCTACCGCGCGCTTTCTTCCGCTGGAACATAAAGCAACGAAACCAAGCATTTAACCCTTTGTTAACCACGCTTGTTAATTAATGCGCGGGGGGGGCAACACGGGGTGTTTTTTAATGTCAGCGTCTTCAAAATTGTTTAGCCAAAAAAGGTCTCGGCGCTGGCGAAAGGGCAAGACCCAGGTTATTTTTCGCACAAATGGCACGGACTACGCACTCACAGTGAACGCATTTGTGGCCCCAATGATCGCCATTGGGGTAGTTGCCGTCCTCATGAGCAATCTTCTCGCCGGGGGTTACTTGTATTTTCGGGACGATCTGCGCGCCAATCAGCAAAAATGGCAGCAGAACGTCGTTATGCGCTACGAAGAACGCATTGCGGAATTGAGGAAGGTGGTGGATACGGCTGTGAGCCGCCAGGCCATTATCCAGCAGTCCATGGAAAGCCGCGTGTCGCGCCTGTTGGAGAAGCAACGTGAGCTCAATATGCGCTCCGAGGCGCTGAAAGGGCGGCTGAAAAAGGCCAAGGACAAACGGGCTGGCCTGATTACCCCATCGCCAGATTGGACCCAGCGGCTTGGTAACACTGTGGAATCTCGCACCGGCCTGCGGCTCGGGTCTTTCGAAGGCACGAGCACTTCGACAGCCATGGCTTTCGCGCCTGCCAACGTGTCCGGCGATGTGTTTGACAATTTTGAAGCCGTTTTAGCTCGATCTGAAGAGCAGCAATTGAGCACCCTTGAAAAGGCCAAAGCCGACGCGGCCCGGAAAGTAATTCGTTTGGCGGCAATCTTAAAAAAACAGGGCATGAGCGTCGAAAATGCCAATGCGGTTGGCGGGCCGCTCATTCCGCTAAAGGGGGCGGACCGATTTTCGGAGACCGTCCAGGCCCTGGACGAGCAGCTTGAGACTTTGAACAGGGTGCGCCTGGCCGCAACCCACCTGCCCCATGGCAGCCCAGTGAAAGGCAAGAAAATTTCATCCCGTTTCGGCATGCGCAAAGACCCGTTTACGGGTCGTTCTGCCATGCATGGCGGCATTGATTTTCGCGCCCGTACCGGCACCCCGGTTCTGGCAACGGCTTCGGGTGTCGTTTCCCGTGCCTATCGTGCGGGCGGCTATGGCAAGTTGATCGAGATCGACCATGGCGGCGGGATCACGACCCGCTATGCGCACCTGCACCGCATGCATGTGAAAAAGGGCCAGCGTATCGACCGCGGTCAAAAAATTGGCACTGTTGGCAGTACCGGGAGGTCTACAGGCCCGCACCTGCATTATGAAGTGCGTCGCAAGGGCCGGGTGCTGGACCCGATCACCTATTTGCGGCTTGAAAACAAGATGCGGCCTTATCTGTAGAGCAATTCTCTAAGCCTAGGCGGACTTTGCGTAGCCACCGTGATAGTCGTCGCTCTTTCTGCGCACTTGCGAATGTTCCACGATGCGCTCCCGTGCAATCCCGCGGAAATCTTCGATCGAAGAATGGCCGTGGCGCTCCATGTAATCCAGTAAGTCTTCTTTCAGCTCTTGAATGAGCTTTATGCCCACGCCCCCACTGCCTTTTTCCTGCATGGCGGCCGTGCATACCTGCAAATTGCCAGCCCCATTGACGATAAAGTTGAAGGCTTCACGGAAGCCACGAATGCCGCCAATACCGGAAATGGCCTTGTCGGGATGGGCCTTTGAGATATCACACACCCGCTGGAGGGCCTGATGCAGAATGGCCAATCCACCAAGACCGCCGGAGGTGACCAGACCATCCACTTCAACCTCGAATTTCAAAGTCTCCGGGTCCATGAGCGGGAGTGAAGGAAAGGTGTTGCACAAGGAAATACAAGAGGCACCCGCTTCGTAGGCGGCGGTTGCAGCGTCCACCAGCGTGGCGGTGGCAGGGGTCAGCTTGACCCAAATCGGTACATCCACAGCGCTGGTGACCGCGTGAAGAATGGAACGGATGATGTCTTCATCATTGGCGATATGGGCACCCATATCTTTTCGGTCCATATGCGGGCAGGACATGTTCAGCTCCAACGCGTCGCACCCGGTGTTGACGCAGGCTCTGGCCAGCTTTTTCCAGTTTTCCATCTCTTCGATGTTGCCCGCGCCTGCCATAATGGAGCCGATCAACATGCGATCTGGATAGGTTGTCTTGATTTCTTCCAAATCGGGGAGCCACAGGTCCAGTGGCTGGTCGGAGATCAATTCCCAATTCCAAGAGGAATGGGAAACAGTGTCGGGTCGCTTGATGCGGGACACATAGGGTTTTTGTTCGCTCGCCCGCTGAAAAATCGTCTTGGCACCCGCCACATTTTCCACCGGGTGCAGACCAATGGTTTTGGTGACCACCCCACCCCAGCCCGCTTCAAAAGCCCTCATGATTTTAGTCTTGCTTTCCGTGGGCGGCGCGGAGGCCAAAATGAACGGATTGACAAATTCGAGACCTGTGAAGGTTGTCGTCAGTGCGTTTGGCATGGGACTTCTCCGAATAGCTGATATGACAGCCTCGCAAATTTGACCAAAAAGTCAAATATTTTGCGAACCCGTCAGCCTAACAGTGCCCCTACTCCACGTCCTCCACCTTCTTGTCTTCACCGCTCACCTGGTGGGCCAGTGCGGACTCCATAAAGACATTCAGGTCACCGTCCAGCACGCCGCTGGGGTTGGTGCTTTCCACGCCCGTGCGCAGGTCTTTGACCAGTTGGTAGGGTTGGAGCACGTAGGAGCGGATTTGGTGGCCCCAGCCGATGTCCGTCTTACTGTCATGGGCAGACTGGGTGGCCTCTTCGCGCTTTTTCATTTCCAAGTCGTAGAGGCGCGCGCGCAAAGCTTTCATTGCGTTGGCGCGGTTCTGGTGTTGGGACTTTTCCGACGACGTGACCACGATGCCAGTGGGTTCATGGGTTATGCGGACGGCGGAGTCGGTGGTGTTCACATGTTGCCCGCCCGCGCCGGAGGAGCGGAATGTGTCCACGCGGATGTCTTTTTCCTGAATGTCAATCTCGATATTGTCGTCAATGACGGGATAGACCCACACGGACGAAAAAGACGTGTGGCGGCGGGCGTTGGAATCATAGGGTGAAATGCGCACCAGCCGATGCACGCCGGATTCTGTCTTGAGCCAGCCATGGGCGTTATGGCCCTTCACCAGCACTGTGGCCGATTTGATGCCCGCTTCATCGCCTGGCGTGGTGGATTGGATTTCCACCTTATAGCCATTGGCCTCCGCCCAGCGGATGTACATACGCAGCAGCATGTTGGCCCAGTCGTTGGATTCTGTGCCCCCTGCCCCCGCATGGACTTCAAAATAGGTGTCAGACTGGTCCGCCTCGCCGGAAAGCAGCGTTTCCACTTGCCGTTTGCCTAACTCAGAATGCAACGTGCGCAGGCTTTCTTCCGCCTCTGCCAGCACGTCGGAATCGTCTTCCATCTCGGCCAGTTCGATCAGGTCTTTGGCATCGCCCAGCTCGCCTTCCAGCTTGTTGATGGAGGAGATGCCGCTTTCCAGCAACTGCCGCTCCTTCATCATGGCCTGCGCTTTGCCCGCGTCGTTCCACAGATTGGGGTCTTCTGCCGCAGCGTTCAATTCCAACAAGCGGGCATTGGATTTTTCCCAGTCCAAATGACGGCGCAGCAGGCTGATGGCCTGGGTGATTTCATCGGCAAGGGTTTGCATTTCTGCGCGCATGGAAACGACCGCAACACGGTGATGGAGACCGTGCTGAAATAGGCAAGCCGAGCGGGCGTGTCAAAGGCGATGGGCCTTACGGAACCGGGCGGCGTGAACCGCCCGGATCATGGGGTTAACCCCAAATACAGCGGGCGGCCACATAGGCACCACGGGCGCCGCGGCTGCGGAATTCACGGCGGCGCTGGTTGGCCCAGCCACGGGGGCCGGGGCCGATGCCCACAACCCAAAAGCCCTTACCGGCATTGGGGCTGTCGGACTGGTCGAGATCGTAGACCTGACCGCCCACGCGGCGGGCCTGACGGTCTGCATTGCGGCGGCTTTGGTAGGCACCAGCAAAGGCATAAAAGCCGCAATTGCCTTCAGAGGCTTCGACGGGGGCGGGTGTGGTTGTGTTCAAAAATGCGGCTGTCATGGCAGCAAGCGCAATGCCGGTAATCATCTTTTTCATGGGGGCTCTCCTCGTATGCAAAAATCATGCTGCGCCGAATTGGTGGACCGGCTGCGAAACTATAGAAGCATGAAACAAGGCGGACTGTGAAGAAACGCACATGAACGGCGTCTGAATGGCATTCAATTACCCCTCGCCGTCCAGTTGTTCCTTCACAGCGGTGGCCAGTTGTTTGAGGGAATAGGGCTTGGGGATGAAGCCGAAATCACCATTGTCATCGGCGGGCAGGCTTTTTTCAAAAGCATCTTCGGCATAGCCGGAGGCGAAAATGAAGGGAGTTTTGATGCCCTGTTTGCGGGCCTCTTGAAGCAGGGTTGGGCCGTCCATCTCCGGCATCACCACGTCGGAGACCACGAGGTCTACCTCGTCACCCATCTCTTCCAGCATTTCCAGGGCAATGGCTCCGTTCTCGGCCTCGTGGACTTCATAGCCGCGGGCCTGCAACGTGCGGCAACCTACGGCGCGTACCGCGTCCTCGTCTTCCACAAAGATGATGGTGGCGTTGCCAGCCAGATCGCGGGGCTTGTCTTCTTTCTTGTCTGCGGCGTGTTCGGCCACTTCGGCTTCTGCCGCCGTGGGTTCGTGGCGGGGCAGGAAGATGCGGAACGTGGTGCCTTTGCCCAATTCTGAATCGGGATAGATAAACCCGCCGGACTGTTTGACGATGCCGTACACGGTGGAGAGGCCAAGCCCCGTGCCCTTACCCACATCCTTGGTGGAAAAGAACGGATCAAAGATTTTGCGCATGAGTTCAACGCTCATGCCTGTGCCGGTGTCGGTAACGTCGATCATCACATAATCACCGGCAGGCATTTCCTTGCGATGGTATTTTGGTTCCATCGCTTTGACATCCACGTTGGCCGTGGTGATGGAAACCTGGCCGCCCTTCCCTGCCAAGCCATCTTCGGAATCGTTAATGGCATCGCGGGCATTCACGCACAGATTGACGATCACCTGCTCAAATTGGCCAATATCCGCCTTTAGCGGCCACAGATCGCGCCCATGGCGCATGTCCAGCTTGATCTTGTCGCCCATCAGGCGGTTCAGCAACATACGCAAATCTGCCAAGACATCGGGTACAGACAGAATTTGGGGGCGCAGAGTTTGCCTGCGGCTGAATGCCAGCAATTGACGCACTAGGGATGCGGCGCGGTTGGCATTCTGTTTGATGTTCATGATATCGGGAAAGGATGGGTCTGACGGACGATGATTGGCCAAAAGCAGGTCGGAAAAGCCGATAATGGCGGTGAGCACATTGTTGAAATCGTGGGCAATGCCACCCGCCAACTGGCCCACAGCCTGCATCTTCTGGCCCTGAGCCATCTGGCGCTCCAGCGCCTTCTGCTCCGTCATTTCAATGGCGTAGAGAATGGCCCGCTCGCGCTTCTGGCCATCCTGCTCGTCCCCCTGCCCGTCCGTAACGGCGGAAAGGAAGTAGCGGATGGAGCAATCCTCGTCGTCAATCTGCGCTGAAACGCCGGGCATGACGGAGTCCACAAATTCGATGGACCCCTTGCCATCATTGGCGTCCTGCATGGCGGCCAGCAATGCGTCGCGCTCATCCTCGCCGCACAATTGGTCAATGGTGATCCCTTCTTTGTGATGACGCTTTGCGGAGGCCAAAACGGGAGCGAACAGGCGTTGGAAGGGGGCGTTGGACTGCACCATGGTGCCGTCTTCGGCAAAGGAGGCGATGGCGATGGGGGTGTTGTTGAAAAAGCGGGTGAAGCGCACTTCAGCGGCGCGCAATTCCTCAGAAATCCCCTCTCCAGCGCTGCGGTTCAGCACCAAAGTGCGTGTGGCACCCGGCGCACCGTCGGGGGCATAGGGCACTTTGTGGTAAACGCGCACGGGCAGGCTTTGACCATTGACCCGGGCAAGGTCCAAATCAGCCACAGCAGTTTTGCTTTCGCCCGGCTCCACAGAAAGCGTGTTCAACAGCGCCATGCCGTCGCCGATAATCAGATCGGCCATGTTGATTTGGCCGGGGCGAAATTGTGTGAGGTCCACTCCCAGCCAGTCCGCCAGTGTGGCATTGAGATAGATGATGGACCCATCGGATTGCGCCGAGAAAAAGCCTGCGGGAGCGTGGTCCAGATAATCAATGGCGTGTTGGAGATCGAGGAAAACCTCCTCCTGCCGCGCGCGCTCATCGGTCACGTTTACAATTTCCCAAACCAGAAGGGGTTTTTTGAAGCCTTTATGGGTGAGCGGGCGGGCTTCCAGCCGGTACCAGTGGGGTTGCCTGGTTTCCAGAGCGTTGGCGGTGCCGTTGAGGCCGCGCACGCTATCCACCAACCGGAATTCCTCGCTCATGGCCTTACCCGCCCGGACGGCCTGATTCATGCGATAGACCGTTTCAGAGGCCTCGTCAGAGCGGGAGAAAGCCCGTTCTATGGTGGTGATGTTGCGGGCGTCTTCCGCGCCGATGAGATCACCATAGGCCTGATTGGCGTAGACGATGCGGCCTTCCCAATCGGTAACCAGAGCCCCGTGCTTAATGCCATCCACAAAAGCGCGGGCGAAGCCGTCCCCTTTAGTGCGGGATGAAAGATGGACGAAGCCGATGGCCAGCGCGAACAAAAAGAATACGCCAATCATCGACAGCAAGGCAAGCAGGGCCAGCGTCACCCGCTGGGCCAGTTCATCGGGAAGCACGGTGAAAAGCCCCACGATTCCCAACAGCACCAGGCCCACAAGCAGCAAACGGCCAATGGAGCCAGATCGCTCGGTGCGATCAATAAGCGGAGGCAGAGGCTCTGCGCTGGGAGGCGTGTAGCCGACTTCGGAGGAGACTGTCGGTAAGTTTCTTGTGGTCAGTTCAGCAGATGGGTTTACGGTTGTGGACTTAATACGTTCTGCGTCTGCCAGCGAAGCATGGTCGTGCGTCGCATCGGTTTTATTGCTCATGTCCACCCCGTCCTTGGCACGTTTTTGTGCCCCCAAAAGCCTGTCCACCCGGCAAGTGTTCGATTCCCCGCCGAACACCCACCCTCGCTTGAATCACATAAGCCAGCCGCTGAAAACCCTTGCCAGCGCCGCTCTGGGCAGGGACGGTAAGACTATGTTAACGATAGTTACACGACCGGCGGCTTGCTTGACCGGTGGGCGTAGGTGTTAGGGGTCGAAAATGCCGGTTATCTTCACGCAGGAATGGATAGGGCTTTCACCGGACCTGTTGAACATCATCGCTTTTATACTGGGCGCGATTGTTCTGGTGGTGGTCCTTTGGCTGATTATTTCTGCCATTCGCCGCCCACGCTTCGCCTCCAGCCGCCGGAGCCGGCAGGCGCGATTGGCTATCACCGATGCGGCACTCATTGATGAGCGGCGTAAGCTGGTTCTGGTGCGCCGGGACAGTGTGGAACATCTTGTGCTGATCGGCGGAGCCAATGATTTGGTGATTGAGGCCGATATTCGGGCACAGCCCCCAGCTAATAACAGCGCTGCCATTTCGGTTCGCGAAACCGCGCCGCCGGCCCAAACGGTGGTGCCTCCGGCTCAAGCCGTAGCGCCTCCGGCTGAGGCGGCAGCTTCTCGAGCACAAACAGCACAAAAGCCGCCGTCCCTCTCACCCCAACCGGCGCGTGAGGCACCTCCAAAGCCTGCACTGGTGCCAGCGGCATCGGTTGTGCCGCGCGTTACCGCCGCCCCAGCGGCAAAGCCCAACGCTCAATCGGTGGAGCCCGTCGTAAGAACCACCCCCGCTTCAACGACCGCGCCACCCGTGAGCGCTCCCGCCAATGCGCCAACGCAAAATGCGCCCGTCGTGACAAGCGCAGGGCCAAAAGTTGCCATAAGCCAACCGCAGGTGACCAGAAGAACGGACGGGCAAAAGCCAACAATGGGTAATAATATGGATGCCCTGCTCAACCGTATCAGCGATGATAAAAAAGCCGATTAGTAAATAGTGAAACACCGCCGAGCAAAGTTGGCGGTTTTTTCAATCTTGGCCATTCATTTTGCGGACGCAAAATAAGCCGTTCTATTGAGGGTTTTCAGGGCTAACTAATTGCTCTTCATCCTTATAGCTCTCCACATGATCCGTCACGCTCGACGTTTGAGCGGACGAAACTTTAATCGTCGCGGTAGACTTTTTCGCGTCGCTCATGGCGCTCTTGGGCTTCCAACGACATGGTGGCAATGGGGCGGGCGTCCAAGCGGCCGAGACTGATGGGATCGCCAGAAACTTCGCAATAGCCATATTCCCCATCATCGATGCGCTTAAGCGCCTGATCGATTTTGGAAATGAGCTTGCGCTGGCGGTCCCGCGCGCGAAGCTCAATCGAGCGATCGGACTCCGAAGAGGCACGATCGGCAATGTCGGGGGCGTTGAGATTGTGTTCCTGCAGCGTGTCCAGTGTCAGCTGGCTTTCGCGTTGGATTTCCGCTTTCCACTTCAGCAGCTTTTCGCGGAAGTAGTTTTGCTGGCGCTCGTTCATGAACGGCTCGCCATCGTGGGGCGTGTATTCAAGTGTATCGACAGACATGGGTTCTCCCTTCCCAGACCACACTAAACCGGCCTTGCCGTTCGCACGGATAGGACAGTGATGAAGAGGAGGAAGAATCCCTCATGAGACCCCCGCCTCGGCGCGGGTATACCCACGGGCTGGTTGAGCATCAAGGGGCTTGGTGGGCGCATGAACAACTAAGCGTGAGCGGTGTCTCTCTCATCCCACCGGTCTTTGGCCTGCATGGCCCAATAGGTGGTCTGGGCGGCGATGCGGCCCGCGAGGCCACCGGTCCACACGGGGGCATAGGGTGCGAATGCCCGCCAGTGTTCATCGCCATGGGCAATGGCCGCGCCCACCAAGGCTCCGCCCATGGCTGTGGTGTTGAGACCATGGCCACCAAACCCGGTGTTGAGCCAAAGACCCGGTTTGACCTCACCGATCAATGGCATTTTGTGGCGCGGATAACCCATAAGGCCCGACCAGGCGCTGGTGACGGGCACACCCGCTAAAGCCGGGAAAACGCGCGCCATATCCGTTGACAGTTTCACAGCAAGATCATGGGGCGGCGACAGGCGCGTGCTGATGCGCCCGCCCCAAATCAAACGCCGCTCACGCCCTTGGCCAATGGTGCGGAAGTAATCGCCTGCCCGTCTGGTGTCTGAAAGTGTGCCGCGAAAGGGAATGGCCTGATCCAATTTATCTCCCACCGGTCCGGTGGCGACAACATAGGTGGCAACTTTGACCATGGCGCGGTTGGCCAACGGCATGGGGCCACCATAGGCGCTGGTCGCTATGACCAAATGGGGTGCTGCCACGGTCCCGCCGGGCGTATGGGCTTGCCACAGGCCGCCCCGCTTTTCCAAACGTTCTACAGGACTGCTTTCGTGCAGCTTCGCCCCGGCCTCCTGCGCCAATGCTGCCAAATGAAATGCATAGGCCAGCGGATTGATGTGGAAAGCTGAGGCTTTGAACAGACCGCTATGATAGCGCGGGCTGTTGACCAAGGCCCTCAAGGCATCACCGTTGATGAGTTCAGGCCGGGCACCGAAGAGCTGCTCTTGCATCCGTCGGCTTTGCTCAAAACCCTGGCTCCCGCCATGGCGCATAAGGGAGAGGCCACCGGTGCCCTGCAAAATGGGCGTGCCCTCCACCTGGTCGCGCACATAATCACGCCCCATGGCGGCGAGTGTGTACAGGGTGCGGGTATGCTGCAGGCCAACACGCTTCAGGATTGGAGACAAGTCCTCCGCAAATCCCCCAGAGACAAACCCGCCATTGCGCCCGGAAGCCCCCCAGCCCAGGCGCTTGGCCTCTAAGAGGACTGTTTCAACACCGGCATTGGCAAGCTCCAGCGCCGTGGTGAGGCCTGCCAGGCCGCCGCCCACAATGATGGCTTGCACCTGCCGGTGGCCTTGAAGCGGGGGGCAAGGCGCGGGAATGGGATTTTCCTCATCATAAACGGTTTTGATGTGCTGGCTTGTCACGGCCCCAAATTCCCATCCCTTGGAAAAGTTTGACTTCGGCATTTCCCTGAAAAGGGTAAATGTTCTAAACGATTTGTATGAAGTATCTCACCATCCTGCGCCACGGAAAATCTTCCTGGGCAAATCCCGGTCTTGCAGACAAAGACCGTCCGCTTAATGAGCGCGGAACAATGCAACTGCCCGCGCTTGCCCATTGGTTCAGCCATGCGCTTGCGGAGAGGGGCACGCCCGCGCCAGACGTGATCTTGTGCTCGCCTGCCATCCGCACCCAGCAAACGTTTGAGGGCTTTGCGCAATCTGTGCAAGAGGCAGAAGTGGAAATGGTGGAGCCGCTTTATTCCGGCTCTTTTGACGACTATTGGGATGCCCTGTGCACGCAAAGTGGCGATCACATTGTTTTGGTGGCCCATAATCCCCACTGCGATGAGCTGGCCCGTTTTCTCACCGCCCCTTCCAGCCCAGCGGCGAACCATTTGATGGAACGGCACTTTGCCACCGCCAATCTGGCCCTGTTTTCCTTCGATATGGAAGACTGGACGGAGCTTGCGCGGGGTGGTGGCCAGTTGCAGGTGTTTTTGCGGCCTGCGGATATGATGGCGAAGGCGTAGGCAGCGGTGCCCAACATCACTTTGGTTTCCGACGATGCACGCATTGCATGGGACAATCTGGGCGATGCGGCATCCCACCTTTTTGAACCCACGTTGCGTTTTGGCGTGACAGGGCTTTCGCGGGCCGGAAAGACAGTTTTTATTACGGCTTTGGTCCAAAACCTGCTGCATGGCGGACGACTGCCCTTGTTTCGCGCCCATGCGGAGGGGCGGCTGGCCGGGGCCACCCTTTCCCCACAGCCCGACGATAGCGTGCCGCGATTTCGATATGAGGACCATTTGGCGGCCATGCTGGATGAGCGCATCTGGCCGCAATCCACCAGTTCCATTTCTCAACTGCGGCTGAAGATCAAATATCAATCGGCCTCCACGCTGAGCCGATGGCTCGGGGCGGGGGAGCTTACACTGGATATCGTAGATTATCCCGGCGAATGGCTGTTGGATTTGCCGCTGCTGGGCAAAAGCTACGAAGAATGGTCCAAAGAGGCCATGGCCCTATCCCGCCTGCCCAACCGGGCCGCCATTGCTGGTCCTTGGCATGAAGCGCTTAAGAATGTGGACCCCCAAGCCAATGCCGATGAAATGATCGCGCGGGATTTGGCGCGGGTCTTCACCGATTATCTGCGCAAGGGGCGGAAGGATGCCACAGCCCTTTCCACCCTGCCCCCGGGCAGGTTTTTGATGCCGGGCGATCTAGAAGGCTCGCCCGCCCTCACTTTCGCCCCGCTGGATTTGGCGCCCGATATTTCACCCCAGGCGGATGGTCTGCACGCCATGATGGCGCGGCGCTTCGAGGCCTATAAAACCATCGTGGTGAAACCCTTTTTCCGAGAACATTTCGCGCGGCTGGATCGACAGATCGTGCTGGTGGATGCCTTGCAGGCGCTCAATGCCGGACCCGCTGCCGTGCGTGACCTGGAAAATGCGCTGTCAGAAATTTTGGCTTGTTTCAATGTGGGGAAGCGGTCTTGGCTTACCTCCCTCTTCAGCACCCGCACGGACCGCATCCTTTTTGCTGCTACCAAGGCGGATCATCTGCACCATCACAACCACGACCGGCTGGAAGCCATTTTGGGGCGCATGGTGGAACGGGCGCAGCAAAAGGCCGATTATAGCGGGGCCAAAACCGACGTCGTAGCGCTCTCCGCCCTTCGGGCAACCAGCGAAGCGGAGATGGGCACTGGCGCAGATGCACTGCCGGTGATTGTCGGCACGCCCCAAGCGGGTGAAACGCTGGGGGATGACACTTTCGACGGCACGAAACGCACGGCGCTCTTCCCGGGGGATTTGCCCGACAATCCCAAAGCCGTGATGGAGGAGCGGCCCGACGGGGACAGTCTGCGTTTCTTGCGCTTCCGCCCCCCCAAACTGGAACCGAGCGCCGGAGGAGCAACCATCACCCTGCCCCATATTCGCCTGGACCGGGCCATGGAGTTTTTGTTTGGGGACTATCTGGCATGAGCGAGAAAGATCCCGCCCGAGCACCCCGCGCCTTTTCCTTGCCGCCAGAAGACGGAGAGAACGCGGTTGAGAAGGCGACTTCAAAGCGGCGGTCCGTTACGAAGGAAGCGAATAGAAAGACCGCGAAGGTCAAACAACACGTCCCCCAAACCAGTAACGACCTCGCTGCACTTCGCATGATGCCGGATGAAGCCGCACAGCGCTTACCGAAAGGTGTGCATGACGCGCTGGTTGATGATCTAACGCCACCACCGCCTGCGGTGAGCAAAAGGGGGTTCCGATGGTCGCGCCTGTTCATCTCCGCTCTTTTCGGCCTGTTGGCCTTGGGCATGGGTCTTTGGGTAGACCAGCTCATACGCGATTTATTTGCGCGGCAAGATTGGTTGGGCTGGCTGGCTGTGGGCCTCACCACCCTCTTGGTATTGGCCGCCATCGTCATCGTTGGCCGGGAACTGGCAAGCCTGCGTCGGCTGGCGCGGGTGGACGGGCTGCGGCAAGACGCGGAACAGGCGCTCGCACAGGATGATTTGAAACTGGCCCGCAAGGTTGCAGACGGCGTATCCACCCTTTTAGTCCATCGCGATGATACCGCGTTGGGCCGCGACAAACTGGCGGCGCACAAAAAAGAAATTATGGATGGGTCAGACCTGATCCAACTGGCGGAACGGGACCTAATGGCCCCGCTGGATGCCAAGGCACGGGCGCTGGTTATGGGGTCTGCAAAGCGGGTCTCCATCGTCACTGCCGTGAGCCCCCGAGCCCTTGTGGATGTGAGTTTTGTGCTCATTGAGAATGCCAGGCTCATCCGCCGCTTAGCGGAGCTTTATGGCGGTCGCCCCGCCACTCTGGGGTTTTGGCGGCTGGCGCGTACGGTGCTTGGCCATCTGGCTGTCACCGGTTCCATTGCAGTGGGCGATGGCTTAATGCAGCAAGTGGTCGGGCATGGCGTGGCCGCGCGCATCTCCACCCGTCTTGGGGAAGGCGTTGTTAATGGTCTTTTGACGGCGCGCATCGGCATTGCCGCCATGGACGTATGCCGCCCCCTACCCTTTTCTGCCCAACACCGCCCCACAGTGAAGGATTTCATGGGCGAACTGGTCTCCATCAGCGGCGAAAAAGAGAAATAGCGCGCCGTTTTCATGGTGTTGCGCGCCGGGCACAGGAGCACACGCTATTTCGGTTTGGCTAACCATCAGCAATCGGTTAACCATTAAACGCGATACTCACCACAAATCAGATCAGGTATTTTGGTTATGAGTTTCCTGCCCAGACTGTCCCACCGACTGCCCCTTAAGAGCGCCACGGCAATGGCTGTGGGTAGCTTTATGATGGCAGGCACCTTCGCATCTGCTGACGCGAGCGAACGCCGCTATTTTTCCGACGTTCAGGGTACGTGGTCTGGTGCCGGAACCATCGTGGCAGGCCCTTACAAAAACACCCGGTTCACCTGCAAAATATCGGGTAACGCCCCCACCGCTCCGGGAATGAAACTGTCCGGCAAATGCCGGGTGGGCCTGTTTTCCCAGCCCATCGAAGCCACGGTTGCCAAACGGGGCGGGGGCTATCGCGGCCAGTTTTTAGACGGCGCAAAGGGCAAGGGCCTCGACATTGTGTCCGGCCGACTGCGCGGCAAAAAGCTGGTGCTCGGCATCAAGCGCAAAAAACTCAAGGGCACCATGGTGGCCAATCTGAAGAGCAAAAACAAACTCAACATCACCATTTCAGTGCTGGTGGATGGTGGGTTAGTGCCGTTTATTGGGCTAACGCTAAACCGCACCGGGGCGCGCAAGGCGAGTTATTGAGGCCTTGCAAATTCAGCCTCAGTAGAAGTGTTCGCCCGGCCCAATAAGCATATAGTACAGGTAATGCGGTGAAGCTCGTCAGATCGCTTTATGGGCTTTAGTGGTATGAAAGCTGCGAATACCACCGGAAAACCACGCCATATTATCGAGCGCTTGTGTAGCACCATAAAACCCTTACCCAACAAAAGCCTTTTCGATGACGAATTGTTGGGGGTCGGAATTGGCGCCTTCTTTTAGGCCAGAGCCTTCCAGCAGAGCTTTGATGTCGAGGTTGAATTCTAGTGAACCGCACACCATGGCGCGGTCTGTTTCCGGGTTCAGCTTGGGGACGCCGAGGTCTTCAAAAAGCTCGCCGTTTTCAATTAACGTGGTTATGCGGCCCATTTTTGGGCTCTTTTCACGGGTGGTCGTCGGGTAATATTTGAGTTTGTCGCCAAACCCTTCGCCCATCAATTCAGCCATCACTTCGTCGGTCTTGAGGTTTTCGATTAACTCGCGGCTGTAAGTGAGTTCAGCCACATCCCGACATGTGTGGGTGACGATGATCTCTTCGTAGTCTTCAAAAGTCTGCGGATCGCGCAAGAGCGAGGCGAAAGGGGCAAAGCCTGTACCCGTGGCGAAAAGATACAAACGTTTGCCGGGAATTAGAGCATCATGGACCAGCGTGCCCACAGGCTTGGGGCGCAGGATGATTTCATCACCCGGTTGCAAATGCTGAAGTCTGGATGTCAGCGGGCCATCGGGCACCTTGATGGAATAAAACTCCACCTCTTCATCCCAAGAGGGGGAGGCAATGGAATAAGCGCGCAAAAGTGGTTTTTGTTTACCCGTTTCGGGATGAGGGTCGCCCATGAGCCCAATCATCACAAACTCACCGGAGCGAAACCGCAAAGAGGTGGGCCGGCTGACGCGGAAAGAAAACAAGCGATCAGTATAGTGTTTTACAGCAGTTACGGTTTGCGCATCGGGGAGGACGGGCGTTTTGATGGCGGATGCTTCGGTCATGGAAGGAGCTTTATGATGAGAGGTCTTTACGGCGGGGTGTAGCCACTAAGCTGTTGGGCCATCAAAACCACGGGTGATTTTCTGAAGGCGATCTTATCGCGCAAATCCATCGACGAAAACCCAAGCTGTGCTTTTAGAGCACTGCTCGTCTCATAAGCTTCGCGCATTAGGCTAGAGCACTGCGCATTCAACCTGAATCAAAAATTGCTGTCTCTCAAACAGCAAGGTGCTGTTTTCGAACGCATTTTTTGATGCTTCGCTGTTTCATATGGAATGCGAGATGCTTTAAATTAGAAAGCTTGAGAGTGTCTCGTCATTCGTGATGTCATTCCAAAGAAGACCCGCTTCATCAAAACGCGCCGTGAGGGCATCGAAACTGTCCGGCTTCGTGGTTTCGATAGCCAGTAGCACAGAGCCAAAATTGCGGGCTGATTTCTTCAGATATTCAAACCGCGCAATGTCGTCATCCGGCCCCAATATGCCCAAAAAATCTTTCAGAGCACCTGGTCGTTGCGGCATCTGAATAACGTAATATTTTTTAAGACCAGTGAAGCGCATGGCCCGCTCTTTGGCTTCCGGCAGACGCTCAAAGTCAAAATTGCCCCCGGAGGCGACGCACACCACCCGCTTGCCTGCCAATTTTTCCTTGGGAATTTGGCGGAGAGCATCAATAGTAAGCGCGCCCGCCGGCTCCAGCACAATGCCCTCCACGTTCAGCATGTCGATCATGGTGGCGCAGATGCTGTCGGTGGGGGCTAGGATGACGTGATCGGCATGAAATTTGGAGAGTTGGCGGAGCGGCTCCTGCCCGATTTGCGCAACAGCAGCCCCGTCAACGAAATTATCCACTTGATCCAGCTTTATGCGGCTTCCGCTCAAAAGTGTTTTGCGCAGGCTCGGCGCAGCTTCGGGTTCCACAAAATGAAAGTCACAGTTCACGCCGCTGTCTTCAATAAAGCGCGTGACGCCGGCGGAAAGGCCCCCTCCCCCCACCGGTAAAATCACCAAATCAAGAGAGACTGCATCGGGCAACTGTTCCAAGATTTCTTTGCCAACGGTTGCCTGTCCGCGCACGATCGTTGGGTGGTCAAATGGAGGAACCATGACGCCATCACTTTGTGAGCAATAGGATAAGGCTGCTTCATTGGCGGCGTCGAAACCGTCACCCACCAGGCGAATTTCTACGAACGGCCCGCCAAAGGCGCGGGTTTTCATGATCTTTTGTTGTGGCGTGGTGACGGGCATAAAAACAGTGCCCTTTTTGCGCAATTCATGACAGGCAAAGGCAAAGCCCTGAGCGTGATTGCCCGCAGACGAACAGACGAATTCCCCTTGATTTGGGTTGTTTGCGAGCGCTTCTTGAAGAAATGTGTAAGCACCCCGCACCTTGTAACTGCGAACCGGGCTCAAATCTTCCCGTTTCAGCCAGATCTCAGCACCGTACAAATCGGAAAGGTACTGATTGCGCTGCAAAGGAGTTGGCGAAACCTTAGCCCGAAGTGCCCCATGAACGGCAGCAACGCTCTCCAAAAATGCAGTCAAAGCGTGTCTCGATTGTGTTTCGGTAATCTCAGCGCCCTTAGCCTTTACAGTAAAGCAACACCACTGAACAGGGAGCCAAAGCTCTCAGCGTTTGTTGTGCCATCGCCTGCCGCTTGGATAGATGGTGCCTGCTTTCGCCATTTCGCTTTCGCGAATTGACGTTCAACCTCTCGACATTTGCTGCGCAAAAGTCTGCCGGTTCGGCGTCGTTCGCAAGGCAAAACGACTTGGTGGAGCGGAGCGGAAAAATATAGAGGCAACACTCTCGGCGTTTGTCCCAAACGCCTGCCGCTTAGACAGATCGTGCCTGGTTGCGTCATTTCGCTTTCGCGAATTAACGTTGGTGCGGCCGAGAAGACTCGAACTTCCACGGGTTTTACCCCACAGCGACCTCAACGCTGCGCGTCTACCAGTTCCGCCACGGCCGCACATGCCATGTCTTTTGACTGGTCGGCGAGGGCTTAACAAATGGGCGGGGGAGATACAAGCCATGAATTGCAAACATTGTTTGGGAGCGCAATTTTGCTTGTGGCATAGCGGGCCTCTTGCCAGATAGGGGCATGAGCACGACCCGCCACGCCCTGCGCCTCGACTTTCACAAAAGCTCCCGCACACCGGTGGAATGGCGTGTGTTTGATGGCTTGCAGGACTATGAGGCCACCATCGCCGTCATGGAAGCGCGGGCTGAAGCCATTGCTTCAGGTGAAGCCTCGGAAGCCGTTTGGTTGCTGGAACATCCGCCCCTTTACACGGCGGGGACCAGCGCAGACACGGCTGATCTGGTAATGCCGGAGCGATTTCCCGTCTATCAGACGGGGCGTGGGGGGCAATATACCTATCATGGTCCGGGCCAGCGGGTGGCCTATGTGATGCTCAATTTGAAAGAGCGTAACCCCGATGTGCGCGCCTTTGTGGCGGCGTTGGAAGCATGGGTGATCGGCACGCTGGACCGATTTAATGTGCGCGGGGAACGGCGGGAGGATCGCGTGGGGGTGTGGGTGCAACGGCCTGACCGCCCTGCCCCGGCAGGTACCGTTGCGGAAGACAAAATTGCCGCCATTGGTATTCGGCTGCGCAAATGGGTGTCCTTCCACGGCGTTGCGATTAACGTGGAACCGGAATTGGAGCATTTTTCTGGCATTGTGCCCTGCGGTGTGCAGGAGCACGGGGTCACCAGCCTGGTTGACTTGGGTTTGCCGGTCACATTGGAAGATGTGGACGTGGCGTTGAAGGCGACGTTTATCGAGGTGTTTGGACCCATTGATTAGGGCTTTTGTTCAAACGCGTTGGGCGTATCAAAATCCCGCCGCGCGGCTGGGCCGATGTCAACAAGCATGCGTGCTGCGTCTGATTTGAGAATATCTCGGGCGCCCCGGTCCCCCCGCGATTGGGCCAATCGATCAAACCAGCCTTTGCCAAACATGACCGGGTTGCCCTGCGCGAAACCATCGCTGGCAATCACGAGGCTATTTGGGTCGCCCCACCCGGCTGCCTTTTCATGCATTTCGTCCAGATGGGCGCTGGTCACTAAAGGCATGTCACCCAGCAGTACAATGACGGCCTCTACGTCGTCCGACTGTGCTGCCATACCAGCAGCGAGGGTTGTGCCCATGCCTTCGCTGTGACGGCTGTTATGGGTAAGTCTCGCTTCTGGATGAACGGTGGTCGTAAGTGCCTCGACCGCCAGGCGTTGATGGCCTGAAACCACGATTGTGTGCTGGCAAATGCTCTTCTTCGCAGCCTCCAGCACATATTGAAGCAAGGGCTTGCCCTGCCATGGGGTGAGCAGTTTGTTTTGCTTGCCCATGCGGCGTGATTGGCCGGCGGCCAGGATGAGGGCTGTGGTTTTCAACGGTTTTGTGGATCACGGGGTTGGGGGCGGCTTTTGATTTCTTTCAGCAGTCCGCCCACACCTAAGCCTGCGATATAGTCGGGTCCCACGGGAAGGCAGTGGGCGATGCGGGCCAGCACCCAGTCAAAGCCATTCTCCGCTGGGCTGCGGGCACAGCCGGGGGCGCCGATGACGAAACTGCCGCCCAAACGGCCCACCATGAGCAGGTTGCCGGGGTCTACAGGCATGCCGAAACTGGTGACAGTGCCGCCCGCCTGTTCCAGCGCCGTGGGGATAACATCGTGAGCATCGCAAATGGCGGAGGCGCCAAAGACGATGATGGAATCGCGTTCCAACATGAAATTGGGTGTTTCCATAGCCTCCGCCATGGCCTGCGTGAGTGCATTTGTTTCGTGCTCCATGCGCAGTTCCGTGAGCAAGGAAGCGCTGGAAAGAGCCAGGCGTTTTTCAAGATGACGGCGGGTTTTGTCCAGCACGCTTTCTTTCACACCGGGCAACCGCGTCTGGATCAAAACCACCTGCATGTGCTCCGGTGGCGCGACGCGCAGTGCATGGGCTTCCTGCGCTACATGAGCCGCCTCTTGCACCGAGGCTTCGCTTACCGCAAAGGGAATGATTTTGAGCGTGGCCACCATATCACCGGTTTTTACGCCGGTCCCATCGGCCAAGGTGGCCAGTGTAATGGCCGGGTCCACAGTGTTGAACGCGTTTACACCGATGCGGTCCGCAAAGACGACACCATCGTGGGTGGCGTGGAGATTAACACGGCCGGTTGAAACGGACACGGCTTTCAAGCCCTGCTCTGTTGCATCAGCATCCAAACAACCTTGGGAACCGCAAAGGGCTAAGGCCAGTGTTTGGGCAGCTTCGTCTTCACTCACATCATCCTTGGCCAAGCGCGCGACAATGATGGAGCGGAAACCCGCCTGTTGGAGGGCATTGAGATGATTTACGTCCAACACCGTCCCTTTTTTAATGCGCCTGACCGGGGTTTCCAGCGAGTGGGCCAGAACGCTTCCTTCAGCGTCGGTAATGGAAACGGGTCCGAATTCCACGGGTCAGGCCACGCGTAGGGTTTCGATCATTTGCGCCATGATGGCGACGGCGATTTCCGGCGGGTTGGCCGCGCCGATATTGAGGCCGATGGGGGCGCTGATGCGGTTGAGCTTGTCTTCACTCAAACCCAAGGCCGTCAGACGGTCCAACCGCTTGGCGTGGGTTTTGCGGCTGCCCAGCGCGCCCACGTAGAAGCAACCGGCTTCCAGCGCAGCTTGTAAAGGAGTGTCGTCGATTTTGGGATCGTGGGTTACGGCGACCAGCGCGGTGAACGGGTCCAGCGCTAGCGTCTCCACGATGTCCTGTGGCCATTCGGCGTGGAGATTGAACCTTTCAAACCGCTCCGGCGTGGCGAAAGCGGTGCGGGGATCCACGATCATCACCTCAAAGTTGCAGGCTTTTGCTATGGGGGCCAGGGCTTGGGTGATGTGGACTGCGCCAATAATGACAAGCCTTGGCGACGGGATGTGCATCTGAATGAAGTGCTCAGCGCCAGCCACGTCCACAACGCCGGATTTGCCGGACTTAAAGCGGGGCAGAATGTGCTCACAAAGCGCGTGACTGGCCGCCTCGTGCTCATCCATGACCGCTTGGCCACCATCGGCAAGGTCAGTCACAACAGCCACGGCCTGTCGGCTGGCCTTGGCCTGCGTGATATGCGCTAGGACCTGGGCATCCATCAGGCAGTGACCGGTTCCACATAGATGCGGATGCGACCGCCGCAAGAAAGGCCCACTTCCCAAGCGGTTTCATCGGCAACGCCAAACTCTAAGATGCGGGGCTGGCCGGTTTCGATAATGTCCACCGCCTCCATGACCACGGCTCCCTCTACGCAGCCGCCGGAGACGGAGCCTTCAAAAGCCCCTTCGCTGTCGATGACAAGCTGGCTTCCCGTGGGGCGGGGGGCGCTGCCCCATGTTTCGACGACGGTGGCGAGCGCAACGTCGCGCCCTTCAGCCTGCCAGGCTTGGGCCGTCGCGATGGGATCTTTGAGGAGTGTTTCAGTCATGGTGTCAATTTAGGGCCAGTGAGGGGCGTTGCAATGGTTTGCGCCCGGGCTTGGCCGAAAGGGTGGCGCATAAGTCGGTGATGGATTGGAGGGAGTGGACCGTGCGGAACTCATCCGTAAAGGGCAGCATGGTGCGCACGCCAGCGGCGCGGGGTTCAAAACCGTCAAACCGCAGGAGCGGATTGAGCCAGATGAGGCGGCGGCAGGATTTTTGCAACCGCTCCATTTCCTTGGCCAACAGGGCCATATCATCGGCCTCCACGGCCCGTTCAAGGCCATCGGTGACGAGCAGAACCACAGCCCCCTGCCCCAGAACACGGCGGCTCCACAGGCGGTTGAATGTGGCCAGTGTCTCGCCAATGCGTGTTCCGCCCTCCCAGTCCTTCACCAGTCCCGCCACATCATCCATGGCTTCATCCGGGTCCTTGTGGCGCAGCGCGCGGGTGACATTGGTGAGGCGGGTGCCGAACAGGAATGTGTGAACACGATCCCGCTTCTCCGTGAGGGCATGGAGAAAGTGCAGAAATAAACGGGAATATTGGCTCATGGAGCCGGAAATGTCTGCCAAAACCACCAGCGGCGGCCGGATGCGCTTGTGGGCTTTGAAGTGGGGCAACAGCAGGTCTCCGCCGTTTGCCATGGCATTGCGCAACACGGCGCGGGGGTCCATGCGGACCTGTTGATGGCTGGGCCCGAAGCGGCGGGTGATGATCTCGTCCACCGACAAGGCCAGCTTGGTGAGAGCCATTCGCGCGGCGGCCAATTCATCCGCTGTCATTTGAGCAAAGTCTTTGTCGCGCAACACTTCCTTGCTGCTGACGGAAAACGATGCATCGATCTCCAATTCAGGTCGCTCCTGCTCCACCGCTTCTTCGTTTTTCTGAAACAACGCTTGCGCGGCGCGGGATTGACCGGCGCGGGCTTTTTCTTCCGGTTTGTTGGGGTTCGCCATAGGAGAGAACATAGCGATCATCTTTTCCACAAGGTCGCGGGAGCGCCAGAACAATTTGAACGCCTCGTCAAAAACTGCGTGGTCCTCCTGCCGCTTCACCAGCACGCAGTGCAGCGTCCAGTAAAGATCATCGCGCCCGCCCACCCCGGCGGCGCGGACAGCTTCTACGGCATCGGTAACGGAAGCGGGACCGATGCGCATGCCAGCGTCGCGCAGGGCACGGGCAAAATAGGCGATGTTTTCGGCCAATCTGCCATCTGCGCCATCAAAAATGTCACCGGCTGACTTCATAGGGCGGGTTGGCCCGAACCGGCTTTGGCTCCCTCGGCACGGGCTTCCGCTTTCACCTCGCGCAGAATTTCAGCCCCCTCGCCCGCCTGAATAGCCGCGATGTCGTCCTGATATTTCAGCAACACCCCAAGCGTGTCGGATACGGCTTGGGGGTCCAGCGCGATCTTGTCCAACTCCAACAGGGCCGTGGCCCAATCGAGGGTTTCGGCAATGCCGGGGTTTTTGAACAATTCTTTGGTGCGCAGGCGCTGCACATAGTCCACGATTTGCGCGGAAAGGTCTTCGCCCGCGCCAGGCACTTTCACGCGTAAAATTTCCAATTCCCGTTCTGCATCGGGATAGTCCACCCAGTGGTACAGGCAGCGCCGCTTCAGCGCGTCATGGATTTCGCGGGTGCGGTTGGTGGTGATGATGACGATGGGCGGTTCGGCAGCCTTGATGGTGCCCAGTTCGGGTATGGTGACCTGAAAGTCGGACAGCACCTCCAAAAGGAAAGCCTCAAAGGCGGCATCCGTGCGGTCTAATTCATCGATGAGCAAAACCGGTGCACGGCCTTCCACCTGCTCCAGAGCTTGCAGCAGCGGACGGCGGATTAGGAAGCGGTCGGAAAACACCCCATCGTCCATGGCTTCCCGATTGGTTTCGCCGCTGGCCTCGCGCATGCGGATTTCCACCATTTGGGCGGCATAGTTCCACTCGTAGACGGCGGAGGAAATGTCGAGGCCTTCATAGCACTGCAAGCGAATGAGCGGTCGGTCGAGTGTTTTGGCCAGAACCTTGGCAATCTCCGTTTTGCCCACCCCTGCCTCGCCCTCCAAAAAGAGCGGGCGCTGCATCTTCAGCGCCAGATAGAGGACCGTGGCTAGAGACCGGTCGGCCACGTAACTGGCACTGGCGAGTAAGGCCTCCGTCTCATCAATGGAGGTGGGCACAGAGGTGGCAATAGAAGGCATGGACCGGCCCCGCTAGACAGTTCGGACCGTCAAAATACACACCAGCAGCGCCTAGGCAAAGGGGCGCAGGATGCGACGCAATGGGAGAAACAATAGGAATACAAGCGAGAGGCTTGCCCGGACAATTTTAGATAGGGCGGCCCGCCCTCCCGAAGGAGATGGCGGGCCAGACAGAGTGTTCCTCAGGGGCGATTGGGAACACGCCGTCATGCAGCTAAAGACGTTGACAGACCCTCATCCGCCCGTCTCCCTACTTCTTTAAGCATAGTACCCAAGTCATGAAAAAAATGTGCGTTTTGTCACACTTTATGTCGTTTTTTCCCGAGAACTGCATTTTTTGTAGAGTTGAATTGTCTGCTTTCTTGACGCGCGGAAAGAAAAAGCACCTTTCTGACGACTACAAACCTTATTGAATTTCCACGGTGAGCATGGGCCACAGGGAAAGAACAAGAAGCAGGGCCATGCTGATGTTGAAAAGGCGCAGCTTACGCGGGTCTTTTAGAAACTCGCCCATGGCGGTGCCAAACCCGGCCCAGAGCGTCACGCTGGGAAAGTTGATGATGCAAAAGGCAAAGACAACAATCCAAACGTTGAGCGCATAATTGCCCTCCGCCGTGTAGGTGGCCATGGCCACTAAACCCATCACCCAGGCTTTCGGGTTTACCCACTGAAACAGGGCAGCTTCCATAAAGGTCATGGGGCGGGCGGTGCGCTCGCCGGATTTTACCGGGCCGGAATTGGCAATGCGCCATGCCAGGTAAAGCATGTAAAGCCCGCCGCCGATTTTGATGAGTGTGAAAACGATGGGGGCCTGTTGCAGCAGGTATCCAAGGCCAAAGCCAATGCAGGCCAGCATGACACCAAAGCCCACAGAAATCCCAATGGCGTGGGGCCATGTGCGGCGCAAGCCGAAATTCACGCCGGAAGCAAACAGCATGATGTTATTGGGGCCCGGTGTGGCGGAGCTCACAAACGAAAAGACCAATAGGGCCGTGAATGTGGTGAGGGACATGGCTTGAAAGGCGCTTAAAATAGGTCAGGTTTATTGACCTATTTTAAGCGCGCCGTCCAGCAAAAACTACATGCCTTCCGGCCCGCGATTCATGGCTGCGATGCCTGTGCGGCAGACTTCCACAAGGCCGAGCGGCTTCATGATGGCGATGAACTGCTCCACTTTTTGCAGGCGGCCCGTGATTTCAAAGACAAAATGGCTGGTATTGGCATCGGCCACCTGCGCCCCGAAGGCCTCGGCCAGACGCAGGGCTTCCACCCGTTGGTCGCCCTGCCCGTTCACTTTCACCAGCGCCAGTTCCCGTTCCAGGGGCTTATCATGGCCCAGTTCGTGGGCCTTCAATGTCAAATCCACCACGCGGTGAACGGGCACCATCCGCTCCAACTGGCGCTTGATCTGCTCCAGAGTCTTGGGCGTGCCTTTGGAAATAATCGTGATGCGGGAGAGGTGCTTCTCATGCTCCGTCTCCGACACCGTGAGGCTTTCAATATTGTAGCCCCGGCCCGAAAAAAGACCGATGACGCGGGCCAGCACGCCGGATTCATTGTCCACCAGCACCGATAGCGTGTGCTGCACGATGATCTCTTTAGTATCCGAGATGAAATAAGCAGAAGCGGGCGGGCTGACAACCTGGCCCTGATTGCGGATGGATTTAGACATGGTTCATGTCCCTTTATTCACGGAACGGACGGTTCGGTTGGGTCTGGGGCGGGCCAGTGCCACGCCGGTTAAAATGATGATGAGGGCCAGCGCGCCATTGGCGGGCAGGCTTTCGTTCACCAACAGGATGGAAAATGCAACGCCCATCACTGGAATGATGAAGTTGATTTGGGAAAGAAAAGAAGCGCCGCTTCGCCTGACGATGACCACAATCATCACGGCGGCCAAGGCGGTTGCCATGAAGCCGGAATAGAGCACGGGCAACCATGCAGCGGGGGATGTGGAAACAGCACTCCAGTTCAGCCCCAAAAGATTTGGCAGACCAAACAGGAAAGCCAAGGCCATAAAGCCCGCAGCGGTGGACTGCCAAGGCAGGCCTGTCAGCCATTTTGTGACGATGGCGTTAACACCATAACACAGAGCAGCGGCCACAGCTGCATATTGGCGAAGGCTCTGGTCAGCCAGACTGGCCAGTTTGTCCACGCCAAACAGCAAAATGATACCCACCAGCGCCAGCGTGAAACCACCGATGGAATAAATGGTTGGCTTTTCATCCCGCACAAAAAGCTGCGCTAAAAGGAGGGTGAACAGAGGCATGGTGGCCATCAAAATGGCCGCGAGGCCCGCATCAATGCTCTGTTGTGCCCAAGCCAACAGTGAAAAAGGCAGCGTGTGGCCAAAAATGGCCGATGCCGCCAAGGCCCACCAGATGGGCCCCCACGGGGGAAAGCGGTGGCCGGATATGACCATGATGACCAGCAAAACGGCGGCTGCGATGGCCAAACGCACAGCCACAACCAGCGCCGGGTCCAGCTCTGCCACCGACAGTTTGGTCATGGTGAAGTTCATGGCCAGCACAGCCGATAGGAACAGCAACAAGGCATAATCCCAAAAGCCGTTGGAAAGCGTATCAGCCGAAAGCGCAGAAGGGGCCGGAGCATCCCTTGTCCCTGCCCCGGCCCCTGTCGTCTGCTGATGATCTGCCGAAATGGCCACCCGTCTGCTCTAAACCAGTGCCTTACCCTTCGCATCAATGGCCTTGCCCACCGCCTCATCGGTGGCCTCATCGGGTAGCAGCATTTCGTTGTGGGCTTTGCCCGATGGGATCATGGGGAAGCAGTTGGCCAGAGCCACCACGCAGCAATCGAAGATCACCGGACCGGGGGTTTCGATCATCTGCTTGATGGCATCGTCCAATTCACCGGGCTTGGTGGCGCGAATGCCGGTAGCCCCGTAGGCCTCCGCCAGTTTCACGAAGTCCGGCATGGCCTCGGTGTAGGAATTGGACAGGCGATTGCCGTGGAGCAATTGCTGCCACTGGCGCACCATGCCCATATATTCATTGTTCAAAATCATAATCTTGATGGGCGCGCCGTGCTGAATGGCGCAGGACATTTCCTGTATACACATCTGGATGGAAGCATCGCCTGCCACATCAATCACCAGCGCGTCGGGGTGCGCAATTTGCACGCCCAAGGCCGCGGGAAGGCCATAGCCCATGGTGCCCAGCCCACCGGAGGTCATCCAGCGGTTTGGTTCTTCAAAGCCGATATATTGGGCAGCCCACATCTGGTGCTGACCCACTTCCGTGGTGATGTAAGTGTCCCGGCCTTTGATGTGCTCATTGAGCCGCTCCAAGGCGTATTGGGGCATGATGACATCATCATTGGGTGTGTAGGAAAGCGATTTGCGCGCGCGCCAGAAATTGATCTGGCTCCACCAACCTGTGAGCGCGCCCCGGTCTAGCTGTTTGTCATAGTCCGGCCACAGAGCAAGCATGTCTTCCAACACACTGCCCACATCGCCCATGATGGCTACATCGGCATGGACCACTTTGTTAATGGACGACGGGTCCACGTCGATGTGGATGATCTTCGCGTCCGGCGCGAAAGCGTCCACGCGCCCGGTGATGCGGTCATCGAAGCGTGCGCCGATACAGACCATGACGTCACAGTCATGCATGGTCATGTTGGCTTCGTAGGTGCCGTGCATGCCCAACATGCCCAACCAATTGTCTCCGCTGGCGGGATAGGACCCCAGTCCCATCAATGTGGACGTAATGGGGAAGTTGGTCTGCTCCACCAGTTTGCGCAAAAGCTGGGAGGCTTCCGGCCCGGAATTCACCACTCCACCACCAGTGTAGAGAATGGGCTTTTTGGCACTAGCCATCAGTTCCACCGCTTGCCGGATGGCCTCCTGGTCGCCCTTAACGCGTGGGGCATAGGCTTTCTGGTCAAAGGCTTCCGGCCCTTTGTAAAGGCCGGTGGCAAATTGCACGTCCTTTGGAATATCCACCACGACAGGGCCGGGCCGGCCATGGGTGGCCACATGGAACGCCTCATGCAAAACGGCGGCGAGATCATCCACATGGTTCACCAGCCAATTATGTTTCGTACAGGGGCGCGTGATGCCGACGGTATCGCATTCCTGAAACGCATCGGAGCCAATCAACGGCGTGGGCACCTGCCCAGTAATGCAGACCAGCGGGATCGAATCCATGAGCGCATCCTGCAAGGGCGTCACCATATTGGTGGCCCCGGGGCCGGAGGTGACCAAAACTATGCCGGGCTTGCCGGTGGAGCGGGCGTAGCCTTCAGCCGCGTGCCCTGCTCCCTGCTCATGGCGCACCAGAACATGGCGAATATCGCTTTGCTGGTGCAACTCATCATAGATGGGCAGCACGGCACCGCCGGGATAGCCGAACATATCGGTTACACCATTATCCTTCAGCGCCTGTACCACCATTTCGGCACCGGTCATCATGCGTCCTTCGGTGTTTTGCGTCTCTTGTGCCATTTGTCTTTCCAGCCTCCGCCGGTCCCTGTTTTCATCCCATGGTGCCGAATTTCATTCGGCCAATAAAAAAGGCCCCCGAGGGAGCCTTGCGCGCGTTAGCCATTCCGGTGGAACTATCCCACCAGACCAACGCGCCTACCTACTACTACGATTAGAAGCATATTCATGCCAATTCACTCCTAAAGTGTGGAGCGCACAATACGCACTCGGACGGGTCCGTCAACCGCCAAAATTCAGCAGGCGACGCGGTTCCTGCCCTGCTCCTTGGCTTGATAGAGACGTTCATCTGCCAGTTTCACCAATTCCTTGGGCGCGGTTATTCCTTCTGCTGTGGAGGCCACACCAATGGAAATGGTGGGACGGAGCACGACAACGCCAATATCGACCCGCATATTGCCCACCGATCGGCAGATGCGCTCTGCAAAGGGGCGGATTTGGTCTTGGCTTGCAAAAGGAGCAACGATGCAAAATTCTTCACCGCCCGTGCGCGCCACCACATCGTGTTCCCGCACAAGACCCTTCAGCTGGGTCGCCAATTTTTTGAGCACCACATCACCTGCGTCGTGGCCATAGGTGTCGTTGACGCTTTTGAAGTGGTCCAAATCCAGCATCAAAACGGCCAGCGGCGCTTTCAGCTTGGTGAATTCACGGACGAATTGGTCCAGCGCGTCTTCAAAATAGCGGCGATTGTACAGTTTGGTGAGCGGATCGGTGACGACCTCCACTTCCAATTCAGCAGCGCGGGTGTTGAGTTGCTCATGGGCGCGGCGGTTGCGGCGCAGCATGGGCATGACCATCACGAGACCGAAAAGAAGCGTAACTGCCCCCAGCGCCAGCGCTAGTTCCACCAAAGAGAAGCGCAGGAACACCGGCATGGTGGCCTGCTCCACGTTGCGCAGCGCCACCAGCCCAGCAAGGGTTACGCTACCGATTGCGCCGGCGGCGTATACCCAATAGGCGGTATCAACGCTTCGTCTCATCCTGCTCCTCATCCTGCGCAGTGGTGTCGATGGGCAAGTAGTGACCAGCGCGCGGGTGCCAACAGAATTAGGGTTGAAAGCTGAATGGCCACCTAATGGGGCCGTGCAAAATCTGCATCATCCTTGATGAAAGGTTAAGCGCTGCCACCGTGCGTCAAACTGGCCACGAAACCAGGTGCTCTGCCGCTTGGCATATTGGCGCGTCGCCGCTTGTAGGCGCTCCAAAAGGAGTTTTCGATCAATGGTTTGGGCCAAATAGTCTGAAATCTGCGGCACACCAATGGCGCGCATGATGGTGGCGGTGTGGGGCAAGTGCAACTTCAGCAGCTCTTCCACTTCTTCCACAGCACCATTGTTTAACATCCATTCAGAGCGGGTATTTATGCGCTCATGCAACACGGGGCGCGGCGGCTCCAAAATGATGCGGTGGCACTTCATGCCTTGCGTGAGAGGCGGTGAGTCCACCTGATTTTGGAAATGGGCAAGTGGTTTGCCAGTCGCCAAGACAACTTCCAAAGCGCGCGCGATGCGGTGGCTGTCCCCAGGGGCGAGACCCTGCGCGCCAGCCCGGTCTAAGGACGCAAGTTCCCCATGGAGTGCTTCGCTGCCATCACGCACCAAGCGGTGGCGCACATCCTCTCGAATGGTTTCGGGAATGGGCGGCACCCGCGAAAGTCCTTCATCAAGAGCGCGGAAATAGAGGCCGGTGCCCCCCACCAAGACAGGAATCGCCCCTTTGGCCTTAATTTCTGCCATCACACCCTGCGCGTCCAAGCGCCAACGCTCTGTTGACCACGTCTGTGCAGGATCCGCATAGCCGTAGAGGTGATGGGGCACGCAAGCGAGGTCTTCTTGCGGCGGGCGAGCGGTGAGCACATGCAAAACCGGGTAGATTTGCATGGAATCCACATTGACGATTTCGCCTCCCCAGTGCTGCGCCGCCTGTAGCGCCAGGGCAGACTTGCCGCTGGCGGTTGGCCCCGCTATCAGCACCGCATCGGGACGCTTGCCGCCAAACTGTTCTTCGAAAATCTGCGAAGAAATCGCCATGGTTTGGGTCTCAACAGATGAGGAATGGGTGCGCCTTTGCGCGTTCGCTCAAAAACCGAAAATCGCGCCGAGAAAGCGCCTTTATCGACACTCCTTGGAGGTGTGAAATGTCCAGCGCTTTGATTGCCACACTCATTGCCAATCCTGCAAACCCTTGTTTAAGCGCGGAACTGGCCGATAAATGCCGCGATGCGGTGGGGGCCAGCGCTGTCTATTGGCTGGCCGATGGTATTGCCACGGACCTGCCACTGCCCGCAGAGGTAGACCAGCCTGCCAAGTGGCTTTCCATGGCGTTAGCCGATGAGGAGGTGGATTTCGTGATCCAGCCCGCCGAAGGGCGGCGCAAAAAAGCGCTGATTGCGGATATGGATTCCACCATGATCCAACAGGAGTGCATTGATGAATTGGCCGACCTGGCCGGTGTAGGCGACAGGGTCAAAGACATCACGGCCCGCGCCATGCGCGGGGAGTTGGACTATGAGCCCGCCCTGCGCGAGCGCATTGCGCTGCTCAAAGGCCAACCCAAAAGGCTACTCCAAGAAGTGATCGACACGCGCATTTCGCTCACACCGGGCGGTAAAACCCTCGTTGCGACCATGAAAGCCAACGGCGCCTGGTGCGCGCTTGTCTCCGGTGGTTTTACGGATTTTACCGGGCCCATTGCCGCCACGCTAGGCTTTGATGAAAACCGCGCCAACATATTCGCGTTTGAGGGTGAGGGGTTTTCTGGAAGCGTCATCCCTCCAATTCTGGGCCGCGCCTCCAAGGCGGAGGCCATGGATGAGATGTGCCAGACTCATAAACTCACACCATCCGACTTTATGGCCGTGGGCGATGGGGCCAATGATTTGGACATGCTTACCAAAACACCATCAGGCGTCGCCCTCCACGCCAAACCCATAGTCGCCGAAACCGCTCCTATGCGCATTGACCACGGCGATCTAACAGCCCTGCTCTACATCCAAGGCTACAGAAAAGCGGATTTTGTGAAGGGTTGACCTCGAGAGTTGTCATCCGCCGACTTGATCGGCGGGACTCCAGAGGTTTGAGAGATGGGCCGATCAAGTCGGCCCATGACGAGATAAAAGGGGCGTGCGCTAGGTTAGGTCCAACACAATAAAGCCGAGTTGGCCGTCTTTTTGGGCCACGAGGAGCAGCGCTTTTTTGCGGCCGTCTTTTTTGAGGGCGGCAAGGCGTTTTTCGACGTCTTCTGGGGAGTTGACGGCTTCTTGGCCGATTTCAGAGATGACGGAGCCGGCCTTGATGCCCTTTTCAGCTGCCTGGCTTTCGGAATCGACCTCTGCGATCAGCACACCGGTGACGCTGGCTTCGATTCCAGCTTCGGCACGGGTTTCATCGTTGAGCTCCTGAAAAGTCATGCCCATGGCGACGATGGGCTTGTCTTCCTCGGGCTCAGCCGCTTCGCCGCCGTTTTCACGGTTGGCGGCGATGAGTTTCTCGCCATCCTCAAGGCGACCGAGCGTGACGGGCACGGTTTCTTCCTTGCCTTTACGCAGCACCACCACGTCCACAGACTTGCCCACGGGCGTGTCCGCAACGATGCGGGGAAGATCACGCATTTTCATGATGTCGCGGCCGTCAAAGCGCAGAATCACGTCGCCCACTTGTAGGCCGGAATTTTTGGCAGGACCCTTCGGGGTCATACCAGCCACCAGAGCACCACGGGCGTCGGCCATCGCGAGGCTTTCAGCAATGTCGTCGGTCACGGGCTGAATGCTCACACCGAGCCAGCCCCGGCGGGTTTCCCCAAACTCCCGCAATTGTTGCACCACGTTCACGGCCAAATCGGAGGGCACGGAAAAGCCAAGGCCAATGGAGCCACCGGAGGGGGAGATGATGGCGGTGTTAATGCCGATCACTTCACCGTCCATATTAAACAACGGGCCGCCGGAGTTGCCACGGTTGATGGCAGCGTCGGTCTGAATGAACGAATCGTAGGGGCCGGAGCGAATGTCACGGTTGATGGCAGAGACGATGCCGAGCGTGACGGAAGAGCCTTGGCCAAACGGGTTCCCGATGGCCATAACCCAGTCGCCAACACGGGCGCTTTTAGACTGGCCAAAGGCCACGGCCTGAAGGGGTTTTTCTGGGGTAACTTTCAGCACCGCGATGTCGGTTTTCGGGTCCGTGCCCACCACTTCGGCAATTAGTTCCGAGCCGTCGGTAAACTCGATGGTGATTTCATCGGCATCGGCAATGACGTGATTGTTGGTGATGATGATGCCTTCAGGATCAATCACAAACCCGGAGCCAAGAGACTGCACGCGGCGAGGGCTGCGGCGCTGGCGGGGAGAGCGCTCTTGCTGGCGGAAAAACTCATCAAAAAAGTCCTGAAAGGGCGATCCCTCTGGTACGCGGGGGCGCTGGGCCCCTCTGCCGTTGCGATTGCCAGTGCCGCGCACATTTTGGGAGGTGGAGATGTTCACCACCGCGCCGATAAGGCTGTCTGCCAAATCGGCCACGGAGGCGGGTGCCGCTTGCACTGGCGCGCTGGCTAAGGGAGCGCCAGTGGGTGCCATGGCAGCGCCACCAACCGTAAGGGCTGTACCCAATAGGGCCGCGGAGAACAGGCGTGAAATTTTCATGAAATGCATCTCCCAATGTCTGCCGCGTGCCGGCAGCGATCGTATGAATATTCTATCTACGGTTCTGAAGGCCATGGCGTTCCGCGCCAGGGCCAAATTTCTCAATACCGCTTATGCAAACCTATAAATGGGGCCAAAACCAGCAGACAAATTGCCTGCCAAGCAAAAATGCGTGACCGATTTCACCCTTGTACCAGCCAGATGAGCAGAAAGCCCAAGGCGGCGGCGATCATGCCGGATGTCCGCAATTGATTTTCAGGCGTGGTGACCACAAGGGCAATAAAACGGCGCATGGCATTGGGGAAGAGGGCGTAGAGCACGCTCTCGATAAACAGCAAAAGGCCGAGGGCCACCCACAAAACGTCCATGTGGATTGCCCCCGGCCTGAATGCATCAAGTGCGTTTAGTTAGACGCTGATGGCGTTGCCGAAGAACGAATGCCTGGCTGGCCCTGCGCGTCCTGGAAGAACTTGAAGAATTCGGAGTTTGGCGACAGCACCATGGTGGTGCCAGCATCCTCAAGCGCTTCTTTGTAGGCCTGCATGGACCGGTAGAAGGCGAAGAATTCAGGGTCTTTATTATATGCTTCCGCGAATATGCGGTTGCGCTCCCCCTCCCCTTCACCGCGCAGGATCTCAGCTTCTCGCTGTGCGTCGGCTTTAATCTCCACCACTTGACGATCAGCAGAAGCGCGAATCCGCCGAGCCGCTTCTTGGCCTCGGGCGCGGATGCGCTCGGCTTCTGCAAGACGCTCTGCGCTCATACGCTGGAAGGTCTGGTCAGAAACTTCGCTCGTAAGATCCGTCCGGCGAACGCGCACGTCTACCACTTTAATGCCAAGATTTTCAGCTTCGGGGCGCATTTGGTCGCGGACCTCGAACATCATGGCTGATCGCTCTTCGGAAAGAGCGGCTTCAAAACCGCGGCGACCGTAGGTTTGACGCAAAGCAGCATCGAGGCGGGAACGGAGGCGGGTTTCAGCCTGAGCGATGGACGCCCCAACCTGTTGGCGGAATTTCTTGGGGTCTTCGATTTCATAGGTCATGAAAGCGTCCACCTCATAGAATTTACCGCCGGAAACCTGCACGCGGATATCATCCAGGTCGAAGCGCAATAGGCGGTCTTCAATTTTCAACACTGTATCAGCACCGAAAATGCCGAAGGGTAGTTTGAAGTTGAGGCCGGGCTGGTCTTCCACGCGTACGATTTCACCGAAGCGAAGCACGATGGCCTGCTCCCGCTCATTCACAACAAAGATGGACCCCCAGATGGTCGCGATAACAAGCGCGATGGTGGCGAGAAAAATGCCTGCGCGATTACCCATTGTTCTGGCTCCTTGCAGCTTGCGTACGGTTACGCTGGTTGTTGATTTCCGGTAGCGGCAGATAGGGTACCACACCCGTGCCACCAGCACCGCCGTTGCCACTTTCCATGATGACTTTGTTGGAGTCTTTAAGCACGCCCTCCATGGTCTCCAGAAACAGGCGCTTGCGCGTCACTTCGGGCGCTTTCGCATATTCATTATAGACTGACAGGAAACGGGCCGCTTCACCCTCGGCCTCTTGCACCACGCGGTTTTTGTAACCGGCCGCATCCTCGCGGATTTGGGCCGACTCACCGCGGGCTTCACCCAGAACGCGGTTGGAATAGCGGTTAGCTTCTTCCTGGAACTGGTCCTCGTTCTGCTCGGCACGCTGAACTTCATCAAACGCATCCGCCACTTTAGGGGGTGGTGCCACGTCCTCAATGTTAAGGGTACGAATGCCAAGGCCGGTGCCGTATTCGTCCAAGGTGGTTTGGGCGATGTTGCGCACTTCTTCGGAGATGCCCTGACGGTCATCGCGGAAGATGTCTTGGGCTGGGCGACGGCCCACCACTTCACGCATGGCGCTTTCAGCCACTTCTTCCACCATGCCGATGGGGTCGTTGACGTTAAACACGAAGTCTTTGGCATCATTCACGGAAAACTGAACGGAAAACGTCACATCCACGATGTTTTGGTCGCCAGAAAGCATGAGGCCCTGGCGAGAGGAGGAACGGCCCGTGGAGCCGATATTCACCTGACGCACCCCGATATTGACCTTGTCCACCTTTTCAAAGGGCCAGAAAGCCCAGTGAAGACCAGCTTCGTTCACTTCAGACTGGGGAACACCAAACACGGTTTCCACGGCCAATTCGTCTGCTTCCACCGTGTAAGCGGAGGAGAATAGGTAGAGACCGGCCAGAACAACGGCGATGAAGCCGAAGCCGGCTGCGCCAATCTTGCCGGTGCCACCGGGGCCGCCGCTTCCGGGGATGACACCGCGCAGCTTTTCCTGCCCGCGCTTGATGATTTCTTCCAGATCCGGTGGCTGGGCGCCGGGACCGCCAGGTCCGCCGGGCCTTTGGGGGCCGCGTGGGGGTTGACCCCAAGGGCCTCCGCCGCCTGCGCCATTGCTGCCATTGGGTCGGCCACCGCCGGTATTATTACTCCAGGGCATTGTTTGTCCTTGGTTAAATGGATTTGCTTGTTTGCAAAGTTTCGTGGTCAATCTTGTGGGTGGGGAGGGGCCTGCGCTTTTTGCAACCCTGTCTGTTAATTAGGTTATAGGGTCGCCCCATGCCGCTTTCAACGCGGCGATGATGTTTTCGATCCCGGCGGCATGGTCAATTTGGCGCAACCTGCGCTTATCAACCCTGCGCTTGTCAGCGCGTGTAAATGACGTATCGCGTCTCGGCCTCATCTTTGGGGGTGACGGGAAAATGCTGTTTCGACCGCTGTTTCCATATTTTAGGATCGATGGGTGGAAACAGCGTGTCGCCCTCCGGCTCGGCATTAATATGCGTAACGTGTAGAATATCGGCATAGGGCATGGCTTGGCGGTAAATCTCACCGCCGCCGACGATGGCAATCTCGCCCGATTGGGCCAGCGGCGCGGCCACTTCCAAAGCCTGTTCCAAAGAATGGACGGGCACCGCGCCGGGGCTTTGCCATGTCTTATCGCGGGTAACGACGATGGACGTGCGGCCCGGTAGAGGCTTTCCGATCGCTTCAAAGGTTTTACGGCCCATAATCATGGGCAAACCCATGGTAAGGGTTTTGAAGCGTTTAAGATCGGTGGAAAGCCGCCACGGCATATCCCCCTCATTGCCAATGACGTTGTTGGCTGCCACCGCCACCAGCATGATGATTTTGGGTTTGGTCATACGGCAATGGGGGCTTTAATGGTGGGAGCCGCTTCGTAACCCTGAAGGTCAAAATCTTCAAAGGTGAAGGAGAATATGTCTTTCACCTGCGGATTGATGGACATGGACGGGAGCGGACCGGGTTTTCGGGTGAGTTGTTCCCGCGCCTGGTCAAAATGGTTTGCGTAAAGATGGGCATCACCCAGTGTGTGGACGAATTCTCCAGGCTGCAGGTCGCATACCTGGGCCACCATCATGGTGAGCAGCGCGTAGGACGCGATGTTGAACGGCACACCCAGAAAAGTATCGCCGCTGCGTTGGTAAAGCTGGCAGGAGAGTTTGCCTTTCGCCACATAGAACTGAAACATGGTGTGGCAGGGCGGCAGTGCCATCTGGTCCACCAGTGCGGGGTTCCAAGCGGAAACGATAAGACGACGGCTTTCCGGGTTGGTTTTGATCTGTGTAATGAGATTGGCAATCTGATCGACGCTTTCGCCGCTGGGCGTGGGCCATGAGCGCCATTGCACGCCGTAAACCGGGCCAAGCTCCCCATTTTCATCGGCCCATTCATCCCAGATGGAAACGCCATTTTCTTTCAAATAGGCGATGTTGGAGGAGCCCTGGAGGAACCAAAGCAATTCGTGAATAATGGATTTCAGGTGGAGCTTTTTGGTTGTCAGCACGGGAAAGCCCCGCCCCAGGTCAAAGCGCATTTGATGGCCAAAGATTGAGCGCGTGCCCGTGCCTGTGCGGTCACCCCGATCGGTGCCCTCGTTAAGCACCTTTTCCATCAAATCGAGATATTGGCGCATTTTTCGACTCGTTGTCCGCGGGCAGGGTTTCGTTTTGGCCCACAGCGGCAGGCGTGCCAACACCTTGAGTGAATGGTGCCGCACATTCATCCACAGACAGCCCGCTGCAGCGGTAGATGTGGACGCTTCATGGTAAATTGCGTAAGGCTTTTAGCCGTCCGGGCATCTCTCTTGTGCCCTCAAACATTTTTACCTGGGAGATCCCGATGAGCAAACGTGATGAACTGATCGGAAAATACGCCGACGACATTCGCAACAAGTGCAACCAAGAGCCCGATATGGACCTGTTGCGAAAGGTGACGATTGGGTGCGGTCCCTCCATTTACAATAAAGACGCGCACACAGTGGCCGCCTCCCAGGAATCAGAGCTGGAGACGGTGAAGAAAAATTTCCTCATCAAGAAGCTGGGCCTGAGCGAAAGTGATGATCTCGACGGCGCGCTGAGTGCCGTGATCGAGACCTACGGCAAATCCAACCCCAACAAATATCGCGCCGTGGTCTATTACCTGCTCACCAAGCACTTCAACAAGGCTTCCGTCTACGGCTAAGCTCCGCCGCCCTTTCATATTAAAGGCCCGGCTTCTCCGAAGCCGGGCTTTTTTTGTGTGCTTGTTTTGCGGGCCAGTGGGCTTATATTCAATTCGTCGGGCTTGCTCGACTATGGTGATAAATGACCTGTGTAATAAGCCATTCGGACCCGGGGGCGGTACCCGGCGCCTCCACCAAACCTCTTGCCGCTGAAGCGGTTTGGCGGGGGCGAAACAGGATCGACGAGGGTGTAAAGACTGCGTTTTCACTCGGCATGGTACCCACCGATATCGGGCCATTATAGTAGTTGCAAATGATAACAACTATGCGGAAGCACGCCTCGCAGCCTAAGGCAGCGCGAAATGCTTCACTTTAACTCCTAGCGATCGCTTCGCTAGGCGGGGTTCGGAGGCACCTGGCAACAGAAGCCTCCACTTTTTTGATTTCACGCTGTCGATCATCTTTGCGCTCACGCTGTCGGCTTCCAGCCTTCGCTCCGCGGGGGCGGCAAACGATTGCCGGACCGCTCTTCGCGGTCTTGGGTTGCATGCTGTCGGGCTACGCCCTTCGCTGCGCCCCTATCGTGCAGTGAAGCGCGGCAAACGCTTACCGGACGCCTTTTCGGCGCCTTTAACAGGGCAACTTAAGGGCGCAGTGTTTTAGATGCGGCACAAAAAACCTTTGTAGCGCTTTCATGGGGCGCGAATGGCTCTATAATCGCCCCAAGAAAGCTGTAAGCGCTTTATTGCGCCCAAATCGAAGAACCTCATGGCTGATAAAACCAACCCGCCTGAAGTTGAAGACCTGATCCGCTACGACGTGCTGGCGCAGGAAGCGCTGCGCGGCGTGGTGCGCAAGGTGCTGCAAGAAGTGGCGCGCACGGGCCTGCCCGGAGACCATCACTTCTACATCACCTTTGACACCAATGCCCAAGGCGTGCGCCTGTCTTCACGGATGAAGGACAAATATCCCGAAGAGATGACCATCGTCATCCAGCACCAGTATTGGGATTTGGAGACCACCGAACACGGCTTTTCCATCGGCCTTTCCTTCGACAATGTGCCGGAGACGCTGTTGATTCCTTTCTCCGCTGTCACAGGCTTTTTTGACCCGGCGGTGCAATTCGGCCTCCAATTTGAAGTGGCAACACCAGAGGCGGAAGAGGGCCTGAAACTGGAAAAAGATGCGCAAGCCACGCTGAGCGCCCTGCCGAGCCCGGCCAAAAAGATCGAAGATAAAGTCGATAAAAAGCCCGAAACGGCGGAAACCGATGGTGGCTCCGCCGATGTGGTTTCGCTGGATGCTTTTCGAAAGAAATAATGGCCGGGCTGGTCAAACACTCCATTACGATTGCTGGCCACCGCACCTCCTTCTCCCTGGAAGAGCCTTTTTGGCGTGAATTGAAAGCTGTGGCGGCCCGCGAAAACATCTCCCTTTCACAACTTGTCACACGCCTGGATGAGGAAAGAGATGAGGGAGAAAACCTTTCGTCAAAATTGCGCGTCTTCTTGCTGGAGGATGTTCTAGATCGCCAGAAGGGTTAGAGCGTTTCAAGCGAAACGTGACACGCTTTAAGCCGCTGGTTTTGCTGACTTTTCACGATTATTGATAACCAGCAAAGCAGCCTGTTTAGCCAGGTCGCGCAACGTATCAACCTGCCCGTCGGTGACGGTATCCCGCGCCTCAAAATCGTAAACGCAAATGGTACCGATGTTTTCGCCCCACACCTCAATGGGACAACCGGCGTAGAAGCGCACACCGGGCGGGTTGGCCACGAAAGGATTGGTGGCAAAGACGGGATCATTTTCTGCATCCAGCACGACCTTCACGCTATCCGTGCTGGTAATCGTATGGGCACAAAAAGAAGTGGCCACGGGCGCTTCCTGAGCAGGGAAATTGAGGCTGGATTTGAACCACTGCCTCTCGTCACCCATAAAAGTGACCTGCGCTACCGGTGTCTGCATAACCGTGGCGGCCATGCCGGAAAGTTCATCGAAAGCGTGTTCGGGCGGCGTATCCATCATGGCGGAACGATTGACGGCATCCAGCCGACTTGCTGACATGAGAATGTCCAGCATACGCTTTGAAAAACCTGCTTCTTTAATGCTCATGTTAATGCCCCGGAATATGGCCCTCAAAGGCGTCAAAACTGGCGCTGAATTAGGCGATTCGTCTGGTGTACACGCTGACATAGCAACTTAGTTCTCAAAACACGTTTGTTTTAGGAAGTTGATCTATGACCGTTTGGATTTCTGCTGTTGAACTTACCGCCGAAAATGTCGTTTTAGCGCCGCTGTCAAAGGATCACGCCGCAGACCTGCGGGAGGCCGTGGACGACGGGGCAATGTATGATATTTGGTACACGAGTGTGCCAACGGCCGACGGTGTTGAAGGGGAAATTGATCGCCGTCTCGCTTTGCAAAATGCGGGCAGTATGGTGCCTTTTGCCATCCTGGATCGCGCTACTGGCGAGGCGGTGGGAATGACAACCTATTTGAACATTGATGCCGCAAATCGACGGCTGGAAATTGGCAGCACTTGGATGCGCCGTTCCCATCAACGAGGCCCATGGAACACGCAATGCAAATTTCTGCTTTTGTGCCATGCCTTTGAAGACTTGGACTGTATCGCGGTGGAAATTCGCACCCACTTCATGAACCATCAGAGCCGACGGGCCATTGAGCGGCTGGGGGCAAAACTGGATGGTGTGCTGCGGTCCCACATGCTTATGCCCAATGGCACGGTGCGGGATACAGCGGCATATTCCATCATCGCCAGTGAATGGCCCGCTGTGAAAGCGGGGTTGGAATTTCGCATGCAGGCTTAGAGCATGCCGCACCCAACCTGGATCACAATTCGCTGCCTTTCGATCAGCAAAATGCTGATCTCAAACGCGATTTGTGATGCTCTTCTGTTTTTGATTGGATGCGGGAGGCTCTAGGCTCGCAAACCTGCCCCTTTGCCCTATATCTACGCAATGAACAGACGACGCTTCCTCCAGAACCTTGCCACGCTGGCTGCTGTGCCTGCCCTTCCCTCCGTGACTGCGCTGGCAATTTCCCCTGCGGTGCAAGTAAACCCGGCCACATATCGCTGGGCTGAGACCATCGTGCGCGCGCACAATTCATGCAATGTAGCCATGTTGCAGCGCCACTTGCGCATTGATCTCGCCGCCGCGGAAGCGTTGAGGGAGCAGCTTATGCGCAATGGTGTAATCGCTGCGCAGGCGAACAGCTATGGCATCCATAAGGCGGTCAAACCGCTGTTTGATGGAGCCTTTCCCAAGCCGGCCATCTCCTTTGACGAACTGGCTGAGAAAGCGCTAGAGAAAATGGAAGTTGTTATCGAGGAAACCGAAAGCGGAGAAAGTGAGGCAATGGAAATGCCAGAAGAAGACGCTTTCGACTACGACATGGCTCTGTTCGATTGCCTTTCAGAACAGGCGGCAAAAGACGGGTTGCACTTCGCCCGCTATGGTGTAAGAAGCGCTCGATAATACTGTCGGGCTTCCGGCTGGTGGCTGAACGGATGGGGGTCTTGCCGACCCAGGGTGTCATGGACATCCGACCTCCCGTGCTTCCGCTCTCGACACTTGTTCGCCTCGCGCCTTTCCGGCTCTCGAGAGCCTAGAATGCGTCGATGAGGCTAGGCGCTGGAAGCTCTCACACAAGGAAAGGTGGCCCAATGGCCCTTTATGAACACATCTTCATGGCACGTCAGGACGTGTCATCCCAGCAAGTCGACGCGCTCGTGGAGCAATTTCAGGGCGTACTGGAAGCCAATGGCGGCAAGGTCGGCAAAATCGAAAACTGGGGCCTCAAAACCCTGCCCTACCGGGTCAACAAAAACCGTAAAGCACACTACGCGCTCATGAATGTGGACGCGCCTGCTGAAGCAATCGCTGAGATGGAGCGTCAGATGCGTCTGCACGAAGATGTGCTGCGTTACATGACCATCCGCGTGGAAGAGCACGAGGAAGGCCCCTCCGCCATGCTTCGCAAGAGCGACCGCGACGACCGTCGCCCCCGCCGCCGCGATTAAACTGGATCGCAGGGCGGCTCCCTGCCGCCTGTAGCTTTAGATTGAGATACAAGGTACAAAACCATGGTAGCCATTGAACAAATGCCAGCCCGTCGCCCCTTTCAGCGCCGCCGTAAGACCTGCCCTTTCACGGGCGAAAACGCACCCAAGATCGACTACAAAGATGTGAAACTGCTGCAGCGCTACATTTCCGAGCGCGGCAAAATCGTGCCGTCCCGCATCACGGCTGTGAGCATGAAGAAACAGCGGGAACTGGCCAAGGCCATCAAGCGCGCCCGTTTCCTGGCGCTCATCCCTTACGTCATTAAGTAGGCTTCACACTATGCAGCGTCATCCGCCGACTTGATCGGCGGATCCCGCGGCAAGACGCTTTAACTACGAGATTGGCCGATCAAGTCGGCCAATGACGAACCTGAAACTAAGTTGGCCCGTATTCTAGCGGCCCTAACTGCCCTGCGGCAGGACAGCGAGACCGATGCAAAACCGCACTATCCTCATCGCCGCCTCATGCGGCTTGCTCGCAGCATGGCTGTTCATGGCCCCGTTAGTGCTGGGGGGATTGGGTGCGGCCATTTCCATCTTCACGGCTGCCCCCATTTTTGTGTCGGTGCTCGGTTTCGGCACGGTGGCTGGGCTGATTACGGGGGCGGTGGGTGCCGGGATTATCCTGCTGGTGCTGGGCCCTCTCTCCGCCTTCCTGCTCCTTCTCGTAACGCTAGGCCCTGCCCTCTGGATTGGCCACATGGCTGGTCTTTCGCGGGACGACAATGAGGATGGGGTGGAAGAATGGTACCCGCTTTCTGAAATCCTGCTGCGCATGGCGGGCATGTGCGCCGTCATTGTGCTGGTTTTAGGTGCTGTCAGCGGCTTCACCATTGAAACGGCAACTGAACAGATTGCCCAATATCTCAAACAATTCCTGAGCACCGCCCAGACCGGTGGCACCCAGCTTACCGATGAACAGATCAACCAGCGGGCGGCAATTGCCGGGCGGTTGATTACGGTGGGTTTTCCAGCGTCACTGCTCTTTCTCATGGTGGGCAATTTGCTGCTGGCTGAACGCTTTTGCCGCAAACGAGGCTGGATTTTGCGGCCCCAGGCGGTGCTGAAATGGGATTTGGCCTTGCCGCCCGCCGCCATTATTCTCTTGATTGCCAGCGTGGTTGTGGGGCTCATGCCCGGCAATATTGGCCTTGCCGGTCAGGTGGGCATTGGTGCCTTTGGTGGGGCGTTCATGTTGGTGGGTCTGGCAGCGCTCCATTGGCTGACGCGTAATCTCCCCCTGCGCGCCTTCATGCTTGGCACAACCTATGCCGCCCTTCTCTTTACCCAGATCATGGTGCCGGTTCTGGCCTTGTTTGGTCTCGTGGAAACCCTGTTTGGCCTGCGGGCACGCAGCCAAAACAAAACGAACCCGCCTGCGCCCTAAGCGCAGAGATTGAATCAAACCGGGTCGCCAAGCGACCCACTCTACAAGGAATTTTCCCATGGATGTTATTTTGCTCGAACGTGTGGCCAAACTGGGCCAGATGGGTGACGTGGTCACTGTGAAAGACGGCTATGCCCGCAACTACCTGCTGCCCCAAGGCAAAGCGCTTCGTTCCAACAAAGCCAATCTCGCCCAATTTGAAGCCCAGCGCGCGCAGCTGGAAGCCCGCAACCTGGAGCGCAAGAAAGAAGCTGAGGCTGTGGCCGAGAAGCTGGCCGGCAACACCTATGTGGCCGTGCGTTCCGCTGGTGAAACGGGCCAACTCTACGGTTCCGTGGCCGCGCGCGACATCGTCGCCACGCTGGACGAAAACGGCTTCACCATTGGCCGCAGCCAAGTGGAACTGCGTGCGCCCATCAAAATCATCGGCCTGCACACTGTCACCATCGTGCTGCACCCGGAAGTGGAAGCCGAAATCACCATGAACGTGGCCCGCTCTGAAGACGAAGCTGTGCGTCAGGCCGCCGGTGAAGACCTCACAAGCCGCGATGCTTTCGACGATGATGACGAGCAGGAAGAGGACGAACTGTCCATCGAAGACGTATTCGATAATCCCGATGATGTGGATGTGGCAGACTTGGGCCCTGACGCGGAAGCCGGTGTGGACGCCGAGGGCGCCGGTGCCGGCGACAATGCCGATGTGGTCGTGGACGAAGAGTTGACCAGCTAAGCCAACTTTCCCGTCAAGAGAATCAGACCGCCCGGTGCTGCACGGCACCGGGCGGTTTTTTGTTGGGCGAGCTCATAATTTGATTCACATTCAAAAAGCTAATCCAGATGGCTGATTTACCGCAATAATTCAGAGATTCCCGCTTGGTTTTCCCCGCAGTTTTTGTGTTCCATTGAGGTGAAAAAAGAAAAATAAACCTGCTGGGCGACCGTTTGAAAGCGCGAACCGGCATGCCAAAAGAGGGTTCGCGCAGCACACGGGGATTGGGGTGATTCATGGCAGAACCAGCAGACAATGTGGTCCCCGGACCGGGTTCAAAATCCACACCCTATCGCACAGCGCCCCACAATATTGAGGCGGAACAGGCGCTGCTGGGCGCTATTTTGGTGAACAATGATGCGTTTTACCGGGTGTCTGACTTTCTGGAGCCGGACCATTTTTATGAGCCCATCCACCGGCAGATTTATAAGGTGACGGCAGATATTATCCGCTCTGCAAAACGGGCAACCCCGGTGACCATCAAGACGTTTCTGCCGGAAGATGAGCGCATTGGAGAAATTACCGTGGCGGGCTATTTAGCCCTGCTGGCCACGGAAGCCACCACCATCATCAATGCGGAAGACTATGGCCGTTCCATCTATGACCTCGCCACCCGCCGCGCGCTCATCGGCATAGGGGAAGACATGGTCAATATCGCGTTTGATGCGCCGGTGGACATGGTGCCTAAAGTGCAGATTGAAGATGCGGAACGGCGGCTGTTTGAGCTGGCGGAAACCGGCCACTATGGCGGCGGTTTTGCGGATTTTGGCAGTGCGGTAAACACGGCCATAGACATGGCCAGCGCTGCTTTCCAGCGGGACGGACATCTTTCCGGCATCTCCTGCGGCCTCACCACGCTGGACCAGAAAATGGGCGGCTTGCAGCCGTCTGACTTGATCGTGCTAGCCGGTCGTCCAGCCATGGGGAAGACCTCGCTGGCCACCAATATTGCCTTCAACATCGCAGAGACTTACCAGCCTGAAGTGCAGCCGGACGGGACATCTAAAGCGGTGAATGGCGGCATTGTGGGCTTTTTCTCGTTGGAAATGGCCGCTGAACAGCTGGCCACGCGCATTATCGCCGAACAGACGGAGATTTCCTCGTCCAAAATTCGCCGGGGGGAGATCAACGATACGGAATTTGAAAAGCTGGTGGGCTGCTCGCAGATGATGCACCGCATTCCGCTTTTCATTGACCAGACGGGCGGCATTTCCATCGCCCAATTGGCTGCCCGTGCGCGGCGGTTGAAGCGCCAGCGGGGGCTGGATGTACTGATTATCGACTATATCCAGCTGATGACGGGCAATAAGCGCACGGACAATCGCGTGCAGGAAATTACCGAAATCACCACGGGTTTGAAGACGCTGGCCAAGGAGCTGAATGTGCCCATTATTGCGCTCTCCCAGCTTTCCCGTCAGGTGGAAAACCGGGAAGACAAGCGCCCGCAACTGGCGGACCTGCGTGAATCCGGGTCCATTGAGCAGGATGCGGATGTGGTGCTGTTTGTATATCGAGACGAGTATTACGCCGAGAGGCTGATAAACGATCCGGATGCCTCTGATTATGAAAAGAACATGGAGCGGTATGAAAAGGCGCGGGGTAAGGCGGAAGTGATTATCGCCAAACAGCGCCATGGCCCCACCGGCACAGCCCATTTGGCTTTCCAGGCGGAATACACGCGCTTCACCGATCTGGCGGAAGACGAATATATTCCGGAGCGGTTTGAATAGGGCCAATCGTATTTTGATGTAGAAGAAGCATCAAAAATCGCCTTACAAAGCGGCATTTTGCTGTTTGAGGGGCGTCGAATTTTGATACGGTGCGAACACGAGTTGCTTTAGACCTTGCCGGCTACCATGAGCGATATCCATCCTGATCTGGCCGGTGGTCGGCTCACCATCAATCTGGGCGCGCTGGTGCGCAATTGGCAGAAGCTGGCCGTGCTGGCCAAACCCGCGGAGTGTGGTGCCGTGGTGAAAGCCAACGCCTATGGCTGCGGCATTGAGCCAGTGGTAAAAGCACTGTGGGCTGCCGGATGCCGCACATTTTTTGTGGCGGTCGCCAGCGAAGGCCAGCGGGTAAAAGCGGTTGCGCCGGATGCTACATGCTACGTTTTGAATGGTGCCTACGAAAGCGCCCTGGCCCATTTGAACAAAGCGGGGCTGTTGCCCGTGCTGGGGTCCTTGCCAGAAATTGAAAACTGGGCTGCGCTCGCTGCAAAATTGGGCAGGGCCTTGCCCTGCGCCCTACAAATGGACACGGGCATGAACCGGCTGGGGCTGACACTTGCCGAGCTGGAGCGTACTGTCAGCCATGCTGATCTGATGGGCGTGCTGGATGTTCAACTGTTCATAACCCACTACGCTTGCGCCGATGACATTGACCATCCCCAGACCATCGCCCAGCGGGAGCGTTTCTTGCAGGCCAGCGCTCTTTTGCCGGGCGTGCGCCGCTCCGCTGCAAACTCCGCAGCAGACTTACAGGCTGCCGGCCACCAATTTGAACTGGCTCGGCCCGGCATCGCTCTCTACGGGGGCGAGGCCCTCAACGATGTTGAAAACCCCATGGAAGTGGTGGTGACGCTAGAGGCGCGCATCATCCAGATTCGAACAGCCGGTCCCGGCGACGCGGTGGGCTATGGGGCCACCGAAACCATAACCCGCCCTTCCCGGCTAGCCTATGTTTCCGTCGGCTATGCCGATGGCTATCACCGCGCCGCAAGCCATATGGGTGTGCCGATGCGAGCCGTGGCCCCTCCTGTGGAGGCCGCTTTTAAGGGTCAAAAAATCAAAGGCGTGGGGCGCATCTCCATGGATATGTGCTGTTTTGATGTTACCGATATTCCTGAGCACGACATTGCGGCAGGCGACTGGATTGAACTATTTGGCCCAACCATTCCCGTGGATGACGCCGCCCGTGCCGCTGGAACCATTGGCTATGAAATGCTGACCGCACTGGGCCAACGCTACAGCCGAACTTATGTGGGTGCTTAAATCCCCCTTCACTCTCTTGGCCAAATTGCGGCTTGACTTTATGTTCTTATTTTGTTCTTGTACTGTCAAGATACAAAACCTGTGAGCCGAAGCGCCGATTATGGCCAAGCCCCGCGTCCAATTTCTTTGCCAGAGTTGTGGCACAGTGCATTTGCGCTGGGAGGGGCGCTGTAGCGGGTGTGGAGAATGGAATTCACTGGTTGAAGAAGTGCCGGGAAGCGGCGTTGCCACCGGGCCGGGGCGCCCCACCGGCAAAGGGCGCGTCATGCCTATGGAAACGCTGGACGGCGATACCAAGGAAGAGCTGCGCTTTATAACGGGTGTAAAAGAGTTTGATCGCGTGGCAGGGGGCGGACTGGTGCAAGGGTCCGCTTTGTTGGTGGGCGGTGACCCGGGCATCGGCAAATCGACCCTGTTGATGCAAATTTCCGGCGCGCTGGCCAAGGCCGGGCATGGGGTGGTTTACGTCTCCGGCGAAGAGGCGGTGGCACAAGTGCGGCTTCGGGCGCAGCGGCTTGGCGTGGCAGAAAGCCCGGTGCGGCTGTTCGCCGAAACGAATGTGGAAAATATTGTCACCACGCTGGAGGCGGGGCCGCCCCCCGCCCTCGTCGTGGTCGATTCCATCCAAACCCTGTGGACAGACCGCGTCGAATCCGCGCCCGGCACGGTCAGCCAAGTTCGGGCTGCGGCCCAAGCCATGATCCGATACGCCAAACAGTCCGGCGCAGCGCTCGTTTTGGTGGGCCATGTGACGAAAGAGGGGCAGATTGCCGGCCCGCGCGTGGTGGAGCACATGGTGGATGCAGTGCTCTATTTTGAAGGCGAAGGCGGGCATCATTTTCGCATTTTGCGGGGGGTGAAAAACCGCTTTGGCCCCACCGACGAAATCGGCGTGTTTGAGATGTCCGACCGAGGGTTGCGGGAGGTTTCCAATCCATCGGAACTGTTTTTGGGGGAGCGGGGTAAATCGGCCTCCGGCGCGGCCGTTTTTGCGGGCATGGAAGGGCGGCGGCCGGTTTTGGTGGAAATTCAGGCCCTTGTGGCCGAATCGTCCCTCGGTACGCCCCGGCGTGCCGTTGTGGGATGGGATGGCTCGCGACTGTCCATGGTGCTGGCCGTGTTGGAGGCTCATTGCGGCGTGCGGCTGGGCGGACATGATGTTTACCTCAATGTCGCGGGCGGTTTTCGCATAAGCGAACCTGCGGCAGACTTGGCGGTCTGCGCAGCTTTGGTCTCTTCCCTCGCAAACCGACCTTTGCCGGATAATTCCGTCTATTTTGGTGAGGTGAGCCTTTCTGGCCATTTGCGCCCGGTGGGCCAAGCGGCGGGGCGATTGAAAGAAGCGGGCAAATTGGGGTTCGATCAGGCTACATTTTCCATGGGTAGTGAAACACTGCGCCAGCCGGGTATGCGGCTGGAGACAATCAAAACCCTGTCCGATCTTGTGGTTGAACTTCTCGCAAGGGGCAGCGCTCCCTTGCAGGGGCAGGATGATAGGGGCATATAGGGCTCGGCTGAGGCAGTTTTGGTTGCGCGTGCATCAACGCTTACAATCTCATCAACGGCAAAATGCTCTAGTGGACGGATTATACCCATGCCCATCACGCTTCTCGACGGCATTTTGATCGTCATTATGCTGATTTCCGCCATTTTGGCCATGATCCGCGGTTTCTCGCGTGAGGTTCTTTCAATCGCTTCCTGGGTCGTAGCGGCCCTCGCCGCGCTTTATTTCCACCAGCCGGTGGCGCAGTTTCTCGCTGCCAATATCTCGCAAATTCCTGACAATGAGCTGGTGCAGAAAGGCATCGCCGCCGCTCTGGTCTTTTTGGTTGTGCTGATCGTTGTGAGCTATCTCACCATGCTGCTGGCCGATTTTATTATCGACAGCCGCATTGGGGTGTTGGATCGAACGTTGGGTTTTATTTTTGGGGCTGCGCGGGGGGCCTTGCTTGTTATCATCGGGCTTACGGGTTTTTTGTGGTTGGCCAATGAACAGGAACCCGCCTGGGTTAAAGACGCCAAGTCCAAGCCCATGCTGGTTTCCATCGGCAATGGAATTCGTGACGCCCTGCCGGACAATCTGGACAAGATCATCAAAGGCATGTTGTCACCAGAGGCTGCTGATGGAAACACAAGCGGGCAGGAGACGGAACAGAAAACCTGACGCCCCCGCCCAGCCCCCCATCAAAAGCGCTGCAATTTTGAAAGTGAACGCCATGCCCTATTCGAACGGCAGCCCATCCAAAACCCAACAGGGTTGCGACCATGGGGCGGAGAACCACTGGGATGATGACAAATTCCACGAAGAATGCGGTGTTTTTGGCGTTTATGGCCATAGCGATGCGGCGGCGCTGACCACACTGGGTCTGCACGCCCTGCAACATCGGGGGCAGGAGGCTTCCGGCATCGTCACGTTTGATGGCTCCACCTTCCACGCCGAGCGCCACGTAGGGCTTATTGGCGATAACTTCACTAAACCGGAGGTGCTGAAGCGGCTGCCCGGCACATGTGCGATCGGGCATAACCGCTACGCCACCACGGGTGGCGACGGCATGCGCAATGTTCAGCCCTTCTTTGCGGATTTTGCCGGCGGTGGCTTTGCGGTGGCACACAATGGCAACATCACCAATGCCGCCACGCTGCGCCGTTTGCTTCAGGCTCAGGGGGCCATATTTCAGTCCACGTCGGATACCGAAGTTATTTTGCACCTCATCGCCATGAGCACAGAAAAACGGCTGGTGGCCATGCTCACCGATGCGGTAATCCAGTTGGAAGGTGCGTTTTCGCTGGTGGCCATGAGCGGCAAGAAGCTGATCGGTTGCCGGGACCCGCGCGGCATGCGCCCCCTTGTGCTGGGCGATCTGGATGGCTCTTACGTTCTGGCCTCCGAAACCTGCGCTTTGGACATTATCGGTGCCCGCTATGTGCGGGACATTACCCCCGGCGAGATGGTGGTGGTGAACGAACAGGGCATTGAGAGCCATTTTCCCTTTGAAAAAGAAGCCTCTCGCTTCTGCATCTTTGAATATGTCTATTTCGCGCGGCCCGATTCCACCGTGCAGGGGCAAAACGTATATGATGTGCGCAAGCGGATCGGCGAAGAATTGGCGCGGGAAGCACCCGTAGATGCCGATCTGGTGGTCCCCGTGCCGGATAGCGGCACGCCTGCCGCCATCGGCTTTTCGCAAGCGGCGGCCATGCCCTTTGAATTGGGCATTATTCGCAACCACTATGTGGGGCGCACCTTCATCGCGCCCACCGACAACATCCGCCACATGGGCGTGAAACTGAAACACAATGCCAACCGGCGCTTGCTGGAAGGCAAAAAAGTGGTCTTGGTGGATGATTCCATCGTGCGCGGTACGACCAGCCAAAAGATCGTCGCCATGGTGCGCGATGCGGGGGCAAAAGAAGTGCACATGCGCATCGCCAGCCCGCCCACCCTGTCAGGCTGCTTTTACGGGGTGGACACGCCGGAAAAGAACAAACTGCTGGCATCGCGCATGTCCACCGATGACATGGCCGCTTTTATCAAGGTGGACTCGCTGGCATTTCTGTCGATTGATGGCCTGTATCGCGCGGCGGGTGAGACGGCGCGCACCGATGATGCGCCACAATTTTGCGATGCTTGCTTTACCGGTGAATATCCCACCCGCCTGACGGACCGGGAAGGCATTGAGCACCCCGACGGAGACAATGTGCGCCCCATCTCCATGCTGTCGGGCGGTCGGTAAACATGGGTGATCCAGTTTTGAAAGACCGCCTGGCGGTGGTGACCGGGGCTTCGCGGGGTGTTGGCTATCAAGCTGCCCTGGGCTTTGCCAGGGCAGGTGCCCATGTAATCGCACTGGCGCGCACTGTGGGCGGGCTGGAAGAGTTGGACGATGAAATTCGTGAAGCCGGCGGGGCAGCAACTCTCGTACCCCTGGACATCACCGATTATGATGCGCTGGACCGTCTGGGCCAGACCATTTTTGACCGTTGGGGCAAGCTGGACATTGTGCTGGGCAATGCGGGCGAATTGGGCGTTCCCACCCCCCTCTCGCAGCTCAAACCCTCGGTGTTTGATGAGGTAATGGCCGTGAACGTGACGGCCAATTTCCGCCTATTGCGGTCCCTAGACCCGCTTTTACAAAAATCGGATGCTGGACGCGCGCTGTTCATCACGTCAGGAGCTGCGCGCAGCCAACGGCCTTATTTGGGTCCCTACGCTGCCTCCAAGGCGGCTCTGGAAGCTATGGTAACGGCCTATGCCAAGGAAAACAGGCTGACGAACGTCAACGCAAATCTGGTGGACCCCGGCACTCTGCGCACGAAAATGCGCCGTCTCTACGCACCGGGGGAGGACCCTGAAACGGTGACACCGCCGGAGGCAATTGTGGATACGCTCATCAGGCTGGTTAGTGCCGAGAACACCGTCAATGGCGGGCGCTTTGCGTTTCCGACCCAAGAGTGGGAACAGGGGGGGTTGAGTAGGATCGCGTTTTAGCTACTCAGCCCACGGAAATTTAACACCCTCACGCCACGCTGCAGGTCTGACGACCAGTGGGTGTTTTGCGTATGGTGTCTCCGGCTAACGAAAAACGGACGCGTGATGTGGACATGGGCCACGAAGAGCAACGCTATTTGGACGCCATGTCACAAAGGCTGGATCGATTACGTGCTCTGGTACAGCTTTATCCCGATGATATGGATAGATCAGAAGACGCGTCTAAGCCCGCGTCCGATCGTGAATGAATGTAAGCGTGGCGATGTTCCGCCCAGACCGTGGTTATGGGTATTTATCAAAATTGAACAATGAGCTGGGCACGCTACGCCTTCAGGCAAAGCACACAGTGACGCGCATTCGTACGCCTGCGTCACGACATGCGGCTATGTGACTAGTGCACTCGCCATAATCACGATTGATATATGCTGAATGAGCATATAGACATCGTGAATATGGTGGGCGTCGCGTCTGCACCTCCTATTGCACGGTCAGCTGTTGGTCTGGAGAGCCGTATGAATGTTCGTACCCTTTGCCTAGCCATACTGAGCCAGGGCGACAGCACGGGCTATGAGATCCGCAAATTGGTGTCGGACGGGCATTTCAGTCATTTTGTGGATGCCAGCTTTGGCTCAATCTACCCTGCGCTGACCAAGATGGAGGCCGAGGGCCTTGTCGTATCCAAGGAAGAGCGACAAGACGGCAAGCCTAATCGCAAGGTTTACTCCATCTGCGATGCGGGCCGGGCGGCTTTTGTCCAAGCCCTCTCCGAACCAGCCCAGAAAGACATTTTCAAAAGTCAGTTTCTTCTTCTGGCCATGTGTGCGGAGATGATGGAGCCAGCGGATGTGCGCCGCGCCATCGATCAGCAAATCATTCGGCTGGAGACAGAGCTGAACCAGATCGAAGAGGAAGTGCAAGCTGTTGATCTGGCCGGGGCGGAATGGGTGGCCAATTATGGCCGTGCCTGCCTTGGTCAAGGCCTCTCTTACATCAAAGCCAATCGCCACCAGCTGGAAGCCGTTGCTGGCAGCGGGCGGCAAGATGGCGTTTCAGACCCCACCATCTCTCCTTCATCCCCAGATGGGCCTGCCGTGCCCGTCGAGGCCGCATAGGACGCTTTTCCCATGAAAATCAACGGATCACACCTTGTCGCGCTGGCCATTCTGGCCGGGATCGGCGGCTGGATTTTCACCGGTACGCTCATTCAGGGTGGTCAGGTGAACCCCGATGCCAAAACCATTGCCGAGCGGGAGGCGAGCCGCGCGACGGAGGCTTTCCGCGTGCGCGTGACCAACTTGCAGCCTTCGCAGCGGCAAGAACGGCTGGAAATTCGAGGGCGTACGCAGGCTAGCGCCACCGTTTCTGTTCGGGCAGAGACCGGCGGTACTGTAGAGCAACGTCCGGTTTCAAAAGGGCAAATGGTCA
>JBCCTO010000008.1:0-94838 GCA_039198355.1 Pseudomonadota bacterium
ATTGTGGTTGTCTTTCGTTTCAATGGTTAGGTTCGCACCACCATCAAAACGGGTAACCAAGGTCTCCTTCAAGAGACCCGCCGCTGCCTTCTCAGTCCTCTGAAAAGGTAGCGGTGTCAGATTAAGTCGAGTCTTCTACACTTTAAGTAAAAAGCCCGACACACCGTGCCGGGCTTTCTCAATTCCAACTCAGTAGCCACTCCCTAAGAAGGTTGTGGCTCCAGTCCTCCTGAACCATCTTCCCTTGGCTTCTTTGCCTTTGGTTTCTGCACACCGCTCTTGGGCACGGCGCTGCCACGCGTAGGTGGAGTGTCGTCGCCCATGTCGCGGCGGGGGGGCTTGCCTTCGAGGATATCTTCGATTTCCTTGCCGGTGAGGGTTTCATACTCCAGCAGGCCCTGGGCGAGAGATTCGAGATCCTTCTTGCGCTTGGTCAAAATCTTTTTGGCCCAGGCGAAACCTTCGTCCACCAGACGGCGGACTTCTTCGTCGATGATTTGGGCGGTTTCCTCTGAGACGTTCTTGGACTGAGCCACGGAATGGCCGAGGAAGACTTCTTGTTGGTTTTCACCGTAGGATACTTTGCCCAGCTTGTCGGAATAACCCCATTGGGTGACCATGGCGCGGGCCAGGCGGGTGGCCTGCTCGATATCGGATTGAGCGCCGGAGGTGACGTTCTTCTTGCCGAAGATGAGTTCTTCCGCCACGCGACCGGCCATCATGACGGCCAGACGGGACGTCATTTCCTCGTAGGACATGGAAATCTGGTCCCGCTCGGGCAGCTGCATCACCATGCCCAATGCACGACCGCGCGGGATGATGGTTGCTTTGTGGACGGGGTGAGAGGAAGGCACCGTCACTGCCACTAGCGCGTGGCCGGCTTCATGATAGGCGGTGTTGCGCTTTTCCTCTTCGGACATGACCATGGAGCGGCGCTCCGCGCCCATCATCACCTTGTCTTTGGCATCGTCAAATTCCTGCGCCGTCACCATGCGCTTGTCGCGACGGGCGGCCAGAAGAGCTGCTTCGTTGACGAGGTTCATGAGGTCCGCGCCGGAGAAGCCGGGCGTGCCACGGGCGATCACTTTCAGGTCCACATTGGGGGCTAGTGGCACGTTTTTCACATGCACTTTCAGGATGGCTTCGCGACCGATCAGGTCTGGATTGTTCACCACCACCTGACGGTCAAAGCGACCGGGGCGCAGCAGGGCGGGGTCCAGCACGTCCGGGCGGTTGGTGGCGGCGATCAGGATGATGCCTTCATTGGTTTCAAACCCGTCCATCTCCACCAGCAGCTGGTTGAGGGTCTGTTCGCGCTCGTCATTGCCGCCGCCGAGACCAGCGCCACGGTGGCGACCCACGGCATCGATCTCGTCGATGAACACGATGCAGGGCGCGTTTTTCTTCGCTTGTTCGAACATGTCGCGCACGCGGCTTGCACCCACGCCCACAAACATTTCCACAAAGTCGGAACCGGAAATGGTGAAGAAGGGCACGTTAGCTTCCCCAGCCACAGCGCGGGCTGTGAGGGTTTTACCAGTGCCGGGAGGGCCCACGAGCAGCACGCCGTGGGGCATTTTCCCGCCCAGACGCTGGAATTTTTGCGGATCGCGAAGGAAGTCCACGATTTCCACGAGGTCTTCTTTGGCTTCGTCCACACCGGCCACGTCGTCAATGGTCACGCGGCCCTGGGCTTCTGTGAGCAATTTGGCCTTGGATTTGCCAAAGCCCATGGCTTTGCCTTGGCCGGACTGCATTTGCCGCATGAAGAAAATCCACACGCCGATGAGGATCAGCAGGGGCAACCAGTTCAGGAACATGCCGAGGAAGGAGGAACGACCGTCGGATACGGGCTTGGCCGTGATTTGCACGCCTTGGGCTTCCAAGCGCTTAACCAGTTCCGGGTCGAACGGCGCGATGGTCATGAATGAACCGGCAGCGTCAGTGTAATTGCCGGTGATGCGGTCGCCGGAAATGGTGACAGAACGTACCCGCTGCTTCTCCACAGCTTCCAGAAAGGTGGAATAGGGCACTTCCGTGCTGCGGCTGTCCGCCGACGGGGCCTGGAACATCTGGAAAAGGGCGATCACCAGCACGATGATGAGGCCCCAAAGCGCGATATTTCGGAAGTTCTGGTTCATAAAAACATGTCCCGCTGGAGAAGCGGCCTGCGTTTTTCAAGGCTCCCAAAGCGCGCAGGCCAAAGCATTTTGTCGAAGATAGGTTTCAATTGCGCCCCTGCCAAGGTGCATCGGGGCGGGTGCGTCATTTCCTCGTTATATTGTGAACGTCAGGCAGCCGAGGTGGTGCAAGGGGAGCGGTGAGGGCTCGCAAAAGGGCGGCAAGATCATCCTGTCCGGCGGGTCGGAAACGTTCCAATGCTATTGTGTAGGGTTCCCAAAGGCCGCGTTCCGTCATTCTGAAGCGGCCATCATAGTGACTACCCGCTTCGGCATCGGGCTTGAGGGCAGGCAAATCCCGGTCCTCCCGGCGAATGGTAATGACGTGCTTGCCCACATTCACCAGCGCGCGCCCCACCGTTTTGCGCAAGGGGGTGCCGGATTGGATGGCTTCCACCAAATCAGCCAGCTTGGCCAGTGAGGGCCGAGACGGCATGCCGCCTGCCACCCAGATGAGAAGCGAGAGCATTTCACGCAGAACCAAACGAGGTTTGTCTGCAAGGCGGCTTCCATCGGGTGCCTGATGGTGCACCTCAAAGCCGCGCTCGGTGCCGCCCACAAAGTTTGGCAGTGTTTTTACCATGTGATCGGTCAGCCATTGGGTATGGCGGTTGGCCAGGTCAGCAAAGCGCAGGATGGCGGTCATCTGTTGGGCAGGCATATGCTGCATGGCGCGGCGCACGCGGACGCGCTCATAATGGGTGTCTTCGTTTGTGGGGTCGTCGATCCAAGTCATGCCCACGTCGCGCAGTATGGTACGCAGCGTCTCGCGGCGCATGTGCAGGCAGGGGCGGAAAAACAGGGCGCTGTCGTAGGAAAAGAAAGACGGCATGCCGCTCATGCCCCGAGAGCCGCTTTGGGGTTTTAGGCGTGCCGCGCGCATGAGCAGGGTTTCGATCTGGTCATTGGCGGTGTGGCCGAGCAGGGTCACATCTGCCCCACTATTGAGAGCGTGGCCGGAGAGTAAATCATATCGCGCAGACCGGGCGGCATTGGCGGAGGCTTTGCCGTCCGTGGGGGCGGACTGCCAGCGTAGTGTTTCATGGGGGATGGCCAGTTCTTCGCACAATTTGGCCACCGCTTGCGCCTCTTGGGCAGATTGGGGGCGCAGGCCGTGGTCAACCGTCACTGCGTGCAGATTTGCGCCGCCTATGGCGTGGGTGGCTAACAGCAGCGCGAGGCTGTCACTGCCACCGGAGACGGCCACCAGTATCAACGGGCGTTCCGTTTCGCCTTCATCGGACAGACCGCAAAATTCAAAAATGTCTTTGAGGCGTTCAACGACTGGCCCGGAGACGGGCGCGGCTGGTGGGTTCAGCTTCATATTTTCAGCCGTTTTTAACAGCGGGCCGCCGCCTGTTCGTCGCGCACTTGTTGGCCAATCCGGGCCTCGGCATCGGGGTATTGCTTGAGCACTTCTGCATAGGTGGCGCAGGCCACTTCGCGCTGGTTCAACCCTGCCAAAGAAAGGCCCAACCCGAGCAGATTTTCCGCTGCCACGGGTGAAGTGGGATAGTCATTGTGGGTGTCCAAGTGAGTTTCCGCGGCCCGGTAGTATTGGCGCTGCCAGAACAGGGATTGGCCCAGATAGTAGCGGGCCTCGCCGCTTGCCGTGTCCTTTGGCCATGCTTTCACATGGGCGGCAAAGGCACTGGCGGCGCGGGTGTAATCGCGCGCGTCATAGGCCTGTTTGGCAATCGAAAAGACTTCCGAAGGTGTTGCGCCGAATTCCGAGGCTTCCGCAGCCCCTTCCGTGCCTTTGGAGAAGGGTACATTGAAGGGGTTGTCGCCATTGTCTGGCGATAAGCTGCCCGTATCGCCGGTGACCACGTTGCCGTCCTTATCGAACGTCAGAGTGCCCAAACGACGCGGTGGCGCAGCGGGAGTGATTTCGGGAGCGGCTTGCTTTACGTCCGGTGACGGGGTGTCGCCGGACGGTTCAGACTTTCCCAGGCTTTGTCTCCGGGCCACCGGCTCGTCGGAACGGCCGGCGGTCTGGGGGGCGGTTTGCGGGGCGGTCTCATCCGGCTCCACAGAAGAGCGCCGCTCTTCCAATTCCTGAAAGCGGGCTTCGTTATCCTCTTCCATGCGGCGCAGCTTTTCCTGCAATTGCAATAATTGAAATTGCAGCTCTTCCACGCGCCCGTTGAGCGTGCGCACGGTCTCCTGCAACTCGATCACCTGATAGCTTTGCACCTGCTGGGCTTGCAGCGGCGCGGTGGTGAGCGCCGTCGTCATCACAGCTGTGGCAAGGGCCGTGCCGATGAGCGTCTTTTTCAACATCAGTGCCTCCTAACTGTTGCCCCCGCGCAGCACGGTAACGGCGCGGCGGTTTTGGGACCAGCAGGAAATATCGTTACAAACGGCCACAGGGCGCTCCTTACCAAAGGAAATGGTGCGGATGCGGCCGCGCGATACACCCCGCGAAGAGAGATAATCGCGGGTGGCGGCGGCGCGGCGGGCGCCCAGAGCCAGGTTGTATTCGCGCGTGCCGCGCTCATCGGCATGGCCTTCGATGGTGATTTGATAGGTGCCGTAGCGGTTCAGCCAGGCGGCCTGTTTGTCCAGCGTCTGGCGGGCCTGGGCCGTGAGGGAGGAGGAATCGGTGGTGAAAAACACACGGTCCCCCACATTAACGGTGAAATCTTGCGTGGAGCCGGGCGCTGCGCTGCCGGCCCCCGCGCCGCCAATGCCCAGTTGGGCCGCATTATCAGGCAGGGGCTTTTTCTTGGCGCAGCCGGTGATGACCAGCATGGCGGCCAGCGGCAGGGCAATAGCCAGTTTGGCAGTGATGGGGAAGGTTTCACGCATCAACATGGGACGTTCCAAATAGGGTTTGAATGGACCAAATAAGGTTTGAATTGGCGAGAATTTGGTGAGGAATTGATAACCATCCCTAGACCGATGCCGTTAAAAGCGCGCCAATAAAGAAGGTAAACAGAGCGTTAAGGCGAGCCGTGCCGCTGGCACATGATTTTTCGTGAGGCGACCCACACCACCAAATTGCGGCGTTAGAAGGGCGTTCATGCACCAAACTGTGGCAGCCTGTCGCAGTTTGTGATAGGGTGCTGGCCTTGGATGACCGGAGGGAGATCACCATGCCAAAATTCATGTTTGCCTATCACGGCGGAAAAATGCCCGAAACGCAGGAAGCCATCGACAAGGAAATGGCTGCCTGGGGTGCCTGGGTGGAGAAATATCAAGGGGCTTTAGCTGATCCAGGTGATCCGGTGGGCCAGTCTCACACAGTGAGCGCCAGCGGCACGGTGGACAATGGCGGGGCAAACCCGCTGTCCGGCTATTCCATTGTGGAAGCGGATGATCTGGACAAGGCCCTGACCATCGCCGCCGAATGCCCGCAGGTGAATTCCGGGAGCATAGAAGTGGCAGAAATTTTGCCCATTGAGATGGGCTGACGGGTTTTTTTGAACTCACCCTATTTTACGTCATAGGCCGACTTGATCGGCCTATCTCCATGATATGCTGGAGATCCGCCGATCAAGTCGGCGGATGACGCGCTTTGTTTGGGGGGGCTTGCCATTCTATTGAACTCGCCGCGTTTCCACGCTGCTGGCCAGTTGGCACAGCAGTTCGAACATGATGGACGCGCCGACCCAGGCGGTGTTGCCGCTTTGGTCGAAGGGCGGGGAGACTTCCACGAGGTCTGCGCCGATGAGGTTCAGCCCCGCCAGTTCCCGCACCACCTGTTGGGCGGTGAAGGTGTTGGGTCCGCCGATTTCCGGCGTGCCGGTGCCGGGGGCGTAAGCGGGGTCGATGAAGTCGATGTCGAAACTCACATAGGTGGGTTGATCGCCCACCACCTCCCGCGCCTGCGCCATCACCTCGGCAGCGCCGCGAGCGTGGAGGTCTTCCACCGGCAGAATGGTGACGCCGACGCTGCGGCCAAACTGGATGTCTTCATCATCGTATTGTGTGCCGCGAATGCCGATCTGGATGACGCGCTTGGGGTCCAGCAGGCCCTCTTCGATAGCGCGGCGGAAGGGGGTGCCGTGAGTATAGCGCGTGCCGCCGAAATATTCGTTGAAGAGATCCGTATGGGCATCGAAATGGATCATGCCCACCGGCTCCGCGCTCGCCAGCCCGCGCAGGATGGGCAGGGAAATGAGATGATCGCCTCCCGCCGTGAGGGGAATGATCCCGGCGCTTTTCAGGTTTGAATAGAACTCCGTCGTGCGGTCCAGCGTGGCCATGAGGTCGGCGGGGTTGGGGGCCACATCCCCCAAATCAGCGCAACTGCACAGATTGAACGGCTCAATACCGGACACCGGATGCCGCGCGCGGATCATGGTGGACAAATCCCGCAACTGCCGAGGCCCATGCCGCGCCCCCGGCCGGTTCGTCGTGCCGCCGTCCCAAGGGACACCGACGAGGCCAATTTCCACGTCCTTGTAGCGGGGGTGATCCGGGGCGAGCGCAGGCAGGCGCATGAAGGTTGGGACGCCAGCAAAGCGGGGAAGGTCGAAACCGGAAACGGGGGTGAAGAAGGGGTTGGGCATAGGGCGGTGCTTCAAATCGAATTGATGTCGTTCAAGACGGTGCAGTTTGATTGATAGCTTATGCGCATGCGTGGATGCTACTCCCCGTCGAGCACGTCCAAATCCGTTCTTCTAATCCATAGGCTGTTTGGTATTTCATTGTGATTTTCCAGTTTTAAGGTGTTCAGATTGGATTCAAATTCTATGAAAACCCTCACATGACCATCACTTGATACGAATTGCCCCGCTTTGTTGTCTTAAACCACTTCCCCCGCGTGTTCCATCAACATCCAGTAGTTTTCATTTGCTTGTACATTATCGGGTGGCTTAGAGGTCCCATTGAATTTCCGTAGGATTACGCGACTTTTATTCTTCATTGCAGACTCGTCCACGAGTTGAGATGTCCAGCTTATTTGCGCGAACTCAACAAAACCTTTGCGCGCAGTCACGCGCGGTTACCAGAAAAAGTCGCGCGGTTTTAAATGGTCGTGTTCTGTCTCAACAGCCCGAATGAGTTTCTCGCGTAGTTTGCTATCCGAAATTTTTTCGCTGGCCTTCTGCGCCATTGCAATGTCACGGCCCGCAATCATCAAGACAGCATCCCGACAATTTCGTCTTTGACGCCAATGTATGATTGGAAGAGAAGCCTCGAAGAGTGAATTGCTGGCGATCGGCCATAAATCGTTTTTGCCATGCATCGCCGCCTGAAATATCAAAAATAGAGCCTCAGATTTGCTGGCTACTGGTGTTATGCGTTTGGACTTTTTCAATATCGCCTCCAAAAGTTCGGAGGCCGCTTTTTCCTCTCCCCGCTCCAAAAGGGCTCGAAGAGGCCAAGCGAGGCAATAGGTGGCTTTGTATGGGTCAGAATTACCCTCGGCAGCAGCCACAGCGGTTTCGATTGTATTTATGAAATGATATTTCGGCCCGAACCGAGCAACCCATGAAAGAGCTTGGCATTTTTTCCAAGAATGTATCTATTTTCTGGCTTCTTGTATTGCGTCTTTGAATTCCCATCGAGCGTATTTCTGCATATCTGTCATTAAACATTCTCAGTGAATTTTCAAAAGAACGCGTGACAGTGCTCTTTCAGGAATTTTCTAAAAATATGGCCAGATGCTATTGCAAGACACATCTTTCCTTTATTCGACTGTCACAAATTTATTTATATTTTCAGAAAATTTGTGGGCGTTAAGCGCAATTGTGGCACGCATAGTCGGCTCGCTAATTTACAACCGAGCCAGCTTTCCCGCCCCCTCGCGCATAGCCTCTAGATGGTCCATCAGTACGTCATAAGTCAGCCTCTGCGTTGGCCCGTGGAATGCTATCGCCGCCATGAACCGGCCTTCTCCATCCAGCACCGGTACTGCCAGGGCGATCATGCCCTCGAACAATTCCTCGTGGTCAATGGCGAAGCCCTGCTGCCTCACCTGGGCGATTTCTTTCACCAACGCTTCGGGGGTGGTGATGGTGTTGGGGGTGCGGGCCTCGAAATGCATTGTGCTGATGAGGTTGTTGAGTTGGCGGGTCTCTAAACTGGCCAGATAGCATTTGCCCGATGCGGTGCAGTGAAAAGGCACGCGGGAGCCGATGGGGAGTTCGATGCGGAAAATCCAGTCGGTCTCCACCCGGTCCAGATAGGTCATGCCGTCGGGCTCAGGCAGCACGAAGTTTACCGTCTCGCCGGTGCGTTCCGACAGATCCAACAGGATGGTGCGGCGCGCGGCGTTCATCTGGCGGTTGGTGAACAGGCCCCGCGCCATGTCCATGGTGCGGGGCGCGGCGTGGAGGCGTTTGCCGGAGACATCGCGGATCAAAAAGCCCTCGTCCACCAGCGTCTGGCACAGGCGGTGGATGGATTGTTTGGGCAGGCCAATGCTGGCGTTGATTTCCGTGGGCGAGAGCGGCACGCCGCTCTGCGCAATGGTCTCGATAATCAGCAGCGTGCGCAGATTGGTGGCGATGCGTCCATCATCGGGGGCGGCATCTGCGCTCGCTTTCACCGTGGTCACCATGGATTCGCCCCCACATTGTGCCTGTGAACAAAAAGCCGCGCGGGGGATTGTCACCGGGTCTTTGACGTGTTTTTATCAATTTCGAGACTTAAAGTCTCATTTTTTGAATATTCTGTAAAAATCAGGGTCCGGTCAAGGGGAGTGTGCCGGAAATTTCAAAAAATGAGACTTTCCAGCGGTGGATTATGGACCGCAAGGGAGGGGACGTTTTTGGAATTCGATTTCGTCATCGTGGGTGCGGGTTCCGCCGGGTGTGCGCTTGCAGCGCGTCTGTCGGAATCGGGGCGGCATACGGTGGCTCTGGTGGAAGCGGGCGGGCGCGATACGTCCCCTTGGATCCATATCCCGGTGGGCTATTTCAAAACCATGAACCACCCCAAAATGGATTGGGCCTATAAAACGGAGCCCGATCCGGGCCTCAATGGGCGTTCCATTAATTGGCCTCGGGGCAAGGTGCTGGGCGGATCGTCGTCCATCAATGGTCTTCTTTATGTGCGCGGCCAGAAGGAAGATTACGACACCTGGCGGCAGATGGGGAATGAAGGCTGGGGCTGGGATGACGTGCTGCCCTGTTTCCGCCGGGCCGAGAATTGGGAAGGGGGCGAGAACGCATTGCGTGGCGGAACCGGGCCGCTTGCTGTTTCCAAAACCCGCCTGTCTCGCCCCAGCATTGATGCTTATGTCCAAGCCGCCCAGACGGCGGGCTATCCCTATAACGAGGATTATAATGGCGAGAGCCAGGAAGGCATGGGCTATTTTCAGCTGACTGCCAGCAAGGGCAAGCGTTGCTCTTCGGCGGTTGCCTATCTCAAGCCCAACCGGAACCGGACCAATCTTTCCATCCTAACCAACCGCCAGACCAAGCGCGTGATATTGGAAAATGGTGAGGCTAAAGGCGTGGTGGTGGACCATCATGGTCAGGAAAAAACCATCCGCGCGCGGCGGGAGGTGATCTTGTCCGCCGGGGCCATCGGGTCGCCGCAAATCCTCATGCTGTCCGGCATTGGTCCGCAGGAGGAATTAGCTAGTCACGGCATTGATGTGGTGCAGGGCCTGAATGGCGTGGGCAAAAATCTGCAAGACCATTTGCAGGCACGCCCCATCTTCAAATGCCGCACGTCCACCATCAACACCGAGACCAATGCGCTGTGGAAGCAGATGCTGATCGGTGTGGAATATGCGCTGACCCGCACCGGCCCCATGACCATGGCCGCGAGCCTCGGCACCGGCTATCTGCGCACACGGCCAGAGTTGGAAACGCCAGATATTCAATTCCACCTTCAGCCCTTCTCCACCGACAAGATCGGAACCGGCACGCATCCCTTTAACGCTTTCACAGCCAGCGTGTTGCAGATGCGGCCGGAAAGTGCGGGGCATCTGGAATTGCGGTCTGCGGACCACCGGGATTACCCGCTTATCCATCCCAATTATTTGGCCACACCGCTGGACCAGCAGACCATTGTGGATGGCATTAAGATTGCCCGCAAAATTGCCCGCCATGAGCCGGCCAAGTCGGAGATTATCGAAGAATTTGCGCCCGGTGATGCCATCGCAGACGATGATGATGATGGGCTGCTGAATTGGGCGCGGGATACGGCCACCACCATTTATCACCCGACGGGCACCTGCAAAATGGGGCAGGATAGTGCCGCCGTGGTGGACAATCGGCTTCGGGTCCATGGCATTGGAAAACTGCGCGTGGCGGATGCCTCCATCATGCCCATCATCGTGTCGGGCAACACCAATGCGCCGTGCATCATGATTGGGGAGCGCGTGTCCGACTTTATTTTGGAGGACGCTGCTTGATGGCTTTGCTCCCTAAAGACTTCGCCAATTTCAAGCCCGTTGTTGAGGCAGGACGGGCCATAGGCAGGTCGTTTAGGGGTGACTGTGTGTACGGGCCTGAAAAATCACGAGAATTGATTGAAAAGTGTTTGCGCGTGGGGCGGGAAGGGTCCACGCTCGCAGGCTATGGGGAGGGTTTAGCGCGCTTCGGTCTTGGGAAGGCCGCACCAGCGCCCATTCCCCATTGAGGAGGATTTTGGAAGGTCAGGCCATGCCTGACCGTTCAAATTAGTTGTGATGAACACGCGCCATCCCGGGCCTTCGACGGGAAGATTGGCGTCATCACATTCATCGAAGGCGTGAGAGCGACAAACGGGAGGAAAACCATGTCGATCGTAACCAAACTGGGTAAAGTGCTTGCCGCTTCTGCCCTGGCGACCACCATCGCCACCGCAGCTGTTGCTGCTGAAGTGACCATTCGCGTGCAATCTGTGATTTCGGCGAAAGCTGACGAAGTGACCATGCTCAAAGACTTTGCCGCCGACGTTTTGGCCCTGACCAAAGATGATCCGGTGCGCATTGAAGTGCTGCCCGCCGGCGCTGTGGTTGGCGTGAAAGAAACGCTGGATGCCGTTGATAAAGGCCTCGTGGAAGGTGGTTTTGCGTGGACGCACTATTGGTCCGGCAAGCACCCTGCGGCTGCGTTGTTCGGCTCCCCGCCCGCCGGTGGTGGTATCGGCATGGATAACCTGGCTTTTGTGTCCTGGTTCCAGTTCGGTGGCGGTAAGGAGCTTTATGACGAGCTTTGGAAAGAAATGGGCGTGAACGTCAAAGGCTTTATGCTGCAGCCCGTTGGCCCGGAAGCTCTGGGTTGGTTCAAAGAGCCCATCATGTCCATGGCGGACTTCCGCAAATACCGTTTCCGCACGCCTCCCGGTATCCCCGGCCAGGCCTATAAGGATATTGGCGTTGCATCCGTGGCCATGGGTGGTGGTGACATTCTGCCTGCTCTGGAAAAAGGCACCATTGATGCAGCCGAATGGTGCTGCCCCAAGCCTGACAGCGTGTTTGGTTTCCAGAAAGTGCTGAAGCACTACTATCTGCAGGGCCTGCACCAGGTGGTGGTGAACGCCGACATGTATATCAACGGCGACGTCTATAACTCCATGACGGATCACCAAAAGAAGGCTCTGGAAGTGGCCGCCAATGCGTCTCTCTCCAAAGCCATGTCCTACCGTATTTTCGAAAACGGTAAGGCGCTGAAGAAGCTGACCGAGGAAGACGGTGTGATCCTGCACGACACGCCTGCTGACTACTTCCCCGCTTACATGAACGCCGCCAAGGCTCTGCTGGAGAAGAACGCTTCCGAAAACGCTTTCTTCAAGAAAGTCTATGACAGCCAAAAAGCCTTCGCTGAAGTGGCTGTGCCCTTCTGGGCCGGTGCACAGGCTTCCAACGCTGCGCTGGGCAAAGCCTACGCTGACAGCCTGAAGAAGTAAGCTAGCGTGAATGTCCCTCTCCCCCTCCTTCATGGAACTGGGGGGAGAGGGATACGCAGACCTCCACCGCGCCTTTGGGGCGGTGGTTGGTCGAAGTTGGGTGAGGGGGCTCTTACGGTGAGCTTCTTGTCCGCGCCCCCTCATCCAACTTCAACATCGGCTCTGCTTCGCATCGCCGTGTTTCAGTATCCTTCTTTCCGGCGGAAAGAAGGAATCAGAATTCGTGTTCTGGGGAGGACACCATCATGGCCGAGGAAGTTGTTCCGGGCGAACTGGATATTACCGATGAATTGATCGCCGAGCGCCGGGCCGAAGAGCCGGGGCAAACGCCGGAGACTATGACGGCTTGGCAGAGACCGATCACGGCGTTCATCGATGTGCTGAACCTTTGGGCCGGGCGCATCATCTGCCTGCTGCTCATACCCCTCATTGGCATCATGGTGTTTGAAGTGGTGTCGCGCACCATGTTTGGCACGCTCACCGAATGGGGTATGAACGAAACGGCCATCGCCTTGGGGCTGGGGCCAACGCTCTTTGCTTATGATATTTCGCGGATGACCGGCGGTGTGATCTTCATGATCGGAGCCGGTTATGCGCTCATGCGCGGCGTTCACATCCGGGCAGATTTTCTTTACCGCAACTGGACGGTGAAAACCCAGGCCACGGTGGATGCGTCCCTCTATCTGCTGTTTTACTTCCCCGCCATGCTGCTGTTTTTCTGGTCGGCTTCGGATTTCTGGTGGGATGCATTCATCAAAAACGAAACCACCATGGATTCCACTTGGGCACCCATCCTTTGGCCCGCCCGTCTGGCCATGCCCGTGGGCGCGTTCCTGTTGCTGTTGCAGGGGATCCCGGAATTGTTCCGAGCTTTTAACGATATGGGCAAGGAGCGGGAGCGTTTCTTCGTGCGCCTGCTACCCATCTACATCATCATTTTGGCGGCCATCTTCACCACTACCTTTTACCCGAAAGTCTTCCCGCTCGGGGATTGGTGGGATGGTGCTATCAGTTCCACGGGGCTGTTCAGCTTCGACAAGCCCACCATCGGCCTCATCATGCTGGGGGCCATGCTGTTCTCCATCTTCGTGGGCTTTCCCATCTCTTTCACGCTCATTTTCCTGGCCTTCACCTTCGGGGCTTGGGGCACGAACTCGGCTGTCACCTTCTTCCTGATGACCCTGCAAGTGAACTCCACCATGCTGGACGATCAGCTGGTGGCGGTGCCGTTGTTCATCTTCATGGGGATCATGATGGAACAGGCGGTGCTGATGGAACGTCTGTTCAATGCCGTGCAGCTGATGATGAGCCGCACCCGAGGGGCGCTGTTTATCGCGGTACTGTTTGTGTCCACCATCTTTGCCGCCGCTACCGGGATCGTGGGGGCCTCGGTGACCATCCTTGGCATTATGGCCGCGCGGACCATGAACAAGTCTGGCTATGATGTCCGCCTTGCTGCGGGCACCATTACCGCTGGTGGGACGCTGGGAATTCTCATTCCGCCTTCCATCATGCTCATCGTCATGGGGCCGGTGCTGGAAGTGCCGGTGACGGACCTGTTTCGCGCCGCCATTATTCCGGGCATTCTGCTGGCCGTGCTCTACATGATCTACGCGCTGGGCCGGTGCTGGATTAACCCGTCGCTGGGTCCAATCCTGCCAGAAGATGAGCAGCCTGATACGTCGCCTTACTACATGTTCGAAGTGATCGGTGTTATGTTGGGTCTGGCTGTGCTGGTTTGGCTTATCGTGGCCGGGGCATCGGGTGATTTGGCGATCTTCCCCCTGGCGGGTCTGATCGCGCCGGTGGCGTGGGTTATCTTTATGTATGTGGTCTACGAATGGAGCCGGAAGACCCAGCCTGGAGGGTTTTATTTCTCCGACCTTTGGTACGAGTTCTTCATGGGCCTTGTGCCCCCCACGATCCTGATCGCATTTGCCCTGGGTTCCATTCTGGCGGGTTGGGCAACGCCTGCGGAAGCTTCTGCCTGCGGCGCGCTGGGCTCCATCGTGCTGTCGCTGATGTATCGGAAGTTTAATTTCACGCGGCTCTACGATGCGCTCATCAAGACGTTGGAAATCACCGTGCTCATCATGTTCCTGGTGGCAGCTTCCAACTTCTTCGGGGCGGTGTTCTCCAATTTGGGCACGCCGAAATATCTGACCGAGTTGCTGCTCTCCTTCGACATGTCCACGGCGGCCATGCTCATCTTCGTGATGGCACTGGTCTTCCTTCTGGGCTGGCCGCTGGAATGGGTGCCGATCGTGCTTATCATCGTGCCCATCCTTGTGCCGCTGTTGGAAAATCTGGGCGTGAACCTTGTCTGGTTCGCCATCCTTGTGGCGGTGAACCTGCAGACCGCGTGGTTGTCACCGCCGGTGGCGCTGTCGGCCTACTTCCTTAAAGGCGTGGTGCCGGAATGGGATTTGAAGGACATCTATTTCGGCATGATGCAGTTCATGGTGATCCAGGTGATCGGCCTATCGTTGATTTTCCTTTTCCCCGGCTTTGCCCTGTGGCTGCCTGACTTCCTGTCAGCCTCCGGCTCCCCCGGCTTCTTCACCTATGAAGGATGGACGACACCGGGTAATTAATTCCGTGCTTCCTTCTCCCCAATTCGATTTTTGGCGGAGAGAAGGATACGAGGACTTGGCCCCGCCACAGGCGGGGCCATAGCCGCAGTTGGATGAGAGGGCACGAATTGCCCCCTTACCCCCTCACCCAAGTTCGACTAAGTCGCGTTAACCGCGAAAAGTCTCACCATCCCTCTCCCCCGCCGGGGAGAGGGAACTACCACCGAGAGAAAAAATGCCCGTCGAATATCTCAAAAAAGCAACCATCACGGCTCAGACTGATTCCGCCGAGACGCGGGAAATCGTGCAGAACATTCTCAATGCCATTGAAAAAGGTGGTGAGGATGCGGCCAAGGAGTATGCGGCTAAGTTTGACCAATATGACGGCAATATCGTCATCACCCGCGAGGAGATTGAGGCAGCATCGGCCAAGGTGCCGCAAAAGCTAAAGGACGATATTCGCTTCGCCCATGACAATGTGAAACGCTTTGCCGAAGGGCAGCTGAAGAGCCTGTCGGACTTCCACATGGAGTTGAACCCTGGCTTCACGGCGGGGCAAAAGGCGATCCCTGTGCGGGCAGCGGGATGCTACGTGCCCGGCGGGCGCTACAGCCACATTGCTTCAGCCATCATGACGGCAACCACAGCCCGTGTGGCGGGCGTGGAGACAGTTTCAGTTTGCTCACCGCCCCGGCCCGGTGTAGGCGTGCATCCGGCCATCATCTACACGGCGGACCTGTGCGGTGCTGACAACATCATCGCCATGGGCGGGGTGCAGGGTGTGGCGGCCATGGCCTTTGGCCTGTTTGGCATGCCGGAAGCGGATGTGCTGGCCGGCCCCGGCAACCAGTTCGTGGCGGAAGCCAAGCGCATTCTGTTTGGCCGCGTGGGCATCGACATGTTTGCCGGCCCCACCGACAGCCTCATTCTGGCTGACGGCAAGGCCGACGCGGAAATCGTTGCAGCCGACCTCGTGGGCCAGGCGGAGCACGGTTACAATTCCCCAGTCTGGCTGGTGACGGATGATCGTGCCTTGGCGGAGACAGTCATGGATCGTGTGCCGGATTTGATTTCCACCCTGCCCGACACAAACCGCGACAACGCCACCGCCGCCTGGCGGGATTACGCAGAAGTGATCCTGTGCGAAGACCGGGAGGAAATGGCGGCCACGTCCGACGACTACGCGCCGGAACACCTCACGGTGCAGGCGGAAGATCTGGATTGGTGGCTGGGCCGGTTGAAGTGCTACGGCTCGCTGTTTTTGGGCGAAGAAACCACCGTGGCCTATGGGGACAAAGCATCCGGCACCAACCACGTTTTGCCCACCTCCGGCGCGGCGCGCTACACGGGTGGCCTTTCGGTTCACAAATTTCTCAAGATCGTCACCTGGCAGCAGGCCACGCGGGAGGCCTCCCGCGATGTGTCCATTGCGTCAGCCCGCATTTCCCGGTTGGAAGGCATGGAAGGCCACGCCCGCACATCTGACGTGCGGCTGGCGAAATATTTCCCCGGCGAGAATTTCGATTTGAGTGCGGAGGATTAAGGCCATGCGCGCACTATTCTACACGGGCACTATGCAATCGGAATTGCGGGATGCGCCTGATCCGGTGGCCCGCAATGATGAGATTCATCTGGACATTACCTATTGCGGCATCTGCGGGTCCGATATGCACGCCTGGCACGGCCATGATGCCCGCCGTGTGCCACCGCTGATTTTGGGGCATGAGGCGGTGGGCGTGCCGCGAAGCGGCATCTATGCGGGGCAGCGCGTAGCCATCAACCCGCTCCACACTTGCGGGACCTGCCGCCATTGTCTGGCGGGGGACGATCATTTGTGTGGCGAACGTCAGCTCATGTCTATGCAATTGCCCGGTGCCTATGCGGAGCAGACGGTGGCGGCGGAGCGAAATCTATATCCATTGCCCGATGAGTTATCTTCTGAAGATGCCGTGCTTGCGGAGCCATTGGCGGTGTGTGTCCATGCCGTCCAAGTGGCGCTGAAAACCGCGCGGCGGCCCGTTTCCGAATCCCGCTGCGTGGTGCTCGGGGGTGGCGCCATAGGTGTGCTCACCGCATTGGTGCTGGCCGATCAAGGCTGCAAGGATTTGTGGATTGCCGAGCCCAATGCCAAGCGTCGCGATGTGCTGGAGAAATCCGTGCCGGACGTAAAAGCCTATGATCCGGCGACGGGCGAGCCCGACGAGGGCAGTGTTGATCTTGTCTTCGATGCTGTCGGCATGGGCCGCACGCGCGAAGCTGCTTCCAGGCTCGCCATTCCGGGCGGCACTATCGTCCATATTGGCTTGCAGGACAGTGCGGAGGGCATCGACACCCGCCGCATCACGCTCCAGGAAATCCACTTTTCCGGCACCTATTGCTATAGCCGCTACGATTTCGCCGCCGCTTTGAAATTGCTCGCGCGGGGCCTCATCACGGCCCGTAATTGGATCGAAATTCGTCCATTAGAAGAAGGCGCGCAGAGCTTCCACGATATTCACAATGGCGACGCGCCGCCGAAAATTATTTTGTCGATGGGTTAGAGATGTCCCCCTTCTTCTTCCGATCGTCATCCTCGCCTTTATGGCGAGGACCCTCGTAATCAATCATAGTGTTTGGCGTTACGAAAAAACCGATGGGGCTTAAACGGATTATCCCTAAGATGCGTACGGCCTGAGAGGTCCGACCAATTCGGAGTGAACCGTTCGATCAAGTTGATTTTCCATTCCCTAAAATACTGCTTCAATCTCTTTTCCCGATTGATGGCCACAATCACATTTGGATGGCGCTCGTACCAAACCAGATTTCTGCACTTATACTTTTTTGTGAACCATCCGCCGATACCTTGACGATGTTCGCTTGCCCGACCCTCCAAGTCTGTCGTCACACCTATATAAATTACGCCGCGCGGGGCATTGCTCATCATGTATACCTGGGCCGACATACTTAGACGCTATCACGGAGGGTCCTCGGCATAAAGGCGAGGATGACGGCTGGAAGAAAGGGTGTCCTTTCTCAATGCAGGCAACACATCATTGAACGGCGCGTGGTGCTCCTCTATGGGTGGGGCTGAAGAGTAGCGGGAGGTCGCACCATGGAAGAGATTAAGCATTTTATTGACGGCAAGCTAGTTGCTGGGACGTCGGGGCGGTTTGAGGATGTTTATAATCCTGCCACTGGCGAGGTGCAGGCCAAGGTGGCGCTGGCTTCGGATGATGAAATGAACCATGCGGTGGCGGTGGCAAAGGCCGCGCAACCGGCATGGGCGGCGCAGAACCCTCAAAAACGCGCCCGCGTGATGATGGAGTTCGTACGCCTGCTCCACCGGGACATGGACAAACTTGCCGAAGCCCTTTCGCGGGAACATGGTAAGACCATTCCTGATGCCAAAGGTGATGTTATTCGTGGTCTGGAAGTGGCGGAATATTGCATCGGCGCGCCGCAAATGTTGAAGGGCGAGTTTTCGGAAGGGGCTGGCCCTGGCATCGACATGCACTCCGTCAAACAGCCACTGGGCGTGGTGGCGGGGATAACGCCGTTCAACTTTCCGGCCATGATCCCCATGTGGAAAATGTGCCCGGCGCTGGTGTGCGGTAATGGGTTTATCCTGAAACCTTCCGAGCGTGACCCGTCCGTGCCCAATATGCTGGCACAACTCTTCCAGGAAGCGGGCCTGCCCGATGGCGTGCTCAACGTGGTTCACGGGGATAAGGGCGCGGTGGATGCCATTCTTGACCATGAGGACATTATGGCTGTGGGCTTTGTGGGCTCCACGCCCATCGCCGAATACGTCTACACACGCGGTTGCGCCAATGGGAAGCGCGTACAGTGTTTCGGCGGGGCCAAAAACCACATGATTATCATGCCCGATGCGGACATGGATCAGGCGGTGGATGCGCTGGTGGGCGCGGGTTACGGCGCAGCGGGCGAGCGCTGCATGGCCGTTTCCGTGGCCGTGCCCGTGGGCGAAGACACTGCTGACCGGTTGATGGAAAAACTCACGCCACGCGTGGAAGCGCTGAAAATTGCACCCTATACGGCGGGCGATGATGCGGATTTCGGCCCGCTCGTCACCAAAGAGGCCCAGACCCGGGTGAAGGGCTATGTGGATGCCGGTGTGGCCGAAGGGGCAAACCTTGTGGTGGATGGTCGCGTCTTCACCATGCAGGGTTATGAAGATGGTTTCTTCATGGGCGCTTGCCTGTTCGACAATGTCACCAAGGAAATGTCCATCTACAAGGAAGAGATTTTTGGCCCCGTGCTGTCCACCGTCCGGGCAAAGGACTATGAAGAGGCGCTGGATTTGGCCATGAGCAATGAATATGGCAACGGCGTTGCTATCTTCACCCGCGATGGCGACGCGGCGCGGGATTTTGCCTCCCGCATTAATATCGGCATGGTGGGGATTAATGTGCCTATCCCCGTGCCACTGGCCTATTACACGTTTGGCGGCTGGAAACGCTCCGGTTTCGGCGATCTCAACCAGCACGGGCCGGATGCGTTCAAGTTCTACACCCGCACAAAGACGGTCACCTCCCGTTGGCCCTCGGGCATCAAAGAAGGTGCGGAGTTTGTGATCCCGACCATGGGGTAGGAACTTACCTCCGGTTCGTCATCCTCGGGCACCGTCCCGAGGATCTTCAGGATATGCAAATTGGACCGACGTGATGTAAGGCGTGAACGGTTTAGCGCCCCTCGTCACCTCCTGCATCTGTTGAAACTATCGTAGATCCTCGGCTCGCGGGCCGAGGATGACGATTGGGTTGGGTTGCAGAGATATCCCCTCCGTAAAAATCATCGCCACACTAGCCATCTTTCTTGTAGAGGTGGTTCTATGTTCGACCAAAAAACCCGTGCGGCCATTGCCGAAATCGCCCACCGTTTGGAGGTTTCCCCGGCGGCTCTGATGGCTGTGGTGGAGGTGGAATCGGGCGGGCGGGCATTAGCAAAAGTGGCAGGCCGGATGGAACCGCTCATTCGCTTTGAAGGCCATTATTTTGACCGCTTCCTGAAAGGTGATGCACGGCTGGAAGCGCGGCAATTGGGTTTGGCGAGCCCGAAGGCCGGGGCTGTCAAAAACCCGCGCAGGCAAGCTGCCCGGTGGGATTTGTTGCACAAGGCCATTCGCATCAACCGCACAGCCGCGTTGGCCTCTACATCTTGGGGCGTGGGGCAGGTGATGGGCTCCCACTGGCAATGGTTGGGCTATGGTTCTGCCGATGCTCTGGTGGCGGAAGCCCGCAGTGGCGTGGAAGGGCAGATAAAGCTGATGGCCCGCTACATTGAAAAAGCGGGGCTGGTGCCCGCTTTGCAGGCGCAGGATTGGGCCGCTTTTGCGCGGCGCTACAACGGCCCGGCCTATGCCAAAAACCGCTACGATGTGAAAATGGCTAACGCTTTCGCCCGTCACGCCAAGGGGATGGAGGTGCATCCTCCCGTTGCGCCCGTTGCTGACAAAGCGCCCGCCTTGCCCAAAACTGCCGACAATCAAAACGGGCTTGGCTTTGGAGCGCGTGGGCCGCGAGTGAAAACCGCCTAGCGGGCGCTGACGGCCAAGGGGTATGTGTTGGTGGCGGATGGGCTGTTTGGATTGATAACGGAACGGGTGGTGCGCCAGTTTCAGCGCGATCATATGATGGCGGAAACCGGTGTTATCGGTGCCAAGGAAATGGCGCGACTGGGCATTTTCCAACCCAACATATTGGAAAGGCTGGGGGAACGTCTCACGGGCGCGACCGTTGCAGGCAGTGAAGCTGCACAACGCCTTCGACAGCGTTTTCGCAGCCGCATAAAATCTGGCCTGCTTTCCATTTCCCAGCGGTTGGAATAGGCTTGCAACGCTCTCTCTGGCTCGATGCTTAATCTTATGAAATCCAAAAACGAGAAAATCGGCGAGATTCTCGCCCTCGCGCCCGTTGTGCCGGTGTTGCAGTTTTCTAATCCCGATGTGGCGGTGAAAACGGCTCAAGCCTTGGTTGATGGGGGCTTGCCAGCCATTGAAATTACCCTGCGCACCAAGGAAGCGCTGGACTGCATGGCTGCGGTCATCAAACAGGTGGATGGAGCCGTGGTGGGGGCGGGCACGGTGCTGACCCCCAACGCCATGACCGATTGCATCGACATGGGCTGTCAGTTTCTTGTGTCCCCCGGGGCTACCGTGGAACTGATTGAAGCGAATCGCAAAAAAGATGTGCCGCTGCTGCCCGGCGTGGCGACCCCCAGCGAAGCCATGGGGCTGATGGCGGAGGGCTATCGCTATTTGAAGTTTTTCCCCGCCCAACAGGCGGGTGGAGCGCCCTATTTGAAGAGCCTGTCGGCGGTATTTCCCGATCTTCAATTTTGCCCCACGGGCGGGTTGAATGCGGATAATGCGGGGCCGTTTTTAGCGCTTCCCAATGTCATTTGCGTGGGCGGATCTTGGGTTACGCCCTCTGATTTGATCGCGGCGGAAGATTGGGACGGCATCACCGCCATTGCCCAACAGGCCAGTCGCCTTTCCTGAGCATGGCCATGGGGCCTGTCTTAAAACTTCTACTTGCAGCCGTATTGCTGCTGTGGCCCGGCCATGGCTTGGCGCAAAAAAGGCTGGTGGTTTTTGCACCTGCCAGCATGGGTGATGTGATGGGGCATCTTGCGGATGCCTTCGTGGCCCAGGGCGGAACGCGGCCCGTGTTTTCTGTGGCTGGCACGGCGCAATTGGCCCGCCAGGTGGTGGCGGGGGCACCCGCTGATATTTTCATCAGTGCGGACGAGCGCTGGATGGACCATGTGGTGGAGAAAGGTGCTGTGGAAAGCGCTGTGGTTGTTCCCTTTGCGGGCAATGGACTGGTGCTTGCCGTTCGCACAGACGTGGGATCGGAGACAGAACCAGAAACCCTATTGACCAAGTCCCGCTTCGCCATGGGCGCGCCGGACAGTGTTCCTGCCGGCACATATGGGCGAGCTGCGCTGCAAGCGCGGGGGTGGTGGGAACTGGCAAAACCGCAAGCGGTTTACAGCGAAAACGTGCGCCTTGCGTTGAAATGGCTGGCACGGGGTGAAGTGGGCGCTGCGCTGGTTTACGCCACAGATGTGGCGGCTGAACCGATGGTGAAATCCGCCTTCACTTTTGCTCAGGGAGATCACCCCCCCATTCGCTATTTCGCAGCCCCCATTGGTCAGCCGTCGGCCAAGGCCGAGGTGTTTTTGAATTTCCTCGCCTCCCCAGCAGCGCAAGATGCTTTGAAGAGGGCTGGCTTTAATATTATTGGCGAAATGCCTGGAGGCCATGATGGTGGGTGAAGATGGGTTGACCGCCATCATCATGCTGTCTCTGCAAGTGGCGCTGGTGGCCATGGTGATCGTCTTGCCCCTGGCCACGGGGATTGGGTATGCCCTGTCCAAGCCGGGATGGCGGGGGCGCTTTTTGGTTTCCGCGCTGGTGCATATGCCCTTGGTGACGCCGCCTGTGGTGACGGGCTATGTGCTCCTGCTCGCCTTCGGGAGCCAGGGTGTCATCGGCAAGCCGCTATCTGCCATGGGCCTTGAATTTGCGTTTTCATGGGCCGGAGCAGCGTTGGCGGCGGCGGTGATGGCGCTTCCCCTCGTGGTCCGGCCCATCCGCTTGGCCTTTGAAGCCCAAGACAGCCGCTTGCAGGATATGGCGGCCATTCTCGGCGCAGGGCATTGGAAGCGCTTTGCGGGCGTTGCGCTACCGCTGGCGCTGCCGGGATTGCTGGCGGGTTTCGTGCTTGGCTTTGCCCGGGCACTGGGGGAATTTGGGGCAACCATCACCTTTGTCTCCAACATTCCCGGCGAGACGCAGACTTTGTCCTTGGCAATCTATTCCCTGCTGCAATCGCCGACGGGGGAAAGCGCGGCGCTTATGTTGGTTGGGGTTTCCATTGCCATCTCTTTTGCGGCGGTCTTGGTGTCCGAATATGTGGCGCAAATTATGGAACGGCGGGCGGAACGGTGACGGGGGGCTGGTCCATTGATGTTGCCGGGCGCATTGGCACGTTTGAGCTTTCAGTGCGCTTCGAAACAGGCCCCGGCGTGACGGCCTTGTTTGGCCCTTCCGGTGCGGGGAAATCTCTGCTGCTTCGCGCCATTGCTGGTTTATGGAAACCAGCCCGCTGCCGTATTGCCGTTGCTCAGGAATGGCTCAACGACACCGGTAACGCCCAATCCTTGCCCACGCCCACCCGTCATTTGGGTGCCGTATTTCAAGACCCGCTTCTGTTTCCCCATATGACGGTGGCGCGTAATCTCACCTTCAGTCCAAGGGCCATGGGTTTGGACAGCCAACAGGCGCAAGATGTTTTGGCGCTTCTTGATTTGACCCCCCTTTTGGATCGTCACCCAAGGCACCTTTCTGGCGGTGAAGGCCAGCGGGTAGCCTTGGCGCGGGCCTTGCTCTCCAACCCTCGCGCCCTGCTGCTGGATGAACCACTAAGCGCGCTCGATGATGAGCGGAGGGAGGCGGTGTTGCCCTATTTGGAGCGGCTGCGGGACACGGTCTCTCTGCCCACGCTCTATGTGAGTCACCGGCGTGATGAAATCTTGCGTCTGGCGGACCATGTGGTCATGGTGCGCGGCGGCGTGGCTGAGGGAGCCATCACCCGCGACACTTTCGCAGCACCGGGGAGGGCGTGATGATCCAAGTGGCTTTGACTGTCGCCCTGACGGCCCTGTTGGCCATGCCGGCGCTCGCCCGGTGCGATGCGGGGGAGCGGGAGATTAAACTGGGGGCGTGGTTTGACGCCGATGCCGTGGCCCGCTTTCGCGCCGCGGGAATTTTGCAGCGGACAGTGAATCAGGAAATGCAGGGCAAGGTATGCATGACGCTGACAGGTTCCGCAGAGGCGCTTGGCGGTGGGGCGGGGTTGAAGGCTTTGCAAAGTGGTGACGTGCAGGTGTTGGCGGCATCCTTTGCTGATCTTGCCGCCATGCAAGCGGATTACGGCGCATTCCAGCTCCCCTTTGCCTTTCGCAATCTGACGGCGGTGGAGCGATATCAGCAGGCCCGCAGCGCGCCGCTTTATCAGGCTATGGAAGGCAGTGGGTTGCGCCCGCTGGCTTTCTGGCATGAAGGCTTTGACCACATGGCCAGCGCCATGCCCGTTTTTGCGCCGGAGGCACTGGCGGGCAACCGCCTTTGGCGCGGGGAAACGGGGCGTTATGAGAGTTTTGCTGCACCGCTGAAAGCGGTGGCCCATACGGCCAGCGAAAACCAGCTGGAATTGGCCATCAAGCAAAAGCGCGTGGGTGTGGTCTTTGGCGATTGGACAGAGCTCAATGCCAGCGGCAATGCCCGCCTGCTGGGCCACGCCCTTGAAGCCCATGTGCGCTTTCGCGGTTACCAATTGCTGGCCGGGCGGGCTTTTTGGGATGGGCTGGAGGCCAATGTGCGGCGGGATCTGCTCGGCATCATCCAGCGCATCACCACCCAAGTGAATTTTGAAACCAGCAGCCGCACCAAAGGGGCCATGCGCGCGCTCATGCGCAGCGGCGTGAAGACGGGAACCCTAACGCGTATGCAACGGGAAAAATTTCGAGCAGCGCTAGCGGGCCTGCGACAGCCCTATCTGGAAGCATCGCCGGAACTGGCAGCGGCGATAGAGGTGGCTAATTGGGGATTGTAAGAACCCAATGGTGCCACAGCCCTACCTCCTCCTGGAGGGGAGGTCGAAACTGCTTGCAGTTTCGGGTGGGGGGCTTGGTGCAAAACTGATGCACAGAGCTACCGTTTAGTCATCGCGCCCCCCACCCCAATCGCCACCCTTAAGGTGGCTCTTGGGCCTCCCCTCAAGTGGGAGGCGGGGATCGTGCCTAATCTAAGCATTCTCACCAAGCCAGGCCTCGATACGGTCCATGGCTTCGACGATGTTTTCCATGGAGTTGGCATAAGAGAGGCGGATATAACCTTCGCCCAGCACGCCGAAATCCGGGCCGCCGATGGTGGCGACGCCGGTTTCTTCCAGGAGGCGGCTGGCCAATGGTTTGGCTTGCAGGCCCGTGGCTTTGATATTGGGAAAGGCGTAAAACGCACCCTTTGGCGTGGCGCAGGTGACTTCGGGCAGAGCGTTCGCGCGGGCCACTACCACCTGGCGGCGCTCGTCAAAGGCTTTCATCATGTCAGCCGCCGCATCCTGCGGGCCTTCGATGGCGGCAAGCCCGGCATATTGGCTCGGGGCATTGACGCAGGACCAGGCGTTCACCGTCAGTTTTCGCACCGGTTCAAACAGGGTTTCGGGCCAGATGGACCAGCCCATGCGCCAGCCCGTCATGGCCCATGTCTTGGACCAGCCGTTAAGCACGATGAGCCTATCGCGAATTTCTGGAAATTGCAGCAGCGAGACGTGCTCTTCCTCGTCATAGGTCATCACGTCATAGATTTCGTCGGACAGGATGGCGGTCTTAGGGAATTTCTCCAGCCCCGCCACCAGATGGGCAATTTCCGCCCGTGGCGTGACCCCGCCTGTGGGGTTGGCTGGGGAATTAAGGATGATGAGGCGGGTTTTGTCGTTAACCAGCGACAGGGCTTCCGCACCTGAAAATGCAAACTCGTTTTCCTCGCGCACGGGGATGGGCACTGGCGTTGCGCCAGTGAACTCGATCATGGAGCGGTAGATGGGAAAGCCGGGGTCGGGATACATGATCTCCACTCCCGGTTCGCCCATCATGAGGATGGCAGCAAACATGGTGACCTTGCCGCCCGGCATGATGCACACCCGTTCGGGGGAGACTTCCACCCCCGTGGTGGCCAGCGTGCGGGCGGCCACGGCTTCCCGCAGGGGCAGAATGCCGGTGGCGGGGGTGTAGCCGTGGTGGCCGTCCCTCAGGGCCTTAATGGCGGCTTCCACAATGTGGGGCGGGGTGGGAAAATCCGGCTGACCGATGCCCAGATTGATGATGCTCTTGCCCTCCGCCGCCAGTTGCGTGGCGCGGGCCAGCACAGCAAAGGCGTTTTCCTCCCCGATGCGGGCAAAGTTTTGAATAGCGCTGATCTGGCTCATGGGGTGGGGCTTTCGATGACGGTTGCCGGGGTTTTGCCTGCTGAGAAAAGCGGTCGCAAGTGTTGGATTTCTCACCAAGCGGCTTGACGCTCAACTCTCGTCGGTTGAACCATGCCGCAGACTTTTGGGAGGACCATTATGGGTACTAGACTAAGCGGCAAGAAGGCCATTGTGACGGCGGCAGGCCAGGGCATTGGCCGTGCCATTGTGGAGATGTTTGCCGAAGAAGGGGCGCAGGTAATCGCCACGGATGTGAACGGCGATTTGCTGGCGGATATGGCCCATGATGCCATCACCACCCGTATTCTCGACGTGCGCGACACGGCTGCTGTGAATGCAGCTGCGGCCGAAATCGGGCAAGTGCAGGTGTTGGCCAATGTGGCAGGGTTTGTTCACGCGGGCTCGGTGTTGGAATGCGATGAGGAGGCTTGGGATTTTTCCTTCGATCTCAACGTGAAAAGCATGCACCGCATGATCGCCGCCTTTGTGCCCGCCATGTTGGCTTCGGCAGAGGCTGGCAATCTCACCTCTATCATCAACATGTCGTCGGGAGCGTCTTCCATCAAAGGCGCGCCGAACCGCTATGTTTATGGCACGACCAAGGCTGCTGTGATCGGGCTGACAAAGGCTGTGGCCGTGGACTTCGTGGCCAAGGGCGTGCGTTGTAACGCCATTTGCCCCGGCACCGTGCGCTCTCCCTCCTGGGAAGAGCGGGTGGAAGAATTGGGCGAGAAACTGGGGGGCAAAGATAAGGCGCTGGACATGTTCATCTCCCGCCAACCTATGGGCCGCGTGGGGGAAGCCCATGAAATTGCCGCGCTGGCCACGCATTTGGCGGGGGATGAGAGTGCATTTACCACAGGGGTGGCGATACCGATTGATGGCGGTTGGACGCTTTAGCGGGCGATGGCCCGCTAAAGCCTTTATTTGCCCTCATGCTGTCGGCCCTTTGTGCCTTCGCGGCGGGGGGCGGCGCTAGACAAGCGCCGGGGCGGCTGGCCGCCCTTGGAAATATAACTCCGTCACCCGCCGGCTTGACCGGCGGGTCTCCCAGAGTGGCCGGAGATAGGCCGATCAAGTCGGCCTATGACGTATGAAGTAGAGAAGGAAATGGGCATGAAAATCCTAATCCTAGGCGGCGCGGGCATGATTGGGCGTAAGCTCATGGAGCGTCTTGCGGCCCATGGCAGTATGCGCGGCCAGCCCATTGAAGCGGTCCATGCATTTGACGTGGTGGAAGCGGTGCTGCCCGCCAGCGATGCCATCACTTTCACCACCTCCGCTGGCGATATTGCGGATGCAGCCACCGTTGACGCTCTTGTCAACGGCAAGCCCGACATCATTTTCCACCTCGCGGCCATCGTTTCCGGTGAGGCGGAGGCGGATTTTGACAAGGGCTACCGCATCAATATGGGCGGGACCCAGAACCTGTTTGATGCCATCGTGGCGCGTGAAGGCTACACGCCCCGCGTGGTCTATGCCTCCTCCATTGCTGTGTTCGGTGCGCCGTTTCCGGAAGCCATTGATGACACGTTTCACCTCACACCGCTCACCAGCTATGGCACACAGAAGGCCATTGGCGAATTGCTGCTGGCCGATCTGACCCGCAAGGGTCATCTGGACGGTGTAGGCTTGCGCTTGCCCACCATTGTGGTGCGGCCTGGGAAGCCCAATGCTGCCGCGTCTGGTTTCTTTTCCAATATTATCCGCGAACCGCTGGTGGGCGAAAGCGCCATCTTACCTGTGGAGGAAGACGTGATGCACTGGATGGCCAGCCCGCGCTCCGCCGTGGGCTTTTGTATCCATGCGGCGGAAATTGATGGGGCAACAATTGGCCCCCACCGAAACCTCACCATGCCCGGCCTCGCCATCACGGTGGGCGAGATGATCGAAGCCCTGCGCCGCGCCGCCGGGGATGAAGCCGTCGCCCGCATTGAGCGCAAACCCGATGCCACTATCCGCTCCATCGTGGACAACTGGCCCCGCCGGTTCGACGCCCGCCGCGCTGAAGCCCTGGGCTTTGAAGCAGAAAAGAGTTTCGATGCCATCATCCAGGCCCACCGGGAGGATGAGTTGGGCGGGGTGGTTTAGCGCTTCAGGTATAAGCTGAAGCGCTTAGGCGGCGAAGAGCTGCTCGGCAATGGTTTGCCGCGCTTGCGCAGCGCAGGTCGCCCAAGTTATTGGGTGGCCGTCAGCGCGAGCACAAAAATGCTTAGAGGCGATAGCCACCGTTCACGTTCAACACCTCGCCGGTGATAAAGCCCGCGTCTTCGCTGGCCATGAAGCGCACGGCCTTTGCGATGTCTTCCACCTGGCCGATACGGCCCAGCGCGGTCATGTCCACAAAGAGTTGGTTGAGATCATCGGGGCGCGGGTCTTCAGCAATGTGGGTTGCGCCCGGGGCGACGGCATTGACGCGAATGCCGCGCGGCCCCAACTCCTTCGCCATGGCTTTGGTCCAAAGATTAAGTGCTGCTTTGCTGGCCCCATAGATGGACGCATCGCGGGGCGGCAGGACGGCATTGGTGGAGGAGATATTCACCACCGCCGCGCCGGGTTTGAGGTGGGGCAGGGCGGCATCTAGCAGGACGGCGGGGGCGAGCGTGTTTATGTCCAGAACGTTCAAAGCGGCCTTGCGGTCAAAGCCCTCCGCGGTGGTTTGGGCTATAATGCCCGCATTGTTGACGATCACATCCAGCTGCCCAAACCGGTCGAGCACAGCTTTGATGATGATTTCACCAGCATCATCCGCATACAAATCCTGCTGAATGGCCATAACGCCTTCTGATAGATCGCGAGGCTCCCGCCTGTTCCACACCAGCGCCACGTCATGGTCTGCTGCCATGTTTTCCACGATGGCTTTGCCAATGCCGGTGGCCCCGCCCGTCACCAAAACCGTTTTGCCCATGAGTGATTCCCCGTGCCCTCAACAATCATGTGAAAAACCTATTGCGCATTGTGAACTGTCACAAATCTGGCTTAGGCTTGCGACAACTCGTCCCCGCCTTAGGAGCATTCCATGTCTCGCCTGTTCAAATCCCTTGCCGTTGCGACGCTCGCCGCCGGTGTTTCCCTGTCCGCCATGGCCACAGCGCTGGCCGAAAAGGTCAATGTGTCCTTCATCGTCGCTTCTGACATGGACACCATGTCTGGCAAGGTGCGGGGGGGCGTGGCGCGGCTGGCGGCTGTGGTGAAGGGCGAGCGGGCCAAGGGCGGCAATTCGGTGTTCGTCTTCCCCGGTGATCTGCTCTCGCCTTCTATTCTGGCCGGGTTCGACAAGGGCGAGCACATGGTCAAACTGCTGAACATGACCCCGCCGGATATTTTCGTGCCCGGCAACCACGAGTTCGATTTCGGCCCAGAAGTCTTCATCAAGCGCATGAATGAGGGCAATTTCACCAAGCTTACCACAAACACCCGCCGCGCCGACGGCAGCATGATTGAGGGTTTCGACGACACCAAGATGATGACCTTTGGTGATCTGAAAATCGGCTTCATGGGCCTCACCACCTCTACCACGGCCACGACGTCTTCCCCCGGTGACATTAAATTCACCGACATGATCGAGACCGCCTCCAAAACCGCTGCCAGCCTGCGCGAGCAGGGGGCGGATGTGGTGGTGGCTGCGGTCCACACCTCCATGGACACAGACTTCGACCTGATGAACCGCGCCAAGGTGGACATCGTGCTTTCCGGCCACGACCATCATCTCCACGTCTTTTACGATGGCCGTAACGCGCTGGTGGAATCGAAGGAAGAGGCGGAATACGTCACCATCATGGATGTGGAGTTTGACATTGGCGAAAGCCGGGGCAAGCGCCGCGTGCGCTGGTGGCCCAATTTCCGCATCATCGATACGGCCAAAGTGACGCCAGACCCGGAGCTCATGGCCGCCGTGAACGGCTATGAAGAAACGCTCTCCAAAGAGCTGGATGTGGAACTGGGCACCGTGGCCATTGAGTTGGACACGCGCCGTATTTCCGTGCGCACGAGCGAGAATGCCTTCGGCAACCTCACCGCAGACGGCATGCGCGCAGCGGTTGATGCGGACGTGGCTTTCACCAATGGCGGCGGCATTCGCGCCAATAAACAATATGACGCCAACCACAAGCTGACCCGCCGCGATGTGCTCTCCGAACTGCCCTTCGGCAATGTGACGGTGAAGTTGGAAATGACCGGCGCGCAGATCAAGGAAGCGCTGGAACACGGCTATTCCAAAGCCCCGGAGGCCAATGGCGCCTTCCTCCACATTTCCGGCATGACGGCCACGGTGGACACGTCCAAAGAAGCCGGTTCCCGCGTGAGCGATCTGATGATCGGCGGTGCGCCGGTGGACATGGACGCCACCTACACCGCCGCCACCAACGACTTCATGGCCCGCGGTGGTGACGGGTATAAGGTGCTGACGAAAGCCCGCGTGCTGATTGATCCGTCTTCTGCGAAACTGATGGCGAATGATGTGATGGCGCGGGTGCGGACGCTGGGCACGGTGGACAAGGGTATTGATGGGCGGTTGGTGATTAAGTAGCGACCGGCTTGAAGCCATACCCTCAAATGGGGCCCTCTTTAAGGGCGCCTTTTTTGTGCATGCGAAGTCAGCTGTTGAGCTTTGATGCTAAAACCTGTGGCGTCATTGGATCCATCTAACCAATAGGAATTATTTCTTGCTTTGAGTTTAGGTGAATAACTTATGCCCGCTGTGTGAACTACAGATAAGCTGGATGAAACATGTAAGGAGAACAAATCATGGCCATTCCATCCAGCGATCATTGCGCCGCAATCAAGCGAGAGCGGCAAAAGATTTTGCGGGACATATTTTCAGCAAATAGAGATAGTGGCGAATTTTCAGCGGGCGTGGGACGAGCTAACCAGCGAAACACTACGCACACGTGATCTGGCTGAGCGTCGGGCGCTCACCACGCAACAAACGCGCATTCGAGCCGAAATTGATAGGGCTTTGAGAATGGTCGGCGGCCTACGACAGCGGTACGACGAACTGGAGACTGACGCCAAGCTCAATGGTTGTCTGTCATTTTGATGTTAGTGTTTTTACAAAAGTCATGCACGAGACGAGGCGTTTGCTGCAGAGAATTGATCTCGCCTGACTGTGGCTTTATGCGCTTTACAATACCACTTTGGTCACCAGACCCCTTTAAGTCTGCGATATAGTCACGCCAGATTTCTAGTTTCTGGCGCGTGGGAGACGCTTCGGGGAATTGATCGGCGAACCACTCCAAACTTTCCAGCGGGATTTGATGGGTACGGATTTCTGTTTCAAGCCAAACAATGTCCTGCAAAGCGGGTTTGAACCGTAGGCATAATCCAAGCGTATAAATTTCACTAACAGCATCGCCATAGTTGAGTCCTGTGCTTGAAGTGCCGAATGGAGAGGGCGGAAAAACTGAAATTTGTGGCAACGCGACAGCGAATGTTTCATCCAGACCGTAGCGGCGGCGGGTGGTCTCAATGATTGGGATCAACTTTTCGAATGCGCGACACCGCCTCAAGGCGCTTGAGAACTGCGGTAATAAGACCGTCTCGAAATTTTCACGGATGTCGGCGCGAAGCATGATGGCCTGCAGATGGGGATGTAGACTAATAAGGCCCTGTAGCTCACCGCTGACGACAAATTCGCACTGGCCAAAACGTTGTGCGGTTTCGGAGCGTTTCCGTTCTGCTTCATCAAGCGCGTCGGAGAATTGACGCCTAAGCAGTGGCGACCATGGGCTGTCTTGTTTCAACCAGTCAGCAGCAACCGGGTTCTTCGCGGAGAAAGCATCAAAATTTGCTTCGAATTGTGGAAGACTATCCTTTGCTCTCGATTTTGATGCAGCCTGCAAATCCGGCACCGAAAAAAATATTGTCATTGCCAGTAAGGATCGGGCAAACATTTGAAGAGATGAAGACATGCTGAATTGAGGGGGTTATTTTTCGATAACTAGATAAAAACAAGACTGCGGTTTTTTTAAGCCGTTGTTGATTGGCTGACGATTTTCGAAAATTCGTACGAGTGCTCGATCTAGGCTGCAACGAGTTAGGTCGATTTTGCCCCAAATCACCAATGCGCGAAAACTAGGTCAATAAACCTTACGTATATTTCGTCGCACCCCCTTGCCCCCGTCCTCCCCACGGGTGACACTCTCAACCAAAACGATTTGATTGGGAGCGATCAAACATGGCGGAGAAGACAAAGGGCAAGACGGGCGCTAAGCGGGCGGTGAAAAAGCCTGTTGCTGTGGCGGCTGAACCGGCACCCCTGAAGCCCGTTCATCTGGACGATAAATACGACCTCTCCAAAGAACAGATTTTCATTACCGGCACGCAAGCTGTGGTGCGTCTTGTGCTCATGCAGAAGGAGCGGGACCGGCAGGCGGGGCATAATACGGCGGGGTATGTGTCAGGCTATCGCGGCTCGCCCATTGGCGGTCTCGACATGGCCATGTGTAAGGAACAGGCGCGGCTGACGGCGTCTGACGTGGTGTTTGAACCCGGCCTCAACGAAGACATTGCCGCCACCGCCGTTTGGGGCACGCAACAGGCGCAAATGCGCGGCGAGGGCAAATTCGATGGCGTGTTTGCCATCTGGTATGCCAAGGGGCCGGGGGTGGACCGCTCCGGCGATGTGTTACGCCACGCCAATATGGCTGGCACCGCGCCGCTGGGGGGCGTGTTGGCGCTGATGGGGGACGACCATGTGGCGGAGAGTTCCACCACGGCCCACCAGAGCGAATTTGGCTTCACCAGTTATGGCATGCCCGTGCTTTCGCCCGCTGGGGTGCAGGAAATTCTCGACTACGGCATCTTCGCCTACGGCCTGTCGCGCTATGCCAGCGTGTGGGTGGGCATGAAATGCGTGAAGGATACGATTGAATCCACCGCCGTCATCGACGGTCGCCCCGATCGGATGCAGTTGAAAGAGCCGGAGGTGGACCGCCGCCCAACCGACGGTCTGTCCATCCGCCCCGGCGATACGATGCTGGTGCAAGAAGCGCGGCTGTTCGATTACAAGATCGACGCGGTGCTGGATTATGTGGCCGCCAATGGCATCAACCAAACGGTGCTGGCGGGCGGGCGCAAGGCGAAGATGGGGGTTATCACTTCTGGTAAGTCTTATCTGGATGTACGCCAGGCGCTGGATGACCTGGGCGTAGATGAAGTGCGCGCCGCCAAGCTTGGCCTGCGGTTGCACAAGCTGGGTTGTGTCTGGCCTATAGCGAAAGACGAGTTGCGCACATTCGCCAAGGGTCTCGATCTCATCCTCGTGGTGGAAGAGAAAAAGAGCCTGATTGAGACGCAGTTGCGTGAGGCCCTCTACGGCCTGCCCAAACACCCCACCATCGTGGGCAAGCGGGATGAAGACAACAAGGTGCTGCTCACCCAAAAGGCGCAGTTGGACAGCAACACGATTGCTATTGCTTTGGGCGAACGGCTGAACCGCTATGCCAAGGATGAATCGCTGGCCGATCAGGTGGAGCGGCTCAGAGAAGCACAATTGCAGCTTTCACTCACGGAGGGGGTAGCACAGCGCGTCCCCTATTTCTGTGCCGGGTGCCCCCACAATTCCTCCACCCATGTGCCGGAAGGAAGCCGCGCCTATGCGGGCATTGGGTGTCATTACATGGTGCAATGGATGGACCGCTCCACAGAAGGGTTCACGCAGATGGGGGGCGAGGGGGCCAACTGGCTTGGGGAGCGGCATTTCTCCACCCGAGACCATGTTTTTCAAAATCTGGGGGACGGCACCTATAACCACTCGGGCATCATGGCCATCCGCGCGGCGGCATCCTCCGGCGCGAACATCACCTATAAGATCCTGTTCAACGACGCCGTGGCCATGACGGGCGGCCAGCCCAATGAAGGTGGCTTGACCCCTTCGGCCATCGCCAATCAGGTGTATGCGGAAGGGGCTAAGCGAGTGGCCATCGTGACGGATGAGCCTGATAAATATGCCTCAGACATCGTCTGGCCGCCCTTCACGAAAATTTATCACCGGTCCGAATTGGGGCCGGTGCAGCAGGAACTGGCCGCCACACCGGGCCTGACGGCCATGATTTACGACCAGACCTGCGCCAGCGAAAAGCGGCGGCGGCGCAAGCGAGGCATGTTCCCGGACCCGGACAAGCGGGTGGTCGTCAATGAAATGGTCTGCGAGGGCTGCGGTGACTGTGGGGTCAAATCCAACTGCGTGGCCGTGGGCGCAGTGGAGACGGAATTTGGCCGCAAGCGGCAGATCGACCAGAGCGCCTGCAATAAGGATTTCTCCTGCATTAACGGCTTCTGCCCGTCTTTTGTGACAGTGCATGGCGCGGTGCTGAAGAAAGGCAGAGGCGTAGCCTCACGGGCGCAGGAAATCCCAGCTGTTCCTGAGCCGGAATTGCCCGCGCTCAATGGATCGTACGGTGTCATCGTCACCGGCGTGGGTGGCACGGGTGTTGTTACCGTGGGAGCCGTGCTGGGCATGGCGGCTCATCTGGAGGGCAAAGGGTCTGCCATTATCGACATGGCAGGGCTCGCACAAAAGGGTGGCGAAGTGGCCAGCCATTTGCGAATCGCGCCCACGCTGGAAGACATCAAATCCATCCGCATCGCCGCCTCCGGGGCAGACCTGATTTTGGGCTGTGATATGGTGACGGCTTCCACGCAAAAAGTGCTGGGGGCGGTGGATCAGGGCCGTACCAAGGTGGTGCTGAACACGTATGAAAAACTCTCCGGTGAGTTCACCCATAATGTGGATTTTTCCTTCCCCACCCAGCGCATCATTAAGGCGTTGGAGAAGGCTGCCGGGCAGGGCATGACCACCACGGTGGATGCCCATAATGCCGCGCTGGCGCTGACCGGCGATGCCATCGGGGCCAATATGTTCATGCTGGGATTTGCCTGGCAACAAGGTGGCCTGCCCGTTTCCCGCGAGGCCATTATGCGAGCCATTGAGTTGAATGGGGTGCAAATTCCCATGAACCAGACGGCCTTTGAATGGGGCCGTGTGGCCGCCCATGACATGGCGCTTCTGCCTGTGCCCAAGCAGGGCGAGAAAATGAGCGCAGGCGAAGAACTGCCCCATCGGATAAAGTCCGTTGATGTGGCGGAAATGGTGGCGCGCCGCGTGGCGCAGCTGACGGAATATCAAAACGCCGCCTATGCCGGTCGGTTCGAGCGGTGGATGCAACGGATTGCGCAGGCCGAGGCTCAAGTTTCCACCCGCACGGATTTGCAGGAAACTGTGGCGCGCATTCTCTACAAACTCATGGCCATCAAGGATGAGTATGAGGTGGCGAGGCTCTACGCCAATGGTGGGTTTGCAGCGCAGCTGGCCAGCCAGTTCGAAAGCTTTGACCGGCTTGAATTCCATCTGGCCCCGCCGCTCCTGTCCAAGCGCAATGACAAGGGCGAGTTGATTAAAAAGCCCTTTGGTGCCTGGATGTTGAAAGCCTTTGGCATTCTTCATCGCTTTAAAGGTCTGCGCGGCACATGGGCCGATATTTTCGGCTACACGGAAGAGCGCAAGATGGAGCGGCGCTTGCTGGCGGACTATGAGATCGTGCTGGATGAAATCATCGCAGAGCTTTCCCCGACGACGCTGGAAACCGCGATCAAACTGGCCAATTATCCCGATGCCATTCGCGGCTTTGGTCATGTGAAAGAGGCGAATGTGGAGCGGGCTGAAAGCCTGCGCCGGGAACTGCGTGCGGGTTTGAAAAATCCGCAAGGATTTGATGTTCTGGAGGCGGCTGAGTGACTGATCGAGAGGCGGCGGTGCGCGCCGCCTTTATCGGGCAAGCCAAAGCCTGTGCCGGGCTTGGCTCCGCCTTTACCGCTCACTTATGCGAACAGTTTGCTGCCAATTTAACGTCTGATACGGCCATTGGCGCCAAGTGTCTGACGTGGAGCGGTGATCCGGCCATCAGCGCCGATAACGTGCCCCTTCGCCTGTGCGGTGGTCTTCACGCACAGGCGCTCACGAACCGCGCTCCGGCCTTGGCGGAAGCCTATGGCAATGCGAAGCATGCGCGCCCCTCCTGGGACATTTTGCACAGGATTTTGCAAGAACAGTCCGATTTTCTGTGCCTCTGGGTAGAGCGCCCGCCCCAGACCAATGAGGTCTCGCGGGCAGCGGCCCTGTGGGCGGGATTCATGACGATTTCTGCATTGACCCAAAAACCGCTGGCGCTGGTGGAGCTTGGTGCATCCGCCGGTCTTAACCTGCAAGCGGATCGCTTTTCCTACAATTTGGGGGGGCATTTATTTGGCGATGCGGCCAGTGCTGTCCGCCTGAAGCCGGAGTGGAAAGGCAAACCGCCCCATGCTGCGCCTATATCCATTATGAGCAGAGCAGGGTGTGATCTGTCACCCTTGGACCCGTCGGATGATGACGATGCTTTACGGTTAACCGCTTATGTTTGGCCGGACCAGCCCGAACGCCTTGCGCGGCTGGAAGCGGCTTTGTCCATAGCGCGGCAGCACCCTGTCTGCGTGGAGGCCAAGGACGCTCTGGTGTTTTTGGAAGGGCAGCTTGAGCATGCAGATGAAAGTGTCTGCACCGTAATCTATTCCACCGTCGCTTGGCAGTATTTGCCTCCACAAGCCCAGGACGAAGGGGCGGCGATGATTGCGCGCCATGGCATCCGCTTGCGGCAGGGCGCGCTGGCGTGGTTGCGCATGGAGGCGGACGGCAACACGCCCGGCGCGGGCATCGACCTTATTCTCAATCCAGGCCACACCGAGCAGCAAAATATCCCCTTGGGCCGCGCCCATTTTCATGGGGCATGGGTGGAATGGCAGGGATTCTCTTAGATCCCTGCCCATTCAATGTGGGTCAAAAATTGCCGCTTCTCAAACAGCAATTTGTTGTTCTCGAACGCATTTTTTAGTGCTTCCCTGTCTCACATGGAATGCGTGATCTCTTAAAAAATGAGACTTTCTGTGACAACGCTCTTGCCAAGGGGGCAGCAAGTGGAAAAACTGTCATTTCGAACCCGGTAGGGTCATGTGGTTTTGAGCGTTTGGGAGGACGTGAAAACATGAGCGCATCACAAGCGAGTTCCGCGCTGGCGAACAAGAATAGCGCCGATGGCTTGGATACGTTTCCAAAACTTCTGCTGTTGAATGCCCAGCGTTTTGCCGACCGTCCGGCCATGCGCCACAAGGATTTTGGCATTTGGCAGACCTGGACATGGGCGGAAATGGCCCGTGAAGCGGAACGGTTTTCACTGGGCCTTGCAAAGCTGGGTTTTGCCAAGGGTGACCGCATGGCCATTGTGGGCAGCAACCGCCCGCGTCTCTACTGGTCGTTCACCGCTGCGCAAGCGCTCGGTGGCGTGCCGGTGCCGGTCTATGCCGATTCGGTGGCGGAGGAGATGGTCTATGTGTTGCAACACGCGGAAGTGCGTTTCGCCGTGGTGCAGGATCAGGAGCAGGTAGACAAGCTGCTTTCCATCAAGGACCAGCTGCCCCAGCTGGAATACATCATTTACGATTGGGACCGGGGCCTTCAGGACTATGATGAAGAGGGGCTGACCAGCTTTAAGGCGGTGCAGACGCTGGGCAGTGACCCGACCGCTGAAGAAAAAGCCGCCTGGCTGGCCGGTATCGAAGCGGGTAGGGGCGAAGACCTTTCGGTAATGCTTTATACGTCCGGCACGACGGGCAAGCCAAAGGGTGTGATGTTGTCCTTCGACAACATGGTCATCTCTTCACGTAACGCCAACGCTTTCGACAAGTTCGACGAAAACGAAGAAATCATCGCCTATCTGCCGCTGGCCTGGGTGGGGGACCATGTGTTTTCCTACGGCCAAGCCTTCGTAGCGGGCTATTGCGTGTGCTGCCCGGAAAGCCCCGACACGGTGACGGAAAACCGCCGCGAGATCGCGCCCACTTATTTCTTCGCCCCACCCCGCGTGTTTGAAGGCCTGCTCACCGACGTGATGGTGCGCATGGAGGATGCCAGCAAGCTGAAGCAGAAAATGTTCCACGCCTTCCTGGCTCACGCCAATAAGGTGGGCGGGCGTATTTTGGACGGGGAGAGCGTGGGCTTGTGGGACAAACTGAAATACAAGCTGGGCGAGTTTCTGGTTTATGGCCCGCTGAAAAACCGTCTGGGCATGACGCGCATGAAAGTGGGCTATACGGCGGGGGAAGCCATCGGGCCGGAAATCTTCCGCTTTTACCGCTCGCTGGGCCTGAACCTGAAACAGCTTTACGGCCAGACGGAAGCCAGTGTTTACATCACCGCCCAGCCCGATGGGCAAATTTCTGCCGATACGGTGGGTACGCCTTCGCCAGACGTGGAGATCGACGTGGCGGAGAATGGTGAAATTCTTTACCGCTCCCCCGGTGTATTCATGGGCTATTATAAAAATGACGAGGCTACGGCGGATACGAAAAACGCCGAAGGTTGGGTGAAGACGGGAGATGCCGGTTTCATCGACGGTGACGGGCATTTGCGCATTATCGACCGGGCCAAGGATGTGGGTCGGCTGAATAACGGCTCCATGTTCCCGCCCAAATATATCGAAAACAAGCTGAAGTTTTTTCCCAACATCAAGGAAGCCGTGGCCATTGGTAATGGGCGCGACTACGTAGCCGTGATGCTGAACATTGACCTCCAGCCCGTGGCCAACTGGGCGGAGCGCAACAACATTGCCTATGCCAGCTACCAGGAACTGGCCAACCACCCGCAAGTCTATGACATGATGGCCAGCCATGTGGACCAGGTGAACCGAGACCTTTCACAAGAGGAGCGCGTGGCTGGGGCGCAGATCGCGCGGTTCCTGGTGCTGCATAAAGAGCTGGATGCCGACGATGGTGAACTCACCCGCACCATGAAAGTGCGCCGCACGCTCATCAACGACCGCTATACCCCGCTGATCGAAGCGCTCTATGATGGGAGCAAGGAGAAATTTGTGGAGACAGAGGTGGTGTTTGAAGACGGCCGAAAGGGCAAGATTTCTGCCACGGTACAGATCCGCGATGCGCAAGTCTATCCGCCAGAAGCCATGAAGGAGGCGGCGGAGTGATGGTGCCATTGACCCAAACTCTCGTTTGTCATCCCCGCGCAGGCATTACACCCATGGGAGCGGTCCAGGCATGAATGCTCACGATACGACAATTGCAACGGCGGTTACGACTGCCGAAGAAATGCTCTCCGTTTCCAATGTGACGCTCCGCTTTGGTGGGGTGACGGCTATTCAGGATATTTCTTTTGATATTTTGAAGGGCGAGATCCGGGCCATTATCGGGCCGAATGGGGCGGGTAAGACCTCGATGCTCAATGTCATCAATGGGTTTTACCACCCGCAGGAAGGGACGATCCGCTTTCGTGGGGAGACGCGGCGGCGGATGAAGCCTTATGAGGCGGCGGCGTCGGGCATTGCGCGCACGTTTCAGAACGTGGCGCTCTTCACGGGCATGTCCACGCTGGACAACATCATGTCCGGGCGCTCGCTGAAGATGAAGCGGAACTTCCTGACGCAGATGCTCTACTATGGCCCGGCGCGGGATGAGGAGATTGAGCACCGCCAGAAGGTGGAGGAAATCATCGATTTTCTCGAAATTGCCCATATCCGCCGCCAGCCGGTGGGCAAACTGCCCTATGGTCTGCAAAAGCGGGTGGAACTGGGCCGTGCGCTGGCGCTGGAGCCGGACCTGCTGCTGCTGGACGAACCCATGGCGGGCATGAACTTGGAAGAAAAAGAGGACATGTCCCGCTTCATTGTGGACGTGAACCAGCAATTTGGCACCACCATCGCCCTGATTGAACACGACATGGGCGTGGTGATGGACCTGGCCGACCGCGTGGTGGTGCTGGATTACGGCAAAAAGATCGCCGATGGCTCGCCGGAAGAAGTGCAGGCCTCACAAGAAGTGATTGATGCCTATCTGGGGGTGCCGCACTGATGCTGCGATTTTCAATCCTCTCTCTGCTTGCACTGTTCCTGGCCACGTTTGTGCCCGGTCACCAAAGCGTGGTTGGCTCCAGTAATGCTCATGCCCAAGGGATCATGACCATTTGCATCGTGCAGCGTGGCGGGCGAGAAATTTCACGAAAGCCTTGCACGCGCAGTGTTGAGCAAAATGTTGGCTGCTCGGAGGGCTGCAAGCGGGTTCAGCGCTTCCGCTGGCCGGATGGGGACGTGACCGTTCTGGCCAACCAAGAAGAGAGTTTTGAACTCAACGGCGTTGCTGTGAACAACTTTAAGATCGACGGGTCGCGCTGGTGTTTTGAAAACCCGCGCACGGGCAACTCCTTTTGCTATCTGGATGGGTAGGGGATCATGGACCTTCTGAAAGACATTTTCATCGAACCCTTTGTCCTCATGGCGGACATACCTGATCTGTTCATTCAGACGGTTTGGGAAGGTTTTGTCTCCGGCACGCTTTATGCCCTTGTAGCCTTGGGGTTCGTACTGATTTACAAGGCTTCGGGCGTTTTCAACTTCGCCCAAGGCATCATGGTGGTGTTTGCGGCGCTGGCGCTGGTATCGCTGCATCAGGCGGGGGTGCCGGCCATCTTGGCGCTTCTGATTACCATCGGGATTATGGCTCTGCTGGCCGTGGGCATTGAAGGGCTGGTGCTGCGCAAGCTGGTGAATCAGAACGATGCCATTCTGCTCATGGCCACCATCGGGCTGACGCTGTTCCTGAAAGGTCTAGGCGAGTTTGTATTCGGTGGTGAGCCGAAGCCTATGATTACCAAGGAACTGGGCCTGCCCACCGGTGTGACCGATTGGGAACCCTTTGACGGGGCATGGCGGGTGACGTTTCAGCATTTGGATATCGCTGCTGTGATTATCGCAGCGCTGCTGGTGGCCGGGCTTGCCGTGTTCTTTTCCAAAACCCGCATCGGGCGGGCGCTGCGGGCGGTGGCGGATGACCACCAGGCTGCGCTCTCTGTTGGCATTTCGCTAAACCAGATTTGGGCCATCGTGTGGTTTGCCGCCGGTGTGGTGGCGCTGGTGACGGGCATCATGTGGGGTGCGCGGTCGGATGTGTCCTTCGCGCTGGAAATCATCGCATTGAAGGCGCTGGCTGTGCTCATTTTGGGTGGGTTTACTTCTATCCCCGGCGCCATTGTGGGCGGGCTGATTATCGGCATCGGTGAGAAAGTATTTGAGGTCTATTGGGGCGGCCTGTTTGGCGGCGGCGTGGAAGCGTGGTTCGCCTATGTGCTGGCGCTGATCTTCCTGCTGTTCCGCCCTCAAGGGTTGTTTGGCGAAAAGATTATCGAGCGGGTGTGAGTATGAGCGTCACCACCATCACCAAACTGGGCACATGGGACGATGTCTTCGGACAGGTTGCAGACGATGTGCGGGCGCTGGCGGACCATCTGCGCTCTCTCGTGGTGGGGTTGGACAGCAATACAACAGAGGTGCCGCGCAAGGGGGACCGGGCGGTCTCCTATGGCCATGGTGAAAAGAAGATAACCGAGAGCTATTGCTACATCATGCCCCAAAAAGGCTACGTCAATTTGGGGTTCTGGTGGGGGGCCATGCTGGATGACCCCAACGGCTTGCTGGAAGGCAAAGGCAAGAAACTGCGTCACGTGAAAGTGCGTGACATGGCCATGGCCCGCAGCGCCGGGCTGGCCAGTCTGGTATACAACGCCATGACCGAACGGCGCGCCGGGCTGGAAGCGGCAGCGGCAGAAAAAGCAGCCAAGGCGGCGGCGAAGAAAAAGAAACCGGCGACCAAAAGCCGGGCGAAGGCAGGGGAGAGGGCCTAATGTTTTACCGCGAAGCTGGGCAGTTCAAGACGTCCTATAAGGTTGATCAGGCCATCTTCCCCATTTTGCAGGACCGGATTGGGCTGGGTATTATTCTCGCCGTTGCCTTTGTGGTGATCCCGCTGGTGGGGAATGATCTCTTCATTAACTCCATCATGATCCCTTTCCTGATCTTCGCGCTGGCGGCGATTGGGCTGAACATTCTCACCGGCTATTGTGGCCAGCTTTCGCTGGGTACCGGTGCGTTCATGGGGGTGGGGGCCTATTCCTGCTACAAGCTGGCAACGATCTTTCCCGATATTCCGCTGGTCATTCACATTCTGCTGTCGGGCTTTTTCGCAGCGGGTATTGGCGTGTTGTTTGGCCTGCCCTCCTTGCGCATCAAAGGGTTGTATCTGGCCATCACCACGCTGGCGGCGCAATTTTTTCTGGAATGGGCGTTCATCCGCATTCCGTGGCTCTACAATTACAATGAATCCGGCGCCATCGATGCCCGCAATTACTACATTGGCGATTTGGCCATCGCTGGTGCGGGGGCAGACAAGATCACCCGTTATTACGTGGTGCTTTGCATTGTGGTATTACTCACTTGGATCGCCTCCAACGTCATTCGCGGGCGCATTGGGCGGTCGTGGATGATGATCCGCGATATGGACATTGCGGCGGAGCTCATGGGCATCAAACCGCTGAACGCCAAACTGTCCGCTTTCGCTATGTCTTCCTACTATTGCGGTGTGGCGGGGGCGCTGATGGTGTTTTTGTGGCTCGGTTCCGCGGAGGTGGAGAGCTTCAACATCAATATGTCGTTCCAGATCCTGTTCATGATTATCATTGGCGGGTTGGGCAGTTTGATCGGCTGCTTCTGCGGCGCGGCCTTCATTTACATTCTGCCCTTGGCCATGCGGGCGCTACCAGGCGTGCTTGGCCTCGACATCAACGCTGCGGTGATGGAACATGCCACGCAGATGATTATCGGCGCCTTGATTATCTTCTTCTTGATCGTGGAGCCCCACGGCATCGCCCGGCTTTGGCAAATCACCAAGGAGAAATTGCGCAATTGGCCTTTCCCCTACGGATAGGCTGGCTTTTTGGGCGGCATGTTTTGAAACCCCATGCCGCCTGCAACAATCATCAGGTTTCAAACCGGCGGTGCTGGGAGGCGCGGCCTTATTTGGAGGAAGAACATGAAACTGAAATCACTCATCCTAGGCCTCTCGATCACGGCCATGACCGTGGCATCGACGGCCATTACCGCAAAGGCTGATGGCCATGGTGGCGAACTATATGTGCCATCGCTAACTTACCGCACCGGGCCCTTTGCGGGCGGGGGCATCCCGATCGCCAATGGTTTTGCCGACTATTTCACCATGCTCAACGAGCGTGATGGCGGCATTGGTGGCGTGAAGGTTAATCTGGAAGAATGTGAGACCGGCTATAACGCGCAAAAGGGCGTGGAATGCTATGAGGCCACCAAGGGCAAGGGTGCGCTGGTGTATAACCCCTATTCCACCGGCATCACGCTGCAATTGATCCCCAAGGCCCCGGTGGATGAAATCCCCGTTCTTTCCATGGGCTATGGCCTATCGGCGGCTGGCGTGGGCGAGAAGTTCCCGTGGACCTTCACTTACCCCGCCGGTTACTGGAGCCAGATGTCGTCGATCCTGAAATACATTGACGATAATGGCGGCATCAAAGGCAAGAAAATCGGCTTCATTTATCTGGATGCTGGATATGGCCGTGAACCCATCCCGCTTCTGGAAAAACTGTCCAAGAGCATGGAGTTTGAGTGGGTCGGGTTCCCCGTTGCTGTCAAAGACATGCAGAACCAGGGCTCCCAATGGCTAAACGTGCGCAAAGAGCGCCCCGACTGGATGGTCATGTGGGGCTTTGGCGCCATGAACGCCACGGCCGTGAGGGAAGCTGCTAAAATCCGCTACCCCATGGATAAATTCATCGGCAACTGGTGGGCAGGCGCCCATTCAGATTTGGACCCTGTGGGCGATGCCGGTAAGGGCTATCTGGCTTCCAATTTCACCGGCATTGGCACGGATTTCCCCGCCCTCCAGGACGTGAAGCGTCTGGTGGTGGATGCTGGCAAATCGCAGGTTGATCCAGAAAAGATGGGCGACGTTCTCTACAACCGTGGTCTTTTCAACGCCGTTATCGTGGCGGAAGCCATCAAGGTGGCCCAGGAAATGACGGGCAAGAAGAACATTACCGGTGCGGACATGCGTATGGGTCTGGAGAATTTCGATCTCTCCCCCCAGCGTATGAAAGAACTGGGTCTGGAGAATTTCGCAAGCCCCGTGAAAGGCTCCTGTCCTGACCATGAAGGTGGCGGGTCAATCTTCATCCAGCAGTGGAGCGGTTCCAACTGGACGCGCGTGACAGACCTCATTCCACCCATGACGGACGTGGTGCGTCCGCTTTTGGACGAGGCGGCTGCCAAATACGTCTCCGACAAGCCAGACTGGCAGACCCAGACCTGCGGCTAGGGGCTGACACACACTCCTTCACCTCCCCCCTTGAGGGGAGGTCGAAGCCTGCTTCAGCAGGGTTCGGGCGGGGGGCCGGATGTGGGTTTGCCATGCAATCCCGGCCCCCCGCCCGGATCGCTGCGCTCTCCGACCTCCCCTCCAGGGGAAGGTGGGAGCAAAAATTAAATTCGTAATAAGGCCCACACCATGAGCGTTGCTGAAACCCCAGCCGTTGAACCCGCTGAAACCATCCTCGAAGTGAACAATATCGAGGTGATCTACGATCATGTAATCCTCGTGTTGAAAGGGGTGTCGCTCACCGTGCCGCGCGGAGGCATTGTTGCTATTCTGGGGGCCAATGGGGCGGGTAAAACCACCACGCTCAAAGCCATCTCCAATCTGTTGGGCGCAGAGCGGGGGGATGTAACCAAGGGCAATATTTTGTTCAAAGGCGAAGAAATTCAGTCTCTTACACCCAACGATCTGGTGCGTCGCGGCTGCATTCAGGTGATGGAAGGGCGGCACTGTTTCGGCCACCTCTCCGTGGAAGAAAACCTCCTCACCGGTGCCTTCACGCGCAAGGATGGAGCGTCCGCCATCAAGCAAGACCTGGAACTGGTCTACAATTATTTCCCCCGCCTGCGGGAGCGGAAGAACTCGCTGGCTGGATACACCTCCGGCGGTGAACAGCAAATGTGCGCCATCGGGCGCGCGCTCATGTCTAAGCCTGAGATGATCCTGCTGGACGAACCCTCCATGGGTCTTGCCCCGCAGCTGGTGGAAGAAATCTTTGAGATTGTGAAGGAATTGAACTCCAAGGAGGGGGTGTCTTTCCTACTGGCGGAGCAAAATACGAATATCGCTCTTCGCTACGCCACCTATGGTTATATTCTGGAGTCCGGTCGCGTGGTGCTGGACGGCGAGGGTAAGGCGCTGCGGGAAAATGAAGACGTGAAGGAATTCTACCTGGGTGTATCCGGCGAAGGCCGCAAAAACTTCCGCAATGTAAAGCACTACAAGCGCCGCAAGCGCTGGCTGGCTTAAGCATGCTCTGTCTACTGAGCGCTGGCATGCACCGTTTAGGCATGCGTTGATTTAAGTGGAGTTCATTTCTGCAACAACCTTAATTTCCACAATGGCCCCTTCTCTGCGCAGCCCTGCTACTTCCACCGCTGTCCAAGCCTGAAAAGGCTGGCTGATATATTCTGCGCGTACGGTGTTGAACGTATCAAAATGGTCCCGCAACCCCACATGATAAGTGGTCATTTCGACAATGGCGCTACAGTCCAATCCGGCCTCCTGAAGCACCAAAGCGATTTTATCGAATGCCAATCGGAACTGTTCGGATTGGTCATCGGGCATCGAGCCATCGGCGCGGCTGCCCGTCAATCCTGTCAGGAAGACATGATTGTTGGAAATGACGCCCGGAGAGAGTTTTATGGCGCGGGCCGATGTTTCCGAACCGGGTGGGAATAGCGGGCGCATGAAGAGCTTCCTTTGGGAGTGACACATTCAACCTGAGTGAAGCGAAGGCATAGATGAATTGCAATCAGCACGGCCTCTGCGACTGGCCCGCGCATCTTGTCAAGTCACAAGGTGCTTTCTCTTTGTCCTCACCGAAGCGCGCCCTATATGGAAGCTATGGCAGCCCAATATCGCTATTCCAAGGACAGTTTTTTCCGCTCGCTGATTACGGCGATTGGGCTCACGCTGATTGTTTCCTTCCTCGTGTGGCTTTTTGCGCGTCTATTCGGATTGCGGCATGCGGATGTCATCACCGCGGTATCCGGCACGATCTTTTTCGGCTTTTGCTCTGCGGCCACCATCTGGCGCTATTTCAATCAGTCGGTGGTGTTTGCCGTCCGCCCGGATGGGCTGTTTGACGCCCGTCATTCCACCCAGGCTGTGCCGTGGGACCACATTAAAGACATGCGGCTGGCGCGGGCCGAAAATGATTTTCAATTGGGTGTTTATCTTTGGCCGGATGCCTCCAAGCGGAAAACTGGGGCTGGTGTTGAGCCAGATTTTACCATTGATCTGGAGCCGTTGGACGCGCCGGTGGACCAAATTATCGAACGGGTGCTGGCGTATAAAACCATCGTTTTGGAAGAGCGCTAATGGCGGCGTTGGGTCTCATCTTTGGAGCCTTGGTGCTGGCGGGTATTTTTGGCCCCCAGTTTTGGATCAAGCATGTCATGCGTCGGCACGGGAAGGATCGGGCCGACTTGCCCGGTACGGGCGGTGAACTGGCGCAGCACCTTATCGACCATTATCAATTGCGCGGTGTGGGGCTGGAGGACACGGACCTTGGGCCCCACTATGACCCGGACGCCCGCATGGTGCGGCTCACGCCCGATATTATGCAGGGTCGTTCCCTCACGGCTGTGGCGGTGGCGACCCATGAGGTGGGTCACGCACTGCAACATGCGGATGGTCTTGATGGCCTGCCCGATGGCGGCCTCATGCGCCGCCAACGGCTTGTGAAAGCCGTCGCCTCCATCGACCGTGTGGCGTCGATCTTCTTCTTGGCTGCACCGCTGTTGGGCCTGCTGGCGCGCACGCCTGCTGCGTTTTTTGGCTTTATTGCTTTGGGTGTTGGCCTCTTGGCCATCCGCCTGGTGGTGCATCTCATCACGCTTCCTGTGGAATATGATGCTAGTTTCCAGCGGGCTTTGCCTCTGCTGAAAGACGGTGGTTATCTTGAGGAAGATGATTTGCCAGCGGTGCGTTCGGTGCTCAAAGCGGCAGCGCTGACCTATGTGGCTGCCGCTGCCATGAGCCTGTTGGACCTGGCTCGGTGGATCAGGATTATTCGCTAGGGAGGCTCAGGGCCATGACAGAGACATTTGATGCCCGTGACACGCAATCCAATGAGAAACGTGAAGCGGCACTCTTTGAGCGTTTGCCCAAACATTTGAGTGAAGCCGTTGGTTTCGCGCCTGGTTTAGCCGAACATCTATCAGGGCACGATCTTTCGCGTTTGAACAGCCGGGAAGCGCTGGCCAGTTTGCCCGTCTTGCGCAAGCCCGAATTGATGCCAGCACAGAAGGCCAAGCCACCCTTTGGCGGGTTTGCCAATCAAGCCCTGCTGGCGGGAAACCGCGTTTTTCTCTCCCCCGGTCCCATTTGGGAACCGCAGGGGGCGGGGGCTGACCCGTGGAATGGCGCGCGGGCGCTTCACGCGGCGGGGTTTCGCAGCGAGGATGTGGTCCACAATGCGCTGGCCTATCACATGACGCCCGGTGGTTTTATTTTGGATGAGGCTCTCAGGGCGCTGGGTTGCACAGTTTTTCCCGCTGGTATTGGCAATACGGAAATGCAGGTGGAAGCGGCCCAGGCCCTCCAACCTGTGGCTTATGCGGGCACGCCGGATTATCTGAAAGTGATCCTCGATAAGGCCAACGAGATGGGCGTGGACCTCTCCTGCATTAAGCGAGCCATGGTGTCTGGCGGGGCACTTTTCCCCTCCATGCGGGACGACTATGCCAAGCGGGGGGTGGAGGTGATGCAGTGCTATGCCACGGCTGATCTGGGCGTCATTGCTTATGAAACCAAATCTGCCGATGGGCTTGTGGAGGGCATGTTGGTGAATGAAGATTTAATCGTGGAAATCGTGCGCCCGGGCACGGGTGATCCCGTGCCAGCCGGGGAGGTGGGCGAATTGGTGGTCACCAATTTCTCCACAACCTATCCCTTGGTGCGCTTTGGCACGGGAGACCTTTCCGCCTTCATCGACGCGCCCTCCCCCTGTGGGCGCACAGCTCCCCGCATTAGGGGTTGGATGGGCCGTGCTGACCAGCGCACCAAGGTCAAGGGCATGTTTGTGGACCCCAAACAAGTGGCCCAAATCGTGGCCCGCTTTGACGGCATGGAAGGGGCCCGCCTCGTGGTGAGCCGCGAAGGCGATAGCGATGCCATGGCTTTGCACTATACAGGCGAGGCTGACCCGGATGCGGTGAAAGCCGCCCTGCGCGATATCACCAAATTGGGCGGCAACGCCCACCCCGTAGACGGGCTGCCCAATGACGGGTTGGTGATTGAAGACACGCGGGACTACAAGGCTTAGCTGTCGCTTATTCCGATGCATCCTCAGCCGTGGCCGCCAAGCGGCCTGTGGCTGCGGCGACAACCGCATCGGCGGTAATGCCGAAATGGTCGTATAACTCCTTATAGGGGGCGGAGGCGCCAAACCCCTCCATGCCGATAAAGATGCCGTCGGAGCCGATGAAACGGTCCCAACCCTGTTGGATGGCCGCCTCAATGCCAATTTTTACGGGCGCATCGCCGATAATCTCGCGATGGCATTCGTCGGACTGCATTTCAAATCGCTCAAAGCAGGGCACGGAGACCACACGGGTGGGGTGGCCAGCGGCTTCCAGTTTTTCTTTGGCCTCCATGGCAATTTCCACCTCAGAGCCGGAGGCGAAGAGAGAAATTTGCGCATCGCCATTAGCCGGAGCGCATTCATAGGCTCCCTTTGCACAGAGGTTCTCGCTGTCAAAGTCTTTACGGAAGGGTTCCAGATCCTGACGGGTGAGTGCAATGATCGAAGGGCGGTCATTTGCTTCTAGGGCCAGTTGCCAGCATTCGGCTGTCTCCACCATGTCGCCGGGGCGGAAGACGTTGAGGCCTGGGATGGCGCGCAGGGCCGCCAATTGCTCCACCGGCTGGTGGGTGGGGCCGTCTTCCCCAAGGCCGATGGAATCATGGGTCATCACATGGATGGCGCGAATGCCCATGAGGGCTGCCAGACGGATGGACGGGCGGCAATAGTCGGAAAAGATGAGGAACCCGCCGGAATAAGGGATCAGCCCACCATGGAGCGCGATACCGTTCATGGCCGCGGCCATGGCGTGTTCGCGGATGCCGTAATGGACAAAACGGCCAGAAAAGTCTTCCGCCGTGATGGCGGGGGTTTGGCTGGTGTTTGTGTTGTTGGAGCCTGTGAGGTCAGCAGACCCGGCCAATGTTTCCGGCACCACGCCATTGATAACTTCCAGCACGGCCTGGGAGGCCTTGCGGGTGGCTTTTTTGGGTGGGTCTTCGGCCAGCTCTTTCTTGAGATTTTCCATGGCCTCGGCGAAGCCACTGGGCAGGTCGCCCCGCTGGCGGCGCTCAAACTCGCCACGCAAGGTGCTGTCGGCAGCGGCCAGACGGTCAGACCATTCCTTTCGCTCATGGGTGGAGCGCAGGCCCGCGATACGCCAGGCATCCAGCACGTCTTCGGGTACAGTGAAAGGCTCACTGTCCCAACCCAAAGTCTCACGGGCACCGGCGATTTCGTCTGGCCCCAAGGGCGCACCGTGCACGCCCTTGGTGCCCGCCTTGGTGGGTGCACCGTAACCGATGGTGGTTTTACAAGCGATCATGGTGGGCCGGTCCGACTGCTGGGCCTCTTCAATGGCCTGCGCAATAGCGTCTTGATCGTGACCATCCACCCGCATCGTGTTCCAACGGGATGCCTCAAATCGGGCGATCTGGTCGGTTGAGTCCGTGATGGAAATGGGGCCATCGATGGAGATGTTGTTGTCGTCCCACAGGACGATCAGCTTGTTGAGGCGCAGGTGGCCGGCAAGGGTAATAGCTTCCTGGGAAATGCCTTCCATCAGGCAGCCATCGCCCACGAGGCAATAGGTGAAGTGGTTGACGAGGTCGTCGCCAAACTCGTCGTTCAACTTGCGCTCCGCCATGGCCATGCCCACGGCATTGGCGATGCCCTGGCCCAGCGGACCGGTGGTGGTTTCAATACCTGCAGCGTGCCCATATTCCGGGTGACCAGCGGTTTTGGACCCCAATTGGCGGAAATTTTTGATCTCCTCCATGGTCATGTCCTTGTAGCCCAGCAGGTGCAGGACAGAATAAAGCAACATGGATCCATGACCGGCGGAGAGCACAAAACGGTCACGGTCCGGCCAATCGGGCTGTTTGGGGTCAAATTTCATAAACTTCGTGAACAGAACCGTGGCAATATCCGCTGCCCCCATGGGCAGGCCGGGATGGCCGGAATTGGCCTTTTGCACGGCATCGGCAGAGAGAAAACGAATGGCGTTGGCCATGCGCTGGCTTTTATCGGGAGTGTTGGTGAGAGTGCTCATAACGGGTTTCTTTCGGCTCAGTTCGTGCAAATGCCAAGTCTTTGTGATGTCCCATATTGACCAAGGACCAGCTGCCGCATGGGACTGGCGGCATTTCATCAGTTTTCAAAGGGCAAAGAGGTTTTAAACGGTGGTTTGGGAACGGACGCACAAGCCCATTACAAACGGGCTGTGCAGAGTCAGTCTTTATCCTGTTTGGGCCTGCCATGAAGCCTTCCTGCATTGGCCGCTCCCATACCATCATGGTTTGAAACGTGCAAACGCAGAGCTTACTGCTCAGTAAAGTCATGGTGGGGTGCGGTGCAGGGTCGTGAGTTGGAAAAGGGACACCAATGCCTTTTTTGCCAGATGACTCAAAACAAGCGGGATAAGCCGTTTTACTTGTTGACGAAAAACTGTGATTAGGGCCTTGTCCTTGCCAACCTTTGCTTCTTTGAAGAGCAAATCCCAACCTGTTTTCAGTTTCTCGTATTCCATGGCCGCAAACGACGATACCGCTTCCAAAGCCCGCGATCCGCTGACCGACGCGCTCGCCCGCCTCAATGGTGCGCTGGATGGCCTTGATAAGGCTGTGGATGCTGCTGTGGAACGCAGCGCCGTGGTGCGCAGTGCCGATGAACAGGTGCAGCGAATGGCGGACGATCGGGCGCGGCTGGCCAATGATCTTGATAGCGCCACAGCCCGGGCTGAGCGCTTGTCTTCTGTTAACAGCGAGGTATCCCGCCGTCTGGTGGGAGCCATGGAGACGGTGCGGGCGGTGATGGACAGTTCATCCAGCGGGGGGAAGTGATCGATGCCCCAAGTGGCAGTGCTTATTAACGGCAAGACTTACCGCATGGCCTGCGATGAGGGGCAGGAAGCCCATTTGTTGGACTTGGCCAAGCGGTTCGATAAGACCATTGATTCGCTCAAGGGATCCTTCGGTGAAATTGGCGACCAGCGCCTCACCGTTATGGCGGGGGTGATGGTCACCGATGAGTTGGTGGAATTGCAGCACAAGGTGCGTGGGCTGGAGGCAGAGCTTGCCAATTACCGTGTCGGTGGTGACGAGCGTGAAGCCATGGCCGAAAAAGAACAGGCGCTGGCCGCCGCACTGGGTGAGACGGCCAAGCGCATTACCGCTATCTCAGAGAAAATGAGCAAAATCGGGCAGGAGTAGGTTTTCTGACCTAGCTTAACCCGTAAAGGCATCATCCTCGGACTGGGGTCCGAGGATGATACGCAAGTGGTGGCGCCGGGGCTCTATCAAACTTACTCGTCCGCCTTTTTTTCGGAATGACCGCCGTGGTTGCCATGGCCAGAATGGTCCATTTTTGAGTGGTCCATCTTGGAATGATCCATCTTGGAATGATCCATGGCCATACCGCCCTTCATCTTCATGGTGTCGGCGATGGATAGCACTTTGAAGTCAATCTTCACTTCGCCCGCTTCCTTGAAGCGCAGGGTGACAGGCAGGGTTTCGCCTTCCGTCAGCGGCTGTTTCAGCTTCATGAACATGACGTGATTGCCGCCAGGCTTCATCACGGCCGTGCCGCCGGCAGGAATGATGAGGCCATTTTCGAAGGCCTTCATGGTCATCACACCATTTTCCACCTTGCCTTCATGAATTTCGATGAGGCCAGCGAAATCGGCCTCCCCACCCACCAGAAAAGCGTCTTTGTCGCCTTTGTTCATGATGGTCACATAGCCTGCACCCACTTTAGCGCCGGGGGCGGTGGCCCGGGCCACGGGCTCATCAATCATCAGATCGCCCAGTTTATAATCATGGGCCGTGGCAGCTGTGGCGGTTGCGAGGGTAAAAGCCAAGGCGGCAAGAAGGGTGCGGGTCACAAAAGGCTCCGTTGAATTAGATCAGTATTGAGGTTCTCTTGCGTCTAAATAGGGCGGGCAAATGGCTTTTCCAGCGAAAATGGCCTGTTAGAACGGCAAATTTACGTGAGCGTTACGATTTTTGCCCGTGGCGTGCGGCCACCGCATTGCGCTGGCTGGCGCATTTTTTGGAACAGTATTTCACCTCGTCCCAATTGCGCTCCCACTTCTTGCGCCACGCAAAGGGGCGCCCGCAGATGACGCAGATTTTCTCGGGCAGATTAGGTTTTTTGTGAGCCATGGGCCTGATTTAGGCTTTTTCGGTGGCTGCTTGAAGGGCGCGGATGCGGTCTGCCAGTGTTTCCACCTGTATCTTCGGTTTTCCCTTGCCTTTTACCTTGGAGAAGACGCCTTCCTGCTTGCCGAGTGCCTGATTGATGGGGGAATCCGGTCCCTCCAAGGCTGCCGTCATGGCGGTGACTTGAGCGGCCAGATCATTGATGCGTTCGCGCACGATAGCGTTTTCGCGCCGCTCCAATTCCCAGTCCTCGCCGGAAGCCATTTGCATGGTGGAAAGTTCTACCTTGAGGGCGTCGCGCTCTTTCTCCAATTCGGTGATGCGGTCGGTGGCCCGGCGGCGGTCACTTTCGAAGCTGGCGATGGCGTTTTCAACATTTTCTTCGCTCGCATCCTTCAAAAGCGCTTCGGTGCGTAGCGCCGCGTCGGAGAGTTCCGCCTCCAGCTTCACTTTCTCGGCCAGCGTCTTGTCCAGGGTCTTTTGCAGGCGGGACACTTCCGAAGAAGAATTGCCGCTCTTGGCGCGCAGGGCTGTTAGGTCGCTGTCGCGGCGTTCGAGGCGAATTTCCATATCGGCCAGTTGGGTTTGCAGTTTAGCTATTTTCTCTTCCGCCCCTTCCGCGCGTTTCTTTTCTTTGGCGAGCTTGGCCCGCAGTTCCTTCATTTCGCTGGTGGTGGCGCGCTTTTCAGCCTCCAGTGCTTTCAGTTTTTCGCGGTTCTCACGGGCACTGTCTTGTTCCGCATCGATGCGGGTTTCGCGGGCCACCATTTCAATCTTGCGCCCGTCAAATTCATCCACGGTCTGCTGGTATTTAGTTTCAAGATTCTCGTAGGCGAGCGCACGCTCTTCCAGCTTGGCCTGGGTGGCGGCCAGGTCCAGATCGGTCTGGGCTAATTTGTCTTCGGCAATCTTCATTTCCGTGCGCATTTCATTAGCTTGCGCTTCCAGATCGGCGATACGGGCGGTTTTTCGGTTTTCCTGCTCTTCCAAAAGCAGCATTTCATCGCGGCGTCGGTTGATCTCGATGAGTTGTTCGGCGGCCCGCTCCTTCAACCCTTCCAGCGAGAGTTCCAGCCGCCGCGTGCTCATGGCAAACTCAGCGCGCAGCTGGTCCTTGTCAGCCTGAATTTCATTGAGCGTGAGGGGGACAGAGCTTTCTATGCGCTGGCGGGTAAGGACCACAGCGCGCCGCCAGATTGCGGGGGCCACCATAAGCGCCAGCAGCAGCGAGCATAAAAAGCCAAGGGTGAAGAACAGACCTGATTCCAGCACGGGCAATCTCGCAAACAAAAAAGAGGTGAGGCGCGCGCCCCACCTCTACTAAACGGCTTGGTTTATGGGAAGCGCAAGGCGCTTCTCCGGCTCATATGGATGGCCTTTAAAACGGGTTCCAGGTCGCGTTCTGGCGCATTTTCAAATAGCCCAGATTGACACCCAACCGTGCCCCAACACCGGTGCGCACCGGTACCAGGACGGTATCGCCGTGTTTCATCACCGTCATGCCCAAACCGCCCACCAGATAGGCAGAGCCGGAAACGCCGAGGAAACGGCGGTAGATTTGTGACGTGTCGGTGAGGTTGTAGACCAACATCATGGTTCGGTTACCGTCCCCCCCAAAATCCCAGCCGATGGAGGGGCCCTGCCAGTAAATGGGGTGGTCGCCCGCATTTTTAGTGTAAAGCTTGCCTTCGCCATAGCGCAGACCGGCCACCAGTGCGCCGGAACCCTCTTCCCCCAAGATATAGCCATTGGGCAGGCCGTATTGGGCCACTGCTTTTTCCACCAGCGTGGCGAGACCTGTGGACGTGGAGCCAAAAAAGCCATGGCCTGCATTGATGATTTCGTTTGAAGAATATTGCCGCTGGTTGGCCTGTGCCTGCGTTGGCGCAAGGGCGGCAGACAGACTATCGGTGCCTTTCTGGGCCGGCATGAACGCCCCGGCGGCGGAGAGTGCCAAAGCGATGGTCGCAACGCGGGCGGTGGTGATGAGGGATTTCTTCATGGGATGACTTCCTTCGAAAAGGGACGCAAAACTGTCAGCCTCCACCCGTGCAACGGACCATGGCCGTTTCAGGGAGACTCCTACAATTTGAGGCAAATTGTTTGCCATATCGTAAAGGAAGTCTTGCCGGGTCGGTTCGGTGGTTCATGAATGGAGGAAGCAATATGCAAGTTTTACGGATCGATCACGTCCACATCGAAGTCTCTGACCGCGAACAGGCCGCAGATTGGTATGGGCGTGTCCTCGGCCTGAAACGTCATAATGACCTTACGTCGTGGGCAGATGACCCCATGGGACCGCTCACCCTGCAGGGCGGTGATGGCTATCCTGCACTCTCCCTTTTCGCGCGCAGCTGCGAAAAGCCTACCCGCGACAACACGATTGCCTTTCGCGTGGACGCAAACAGCTTCCTGAAATTTCTCAACAGGCTTCAAGTTCTGCAGTTGCAGACCAAAACCGGTGGGCTGCTAACCCGTGCCGACGTGGTGGACCACGCTCTTTCATGGTCCCTATATTTTTTTGATCCCGACCAGAACCGCATCGAAGTGACCACATACGACTATGATGAGGTCCAACAGGCAGGTTTGTGAATACGCATCGGGGTTTCCACGATTCCAGCCCTTGTGTATCGATTCGGGGTGGAAGATTGCGTTGATTCGACTGGCATTGCAGCCGGAGGGAGGATCAAGGGGAAACGGAATCGGACCCTGATTTGAAAAGTAAATGCCCTGCGCGCGGCGGCGCAGCGCTTTTGTCATCTGTGCGGATGCGCAGCCTATTTATTGAGGATTTATCATGCCAGAATTGCCGAAATTATCCGCTCTTGATTTGTCTGCGCTGCTGGCCAGCCGGGTGTGCCATGACATCATTTCTCCTGTGGGAGCACTGGCCAATGGTTTGGAGGTGCTGGAGGAGGATCAAGGCGAGGAAATGCGCGAATTCGCCATGGATTTGATCCGTAAAAGTGCTGTTTCAGCCTCTGCTAAACTGAAATTTTCCCGCCTTGCCTTCGGTGCCTCCGGTTCAGCCGGTGCCTCCATCGATACCGGCGAAGCGGAAGCCGTGGTGATGGATTATATGGCGGGGGAAAAGCCGGATGTGACGTGGACCGGGGCACGCTCGCTGGTGCCCAAGAACCGGGTGAAACTGCTTCTCAATTTGCTGCTTACCTGTCTGGGGGCCATCCCCCGGGGCGGTACGGTCAACATCACCCTGCACGGGGAAGGCGACAACGCCACGTTCGACCTGCGTTGTGTTGGTCCCAAGGCCCGCGTTCCCTCCGAATTTCTCGATATGCTCAATGGTCAGGTGGAGGGCGATATGACCGCTCACCTCATCCAGCCTTACTACGCTGTCCTGTTGGCCAATGAATGCGGCCTGACCCTCTCCGCCACCGCCGATGGTGAGGACGTGGTGTTGGCTGCACGCTAGAGCGCGTCCATTGTTGATGGACTTACTCTTAGGTGAGTGAGCTGCAAATTTTGCATGCCGCTAACAAATGACACCTCCAATAGGCCGACTTAAGGGGCCTACTGGAGGTGTTTTATTTTGCAGTCGCCGGGCAGTTCTAGAAATTCAATGAAATATCCCGGTGGTCTGACTGACAGGAGGCGATGAACAGGCCCTGTTCGCGGGTCATGCGGCGTTGTTGGCGCATGCCGATGGTGGGCACCATGGCTTCGCGGAAGGCCGTGATCTGGGCTGCGAAAGCATCGTCGGCCTGGGCGCGCCACTCAACCTGCTCCTTATACAGATCCAACGCCTTGTCATAGGCCCGTTCCACGCGGTTGAGGCGGGGGCTGCCGCGGTCCAATTCACGGCGGGCTTTGGTCAACTCCCGCGTTATCGTGTTGGTGCCGGACACGCGGGCCATGGCTTTGCCAAGGGCATCAATGTCATCGGCAACAGCTGTGGGATCACGGCTTTCCCAGGCGCGGTTGAGACCGGTCAACTGATCCTGGAACGCCATATAATCGGCTGAGGATGCGATGGTTTCTTCCAACTCAACCATGGCGTTGTAGCTGTTATCCGCCGTGCGGCGGAATTGGGCGCGGGCTGTGCTTTCGGCCTTGGTGAGCTTGGCAAATTCTGCCTGTTCACCTTCCCAACGGTCCGGGATTTGCGCCAAGAGCGCATCCCGTTCCCGGGCAGCCGCATCGATGCGAACCTGAAGCGCATCGCGCGCGGCTTTGTTCTCATCACCCCTCAGGCGGGACTGCTGGTTTTCCAAGGCTGTGATTTCTTCGGAGAAGACCCGGGCATCCCGCTCCAGCGCGCGCACCTCCACATGCAGTGGACGGAACTCGACAGCGGCGGCGGTCACGGTGGCTTCCGCTTCCTGCACCTGGTCCATAAGGGCTTTCGCTTGACCGACACCTTCCACAGAACGACCAATGTCGTTTTGCATGGATTTGGGCAGGAAGCTCACGTCCAGAGTCTGCATGTTGGCCACGGCACGGTCCAGTTCCGGTGTGCCCTCGGCCAGCTTGTTGCCAATATAGCTTTCCACGCAATATTGGATACGTGGGTTGCGCGGGGGTGGCGCGGTTTCCGACAGGAAGGACACCCGGTTGGGGAGATAGTTCACTAGCGGGGGATAGTTCGCCACGATCACAAGGGCCGCCAATTGCAGGCTGATGAAGGCGATCACGCCCTTATACATGTCCAGCGTTTTCACGATAGCTGGTGCCACGCCGCGTAAGTAGAACAGGGCAAAGCCAAAAGGCGGTGTGAGGAATGAAGTCTGGATGTTCAGGCCGATCATCACACCCAACCACACGGCGGTGATGTTGGCGGAGGGATCCGCCAGCAAGATGGGGGCCACGATGGGCACCACCACCACGGCGATTTCGATGAAGTCCAGGAAGAAGCCGAGAATAAAGATCACCACCATGACGGTGATAAACTTGGCCCAAAAACCGCCGGGAATGCCCTCGAGGAAGTGTTTTACCAGTTCTTCGCCACCGAAAGCGCGGAAGGCGGCGGTGAGCATGGCTGCGCCCAAAAGAATGATGAAAACCAAGGACGTGGCTTTGGCCGTCTCGATCATCACCTCTTGCAATGTGTTTTCGATGCGATAGGCGCGTAGGGCACTCCAAGCCAAAGCAATCAACAAAACAACAACGGCAATGACTGCAACGCCGATCGCTGTTGCATCGGTGGAGTTAGAGATGGCTTTGATGTTGGTGTTGAAGTTGGCAACGATGAAGCCAATGGTGGCCATGGCAAGAATGGCCATGATGGCGGGCGTGAAGGACCCCTTTTGACCATTCGTCAGCCGGTAACCGGCCATGAGCAGAGCACCGGCCGCGCCGATGGCACCAGCCTGGTTGACGGTGGCGATGCCGGAAATGATGGAGCCCAGCACCAGAAAGATCAGGGCCAATGGTGGCACGAGGGCCAGACCCAGCTGGAAGAAGAATTCTGCGTTAAATTTTTTGTCAGACCGGACGGGCGGGGCCACATGGGGGCGGATGAGGGCGTAGATGAGAATGTAGGCCATGTAGAGGCCCACCAGCAGCAGGCCGGGCAGCAATGCGCCCAGGAACATTTCACCCGCTGATGTGGAGGTCACACTGAACGCGGACGGCATGGTCAATTCGCCCGTGCTTTCCTTATAGAGATTTTGACGGATCGTTCCTGCCTGGTCCGTGGCGGAGGCCAGCTGGTCAGCCAGGATAATGAGCACGATGGAGGGCGGGATGATCTGCCCCAGGGTACCGGAGGCCGCAATCGTGCCGGTGGCCAATGGTTTTGAATAGTTATTGCGCAGCATCGCCGGCAGGGAGATCAAGCCCATGGCGACCACGGTGGCCCCCACAATCCCGGTGGTGGCGGCCAGCAAAGCGCCCACGAAGACCACTGAAATGCCCAGACCGCCGGGCACGGGGCCGAACAGTTGCGCCATAGTGATGAGCAGGTCTTCAGCGATCTTGGAGCGCTGAAGCATGATGCCCATGAAAATGAACAGAGGAATGGCGATGAGCGTATCGCGCTCCACCTCCCAATAAACCCCTCGAAGGTTGAGCACCCCGGCGGAGAGCCATTGGCCCCCATCCCCTTGGGCAAAATAGGCGGAGGGGTCCCCGGCAAAGATGTAACCGCATAGGGAAGCGGCGGCGATGGTGATGATGGCAGAGCCGGGCAGGGCAAAGGCCACTGGATAGCCGGTGCCCAGCGCAACGGCCATGAGCACCACCAGAAGGGCTAGAAAGACGAGTTCCATAATACTTCCCCCAGGCCGCTAGTGCGACACAACCTTAGCGTCCAGCTTGCCGCCGGGTTCGTCACGATAGTCGGCCACGGATTCCATCAGATAGCTGACAAATTGAATGAGCATGGTGACGGCGAAGACCACCAAGAAAGATGCCATGAGATATTTCACATACATGCCGAAACCGGACTGGGAGACTTCAAAATTGGTCACCGGGCCGTAGACGATGGAGCCACGGCCTTCCAGGCAGACGATGATGATGGTCCAGCACAGGGTGATGCCCAAGAGGATGGTGCTGACGGCATTAAAGAAGCCCTTGGTGGTGTTTTTCATGTTGGCGTAGAAAATATCCACCCGCACATGGCCCTCTTCCAAAAGGGTATAGGCAGAGGCAAACAGGAAGAGCGCTGCATACCAGAAGCGAACCAGATCGCCCATGAAAGCCTGCTCGTAGGAGAAAACGAAACGGGTGATGACGATGGCTAGTTCGGCCACCACGATGAGCAGGGCGAGCCAGTGGAAGCCAAGGGTCTTGGCTTTTAGTGAAACGAAGAAGGCCAGGATCATGAGGGGCACATGCACCCAGGGGCCGCGATAGGCAGAACGGCCAAGGGCCGTGGTCATTTCTTTGCCCACAACGCTGTCCAACAGGCCTTCAACCCGCAAAAACGAGATGGCCATATCGGCAATGCCAATGAACAAAACAGCGAAAAAGGCCCATCGGACCAGCCAGCGGTTGAAATCGGAAATGGATTTTGCGTCGGTGCGCAGGCTCACATGCTCGCTGCACCACACCCAGCCCACAGCCCCGCCGATGGCGAGGGGATAGGCAACCCACTGCACATAGGCGAGAAAAGACGTGTCCGGTTGATAGATCGCGTTGGCGCCGGGCCAGCCGAAGGAATGGGTGAGGATGTTGGAAATCATCCACACGACAAAATGGGCGAGGATGGCCCAGCCGAAGGCTCGTGTGATGAATTTGAGTTTGTCGCGGCCAGCCCAGCCGCCCTTAATATCAGCAATCATAATGTGCCCAACCCCTTCAGCGCAGAAAGGCTTTCCGTAGAGAAAGCAGTGTGCCGCAATTGTGGTATCTGCTTTTGTGGCCCGGCTTTTGCGAAAACCGGGCCACAAAAACAGAGGTAAAAAAAGAGCGGGGTCGAAACCCCGCTCTCACAGTCTTGATGAGACTTAGATGTCCAGCACGCGGTTGCGCTGGTTCACATAGGCAATTTCTGCCTGCGAACGCCAACCGGCAATCTCGCGCATGGCGGACTGGTAGCTGTCGTCAATGCGCTTGGCGAGGTCCGAGTGGGCGCGGGTTTCTTCGAACACTGCAGCTGCAGCTTCACCGAAGGCATCCCAAACATCATCGTTAAACTCGCGCACCTGAACGCCGTTTTCGTCTATCATCTTTTGCAGATATTCGCCGTTTTTGGCGATGGCTTCTTCGGGTGCTGCGGCATGCTCCTCGTTACAAGCGGCGGTGATGACGTCTTGCTCCCATTTGGACAGACCTTCCCACCATGCTTTGTTCATGCCAAAGCCAAGGCCGCCGCCAGGCTCGTGCATGCCGGTGGCGTAGTAGAACTTGGCCGCTTCATAAAACTTCATGAAGTAGTCATTGTAGGGGCCAACCCACTCGGTGGCATCCACAGCGCCGGAGACGAGGTTTTCGTAAATCTGACCACCGGGCAGGGACACGGGGGATGCGCCCAGTTTGGCCATCACGTCACCGCCGAGGCCGGGGATACGCATTTTGAGGCCCTTAAGGTCTTCAGCGGAGTTGATTTCCTTGTTGAACCAACCGCCAGCCTGTGCGCCGGTAGCACCGCAAGTGATGGTCTTGAGGCCGAATTCGCCTGCAAGCTCGTCCCACAGTTCCTGACCGCCTTTAAACTTCACCCATGCCGTCCATTCGGGCGTGGTCATGCCAAAGGGCACGGAGGTGTAATAGGCAAAGCCCGGGTGCTTACCCTTCCAGTAGTAGTCAGCGGCGATATAGGCGTTGGAGTTGCCGTTGCGCACTTCATCGAACACGTCGAAGGCACCCACGCGCTCGCCGGCAGCGAAGTATTTGACTTCGATTTTGCCGTCAGAAATTTCGCCAATGCGGCGCGCAAGGCGCTGGGCGGACGTGCCCAGACCGGGGAAGTCCCGGGGCCATGTGGACACAATAGTTAATTCGCGCACGCCTTGAGCGAGCGACGGTGTGGCCAAAGACGCGGCTGCGCCTACGGTGCCGGCGATACCGGCCTTTTTGATAAATGAACGTCTATCCATGGAAAATCCTCCCGTTTCGTTCATGCTAGTGTGCCGCAGCGAGTGTCCGGACAATCCGCACACCTCCCCCCGGCGGTGAACTTTGCGACTGCAATACAGCATTTGGCATGATCGCACTCAATCCGGTAATAATACGGAGGAACGGTCTAGGGGCATCGGGAAAGAATGTCGCAGGCTGAGGGAGGGGAGAAGGCCATGAATTTCAAATTGAAATTGTTAGGGGCGGCGGTGTTGCCCGTGTTGCTCATTTCACTGGCCGCCATGTGGATGATTGAGAATCAAACCAACACCATGGCCGGGGAGCAGATTGACCGCATGGGCGCCCGCTTGATCGAGGCGCGGCGGGCGGAAATTCGAAAGATGAGCGAGTTGGCGCTGAGTTCCATTCGTGGCCTTTATGAAGACACGACCCTGCCGGAACACATTGCTCAGCAAAGAGCCAAGGCCGTGCTCAATGACATGACCTATGGGCCGGATGGCTATTTCTTTGCCTATGACCAGAATGGGGTGAATTTGGTCCACCCCCGTCTGCCCCATCTGGTGGGGCGTAATCTTTGGGATTTGCGCGACCCCACGGGTAACTACGTCATTCGCAGTCTCACCGCCCGGGCCAAGGAGGGGGGCGGGTTTCACAATTATGTATGGCACAAACCGTCCACGGGGGAGCGGGCACGCAAGATCGGCTATTCGGTTTGGCTGGACAAATGGGGTTGGATGATCGGCACCGGTCTTTATGTGGATGATCTTGAGATCGAGCAAGCGGCCATGCGGGCTGAATTGTCATCATCCGTGGAAGGCACGACGCGGGGGCTGCTAGTGCTCTCCGTGGTAGCGGTGCTCCTGGCGGCGTTGATTACGTGGCTCATTCGCTTATCCGAAGCGCGCTTTGCGGACCGGCGGTTGAAGGAACTGACCCACCGCATTGTGGAAGTGCAGGAAGACGAGCGCAAACGGGTTTCCACGGAACTCCATGACGGGATTTCTCAGCTTTTGGTTTCCGCCCGTTACGGCTTGGACCAGGCCATGGCGCGGGTGGGGCGAAACTCGCGGGCCGCGCCAGCGCTGCGCAAATCCATGGCCACCATTGACGGGGCTATCGGTGAGGTTCGGCGCATCTCCATGGCCTTGCGTCCGTCGGTTTTGGACCACATTGGACTTGCAGGCGCGCTGCGCTCCCTTGGCCGTGATTTTGGCGATCAGACTGGATTGCAGGTGAAGTCCGTCACCGAACCCGTGGCACCCTACGTTTCCTCCAACGCGGCCACAGCTCTTTATCGTGTGGCGCAAGAGGCGTTGACCAATGTGGCCAAACATGCGGATGCGCAGACGGTCTGGCTTACCCTCCAGCGCCGCCTGGGGCAGGTGGAACTGGTGGTGGAAGATGATGGGGTGCTGAACCTGCATGGCAAAGGCAAACCCCATTTCGCGCCGGAAACCTCTGGCATGGGTTTGCGCAACATGCAGGAACGGGTGGAGGCCTTCCAGGGCAGTTTGGCCGTGCTGCCGTCAAAAAAGGGCGGTTTGCGCATTGTGGCGCGGGTGCCGGTGACCAGGCAGGAGCCCTCCAGCGAAAGAGAGCTTCCCCATGCCGCTTAGCATTTTAGTAGTGGATGACCATGAGTTGGTGCGCGATGGGATCACGGCGCGGCTGGAGGATGAGCAGGATATTGTTGTGGTGGGGCAGGGGGAAAACGGGCCGCAGGCCGTAGCCCTTGCCAAGCGCTTGAAACCCGATCTGGTCATGCTGGACATTAATATGCCCCAGATGAACGGTCTGGATGCGGCATCGAAAATCCGTGCTGCCGGCCTGCCCTGCGCGCTGCTGATCCTTTCGCTTTACGACAACCCGGAATATGTGGCTCGGGCCAAGACAATCGGGGCCAATGGTTATGTGCTGAAGGATGTGAGCCAGCAGGCCATGGTGGATGCTATCCACGCGGCGCACCGTCATTTCACCCAGACCGATCAGAACTTTCACACCTGCGCCAGCGTCGCCGCTGCGCCCGAGGCCGATAATCCTTACAATCTCACCGAGCGGGAAATTCAGATTCTGTCGGCCATCGCCCGGGGGCGGCTGAACAAGCAAATCGCAGCCGATTTGGATATTTCGGTGCGCACGGTGGAAAGCCACCGCAGCGCCATCCGCCAAAAGACCGGTGGCGGTAACGCGGCCCATCTAGCCCGCATTGCTGCCGATATGGGGCTTACTTCCTAGCGGTCCAAAAACCGGCCGTTCACCCAGCCCACCACGGGGCCTTTTGAGATGCGGCGCCAGTTGCCGGAATAGTCCAGAATGCGCACGCGGCAGGAATTGGGACGCAGGACACCTACGATGCTTGAGTTTACGGTGGGACGCCTGCGCACATTGAGTACATCGTTAAAGCGCACACCCGCAACGCAGGCAAAAATGGGGCCACCGCCGCCACCGCCATCGCCCTCATCCCGGTCAGAAATAAAGCGGGAATTCACCCAGCCTTGCTGACCCCGATAGCGCACAAACATCCAATTGCCGGAGCGTTCCACAAAGCGCACACCGCAGCGGCCCGGACGGATGGCGCCCACGATGGGAGAGCGGCTGGTGGGGCGGGAGCGCATGTTGAGCACATCATTATAAGCCACGCCGGTAACGCAAAGCGCATGGGCGGTAGAGGCCGTGAAGGGCTGAATGGCGAAAACGGCTGCCAGGGCGGCGAGACCGGCGAGCGCCTTGGTTGGTGAGAAATTTGTCAGGGGCATGGGTTGTTTTCCTCCAATTAGGACCATTACTGGTCCGCCAATTCTTTGCCCCGTATGCGGTTCATGCGGCAGGATGAGACCCTTTTGCCGCCCGCTTGTTTGGTTTAATTTCTGACACATGAACCGGGACTGAACAAGAAAGCCACCCATGTCTAAGCCCCTCATCGCCGTCACCAGCGATTACAAACATGTGGACCCTTACATGTGGCACGCCGTGCCTTCGCCCTACATCGATGCGGCAACGGATGTGGCTGGGGTTATCCCACTGGCGCTGCCAAGCCTGGGGGATCGGCTGGATCTGGATGCTTTGCTGGACCGGGTGGAAGGGGTGTTGGTGACGGGGTCCCGCTCCAACGTCCATCCTTCCCATTATGATACGCAGCCCACGCAAGATCATGAGCCGTTCGATCCTGATCGTGACGCAACCACGCTGCCGCTCATCCGCCGGGCCATTGAGCGGGGCGTGCCACTGCTGGCTATCTGTCGGGGTATTCAGGAATTGAACGTGGCGCTGGGCGGGTCCATTACGGCGGCGTTTCAAAAAAACCGGCGGATTGAAGGCCATGGCTATCCCTGGGAGGGCACGCTGGATGAACGCTTTGCCATGGCCCATGGGTTGAAGATCAAATCCGGTTCTTGCCTTGAGAGTATTTTGGGGGACGCGGTGGCGGATGCCTCCGTGCCCGTGAACTCCCTTCACACTCAGGCTTTGGACCGGCTGGGGGACCGAATTGAAGTGGAGGCGGTGGCGGAAGACGGCACGGTGGAAGCGGTCACTGTGAAAGACGCGCCGGGCTTTGTGATTGGGGTGCAATGGCACCCGGAATATTGGGCCAGCAGCGATACGGCTTCTAACCGCATTCTTTCAGCTTTTGGCGATGCGGCCCGTGCCCATCTGGCGGCAAAAACCGGCATAGCGGTGGCAGCGGAATGAGTGGCGATCATCACCATCATGACGATGATGACCATTCCCATCTGGACCCCATGGATGCCCGCGTGCGGGCGTTGGAAAGCCTGTTGGCCGAAAAAGGCTATATCGATCCTGCCGCCGTGGATGAGATCATCGAAACCTATGAAACACGCATCGGCCCGCGCAACGGTGCCCATGTGGTGGCCAAGGCCTGGGCGGACCCGGATTTTGCCAAATGGCTAAAGGAGGACGCTACGGCGGCCATCCATTCGCTGGGCTATCAGTCCCGCCAGGGGGAGCACATGGTGGCGGTGTTCAATGATGACACCACCCACCATATGGTCGTCTGCACCCTCTGCTCCTGTTACCCGTGGTCGGTGTTGGGCTTGCCGCCGGTGTGGTATAAATCACCCCCCTACCGCTCCCGTGCTGTCATCGACCCGCGCGGGGTGCTGGCCGATTTCGGCGTGATCTTGCCGGGGGGCATGGGTGTGGAAGTCCACGATTCCACCGCTGAAACGCGCTATATCGTTATTCCACAACGGCCCGAGGGCACGGAGGGGTGGAGCGAAGAGCGTTTGATGGAGTTGGTGACCCGAAATTCCATGATCGGCACGGGCTTTCCAAAATCAGCGGGAGAGCGCCCATGAACGGCGGTGCAGATCTGGGGGGCATGCAGGGCTTTGGCCCGGTGGTGGAAGAGGCCCACGAACCCAATTTCCACGCCCAATGGGAAGGGCGCGTATTGGGCATGGTGGTGGCCTTGGGTGCCGCCGGGCAGTGGAATTTAGACCAATCCCGCTTCGCCCGCGAAAGCCTGCCGCCCGCGGACTATTTGCGCTTTCCCTATTACCGTATCTGGCTGGAGGCTGCGCAAAAGCTGATGCTGGAGCGGGGCATGATTTTTGAAGAAGAGTTGGAGACGGGGCGGATGCAGCGTCCTGCTCTTCCCATTAAGGCGCGGCTTGCACCGGCTGATGTGGCAGCCGCTTTGCGCAAGGGCGGGCCGGTGGACCGGGAAGCTGAAGGCGACCCGGATTTTTCGATTGGTGACCGTATTTGCGTCATCAATATCAATCCACAGGACCACACTCGCTTGCCCCGCTATGCCCGGGGCAAGATGGGCGAAATCACGCAGGTTCTTGGCTTTCACGTTTTCCCCGACAGCAATGCGCGGGGGGAGGGCGAAAACCCCCAATGGCTCTATCAGGTGCGTTTCACCGCCCGTGCCTTGTGGGGCGATGACGCCCACCCAGCTGACACGGTCACACTGGACCTGTGGCAGCCCTATTTGCGAGCGGCCTGATGGTGGCCGACCTGAAATCCCTTCCCGGCATGGTGCTGGATGGCGGCGAGCCCGTTTTTGCCGAACCTTGGGAAGCGCAAGCCTTCGCCATGACGCTTCACCTATATCAGCAGGGCTTGTTCACATGGGAAGAGTGGACCCAGCATCTGTCCGCGCAAATCCACGGCGGTAAAGAACGGGTCTATTACGCCCATTGGCTGGCTGCGCTGGAAAGTGTTGTGGCGGAGAAAACAGCCATTGATGGTGCCGCCATGGATCAGCGGCAAAAGGCTTGGGAAGAGGCGGCGGAGCGCACACCCCACGGAGAGCCGATTGAGTTGGATGACAATGTGCGGGGCGTGAGTAAGACTTTCTAAGCTATCAACACACTCCCAACCTCCCACTTGAGGGGAGGTCGAAATTGCGAAGCAATTTCGGGTGGGGGGCTGGATGCTAAATTTGAGTTTCGAAGTCTGACGCAGCCACCGCGCCCCCCACCCCAATCAGCTGTGTCTTCGACACAACTTCTTGGGCCTCCCCTCAAGGAGGAGGCGGGGACCGTGTCTGTGCTTCATCCCATCACCTTCACGGCCAAATCCACCAGCCGCTGGTCGCTGCCTCTGGGACCGATGAGGCTTACTCCCAAGGGGGCACCGTAGACTTCGGCCAGTGGCAGCGTGATCTGGGGCAGGCCGGAGAGGCCGGATAGGCACAACAGCATGAGCGCCTGTTCGCGAAAGGCTTGGAGTGTTTCTTCGCTTTCAGACGTTAGCGGCGCGCAACTGGGCACGGTTGGCAAAACCAGTAGGCCATTGCTGCCAAGCATTTTTTCCAGCGCGGTGCGTATCGTCAGGCGCACGCCCGTTTCATGGTCAAACTCCTCTTGGCTGATGGACGCGCCATACTCGAAACGTTCCTTCACCCCGGGGCCTAAATCGGGCTGGTTTTCCGTAATCCAGGGGCCGAGGGCCTGCCATGCCTCATGGGCCTGGGTCTTGCGAAAGGCCCAATAGGCGTCCGTGATGTCGAAGGGCACGGCGGCAAAGTCTCGACTTTCGTGCAGGCCCTCCTCAATCTTCTCCGCCCCGTGGGAATAGGCCTGATAGTCATCATCGCCCAGAAGCAGGGCATCCAATTCCGGGCAGGAAAAAAGGCGCGTGAGCGCGACCTGATCGGTATCTTCATCTAACACCACGTCAGCGACTTGTTTATAGGTGTCCACATCTTTGGCGAACCAGCCGAACACATCAAAGCTGGGCGCCAGCGGCATGGTGCGGTCCAGCGGGATGCGGCCATGGGTGGTGCGCAGGCCAATGAGGCCGCAATAGGAGGCTGGCGCGCGCACAGACCCGCCCGTGTCCGACCCTGTAGCAACATCCACAATGCCATTACTGACCAGTGAAACTGAGCCGGAGGAGGAGCCGCCTGTCACCCTGTCCGGGGCAGCACCATTGAGGGGTGCGCCATAGTGTTTGTTGATGCCGGTAAGGGAAAAGCACAATTCCTCGCATTGGCTTTTGCCGGTAATTTCAATGCCCGCGTCCAGCATTTTCTGGACGACCGATTGGGTCTCGCTATCGGGTTCGGCTTGGGCCAGCCGGGTGGGTTGGCCCCAACCGTTTGGATATCCTGCCACTTTGAAAATGTCCTTCACGGCAAGCGTTAGGCCAGAAAGGGGGCCGGATTTAGCGTGAGGAACCGTGACCTGCGGGTAATCGCACCAAGCGTTGAGTTCGGGGTTTCGCATGCGCTCACGTCTCTTAGCCTACCGTTTTGCGGTATGTCGCATGACCAGGAGGGAACATTAAAGCACTTGGGCCGTTTTTCTGGCGTAGCTAACGCAATGAAAAGAAAATAAGATGGAAACTTCCACCCTCATTCCAATCCTGTCCATGTCTACGTTCTTGGTTGTGATCGGCCTTTTTGCCTGGTCCTATTTCCGCACCCGCAAGGCGCAGGAAAAGCGCGACGAGATCTGAGTGTAGCAAAAAGCCGCCGGAAGTTCCGGCGGCTTTTTTGATTCAGCTTGTATGCAAACTCTTCTAATCTGAAGTGCTAATGAGGCCGGCTTCCCCCTCTTCCGACCCAAAAACCAGCCGGGTACCGCCCTTGTCCCAATGAAGCGAAGAAATGGGACCTTTTCCCGACCGGCGTAGTAAAGCCTCACCGCTGTCTGAAACGCGGGCAGCAGCCACCATGCCGTCGGCGTACCCTATGGCCAGCACCTCTTGGGATGGGTGGAACGCCACTTGGGTGACCATGCTGTCGCTGCGTTGACCCAATTGGAGAGGCGTCTGCCCCATGGGGCCGTCTTTTCCACTAAAGGGCCAGCACACGGCAGCTTGAGCGCCGGAACTGGCCAGCCACTTCCCCTTTGGCGACCAGGAAAGGCTTTTGGGTTTGGCAGGATAGCCGCTCATGCGCATATGCTTGCCATCGCCCAATTTATGGTCGTCCAACCGCCAGCCATGCAGGGCATTTTCCGCCATGGTGGTGACAACATAGCGACCGTTTGGAGAATATGTGACGCCCGTATGGGCACCGTCCCAGTGCAAATCCACCGGTTTTGCCCGCTGGCTGACCCAGTGGAGGGTCACTCCGTTGTAGCGGGCACAAGCGATGCGCAAACCTTTGGGCGCAAACGTCACCCCTTCCACAGCGCGCTCATGTTCGAAACAGCGCTCTTTGTCATCCACAAGGGTCCAAACTGTGCGGCCTGCGCCATAGGCTACCGCATTGCCCGGCCCGCAGGCCACCATATCGATCCATTTTCCGGGTTTTTCGGCAATGGTTTCCGCCGCGCCTTCGCTAACCCGGCAAATCCGTCCATCCTCTCCGCCGGTGACAAGGCTTTTCGCATCGGGTGACAGCGTTGCGGTGAGCAGGCCATCATGGGCCGACACGGTTTTTTGTGAGCCCAGTGGAAAATGCACCGTGCCATCGGCCAGCGCAAAAACCGGATCGTCATTGATGAAACCGGCCCACTCCACATGGCAGTCAAAATCATAAGGCGCGATGGTGGGCACGGTTTAGAGTATTTCGGTTTTAGAAAGAGCCGAGATTCGCTGCCTCTCAAACAGCAAAATGCGGTTTTTGAACGCGATTTTCGATGCGTTTTCTGTTTGTGAGAACATGAATTGCTTTAGGCAGCGCGGCAGGCGTTGAACGAGCGGGTGATCTTTTCCTCATCCAAATTGCGCCCGATGAAGACAAGCCGCGTTTGGCGCGTCTCATCTTCCCGCCACGGTCGCTGATGGTCGCCCTCCACAATCATGTGCACACCCTGCACCACAAATCGGTCCGGGTCCCCATCAAAGGCCACAATGCCTTTCAGGCGCAAAATATCCGGCCCATCCACCTGGGTGAGTTTGTTGATCCAGGGGAAGAAAAGCTCTTGTTTCATGTCGCCTGCGGACAGGGAGATGGATTTCACCGTCGTGTCATGGGTGCTCGCGTCCAGTTTTTGGTTACTACTGCAATCGGGGCCACAGCCATCGCCGCATTCGGGACCGCATTTGTGATCGTCATGACTGTGGGCATGGTTATGATGATTGTGGTCGCAGCTGGGTCCGCACTCATGGTCTGGATGGTTGTGTTCGTGGGCGTGGAGAAAATGGGGGTCGTCTTCCAAAATGCGCTCCAGATCGAACGCGCCCCGGTCGAGCACCGTTTCCAGGGCAACGCCGGAACGCTCCGCCTGGACAATTTGAGCGTAAGGATTGATTTTGCGAACCGTCGCCTCGATTTTTGCCAGCTCTTCCTCATTCACAAGATCAATCTTGTTGATGATGACTTGATCGGCAAAGGCCACCTGGTCTTCCGCTTCCGGTGCATCCTTCAGCGTTTGGGGGAAATGGCGGGCATCCACCAGTGCCACCACGGCATCCAACCGGGCCTTCGCCCGCACATCGTCATCCATGAAAAAGGTCTGAGCCACAGGAGCCGGGTCGGCCAGGCCGGTGGTCTCCACCAGAATACCGTCAAACCGCCCCTTCCGTTTCAACAGGTTTTGCACCACGCGCACCAGGTCTCCCCGAACGGTGCAGCACACGCAGCCATTGTTCATTTCATAAATTTCCTCATCGCTTTCCACGATGAGATCATTATCAATGCCAATCTCGCCAAATTCATTGACGATGACAGCGTATTTTTGCCCGTGGTCGGCGGAGAGGATGCGGTTGAGCAGGGTTGTCTTGCCGGCACCCAAATAGCCGGTGAGGACGGTGACGGGGGTTTGGTTGGTCATGGTCAGTCGGGCCTTTTGGCTGGGTCCTGAGCGGTGTGGAAGATTGAGAGGATAAAAATTTCGTCTTCTTCGATCCGATAAATTACGAGATATGAAAAACTGCGAATGGGTATAGCGCGCCGATCATTGGAGCCTCTAACAGGTCCTAGAGCTGGGTTAACTAAAAGGCTCTCCAGCACCGCCTTGTAGTTTTGTGAAAATTTGCGTGCTGCTCCCGGGTTCCTGACCCGTAGATATTCTACCGCTGCCCGCCGTTCACGGGACGCGCGGGGGGAAACAACGATTTTCATACGGCGTTTTCGATCTGAAGTGTCAAATCGGCAATATCGCGTTCAATTTCGGCCATGTGCTCTTCAAAGCTGATGCCATGACCAGCCGCAATCTCGACTTCCCCTTCGTCGGCCGCCTTTTCCATCTCGGCCGTCAGGGCCAACTCGCCAGCGATTTCATCCCGTTTGCTATAGATGAACGCTTCCACCTCCTGTTGCTGCTCTTCAGGGAGTTTTTTCAATTCCTCAATAGCGCTTTCCAGCAAAAGACTGTTCGGGTCATCTGATGTGTTGTCCATGGTTGTCTCCCATCACATTGCTCTCAATATAAGCCAGTCAGCCCTCCCAACAAGGCAAATTGAAGTCCATGATTTCGGCCACCAATTCTGTCAAACCCGCGGTGGCTTGGGATAGTAACGCCTCCCCAGTTTCTCTCGTCGCCACCCCCGCGCGTCCTGTTACGCCAAAACGGTTCAGATCGGCGGCCTTCCAACCAAAAGCATGGGGGCCGTAGGCGCGCAGGTGTTTGTAGTCCAGCGCCAGTGCTTCCTGGAGATTGGGGAAGTCCATGGCTCTTTTCATGTCCACCTTCTGAGGGGCCAGGCTCAGCATAACGGCGGTTTCAATCTCGCCCCCGTGGATGCCGAAGGCTTCTTCTGCGGGGGAGACGATTCTCGTGCCTTTGATACACCGGGTCCAGCTTGTGGCAACGGCAAGCAAGTTGTGCCGCACGCGCAGTTCTTGCGCGACGATGGTCATAAGTGGGGAATTGCCACCATGGGCGTTCATCATGAGCAGTTTTCGGCCACCGGCTTGAGCAATGCTTTCACCAATGCCAACCCAGCGGTTGACGGCCTCGTCAAAGGTTAGCGTTTGGCTGCCCTCATGGTCCATGTGTTCCAGTGAATAGCCAATTTGTTCCACCGGCAGGATGCGGATGTCGGCTTCTTTGGGCAACATTGGGAGCAGGCGGTCACAAATGCCCCTTGCGATGATGCTGTCCGTTTCCAGCGGCAGATGGGGTCCGTGTTGTTCGGTGGCTCCCAGTGGCAGGATGAAGAGCGTTTCAGGATTCGCCGGTTCAACCTTTTCCACCCATTTCGGCCCGACTATGTCGGTCACAGGGATTCCAAAAACGCTTTGGCCGCCGCGCCGTGCTCGTGGCGCAGGCGAGCCACATCCATGCCCACGGGTTGGGTGTCTTCCACCCGCCATTCGCCCGCGATCATTACCCGGTCGGCCTCATGGGCACCGCAGAGAACCAGCGCTGCGATGGGGTCTCCGGCGCCGGAAAAGCGCAGATCGTCCAGCGTGTAGAAGGAGAGGTCCGCCTGTTTGCCCAAGGCGATCTCGCCAATGTCGCTTCGGCCCAGGCATTTTGCGGAGCCTTGGGTGGCCCAGCGCAGGGCATCCAGATGGGTCATCTTTTCGGCATTGTAGGTGAGGCGGTTTATCATGAGGGCGTGGCGCACGCTTTCCATGAGGTTGGAATTGTCGTTGGAGGCGGAACCATCCACGCCGAGGCCCACGGGGGCGCCTGCGGCTTCCAGTTCCAGCGTTCGGCAATGGCCGGAGGCCAGCACCATGTTGGATGTGGGGCAATGGCATACGCCCACCTTAGCTTTACCCAGCTTTGCCACCTCGTCGTCGTTGAAGTGTACGCCATGGGCAAGCCAGGTGCGTTCATTCATCCAGCCCAATTCTTCCAGATAGTCCACCGGGCGGCAGTTGAAATGGCTTAGGCAGTACTCGTCCTCGTCCAGCGTTTCAGCCAGATGGGTGTGGCAGGTGCAGTCATGTTTGTGGGCCAGTTCCATGGTCTCCACCATCAACCGTTTGGTGACGGTGAAGGGCGCGCAGGGGGCCAGCGCAACCTGCACCATAGCCCCGTCTGAACGGTCGTGATAGCGGTTCAATATCCGTTCGCAGTCCGCCAGAATGGTGTCATCGTCCTGCACAATCGTGTCCGGGGGCAGGCCACCATCCTTCTGCGACAGGCTCATGGAGCCGCGGGTGACGGTCATGCGCATGCCCAGCTTTGCGGCTTCTTCCACCTGCACATCGATGGCATCTTCCAGACCAGCCGGGTAAAGATAGTGGTGGTCTGAAACAGTTGTGCAGCCGCTCATGAGCAGTTCGGTGAGCGCGAGCCGGGTAGCCAGTCGAAAGGCTCCGGGCGTCACGTTTTTTGCCCAGATGGGATAGAGTGCCTCCAGCCAGGGAAATAGTTCTTTGTTGATGGCCGCCGGATGGGCGCGGGTCATGGTTTGGAAGAAATGGTGGTGGGTGTTGATAAGTCCCGGAATGATAACGTGTTGTGAGGCATCGTAGGTCTGGTCCACCGGCATAAAGGGCTGCGCGCCCGAGGCCACCAGTTCCACAATGCGCCCGTCTTCCACCACCACGCCGCCCCCGGCATTATCGGCCAAAATGGCGATGGGGTTTTTGATCCAAAGGCGCATGGGGCTGTCTCGTAGTCTTATTCTCGATGGTCACCTTAGACATCCCATCGCACTGGAAGAAAGCTGTTTTTGTGCTTTGGGTTGAAAGCACCGCACCAGAATGGTTGACCCACCGCCCACAATTGCTAATCGGTTAGATGGTGACAGTTTTGTGGCATTCTGCTTCCACTGTCGTGCTGAAAGGAACGCCCTTGGCTGCCAAGATTACCCTGTCCACCATTGCCGATGACCTGGGCGTTTCCACCGCAACGGTCTCGCTGGCCCTGCGCAATTCGCCCCTCGTGGCGGAAACGACGCGGGCGCGCATTTTGCAGCGCTCCAAAGAGATCGGTTATGTTTACGATCGCCGCGCAGCCAGTCTGCGCACCCAGCGCTCGGACATTGTTGGTGTTATCGTGCGCGATATTATCAATCCGTTCTTTGCCGAGATCCTGCGCTCCATCGAGGCGGAGCTGGCCAATAACCGGCAGACTTTCATTCTCTGCAACCATGGTGATGACATTGAAGTGCAGGAAGATTTCATCTCCACACTCATGCAATTTGGGGCTGATGGTGTGATTATGTCGCCTTCGGTGGGCACCAGCGCGGAAGACATCGCTAAGGTGGAAGACAATGGTCTGCCGGTCACCCTCATTGCCCGCACTGTGGAAGGTACGGATGTACCGGCTTTTTTGGGCAATGATGAAGCGGGATTTCATCTCATCACCCAGCACCTCATCGAAAATGGTCATAAGGATATTGCTTTGGTGGGTGGTACCCGCCTTACGTCCACAGGTCGCGCCCGTCGCGCTGGCTTTGCCAGAGCGTTTGAGGAAGCGGGTCTGCCGCTTCCCGAGCGTGAAGATTTGGAGACGCCCTATGACCGCAAGGCCGGTTTTGCGGCTGTGGACAAGATTTTGGCGCAAGGGCCTGCTCCCACCGCTATTGCCTGTTGCAGCGATACTGTAGCGCTGGGGGTCATGCACGGTCTGCGCCGCCGGGGCATGGAGCCGGGCCGTGATATTGCGGTGACGGGCTATGATGACATTGAAGAAGGGGCGATTTCTTCTCCACCGCTCACCACAGTGGATGATGGCCATGACGAAATGGGGCATCTAGCGGCTCGAACCCTGTTTGAGAAAATACAGGGCAAAGGCACCGTGACGGGCGGCACGCTGATGGCACCAAAATTGCGCCTGCGGGAATCGGTCACCACGCTATAGGCGGCCAACATGCTGTTCCCATTAGAGCATGCCGCACCCAACCTGAATCACAATTCGCTGTCTTTCGATCAGCAAAACGCTGATCTCAAAGGCGATTTGTAATGCTCTTTGTTTTGGATTGGATGCGGGAGGCTCTAGGCAATTGGATTTGCATGGGGCTAGTAAAAACCTCCCTTTAAAACCCATTAAGAGATTTGCCTTACTTTACAATTCAGCTGTCATCCGCAGGGCCATCGGGGCCCTTCCGTTCATGCAAGGCAAGGGAGGTGGCCGGTGAAGTCTTTTATTGCTCCTTTTTGTTGTCTCTCCCTGTTGGCTGCGGCCGTCTTTTACAACAGTGCTACCGTCAACAAGCTGAAGGTGGAGACCTTGGCGTTGCAGGAAAAGGAGGCCAATAAGCCGCCGCCCCTGCATACGAAATCCGATGTCTGGATTATATCCTCACCCAATGAAGGACTGTCTTGCCTTGTCTATCACGGGCGGACTATGGAAAACGATCGCCGCCAAGTGAATGTGGATTCCGCCTGTGATGCCATGGTGGATCGGCTGAGTTTTGCCACCGTTTGGCGCGATTTGGCCGGTGATACCGTTCGATTTATCGGGAGCGGGAACGAGACACTGGCGGAATTCGGCCCCACCGATGGCACAGCCTATGTGAGCCGGGGCCTGCGCGACCCCATTTATCTGATTCCAAGCCTTTAGGCTGCGCTTATCCCGTTGGGCGATTGGCAAAGAAGGAGCCATAGGGTTCCAGATGCAGCACTGTGCCGTCCACCCGCCCGCTGGCGCCGGGGGAGGGGAGGGCTTGGCCCACATCGTCCGGCAGTACAAATTGGGCAGGTTGGTCGCTCATATTGATGGCGCATAATATTTTTGCGGCGTCTGTGGCGCGGGTGAAGGCCAACACGCGGGGGTCATCCCCCACAAACGCGATGTCTCCCTTGGCAAACGCCCTGTGGTGGGCGCGGAAAGCGAGCACTTCCTTGTAGTGGTTGAGCAGACTGTCCGCGTCCTGTTCCTGCAGGTCTGCTGAGAGATGGATATGTTCAGGGGGAGAGGGCAGCCAGGGCTTCGCATCGCTAAAGCCGCCGCAATCGGCGTTGTGTGACCAGACCATGGGCGTGCGGCACCCGTCGCGGCCCTTAAAGGTGGGCCAAAAACGGATCCCATACGGGTCTTGCAAGTCCTCAAAGGCAATCTGTGCTTCGGTGAGGCCCAGTTCTTCGCCCTGATAGAGGCAGACGGAGCCGCGCAGGGCCAATACAAGCGTGGCTGTCATTTTGAGGAAGCCGTGACGGTCCAACACCTGGTCTGCCCACCGGGAGGCGTGGCGCACCACGTCATGGTTGGAAAAAGCCCAGCAGGACCAGCCGTCTGGGGCCACTTCTTGAAAGTCCCGGAGCACCTGGCGTACCTTGGGGGCGTTGATGGGTTCTGGGGACAGAAAATCGAAGGCGTAGCACATGTGGATCAGGTCATCGCCGGACGTGTATTGGGCCACAATTTCCAAGCCGTTTTCCGCATCTCCCACCTCTCCCACAGCGGCCGCGGCTGGGTATTCGTCCAACAGTGCCCGGAAACGCTTCAGGAAATCGATATTTTCAGGCTGGTTTTTGTCGTACAGGTGACTTTGGTAATTATACGGGTTCACCGCCGGGGCGATGCTGTCATTGCGGTCGGCCACAGCCAGCGGCGGGTTGTCTTCCAGCCCTGCCGAGTGAACGTAGAAATTGATGGTATCGAGGCGGAAACCATCCACGCCCCGATCCAGCCAGAAGCGTACCGTCTCCAGAAGAGCATTTTGCACATCCGGGTTGTGGAAGTTCAAATCCGGCTGGCTTGCCAAAAAATTGTGCAGGTAATACTGGCAGCGGCTGGTATCCCATTCCCATGCCGACCCGCCGAAGATGGAAAGCCAGTTATTGGGGGGAGAGCCGTCGGGTTTTGCATCGGCCCAAACATACCAGTCCTTGCGTAAATTGGTGCGGTTGGAACGGCTTTCCTTGAACCATTGATGTTCCATAGAGGTGTGGGAGATCACCAGGTCAATCATCACTTTCAGGCCCAGCCGGTGGGCCTCGGCGATCATGGCGTCAAAATCTGCCATGGTGCCGAACATGGGGTCCACTTCCGTATAGTCGGAAACGTCGTAGCCGAAATCCTCCATGGGGGATTTGAAGAAGGGCGAAATCCAGATGGCGTCAACGCCCAGATCAGCAATGTGTGGCAGGCGCTGGGTGATGCCCTGCAAATCGCCGATGCCGTCAGAATTGCTGTCCTGAAAAGAGCGGGGGTAGATTTGATAAATGACCGCGCCGCGCCACCAGTCCGGGTCCGTACCATGGGCGGTGAGGACACCGGGAGCCACTTCCATGGGCGCATCGTGCAAAACATTCATGGGATTTTCCCCCTTTTTATTCTGTAGACCGGGCACGCGGTGGGCCACCGGTTTGCGTATCATGCACCCGAAGAGGCCTTAGGTGCTCTTGTTTGTTTCAAAATCAATCCGTGCCCAAAGATAAGACCAGCCACGCTTAGGGCGATCTCATTCGCCGGACTTGGTTTTATCCTCCACAACGTCCCACGAAACGCAAGTTTCCCATACGGGTGGAGATTTGCATTGAACCAGCTGGTCAAGCCTAGTCCGGTGGGGCTTTGCGCACCTTTGTGCTTACCCTAGTCTTTTAGCAGCGCTTGAATATGCTCTTGAAGGCCTTAGATTTTATGAGGCTCGAACCCGTGGTGGGGCTGGGCTGAGGGGAACCACTTGCTTCCATGATCGACCTGCATTCGCACATCCTGCCGGGTATCGATGATGGGTCGCCGGACATGGAAACATCCCTCGCCATGGCCCGCATGGCCGTGGCGGCGGGCACCGAAGTTCTGGCCTGCACGCCCCATGTGACACCAGGCATTTACGACAATACAGCAGTGACCATTCTGTCCGGCATTACCGCCCTGCGTGCTGCGCTGAAGGAAGCGCAAATTCCGCTGCATCTGGTGGCGGGCTGCGACGCCCATGTGCGGCCCGATATGGTAGAGTTCTTGGGCAAAGACATTCACTATCGGCTGCATGGCACCCGGTATTTTCTGTTTGAACCCCCCCATCACGTCATCCCACCGCAAATAGACTCTTTAGCGCAAAGGCTGGTGGAAGCCGGTTTTGTGCCCGTGCTGACCCATCCTGAACGGCTTAGCTGGATTGGGAAGCGCTATGATATTTTAGAAAAGCTCAATCATGTGGGGTGTCTCATCCAAGTGACGGCCGGGTCCTTCACCGGAATTTTTGGCAGCCGGGCACGCGAACTGGCTTTTCGTCTATTGGAAGAGGGGCGGGTGGATATTATTGCCAGTGATGGGCACAATCTCACATCACGCCCGCCCACCATGGCCAAAGCCCGCGATCTGGTGGCAGAGTTGGTAGGTCAGGAGATGGCCCAAGATATGGTGCGGCAGCGTCCCTTGCAGATTTTGCGCAATGCCCCCGTCACGCCCCGTTATCGACAAATAAACCCTTCACGGGATAGGAAGGCGAGAAGCAGGGTCGAGAAGACAAGTACAGGTCAGCGTGAGACACCGCGCTGGCGCGGTTTGTTTGGGGCAAAGGGTGGTTCGGGATGAACTTTAAGAGGTTTGACGGAGCGACCGTGCGACTGTTGGCGCTAATGCTGGTCGGATCTTTGACCGCCGCCTGTACGTCCGCCACCACACCCACGGAGTTTGGCAAAGCTGCGCCCGATGGCAATATCGTTCAGGTGGGCCAAAAAAGCGGCAATATCCGCGTGGTGGCCACGCTGCCACCTCCTGATAGTGCAGCCCAGGGCGAAGTGCGCCTCTCCCCCAGCGATGTGATCGAGGTGGATGTTTTTCAGGTTGATGATCTCGACCGTACTGCCAAAATTGGCGGCGGTGGGTTTATAACCATGCCCTTGATCGGGCGGGTAAAGGCGGCGGGCCTGACAACGGACCAATTGGCCCAGCGCATCGCAGCGGCCTATGGCCGTAATTACCTGCAAAATCCGCAAGTCACGGTGTTTGTTAAAGAATCAGCAGGACAGAAAATCACCGTGGACGGCGAGGTCAATAAGCCGGGCGTCTACGATGTGAATGCCCAGTCCACGCTCAGCACCTCCATCTCTTTTGCGGGTGGCCTGTCGAAAGTCTCTGACCCTACGAAGGTTTACGTGTTCCGCCAAATTGGCAATGAACGCCAAGTGGCCAATGTGTCCTTGACGGATATTCGCCAAGGTAAGCGCAATGACATTCGCATCTATGGGGGGGACGTGATCGTCGTCTATTCCTCCTCCAGCCGCGTCGCCATGCAAAATTTGAAAGACACGCTGGGCGTGGCCCGAGGCGTGCGCGGCGTCATACCGTTTTAGAGTAAGTGAAGCAGGCGGGATTTGGTGGCTGCCACTATGTCATCTGCCTCTTTCTGAGTCTTTGCCTCCCCGTAAATGCGCAGTTCCGGTGCGTTGCCGGAGGGGCGCAGGTGGATGATGGTTTCATCCTGAAGCACCATGCGGTGGCCATCGGTTTTGTCGGTGGAAGCCACTTCAGCGCCTTTCGGCAACAGGCTCTCCACCGTGGCTGGATCATGTGTCAGCGCTGCGATGAAGGCGGCTGATTTTTGCGTGGGGATATTTTCCAAACGGTCCGAAGCGGTGGCGCGGGCGGGCAGAAGGCCATGGAGGACAAAGAGTTTTCCGCCATGTTTTTGGGCCAAGGCGATGCAGGCCAATGCGGGCAGAATGACATCGCGGGTGGGTAGGGCCGCAAGAGAAATACCGCTCTTGTTGAGCCCACTGCCCAGCAAAAACCCGCCATTGGCTTCGAAACCAGCCACGGAGCCGCGCTGGCCGTCCATGGCTGCGATGACATGGGGAGAGCCGATCTTGGTGCGGGATGTGGCTGCAAACCATCCGGATTTTTCAAGCGCCGTATTGGAGGATACGGGCGTGACCATGGTGTCCACACCCAAAAAATATCCGGCCAGAATGCACAAGGCATCGCCGCGAAAATAGGTGCCGGTTTCATCAGCCAGCAGCGGCCTGTCGCCGTCGCCATCGGTGGAGAAGAGGGCATCAAGGGCGTGATCTTGAGCCCATTGATGGGCTTGCGCGCGGTCTTTTTCGCCCACGGCTTCTGTGTCGATGGGAACGAAGTCATCGCTGCGACCGAGGGGGATGACTGTGGCACCCAGCTTTTCAAAAAGGGCCCCATTGATATCCCGCCCCACGGCGGAATGCTGGTAAAGGCCTACCCGCATGCCCGCCATGAGGTTGGCAAAGGGTTCGGCGTAGCGCGCAATATAGATTTCGCGCACCTTTTCCGAGACATCTTTCACGTCAGCGCTGCCGTGGGGCACGGTATCGAGGGGGATGCTCAAAATCGCCTGTTCGTCCGCTTTGCTGGCCTCTCCGGCGGGCATGTAGAATTTGATGCCGTTGCGGTCGAAAGGGATATGGCTACCCGTGACCATGATGGCTGGTTCACTTTCCAGAGAGGCTGCAAAGGCCAAGGCGGGGGTAGGGACGGTTCCCGCATCAAGGACCGGATGGCCCATGTCTGTGGCTGTTTGGGCCACGATTGTTGCGATGGCCGGAGATGAGGGGCGCAGGTCCCGGCCTAGCCATACGGGCGTGCCTTGGGCCAGCCCATGGTTTTGCCGCATGTGCAAGAGGCTTGCTCGGGTGGCTGCGGCGACGATTTCAGGCGTAAGGTCATCCACAAGGCCCCGTAAGCCGCTCGTGCCAAAGGCTGCGGTGCCGGACTTGAGGGCCTCGCTCAGAGTAGCCATGGTTCAGATATTCCGATGTTGCGCAGTGGTCTGGCGCAGCTGCGTGAGGGCAGAGGTAATGTGATAGAGCGTGCTGGCTGGCACGTCCTCATGGACAAACGTGCCATCGGGCTTGCGTTTGTCATACCACAGTCCTTGCACCGGGGTGTTGAGAAAGTCTTCGATCACGTCCAAGGCCAGGTTGATGTGGCTGAGGAAGAAGGTTTTCTCTCTCTCATCAGCGGCTTCGTACAGCACCAACGCGGCCTTTAACCATTCCAGCTGGCACCAGAAACGGCCTTTGTCCACGCAGCGCTCATAGTTGGCATCTAGATAGTTGACCATGGAAAGGGCGCGGGGTTCTGTGCCGCACGCGCCAATGGCAAACAGGCGTTTTGCGTGTTCGTGCCAGGTGTTGGTCCTGCCACTCTCGGCAGGATTGCTGGAGGAGAGCTTTTGCCATTTCATCAAGAGCCATGCCCATTCAAACTGATGGCCGGTTTCAATGCGGTTTTCGTCCGTGATGGGCAGGGCGTTCCACTTGGCATCATAGAGTTCGCTGATATGACCCCGGGGCCCATTCATCAATTTGGTTTCACACAGCGTGGCGATTTCCTGCGCCAGGGCCATCCACGGACGGTCGTCCAGCTTTTGCTGGCGGCTTGCTTCAATCCAGGCCAAGGCGGCCTCAAACAGATGCATGACCGGGTTGGAGCGGTGGGGGCAAGAATCATCCATTTCTGACAGACGGGGGGAGGCATGGGTCGCCTTGCCAAAGATGTTGTTTTCGATGGTGGTCAACAGACCCAGTGCCCGATCGTAGGCGGTGCTTTCTGCTGGGGCAAAAGCAAATGTGCCAGCTTCCTCCATGCCCGCAAAAGCGCTCTGCCCACCGGGTTTTGCAACCAGTTGGAGCGGTGGAGCGCTTTGCACGGCCATGGGCTGCGACAGCGCCATGGTTTGAGGGGTGTGGGCTAGGGCGAGAAGCTGGAAGGTTTGGTCATAGAGGTTGAAACCGTCTTGCAAGGGCTCGCCCTTTGCATCCAGCAAATTGGGCATGAGCCCGCCATAGGGGCGCGCCGCATCCGCCATGGATGCAAGCGCCCGCTCAAGCACAATTTTCCACGGTCCGGTCCACTGGTCTTGGCCAGCTTGGGCAAACACATAGGTTTGACGCCCCGGCACGCGGCCCCGCACGGGTTTGAGCGTGGGATTACCGGAATGGTCCAGGCTCTCGCGCCACAGGCCCGTGGCGTGGTCGAACCCGTTGGTGAACCAAAGGGGCAGAGCGGCTGTCTGCCACCACTTCAACAGGTTTTGCGTGCGCTCATTGACCGTGGCGGAGGCGGAGGGAATGTCCAATTCGGCCCGCTTTTCCTGGGCCAAACGGTTGGTGACGTTTTTCAGCGCGTTGGACTGCGACAGGGGGGTTACGAGGATGACATCCTCATCGGCCACTACGTTGAGGCCTTCGACCCCCGCTAAAACAATGAGCTTGTCCTCTGGCCCCCGTGCGGCGCAGTTCTTTGCCTCGTGCAAAATGACCCGGCCCTGATAGGAATTTCCCGCAGCATCTTTGCTGTTGACGGCATGGACGGCGTCCCAAGCCCCCAAGTCCGACCAGTCCAGATCGGTGGGAAGAACTGATTTGGCCTGGGTCTTTTCCATGACGGCTTTGTCGATGGGGGTCTTTTTCGCACCCAGGAAGCCATCGCCGATGAGGATGCCATTGCCCAGATTGGAGCGGGCCTCGTAGCCCGCCTGGACGGGCTCGATAACATCCGGCGCATGGCTTTGGAGTTGGTGGATGAGCGCATCGGCGCGGGCGATGAAATTGCCGGAATTCCACAAATAGCCTTCATTGATGTAACGGGCGGCGGTTTCTACCGATGGCTTTTCTTCAAAAGTCAGCGCTGTCCGCACCGGTGTGTCGGCCTTAGCCTTGGCAGGCTGAATATAGCCATAGGCATCGCTGGCGGTGGTTGGCCTAATGCCCAGCGTGACGATGGAGCCATCGGCAGCGCCTGCAACGGCTTTGTCAATTTCCTCACGGAAATGGGCGGCATCGGGAATGAAATGATCGGAGGCTACCAGTACGATCACGCCGTCTGGATCAAGGGTATGGATGTGGATGGCCGCTAAGGCCACCGCCGCGGCGGAATCGCGACCAGCCGGCTCCAGCAGAATATCCGCGCCCGCATTGTTAAGCGCCAGTTGCCGGGAGACCCAGGTTTGCATGGTTTGGCCTGTGATAACCACCAGCCGTTCAAACCCGTTTAAGCCAATCAGCCGAGCCACCGTGTACTGGAACAGGCTCGTGTCCCCCACCAGATTGACAAATTGCTTTGGTCGGGATTTGCGCGACAGGGGCCACAAGCGAGTGCCTATGCCGCCGCACATGATGACTGGATAGACCTTCACGAAAAATGACCCCCACCGCGATCCGGTAGAAGCTATAGGCAGATTGCCCGTCACACTGAACAAAAACTGGTGCTAAGTGCTTAAAAACATTGAATATTTGGTTGTATTACTCGTCTTGCACAACCAAAGGTTTATCGCGCGCCAAACCCGCCCAAGATAGTGCGCAATGTCCGCAGGACGATGAGCACGTCCAGCCATGCAGAAATATTTTTGACGTAGTAGAAGTCGTATTGAAGTTTCACCTCAATCTCATCCACGTCTGTCACATGGCCTTGATTCACTTGCGCCCAGCCAGAAATGCCGGGGCGGACGATGTAACGGTAGCGGTAGAAGGGCACCACTTCTTCATACATGGAGCCCAGGACGGCGGCTTCGGGACGGGGGCCAATCCAGCTCATATCGCCTTTCAGGACATTGATGACCTGTGGCAATTCATCAATGCGGTAGCGCCGGATAAAATGGCCCAGCCGCGTGATGCGGGGATCGTCATCCTTGGTCTGGGCGCTATGGCGTTGCTCATCCAATTGAAGATTGGCCACCTGATCGTCGGTGAGCATGGAGCGCAGCTTAATCATGGTGAAGGGCTTGCCGCCCCGGCCTATACGCTGCTGGGTGTATAAAAAGGGGCGTCCCTGGGTGATGTAAAGCAGCGGCAGAAAGATCGCCATGACCAGCAGGATGAGCGGCATCAGCAAAAGAGCCAGGATCGTATCTGCGAACCATTTGATGTTGAGGTAAAGCGAGCTTGGCAGAATGGAGCCCAAGGTGTTTTCCGAAAGGCTCTCAATCTGCACACGGCCCGTCAGCTCCTCCCGCGCATGCTTGATGTGAAAGACAGGGATGTCTCGCAGGGCGCACTCAGCCAAAAACTGCACCCATTCCGGGCTCATCTCCGCCCGCAGATCTGCCACCACAGCCCCAATGACTTTCTTGAAATCCCTAGGGCTCTTCAGTTTGGTCAGATTGACCTCAGGAAGGTCCAGTTGGTCGATATTTTTGGTTCCGGGAATGTAGGCAAATTCGATGATGGAATAGCGGCGGCGCAGAAAATTGACCGCCACAAACCACGCCGTATTGGCGATGGCGGCGGTGAAATAAATAAATCGGGAGTAGTCCACATAAAAGAATAGCAGCATCAAGGCGATGATGCCGAAGGCGGAAATGTATGCGGTGGCAACGATGCCGCCAGCCGAAAGGCCGGGAAAGCGCTGGAAGCGGGAGGCCAACATGAAGCCGAAAATCACCCCTGCAACGTTGGCCGCAAATGTGCTGATGGATTGCAGGCTTTCGAAATAGACCAGGCCCCGGTCGTAGCGTAAAATGATGGGCACCACGATGGCGATAAGAACGCCGATGACAAGCGAGAACCGCTTGCGGACAAACCAGGGCATATCGCTGGTGGACGCGCTCACAGATCTCATGGATGGGATGTGCTTTCAGTGGTTCAGGCAGCGCGGACAATAGGGCGCAGCCTAGGCTTAGGCAAGATTATGCATCCGTCTCCGCAGCATAAATTCCAAGGACTTAAGCCGAGCGGCGGGGGCGCACAAAGCGCAACACATTGCGAATCACCTGCCTCTGAAGACGCTCGTTCTTTTCAATGTTGAAATGGTGAACGCCTTCGGTTTTCGATAAATCAATATTTTTCAAGTTGGCACGGGCGCCGCGCACTTTCACCACCGGCTCACCCCAGCCGTCGGTTTTGAAGTAATAATTGGTAGCCTTGCGCACATTGCGCGGAATGGGGTCTGGCTTGGTGGCGGCGAAGGTGACCATATAGGTGACCGATACACCGGATTTACGCAATTGTTTGGCCATGCGGATAATGGCATTGGCACCTAAGGAGTGGCCGATCAGGACCACCGGTTTGCGGCCAAATTTTTTGCGGTTTTGGATGATGGTTTGCACAGCTTCATCAGAAGACCGGTGGCCGATGACCTTTGCCTTAATGCCCCGCTTTTTTAGCTTGGCAGCCATGGAATCCAGCCCACGGGAGAATACGTTAAAGCCACCGCGCACCAAAAACACATCGCCCTGATGGCCGCTCCGCTTGGCCAATAATTCCGTATCGGTGCTCGATGTTTGAGCCAATCCCGTCGGCTGTGCCAAAGGCGCGATCCCAAAGCATATCGCGATGAAGAAGACGGTCATAAGCCGTGAAAAAGCGGATGATCGAATCATGGCATCAGACTGGTTGTGGGGCGAAACAACGATCTGATAATCCGCTCACCCCCACAAGGCAACTCACGAAAACGCTGTGGCGATAAGTCGTTTTTCAGTGTGGCTGAAAAGTCTAAAGTAACTTGTGTTGAATTGAAGCCGGTGATGCATCGATTTTTAATGCCTATTCACATGCCACGGTTTAGAAGCGCGGCACAAGCCGCCCTGTGCGGGCGCAATAGGCATCGTAATCAGCGCCGAATTGGGCGCGCATCATGGCTTCCTCCTTGGTGACGCGAGAAAAATAGAGCAAGGCTACGCTGGCAAGGCCCGCAAAACCGGCAATCCAATTGGGAATGAGCAGGGCTTGGGAAAGGCCCCAAAGCCAAAAGGACGTGTACATGGGGTGGCGGATACGGCTGTAGACACCATGGTCCACCAATTTGTGGTCCTGACGGATTTCCAATGTTACCGACCAGTTTCGGGCCAGATGTTTGTGGCTGAGGTAAAAGAGCACTAAAAAGCTGATCATCACGGCAGCACCGAGCCAACCCTGCACGGGCGACCAGCCATAATTGGCAAAGCTGAAAACGCCCGTGAGCAGGTGAAGGGCTGGAATGGCCACCAGCCCCACAATGCAAAGGCCCAAAGTTGTCCGTTCAAGCAGGCTACGCCTGTCGTTCACCACCTTGGTTTTGCGTGCCTTCACACGATAGGGCTGTCGAATAATCAGCCAGGCGCCCATACCAAGCGCCCAAAGGACGGCTGCGAAATCTTCAGTCATGGATGGAATACCGGTTGGGAGGGATTGCGCTCTCTCTCCCTCGAAAGGGCGGCAAGATCAAGGGTTGTGGCCGGTCAGGCTGTTGCTGAACCGGTCGCGGTCTAATACGCGGGCTGTGATGGTGGTGGGGCCGAAGCAAATGGCTGGAAAATCGTAGTGGTAGCGCTTTGTGTTGCCGAAAACGAATTGATAGTGGACGCGAAAAAGGTTTCGTTTGATGCGCTTATAGGTGTCCGCCGTCAGCATGTGTTTGATCTTCATGCTGTGGGTGGTGATGGGTGCTTCCAAACCCATGAGTATTGCCGGATTGGTGCGATAGAAATTGATGGCGTCGGTGAGGCACTGATATTCCACCCAGCGGGTGGCGGTGTTGTCGAACAGGGCTTTCAAACCATCGCGGAACCACTGCGCGGCGGGGTAAGCCCCAACTTTCAAGGCGGTGGATCCCAGCGTGAGGATGGTAACGCGGTCTGAGTGCTTCGCGTAGTCTGCGGATCGGCTGTGGCATCGGGCGGCGGCATCTAGCATCAGTGCACCACCAGTGCTGTGGCCAATGAGCAGGACTTCGTCGTGCTTTTGCGTGGCCAGCGTGGCGTTTATGGTGTCCGCTAGCCTGTCCAGCTTAGCCTCCATGTCCAGGCGTCTTTTTAAGGCGAAACGGTGGGAGAAACTCCAAAGGTCCGCCAGGTGAAGCACGCTGGTGCGGGTTCGGATGAGCCAAAGCGCTGTGCCCCCCACAATCATGGCCACGCCTATGCCGGTCATGAAGCCAATCGATTGCGCGGCAGCGATGCCCAAAACCAAAGTCAATGCGAGGGCCAGAAGCAGCGTGATGAGGGGATAAAGAAAATAGAGGAAGAAGCGCCACGCATGGCGGGCGAAGAAAAATGCAGTGCCAGAGCCGAAATAACCCAAGACCGTTCGGCCATAGCGGGCCAGCCGTTGCACCACCGATGCGGAAAAATCCTTGAGCACGATGTCGTCGAGGCCGTGAAAATGGAAATCCGTTTCCACTTGCCAGTCTCCATCTTGAGAACGGGCTTTGACGCCTTGCGCGGTGATGTCGCTGGCTACTTGTTGAATTTCGCCATGGCTCAGGTCTACGCCCCAAAGAGCTTCAAACCGTTCGCCTTCGCGCTCCAATCTCTTAAAAAAGGCATCCGGTGACTTTGGATCATAGCCACCGATGAAAAACACAGCGCGGCGCTTCACGGGTGCAGCGTAAGTCAACAGACTTACCCGAACCGTTCGATTGTCATCCCCGCTACAGCGGGGACCCATTTGTCAGCATATGTGATGGCGATTTTTGGTAGACTGGCCATCTCAATAATACCTTGAAAATCCAATTCCAATTTTGCGATGTTTCCTCGCCTACGCGGGGATGACAGGGAGAGCAAGCCCTATATATGAGCGTCCTTTGCGCCCTCCAGCAGATAGCGCCAAACATAGGGGGCGAAACTGCGCCAGCATTCCAGCTGAAAAGTATCTTTATGCGTGCGCCAGAGCACCACCTCTGCCTTGCCGAAAATGGTGCGAGAGCAGGTGCCTACGGGAAAGGTGGTTTCGGACAGGTCGCGGGGGCAGGCCACGTTAAGCGTATTTTCTGCGCCTTTACCTGAAATAATAAAGGCCGTGTTGCGGTGGGAAATGTCGGTGGCCGCCACGGTCTTATTGGCCAGCTTTGGCACCATGGTTTCATCCACGCGCTTGGTGTCGATCACCAGCCATTCATCCGGGCCAAGCCACAATGCTGTGCGGCCATCTTTGCCGTTGGTCTGGTGGGGCTTTTTGGGCAATGCGAAACCAAGACGCTTGCCGAAATTTGTGACGCCGACGCCGGTAGCCCGCAGGCTGATGCGGGAGGCAGGCGGGGCGGCTTCAATCATCACCACATCATTGGCGAAGCGTTTGCCCGCGTTGACGGGTGCACGGTCCAGAACAGCGGCTTTAGCCATCCAACTTCTCCCCTTTTGGATCGTAGAAGACGGTGCCGGTCACTTCCACTTCGATGGTTTCATCAGGCATGGGAATATAGAGCGTCTCGCCCATTTTGTCGTAGCCATCTTCCACTAGCGCCATGGCGATGGAATGGCCCAGCGTGCCGGACCAGTAAGACGAAGTCACATGGCCAATCATGGTCATGGGGATTTGCTGCTCCGGATCGGCGACGATCTGTGCGCCTTCTTCCAGCACCGTTTTGGGGTTTTTGGTTTTCAGGCCCACCAAATGGCGCCGGCCCTTTTGTGTGGCCAGGTCCGGGCGTTTCAACCCGCGCTTGCCCACAAAGTCCGGTTTGGATTTGGCGATGGCCCAGCCCAGGCCAGCATCTTGAGGCGTGACTGTGCCGTCCGTGTCTTGGCCGACAATGATATAGCCCTTCTCGGCCCGCAGAACGTGCATGGCCTCGGTGCCATAGGCGCAGCCACCCATGGGTTCGGCCTGTTCCCAGATGGCTTCCCAGAGAGCGCGGCCATAGTCTGCGGGGACGTTGATTTCGAAACCCAATTCGCCGGTGAAAGAGATACGGAACAGGCGGGCGGGCACACCGGCCACCTCGCATTCCACCACGCTCATGTGGGGGAATTTTTCGAGCGAAATGTCCGCGCCGGAAACCAGCGGTTCGATGATTTCCCGCGCCTTTGGCCCCTGAACAGCCACTGTGGCCCATTGCTCCGTGGTGGAGGTGAGCCAGACCTGCATTTCGGGAAATTCCGTCTGCAGATAATCTTCCATCATGTTCAGCACGCGCGGCGCACCGCCCGTGGTGGTGGTGACGTGGAAGCGGTCGGCGGAGAGTTTGCCCACAACCCCGTCATCATAGATGAACCCGTCTTCCCGCAGCATGATGCCGTATTTGGCGCGGCCCGGTTTCAGTTTGGACCAGCCGTTGGTGTACATTTTGTCCATAAAGGCGGCAGCGTCCGGCCCGACAATTTCAATTTTACCCAAGGTGGAAGCGTCGAACACGCCAGCCACCTTGCGTACCGTCTGGCACTCACGGTCTACCGCGTCCTGCATGGTTTCGCCCGGGCGGGGGAAATACCAGGCGCGGGACCACAGGGCCACGGGCTCGAATTCCGCGCCATTTTCCATGGCCCAATCGTGGATGGGTGTTTTGCGCTCCACATCAAACAATTCATTGCGGTTGCCCGCGATGAACGTGCCGAACGTGGTGGGTGTGTAGGGGGCACGGAAGGTGGTGAGGCCCACTTCCGGGATGGAATTGCCCAGTTTCTCCGCCGCAATGGCCAACCCGTGCATGTTGGACAGTTTGCCCTGATCGGTGGCCATACCGTTGGTGGTGTAGCGCTTCACATGCTCGATGGAGTGCATGCCCTCGCGCACGGCCAGGGAAATGTCCTTGGCCGTCACATCGTTTTGATAGTCCACAAACGCCTTGCCTTCATCGGCGGATTTACCCGTGGCCCCGATCATGCCGCCGGTGGCGGGCACGTCGTCTTCGAGGGTGACCTTTTTGGCCTTGCCGCCCACGGCGTTTGCCGCTTCCGCAAAAACCTCCGCTAAATCATTAGTACCATTACAGCCGCCGATTGAGATACAATTTTGCGGGCTTTCGCCGGGCAAAAATCGTTGCGTTGCTTCATCCCATTGGGGCTTGCCCCGGGACTGGCTGTAAAGGTGTAGGGACGGGGTCCACCCGGCGGACATGAGCAGGGCGTCGATTTCGAATGTCTCTTCCAAGCGTCGGTCATGGGTGGTGATGGTCATGGAATTGACCCGCATTTTGCCGCTGGTTTTTATCACATGGGCGGCAGGAATGATGCGGATGCCCAGCGCGTCGGCCTGTTTACGCAGGTCTTCGGCCACCTCATCGCGGTAATCCACGATGACGGGCACATCCAGCCCTTCTTCGGCCAAATCGAAAGCGGCTGCATAGGCGCTATCGCAGGCGGTGAACACGCCGGTGCGTTTACCCACGGCCACGCCATACTTATTCAGCAAGGTTTGGGCTGCGCTAGCAAGCATGATGCCGGGCCGGTCATTGCCCGCAAACACCATATGCCTCTCGATGGCCCCTTGGGCCAAGACCACTTGCTTGGCGCGCACCTGCCACAGGCGTTCGCGGGGAAGGTCCGGGTCGGGGCGGGACATGTGGTCGGTAATGCGCTCGGCGAGCGCCACCATGTTTTGCTGGAAATAGCCAAAGCCCGTGGTCCTGGTGAGCAGGCGGACATTCTTCATGGACTTCAGCGCTTTGATCTGGTCGGCAGCCCAATCAGGACCCGTCTGGCCGTCAATACGAATATCCGTGTCGGACAGCATCCAGCCGCCCATATGGGCGTTCTCATCGCATAGGATGACAGATTGGCCCTTTTCCGCCGCTGCCCGTGCTGCTGTGAGACCTGCAGCGCCGCCGCCGATGACCAGCACATCGCAATGGGCATAGCGGTTGGAATAGCGGTCCGGGTCTTCCTTTTCTGGCGATTTGCCGAGACCGGCGGCATGGCGGATGAACGGTTCGTAGAGTTTATCCCATGCGGCGGCGGGCCATTTGAAGGTCTTGTAATAGAAGCCTGCCACGAAGACGGGGGAGAGCAGGTTGTTCACCGCACCCACGTCAAAATTGAGCGTGGGGAAGCGGTTTTGGCTTTCGGCCTCCAGCCCGTCGAAGATTTCCTGCATGGTGGCGCGCACGTTCGGTTCCGTGCGCGCCCCATTACCTCCCGCGCGGGTGATCTGCATGAGCGCGTTCGGCTCTTCCGCCCCCGCTCCGATAATGCCTCGCGGCCGGTGATATTTGAACGAGCGGCCCATGAGGTGGACCCCATTGGCGATGAGGGCAGACGCCAGGGTATCGCCTTCCACGCCCTCGAACGTCTGGCCGTCGAAGGTGAATGAGAACGGCTTCGTGCCAAGCCGCGACCCGCGCCCGGGTACGCGGAAGGGTTGTGTATTGGTTTTCATCATGCACTCCACCCTCTCCCACCCCAAAATATTAAGGGCGTGGAGAGGGATAGTAAGACTTGTCGAGCGAAGCGAGGCTTAGGGGCACTTGGGTGAGGGGCAACAGGTGCCAGCTTTTGCCCCAATTTCCCCTCATCCAAGACCGACCAGCCGCTCTGCTGCGCATCGCGGGGGCGGACTGTTCTTCTCTCCATATGGGAGAAGGAGGCCTGTTGCGCACTCACTTCAGCAACTCCGCAATCTTGGCCTCGGAGGGCTTCGGCTCACCGGCCTTGTAGGTCATTAGGATTTTGTCGGTCACCGTATGGCGCACCACGTTGAAGAAGCGCCCGCACCCGGCCACATGACGCCACCGCTCGAACGTCACCCCCTTGGGATTGTCGCGGATGAACAGCATGGCCTCCACCTGCTCGTCCGACATGGCGTCCATATCCTGCGGCCGCACCACATGGGCCTGCCCCGCATAGGCAAACTCCAATTCAGGCCGTTCTTCTTCACAATAGGGGCAGTAGATCAGGAGCATGGGTTACTCGGCTGCGTCGTAGAGAGGGGTTATTGCGTCGTTTGAGTGGGGTGCACGTCCTTCGGCCAACTTCAAGTCGTAGTTTGCTTGCATATTCATCCAGTAGCGTGGAGAAGGTCCCAAGGCTCTGTTCAACTTGAGAGCAAAGTCCGCATCAATGTCTCTGTTTCCTTTGAGAAACTCATTCACCGCATCCACAGTCCATCCAAGCGATTTTGCAAGATCGGCTGCCCCAAGCCCCTCTCCGATAAGGAAAAGCTCTTCAACGACTTCTCCGGGGTGCATCCGGGGCGAACGGATTTCAGTATCCGGCATTCCATTAGTGATAGTCGACGAATTCGACATTCTGCGCTCCTTCGTTTGTCCAGCTGAAACAGATACGCCACTGCTTGTTTATGCGGACCGAGTGTTGGCCTGATCGATCTCCAACTAGCTTTTCAAGCCTATTGCTAGATGGATTTCTCAGTTCTTCGATACTGTCTGCTGCTTCAAGCGCCAGCAATAAGGCAACCGTTCGACGCTTCAAATCGGGTGGAAACCCTTTTGGCATTCTACCCTCAAAAAGCGCTTCAAGCCGCTTGTCTTTGAACGATACGATCACCCCTCCTAATGCGCCACCGCCGCCGCTGCAGCTTCGTCAATCAACCGCCCATTTCTGAACCGCTCCAGCGTGAACCCTGCATTGATTTTGTGCGGCTCATCTCGCGCAATCGTGTGGGCAAAGACATGGGCTGACCCCGGTGTGGCTTTGAACCCGCCCGTGCCCCAGCCGCAATTCACGTAGAGGCCCTTCACCGGGGTTTTCGCCAAGATGGGCGAGCGGTCAGGGGTTACGTCTACGATGCCGCCCCAGGTGCGGAGCATCTTCATGCGGTTGAACATGGGATAGAGTTCGATGATGGCGTCCAGCGTGTGTTGCAGAATGTGCATGGAGCCGGTCTGGCTGTAGGAGATATAGCTGTCCGTTCCCGCGCCGATGACCAATTCGCCCTTGTCGGACTGGCTGATATAGGCGTGGACTGCGTTGGACATGACCACGCAGGGGAAGACGGGTTTGACCGGCTCTGACACCAGGGCCTGGAGCGGATAGCTTTCCAGCGGCATTTGCACACCGGCCATGTTCATCAACACAGACGTGTGCCCAGCGGCCACCACACCCACTTTCTTCGCGCCGATGGTGCCGCGTGTGGTTTCCACCCCGCTTACATCGCCATTGGTGGCGCGGTTGATGCCGGTGACTTCGCAATTTTGAATAATGTCCACGCCCATGGCGTGGGCCTTGCGGGCATAGCCCCAGGCTACCGCATCGTGGCGGGCCACGCCGCCGCGCCTTTGCAAGGCGGCGCCCATGACGGGGTAGCGTGAATTTTTGGAGATGTTCAGCGGCGGGCAATATTCCTTGGCCTGCTGGGGCGTCAGCCATTCATTGTCTACGCCGTTGAGGCGGTTGGCGTGAATATGGCGCTGGGCGGACTGCACGTCATGGACGTTGTGGGCCAGCATCATGACGCCCCGCTGGGAGAACATGACGTTATAATCCAGCTCTTGGCTGAGCCTTTCCCACAGTTTCACCGCGTGGTTATACAGGCCTGCGCTTTCATCGTAGAGATAGTTGGAGCGGATGATAGTGGTATTGCGGCCCGTGTTCCCGCCGCCCAGCCAGCCTTTTTCCAATACGGCGATATTGGTGATGCCGTGCTCCTTGGCTAGATAATAAGCCGTCCCCAGCCCATGGCCGCCCGCACCGACGATGATGACATCATATTGCTTTTTGGGTTCGGGACTTTCCCACTGCTTCCCCCAGCCCTTATGGCCGCGGAAGGATTCGCGGATCAGATTGAGCGCGTTAAAGCGTTTCATGGGGCTCGCTTCGCGTTTGGTGATGAACAATAGGCTTTGGCAGCAGGCATAATAGTCTGCGGATGATCCTTTGCGACCCTAAGCGACATAAGGCGTTTTGACCACGACTTTAGGGATGTTGGGCAGCCGCGAGCGGTTGACTTTCTGTCCCACCTCCTTAAACACAATGCTGAACGCAGCGCGCCCTTTTTGGGGCGCGTTGTTTTTTGAGAAGTTACAGCGCTGCGCCGTCCGTTGGTGTGGCAGTTCGCAATCAGGACGTTCGTCATGAAAATCAAGAATTCCCTGCGTTCCCTGAAGGGCCGTCACCGGGCTAACCGCCTGGTGCGCCGCAAGGGCCGCGTTTACGTTATCAACAAGGTGAACCCCCGCTTCAAGGCCCGCCAGGGCTAAACACGGGCTGTTCGCTTGGTGGCGGAGCTGCATTGCTGGTCACCTGCTATGCGGCGTTGTGACGGGTTAATCACCAATATTTGCATTTGATCGCCATGGAGGCGGGGCTTAGTCTCGTGTCCATGGCTATTTGTGTTTTCGATTCATCATTGCAGCGTATGGTTCGCTGGTTATTCATAACTTTGGCAGTGGCAACCATGTTGCTCCCAAGCGCTACTTCTGCGCAGATCATAGCGACACCTTCTTCAAAAAGTGAGGCCGGGCAGGCCGTTAAGCCCGCCCCAACGGTGGAGTTCCCGAAGGACTTAGACGGTCTTTTCACCCTGTTGGGCAAGACGCGCGACAAAAAAATGGGTGACCGGATTGCCCAGCAGATTTGGGAAATATGGCGCACATCAGACAGCAAAAGCATAGACCTGCTCACCCGTTGGGCCATCGCGGCGGGCCGCAGCAAACGGTATGGCAAGGCTTTGGATTTGCTCGATCAGGTGGTCGTGCTGCGCCCCGATTACGCGGAAGGCTACAATCAGCGCGCAACGCTCCACTACATGATGCGCAATTACGGCAAGTCCATTGTTGATATTGAACGCACTCTGGCCCTGGAACCGCGCCATTTTGGTGCTTTGTCCGGTCTGGCCTCCATTTTGGAAACGCTGGAGCGCAAGCAGCAGGCGCTGGAGACCTGGTATCGCGTGCTGTCCGTTTATCCGGCCAATGAAGGTGCGCAAAAAGCGGTGGTTCGGCTGGAGGAGGAACTGGCCGGGCGAGGAATATAAATAAGGGGTATATAGATAACACGCTCCGTTGGTTGAACGCTTGCGCCCTACGCGTCGTTACTGTTTACGCTCCCCAATGATTGCGTGCGGACCTCGATACCTGTGAAATTTTTCCTGTTTATAATTGTGCTTCTCGTGGTCGCCCTTTTGGGAGCCGTGATTTTTACCCAGCTAAATGTCAGCCGTATTGAAAGCCAGTATCCGCCTGTTGGGCAATTTTCCGAAATGGCTGAAGGGCGGCTGCACTATACAGACATGGGCAGCGCCGCTGATGGTCAGACCCCTGTATTTTTCGTTCATGGGGCCAGCGGAAATCTGCTGGACCAGCAAGGGGCCTTCAAAGAGGCCATCGAAGGGCGGTATCGGGGTATATTCGTAGACCGCCCGGGGTATGGTTATAGCGACCGCATGGGGGCTGATGATCCTGCCAAGCAGGCTGCACTTTATGCCCAATTGTTAGATGAATTGCAGATCGACCAAGTAGTATTGGTGGGCCATTCGCTGGGTTCGGCTTCGGTGGCCGCCTTTGCGGTCCTATACCCTGACCGCGTGCGGGGCTTGGTATTCCTGGCACCAGCCACCCACCCATGGCCCGGCGGTGTGACGTGGTATTACGAACTGGCGGCTATGCCAGTTATTGGCAGACTGTTCACAGAGACCGTTGCAATGCCCGCGGGGTTGCAGTCCCTCGCAAGCGGGGCAAAGGGGGTGTTTGATCCTCAAGAGGCTCCCCCCAGCTATGTGGAAAATGCGGCGCTGGCCTTGATCCTGCGCCCGGCCAGCTTTCGCTACAACGCGCAGGACGTGGCGGGTCTAAACGCCTTTTCGCGGGCCTTTTCGCGTCGATATAAGGAAATCAAAGCCCCGGCCGTGGTTATCACTGGCGACAAAGATGACATCGTCGCCCCGGAAATCCATTCCTTGGGTCTGGAACGGGATATCGAAGGGGCAGAACTGGTCGTCATACCTGGTTTGGGCCACAAGCCGGATTATGCGGAGACTGCGCGGGTGATGGACGCCATTGAAAAGGTGATGCAAGCCGCCCGTTAGGCGTGGCGGCTGCCTTGGCCGTCGCTGCCGATGAAGGCAATGCGCAGCATGTTGGTGGAGCCCGGTGTGGCTAAGGGTACACCAGCGGAAATGATAATGCGCTCGCCGGGCCGTGCCACTTTTTCGCGGAAAGCGTTGCGGCAGGCCTTGTCCACCATGTCTTCCAGATTTTCGGCGTCAGGGGTGATAATACATTTGGTGCCCCATGTGAGGGCCAGACGGCGGGCTGTTTTCGGCACGGGGGAGAGAGCCAAAATGGGTTTGGCGGGACGCGTGCGGGCGGCTCGCAGGCCGGTGGAGCCGGAAGCTGTGAAACAGACGATGGCGGCCAGGTCCAGCGTGTCGGCAATTTCTGCAGCGGCAAATGAAATGGCATCCGCACCGGTGGCTTCCGCCGGGGGGCGCTGGCTGGCGATGGTTTTGAGGTAGCCTTTGTCTTTCTCAATGGCTTCGGCAATGGAATTCATGGTGCTGACGGCTTCAAAAGGATAATCGCCCGCCGCTGATTCAGCGGACAGCATGATGGCGTCCGCCCCCTCATAGACCGCATTGGCCACGTCGGAGACCTCTGCCCGCGTGGGAACGGGGGAAGAAATCATGCTTTCCAGCATTTGCGTGG
>JBCCTO010000009.1:0-86200 GCA_039198355.1 Pseudomonadota bacterium
GCAGGGTTATCGCATATGGCTTATTGCGTTGATGAGGTAGGTCTCATCCCATGCGCATTTTTTGATGCGATGGCTTATGGGGACTTTGGGTTTGTCGACAATTTGCAGGATGTTTCGGGCAATTCTTTTGAGGATTGCGATGTTGGAGATGGCGTGGTCCTTTCGGCCTCTGTTTTGATCTTCGTTCAGGTGCACATCGAGCACCCAGTGCAGGTTGTTTTCAATGGCCCAATGCTGGCGGATTGTCCGCAGTGCCTCTGCCGCACCGGTTTGCAATGAGGTGATGTAATAGCGGTGATTGCAGGGTTGATCGTCTCGTTTTGAGGTAAGCCGCACATAGGCTTTGTGGCCCTCTATGACCGGGGTATGGACAGCGATCACCTCGGCTTTGCGCCACTCTTTTCGACCGTGGCTGATCTCTTTTGTCTCACAGGTCTGATCGGGCGGTGAGGACTGGAACAGTTCCACAGCTTGCCCATGCCATGTGCTGCGATTGCCCTTGAGCGCCAGCATGTAATCACCGCCTCGGCTGGTGATGGCTTTTGCCATACGCCGGTGACAATGAAGGGCATCGGCTGTGATGATTTTCCCCGCCATATCAATGAGCTGCACAACGCGCAGCGCCGCCTCAACCTCATTATCACCCTGTGATGGTGTCGCCATGGCGAGACAAAGGCGCGTGTGGGTGGCAAAGGCCGAGACGGTCAGGGGCGGGGCGGTTTTACACCCGGCCTCGTGGGCAGCGCGCAGCGTCTTGCCATCGATAGCGATGACGGGGGTCATCGCGGGGGGCATCACTGGAGGCATCACTGGGGCCGGGGCATCCTGATCTGTTTGATCCGCGCTTGCTGCTGTGCGGTGAGGTGGGGCTATGGTCTGCCCGAAAGCTGTTGCAAAGCGGGAGAGCAGAGCCGTGAACTGCTCAGGGTTCATCAAGCGCAACAGGCGTGAGAATGTGTCGTGACTGGGGGCATGATCGTAAGTGATGATCTGTTTGAGAAGCGGTTTGCGGGTCTCGGCAAACAGGGCAAATTCAGTCGCCGTAGATGCGCCACACAAACTAGCAGCGATCATCATGATGAGCAGATCGCCAAGGCGATGGCTCACATTGGGCGCGCGGGGATCGTCGATAACGCTGAACACACATTCAAAATCACGCATGACACATTCTCCAGGGGTAACCGCACCCTAAAGAATCTGAAAAGCGCCAAAAATCAACAAAATCTAGCCATATACGATTCCCCTGCCCAGGAGGGGAGGTCGGAGAGCGTTAGCGATCCGGGTGGGGGGCTGGATGATGGACTTGGGTTAGGAGTTCAAACTTGAACACCACGCCCGCCACCCGAAACGGCTGCGCCGTTTCGACTTCCCCTCCGGTGGGAAGTGATTGCGTGCCCGTTGTAAGATAATCAAAAAACCAACCACACCGCTTGAAGCCTCCCACACCCTCTGCAATGCTGCGCCATCAACGACGGGACTTCCATGCTTATTTCTACCCCGCCGGCCGGCCCGGATTATTGCCAGTTTTGTGGGCGCAGCTTGTGAGCGGCGCCACTAAAAACTCTGCCATCCATGTGGATGGACTGCGCAAATCCTTCGGCGATCTGGAAGTGCTTAAGGGCGTGTCCATGGATGCGCGGGATGGTGATGTTGTCTCCATCATCGGCGCGTCCGGTTCTGGAAAATCCACCTTTCTGCGCTGCATCAACCTGTTGGAACTGCCCTCGGCAGGCAACATCACAATTGCGGGCGAGCCCATTAAATTTGCGCCCGTCAAAGACGGGGTCATGAACCCAGCCGACCGCAAACAGATACAACGGTTGCGCACCAATCTCGGAATGGTTTTTCAAGGGTTTAACCTGTGGGGCCACATGACGGTGTTGCAAAATGTCATGGAGGCCCCGGTCCATGTACTGGGCCAATCCAAGGCCGAAGCGCGGGAAAAGGCGGAAGCCTTGCTCCAGCGCGTGGGGCTTTTTGAAAAGCGTGAGCAATATCCAGCGTTTTTATCCGGCGGCCAGCAGCAGCGGGCCGCCATCGCCCGGGCGCTGGCCATTGAACCCCAAGCCATGTTGTTTGACGAACCCACCTCCGCGCTGGACCCGGAACTGGTGGGCGAGGTGCTGAAAGTCATTCATTCCATTGCGGAAGAGGGCCGCACCATGATCCTCGTCACCCACGAAATGGCTTTTGCCAGAGATGTTTCAAGCCAGGTGGTCTTCCTCCACCAAGGACAGGTGGAAGAACAGGGCACGCCCGACCAGGTATTCAAATACGCCAGGAGCGAACGCTGCAAAGCCTTCGTTTCTTCTATCCATTGATGGCTGAAGCTGCCGCAGACCCGGCTACTACGCCATGACGTTTCTGTCGAACATCATCCAGTTTCTTTCAGAATGGGGCCCCAATCTGCTTTGGGGGCTGGCGGCGACGGTGCAGATCGCCTTGGGGGGCTATGTGCTGGGCCTTTTGATCGGTCTGGGGGGCGCGCTGGGCAAAATCTATGGTGGGTCGATGACCCGCTGGGGTCTGGAAATCTACACAACCCTTATTCGCGCGGTGCCGGAACTGGTGCTCATCCTGCTACTCTATTATGCGGGCACCCAGTTGCTCAACGAAGTACTCCGCAGCTTTGGCTATGAGCCCGTTGATATCTCCGGCGTGGCGGCAGGCGTTGCCGTTTTGGGCATTGTGCAGGGGGCCTATGCCACCGAGGTGATCCGGGGCGCCATGCAGGCCATTCCAAAGGGGCAGGTGGAGGCGGCGCAGGCCTATGGCATGTCTGCCTTCCTCACGTTCCGTCGCATCATGCTGCCCGCCATGGTGCCGCTGGCCCTGCCCGGCATGGCCAATCTGTGGCTCATCATCACCAAGGACACGGCGCTTTTGGCGGTGGTTGGGTTTGAGGAACTCGCCGGCGCCACCCGCCAAGCGGCCGGGTCCACAAGGCTATATCTGGAAGCCTTTGTGGTGGCGGGTGCCATCTACCTGTGCCTCACGCTGGCCTCCAACTCTTTTTTCAAATGGCTGGAGGGCCGCACTACCCGCGGGCAAGCGAAACTGGGGGCGGCCTAAAATGGGGGAGTGGTATTGGCTGCCGGACTATTTTTGGCGTTTCATGGAAGGTCTATGGGTCACCCTAGAACTGTTGGCCATCGCGCTGTTTTTCGGTTTCCTGCTGGCCATTCCGATTGGGTTGGTGCAGGTGACGGGGCCGCGCTGGCTGGCGGCCATTGCGCGGGGCTTTTGCACCATGATCCGGGGCACGCCGCTGCTCATCCAGCTTTGGCTGCTTTATTACGGGCTGGGCTCGCTCTTCCCCTATTTTCCAGAACTGCGCCAATCCTTCCTGTGGCCCATCCTGCGCGAAGCCTTTCCCTATGCGGCGGTGGCTTTCATCATTTCCGTGGCGGCCTATGAGGGCCATATAATGCGCGGGGCTTTTGCCAGCGTGCCCAAGGGGGAGTTGGAGGCTGCCCGTGCCTTTGGCATGGGGCCGTTCACCGTGCTGCGCCGCATCTGGCTCCCCCGTGCCATCCAAAACGTGCTGCCCACGCTCTCGGGCGAAGCTGTGCTCACCTTGAAGTCGGTACCGCTTGCCGCCACCATCACCATTTTTGACGTCTACGGCGTGGGCAATATCGTGCGGCAGGAAACGTTCCGCACCTATGAGCCGCTGCTCTTCGTGGCGTTCATCTACATTCTCATCACAGCCGTGCTGGTTATCCTTTTTCGCTGGCTGGAAAACCGCGTGCCGAAAGTCTCGCAATGAAGGTTCTACTGGCAGGCGTGGCGGTGCTGGACTTTGTGTTCCGGATGGAAGCCTTTCCCCGCACGGCGGAAAAATACCGCGCCGACGGGGCGGACATTGTGGGCGGTGGCAATGCGGCCAACGCCGCCGTGGCCGTGGCCCGTCTGGGCGGCCATGCCCAACTCATCTCCCGTCTGGGCGACGATACCGTCGCCACCCTCATCCAAGACGGTCTTGTGGCCGATGGCGTGGATACGTCCCTCATGCGGCGCTTTACAGGCCGCCGATCCTCCTTCTCCTCCATCTACATCGATGCGACCGGCGAGCGGCAGATTATGAACTACCGCGACAACGCGCTCACCATGGATGCGGATTGGCTGGCCGATATTTTGCCCGATGATTGCGGGGCGGTACTGGCGGACACCCGCTGGCCCCAGGGCGCAAAAGCCGTCATGGACCACGCCAAGCGCCTCGGCGTTCCCGGCATCATGGATGCAGAGGCCCCCGTTAGGGAAGCGGAAGAGGCCATCCACGCCGCCAGCCATGTGGCCTTTTCCGCCCAAGGGGTGCGAGAATTTACGGGGCTTGAAAACGTGGAAGAAGCGGCGTTGAAAGCCGCCACAATGCTGCCGGGCCAAGTGCTGGTGACGGATGGGGAGCACGGCACGGTGAGCGTCCACCATGGCAAAATCATCCACACCCCCGCCCGCAAAATCACTGTCGTCGATTCCCTCGGCGCAGGGGATGTATGGCACGGAGCCTTTGCGCTGGCGCTGGCCAAGGGCTGGGCGGAGGAGCGCGCAGTGCCCTATGCCAATGCCGCCGCTTCGCTAAAATGCACTCGCCCCGGCGGTCGCAATGGCGCGCCTACGGCGGACGAATTGGCAGCGTTTCTGGAGGAGGAAACCCCATGACCAGTCACAGGATCAAACGAAGCGACCCGCGCGAAATTTTTGGCACCGATCCGAACGGAAACTCCGTCTACCGCATGCGCCTCACCGGCGGCGGCCTCACCGCCCATGTGCTCACATGGGGCGCGGTGTTGCAGGATTTGCGGCTGGAAGACCATGCCCCGCCGCTGGTGCTGGGCTATACGCAGTTCGACCACTATCTCCACCACTCCCCCTATTTCGGGGCCACCGCAGGCCGCTACGCCAACCGCATCGCGGGCGGACGGTTTGAGCTAAACGGCAAAACCCATCAGCTGGACCAGAACTTCCTCGACAAGCACACCCTCCACGGCGGCGCGCAGGGCTGCGGTAAGCGCAATTGGCAAATCGCCGACCTGGGCACGTCTCATGTGGATCTGGTGTTGGACGACCCGGACGGCCATATGGGGTTCCCGGACCAATGCCAACTCATCTGCTCCCTGGCGCTGAAAGACGATGGCGCCTTGGCCATCACCTACACCACCAAAGCCAAAAGCCCCACCATCGCCAGCCTCGCCCACCATTCCTATTTCACGCTGGATAACACCGGCGACATCCGCCACCACTGCGTGCAGATCATGGCCGACACCTATTTGCCCGTGGACAACGAACTCATCCCCACCGGCGAAATCGCCCCCGTCACCGACACCCCCTTCGACTTCACCTCATCCAAACCGGTGGGGGCTGATTTACAAGCCGCAGGCCTCTACGACCATAACTGGTGTCTCGCCCCCGCCCGCCGCAACCTGCAAGACGTGGCCCACATCACCACGCCCCACAGCCCCGTCAGCCTGACTGTAAGCACCACCGAACCCGGCCTCCAATTCTACGCCGGGCACAAGCTAAACACGCAGGTAGCCGGGCTCATGGGGGAAAAATACGGAGCCTACGCCGGCATGGCTCTGGAAACGCAAAACTGGCCCGATGCGCCCAACAGGGAGACATTTCCCGACCCTGTGGTCACACCGGATGGGGTGCTTCGACAAGAGACGGTCTATCGGTTTGAACTAAAATGAATTACCGAGCATTGAATAGTAGCTTGATATTCCAAACAACGGATCGTCCGCGCGCCATCCATGCCAGCGACCCGTTGGATCAGCCATGGAGAGACAAAAGGTTCGTGTTCAATAAAACAAAATGGACAGCATGAGTTCCACCGAAGCATTTTATGACACCATCCCTTTGCAAAGAGACTTTGCCACGCTCTCCGATGCCCACATTTACACACCACTGCCAAACGACTGGTGGGTCGCCACCTCTGACACAATTGGATCAACCCAAGCGGTTGCAGACGGGCAATACAAGACCGTCAATCTGGTCGGTGCTGCTGTGATTTCAGCGCAAATAAACGCCCATCAAGGCAAGCCCTTCCCGTTTATATTCGGCGGAGACGGGGCGGGATTTGCAGTGCCCCCAGCATGGAAGGACCGCACTGAAGAGGCCCTATTGGCCGTAAAGGCATGGGCGCAGACTGAGTTCGGCTTGGGCCTGCGCGTTGGCATGATGCCCATCTTAGATATTCGCACCGCCGGTTTGGATGTGACTGTTGCGCGATTCCAGGCCGCGGAGGGCGTTGACTACGCCATGTTTTCGGGCGGCGGCATGAGTTGGGCCAAGGCACAAATGAAGGCTGGTGCGCAGGTATCGACAAATACGCCCCCGGACATAATGCCAGACCTTACAGGCCTGTCCTGCCGATGGAGCAATATGCCAAGCCAGCATGGTGTCATTTTGTCCATGGTTATTTTACCGTCCAACGGTGTTCCCAGCCAAGTCTTTTCAAATTTTGCACAAAACGTTCTTCGGATTGCATCCAGACTTCCACGCGCCGGTCATCCGGCACAGGCAGAAGGGCCGGGCGTCCGGTGGCCCCCGGCGGGCACGGTGTTAGAAGCCCATGCGCAACGCGGTTCCGGATCATTCGGAGCCTCAAAACGCAAAGTATTGCTGGAGAGTTTTATCGCGTGGCTGCTCATCAAAACGGGTTTGAAAATTGGTGGATTTGATGCCCGCAGGTATCGCCGTATCGTGGGAGACAACGCTGATTTTCGTAAGTTTGAAGACGGCTTGAAAATGACCCTGGATTGCGACGCAAACACAGAGAAACAGATACGCGATTTGCTCGCACAAGGTGCCAAAGATGGCGTTATTCATTTCGGTCTGCACACCCAATCAGAAGCGATGATGACCTGCATCGTCCCCTCTATCCTGTCTGATAATCACGTCCACTTTGTAGACGGCGCATCGGGCGGCTACACCGCCGCCGCCCAATCCATCAAGCATCGCCTCGCAAGCTTGGATTAGACCCGTAAAACCGGTCCATTGCCATTGCATTGAGCGGAATAACGCCAGTCCTATTTTTCTTATCCCCGCTTCATCCAATCGCCTCACACTACGTGTGCATCCCTGGGGGAACGGCTGGTCGGATCAACCAACCTTTTGGCCAGGGGGTGCCGGTATCCGGTGGAAACGGGGCAGGTTGGCCCTGGCCGGAGCGTCGCTTATCCTGACAGCGCGGTGGTGGAAATCCAGCGGATCGGTTCAGGGTTTTTCGATAGGGGTCATGGCGAACACAGCGCTCCGCCCCCATCGAAGAAGAAATGGCAGGCGCAGAAGACCGCGGTGGAGCAACAGCCTTCGCTAGAACAATAAACAAAGAGGCGAAAGCCGCTGCTCCACCGGTTCCCAAACCCTGCACTCCTGAGTGCGGGGCCAATTTGCGTGCCTGTTTCAAAGGCATACCCTATGCACAAACAGGTGAAGGCCCCTGTTCCATCAAGCCACATTGCGCCGGGCGCGCCACAATGCTTGGGTTCGCCTTCAACGAAGCACCGAAGCTTTGGGTGCAAATAAACAGGCGGAGCAGTCATGCGCCTTTCAGGAAAGACGGCCATCGTCACCGGCGGCGCGCGGGGCATTGGCTATGCCATCGCCAAACGCTTTCTGCGCGAGGGGGCGCAAGTCGTCATCGCCGATACTGATGATGAGGCGGGAGACGAAGCCGTCGCCGATTTGAAGGACCTGGGTGACGTAGAATTTGTCAATTGCGATGTGGGGGAGAGGCTGGATGTCCACAATCTTGTGGCGGCCACCATAAACGCTTTTGGCGATATCGATATCCTGGTCAACAATGCGGGCATCATTAAAGGGGGCGATTTCCTCACCTTCAAAGAAGCCGATTTCGATACCGTTTTACGGGTGAACCTGAAGGGCACTTTCCTGTGCTCCCAGGCGGTGGCCAAGCACATGGTCAAGCGCATCGAGGCAGACGGACCCGTCGGCACCATCATCAACATGTCGTCTGTGCTCGCTAAAATCGCCATCCCCGACCAATTGGCCTATACGGTGGCCAAAGGGGGGGTGGAACAATTGACGATCGCCATGGCGCAGACACTGGCGCCCCATGGCATCCGCGTAAACGCCATCGGCCCCGGTTCCATCGCCACCGATATGTTTGATGCCTTGGCCGGCGGAGAGGCCGCCCGCCGCCGCGTTATCGCCCGCACCCCCATGGGTCGCGTGGGCGAGCCCCAGGAAATTGCAGCCATCGCCACATTTCTGGCCTGTGCCGACGCCAGTTACATCACTGGCCAAACCATCTACGCAGACGGAGGCCGATTGGGGCAGGCCTTCGCCCTGGAGGATAATGCCAGTGAAGAGGGCTGAGCGGTCATCCTGTGCGGGAAACGCTGGACAGCCCCAAGGTGCATCTGCACCGGGAAATGTGGAAAACAACTGCGCCTCAGCTGTCGCTTTTTACGCTGTCGCCCAAAGCGGCGAAGTTTTTGAACACGCTGTCGGCATCAACATCTTCGCTGGCCTTGGGGCTAGTGTCGCGGGGATCGACAATTTGGGTTTCGCTGGCGGGCAGCAGACCGTCCGTCGTTTCACCCTCTTGCACCTTGGGCTTGTACTTTTCAGCCTTCGCCACCTCGAAATCCAGATCGATCTGGGAACAAATGCCCAGCGTCACGGGGTCCAGCGGTTGCAAATTGGCGGAGTTCCAGTGGGTGCGTTCGCGGATGGCAGAAATGGTGGCCTTGGTGGTGCCCACCAAACGGATAATCTGCGCGTCCTTCAATTCGGGATGGCTGCGCACCAGCCAAAGGATGGCGTTGGGCCGGTCTTGACGGCGGGAAACGGGGGTGTAGCGGGGCCCTTTCTTCTTCAACTCTGGCACCTTCACTTTGGGTTCCAGCAGTTTAAGGCGGATATCCGGGTTCTCTTCCGCGCCTTTGATCTGGTCACGGGACAATTGCCCCGTTTGGATGGGGTCCAGCCCTTTTATCCCCTGGGCACTGTCGCCATCCGCAATAGATTTCACCTCCAGCGTGTGCAGGCCGCACAAGTCGCCGATCTGCTCAAAGGTAAGCGCGGTATTATCCACCAACCAAACGGCGGTGGCTTTGGGCATAAGAAGTTGCGGTGCCATGGAATTCTTCCCTTCCTCGGTGGCGAACAACTTCCCCCTATCCCCGCATCAAGTGACCTGGGATAAACTGGGAACCGGTCGCCCGGATAAAACTTCCCCGCTTGCTCGACGGGCCTCCGTGCGAGCCGTGGGCAACCACGATTTGGGGATTGCGGTATCTATAGGCTTTTGAAAGGGCCAATGCAATCAACGCTCTTTCTTTCCACCCGGCTTCCTTGTAAATTTCAGCCCACGGAGGTGCGGCATGTTTGATGATTTAGAACCGCAAAAACAGACCAACCAGGCGGTCATGCTGGGCGGAGACTTATCCGAACTTTCCGTCGATGATCTCAACGAACGCATCGCTGACCTGCGCGCCGAAATTGCGCGGCTGGAAACAGAGCGCAAGAAAAAGGAAAGCCATCTCTCAGCCGCCCAGTCCTTTTTCAAGTCGTAAGCAAATTTAATACGATTGCGTTAACCATTTTAAGGCTTCGTTAAGGTTTACAGATTTTACTGGAAGGCATCCGGACCTCCGGACTACACGTTTCTTTCGTTTGTGGAAGAGGTGTTTCCTCCTGTAAACTTTCAAGAGCCCTTTGTGGCTCTTTTTTTTGTGCGCTCGTTTATCCCCGCACACCGCTACACCTTGTAAGGTGGCTATCATCGGGCCATAACCTGCGCACCGCGTAAGGAGTATGGTTCATGGACAATAATGGCTCAACAACGTCCCATGGTGCGACCAGGGCCCACGCCACCGAGCCGGTGAAACTGGCGGAGCATTTTGCACGCTCGGAGAAGTTCAGCGATCTGTTCACCTATGGAATGGACCTGGTGGAAGAAACGGCCACCTTTCTGGACACGCAAGGCCGCGAAGAGGCCAAGCGCCTGTCCCGCTCCGTCGCCGGGCTATACGGCACCGAATCCATGCGGCTCACAACGCGGCTTATGCAACTGGCCTCATGGCTGTTGCTGCAACGGGCTGTGGCAGAGGGGGATATGAGCGTTGAGCAGGCCGTTGCCGAAAAGAAAAACGTCAAACTCAACCAATTGCCCCCCCGGGCTGATGCACCTGGATGGGACGAATTGCCGGACGCTTTCCTGCTGCTGGTGAGCCAATCCGTGGCCTTGCAAAAGCGCGTTCAGCGTCTGGATGCAGAAATTTATGGTTCAGGTGAAGTAAGGCAAGAACCGTCTCAAAACGCCGTCGCCTCCCAGCATCGTTTGTTGGAAACCGCGTTTGACCGCCGCTTTTGAAGCATCCGGCGTTTCAAGACTTGGGCATTCTACACCAATCATTGATGCATCAAAAAAGGCGTTCGAAAACAGCGTAACGCTGTTTTAGAAGCCGCTATTTTTGGCTTCAGTAGAAGAGGCAGGAGTCTAACCACCCAAGCGGGCGAAGGCAACGCGGCGCAGGGCCTGACCGGTGAAGCGGTCTGCCCGCAGAGGCGATGTGTTGAATGCAAAACCGGCTGTGTAGATGGAAGCGGGCGCTGCCCGCAGCGTACCTTGGCGATAATCCGGCGCTTCCAGCGCGGCGAGAGCGCCAGTGCGTGTGGAGGCCGTTACCGCCCAGCGGGTCACAGCGCGCCCGTCCAAATCACCCAAGGACAGTTCACTGCGCATGGGCCTGCCGATGCCAGTGGAAACACTGGCCACAGCCTGGTTGCTTGGCGTCTTGTTAAACCCGCCCAGACGGCGTGGTGTAGGAAGTGTGCTTGTCAAACCTGCGCTCGGCGTCTCAGGTCTGGCCAGAGGTTTGGCAGCAGCCAGCTGCCGTTCGTTTTGACCTTGCACTGGCCGCTGGGGTGACAGTTTGGGCACGGGCACATTGATCGTGTCGCGCAAAGAGGGCACAGCCGCCTTGGCAGGCTCCGGGCTCAGGCGCTGACGGGTAAGGGCTTGGGTGATACGGGATTTAAGGGCCGCCATTTTGGCAGAATCATTTTGTGGCTCCAACGCCGCCACTTGCGTCTGCGCCTGCGGGCGCGGTGCAGGGGCAACGGGCTGTTGCACACTTAGCGCGGCGGGTGGTGCGGCGGGCACGATAGGTGCAGCGCCGGAGCCAGACCCACGCTCAAGGGTGTTTTGCGGCGTGGGGCTAACTGCAGCTGAAGAGGAAGCGCCCGGAATGTCGGCCCTTGGACGCAGGACATTTTCGTCCGCATTGATGCTACGCCCCGTCGCCAGGGCCAATTCCGTGGCACCGACGGGTGCAAGCCGTTGTGGACCGGAACCAGGCCCTGTCTGGGGCGCTAAAGCCAATTGGGTTGCCTCGGGCGCGATGGCAGGAGTGGCCACAGGCGCGGCTGTGGGGGCGGCCGGCGTGAGCGATGGCGTCACGTCGGGAGCAGCGGGGCGGGGACGCAAGCGTGGGCGGGCAATACGGCTTGGGTCCAGCGAAGCAAGGCTGATCTCTTCCTTGGCCTCATTGAGCTTCGCAATTTCAGCCTCGCGCAGCTTTTTCTCCACCGCCTCTTTGTCGGCGGCATCACGCTTGGCCTTTTCGATAGCGTTTTTGCGGGCCAGTGCCGTGGTTTCTGTGGCAAACGGGTCTGGCCCTTTGGGAGCGGCCTTTTGCGCAATGACCGCCGGTTTCTTGGCCGCAGGCTTGGGTGCCGTACGTCTCACGCGCGTTCTTTCCTTAGAGCCCCGCGCTGTATTACCCTCGCCCTCATCACCATCATTGCCAGTGCCGGTGAAGATACGAGCCAATAGGGACTTACGCACTGTAGTGGTGCGGCGCGTGCCATCTGCGTTAAGGCCCTTTTTCAAGTTGGCAAGGGCCGTCTTATAGCCCCGAAGCGGCTTGCCGTTGGACGGCACATGAATGGTGCGCCCGCGCGGGAAAACGCGAGACAATTGCCGCCTGCTCATGCGTGGCCAGTGGCGAACGCGACCGGTATCCAGATGCACAAAAGAACCGCGATAATACCCCACGCCCCCGCGATGGGCTTTCAACCCAAGTTCACGCAACTTTTTAACGCTCACATCGGGGAAATAGAAATCCAGGGCCTTGCCCCGCGTATGTTGGCTGGTCTTCGCCACTTTGCGACCCCGCCGGCGCAACAGGCGATTGGTCTTGGGCGAGCGGTAACCGGAAATCACCTGGATCGGCTTTTTCGAGCCGGATTTTTGGTAAACCTCCCACACGAGGTCCAGCAATTGCGGATCCATCTTGGTGGATTCCTTGCGCCGCCAGTCCCGCAGAAAACGGTTCGCTTTGCGCAGGCCAGAGGGGATGTACTTTCCGTTCTTTTTGAACGTGATCGTTGCACTCTCTTTGCTGTGGCCAAAATACATCCGCAGCGTGCGCGTTTCCGCCTCAGCTTGCGATGTGAAGAAGGGAACCATCTGCACCGCCACCAGCAGACAGGCGATCATGAGGGCGCGTATAACAAGCTGGGATGTGGAAATCGCCAAAACCATGGGGTGAAAATCAGCCTTCAAAACGCAATTTTACCGTGCCGAACCCCCATAAAAGCCATTCGTCGGCTTTCCGGGCGATGAATAGCTTAAGATTGACCTTAAAATGCGGTCAATTATGGGCGAGTGTCCACATCACACGCGCATGGTTAAAATAGCGTTTCCGCGCTTAGAGATCAATCACAAGCAGCCTTTGGCCATAGGCTCACACGGGTTGCTCCAAACCGTATTCTTTCATTTTGCGATAAAGGGTGGAGCGGCCAATGCCAAGATCACGGGCGACGCTGGTCATGCGCCCGTTATGATGACGTATGGCGTGGGCGATCACATCCGCTTCCACCGCCTCCAGCGGGCGCAATTCGCCGATTTCATCGATGAAAGGCACCCCATCCATCGCCATGATCTCTGGTGCCATGGATGGAGCCGCAACTGTCGGCAGCGGCAGGTCTTCGCCGGCGGCAAGAGCAATCTGTGGAAAATCCTCCTTGGCCAGCGTTGTGCCTTCGCACAAAACAAGGGCGCGAAAGATGGCATTTTCCAGTTGGCGCACATTGCCCGGCCAATCATACCCCAGCAGCATGGCTTCTGCCTTGGGCTGGATACCGGACACATGGCGCCGCCGCTCCTCTACGCCAAGGCGTTGCGTAAAATACCGGGCCAGCGGCACAATGTCTTCACGCCGCTCCCGCAAGGGCGGCACATGAATGGGAAAAGCATTGACGCGGTAGAACAAATCTTCGCGGAAATCCCCGCTGGACACCAGCGAGGTAAGATCGCGATTGGTGGCGCAGATGAGGCGAAAATCGATCTTCATGGGCTTCTTGGCTCCCACGGGATCAATCTCCCCCTCCTGCAAGGCCCGCAAGAGTTTCACTTGAATGTCAGCGGACAATTCCCCGATCTCATCCAGGAAAAGCGTGCCCCCCTGGGCCTGGGAAAATTTACCCTGATGGGCCCTTTCAGCGCCGGTAAAGGCCCCTTTTTCATGGCCAAACAAAATGCTTTCCACCAGCGTATCGGGGAGCGCGCCGCAATTAACGGTCACAAACGGTTTGCCCGCCCGGTCGCTTTCGCCCTGAATGGCTTTGGCGATGATTTCCTTGCCGACCCCGGATTCCCCTTCGATCAAAACGGGGATGGAAGACCGGGCCACCCGCCGCCCCAGCCGACGCACCTGTTCCATGGTCGGGCTGGCGCCCACCATATCATCAAAGGTAAATGTACCATGGGCCGATTTGCGCAACGTCTCAACCACACCTTCAAGCACGGTAACCTTCAGCGCATTATCAAGAGTTACCTTCAGCCGCTCCGGGGCCACCGGCTTTACCAAAAAATCCTGTGCCCCCCGCCGCATGGCATCCACGGCCATTTCCATACTGCCCTTGGCCGTTTGCACCACAACAGGCACGGCATTGCCCGCTTCGCGCAGTTTGGAAAGGACGGTGAGGCCGTCAACCTTCGGCATCATCACATCCAGCACGACAAGATCAACGCCATGGGGCACGCGCAGCGCTTCCAGCGCTTCCGCTCCGCCTTCCAAAAGCAGCGTGCGATGACCCATGCGGGTCACAACGTTGTCCAGCAAACGGCGCTGCACGGGATCATCATCGACAATAGCGATCAACTTGCCCATTTTCTAAAACCCCGACGTTTGCACCACATGTGTTTCATATTGATACGCCAAAAGCCTTTCCTCGCCCCTAAGCCTTGGGGTGAACGGGGTCTAAATATCCGGCAAAAACATGGCATCAAAAGAGGGCCACTTTTATCCAAGACAGTTCGGTCAGAATGCCCGCTTGTTACCGCCCCGGGTTTTACGCATAGAGGGAGGCGATAGCTTACTCCCTCCGCTATTTTCGAAAGTTACAATCCCATGAATTTTGTCACCTCCCCAGTGAATGCCACAGCCAGCGTATCCGCCGCGTCTCCCGTCAAAACCGAATACGGCATGCTGCCGCAATGGAACCTGGCTGACCTTTATCCCGGCATGGGATCAGAAGAATTCAAGGCAGCTTTTGACAATGCCGTACCGTGGGCCAAATCCTTTGAGGAGGAGCACAAGGGTGAACTGGCAACCCTGCTGGCAACCCATGGGGATGATTTAGCCAAGGCCATCGCCGATTATGAAAAGCTGGAAGACGGGCTTGGCCGGCTCATCTCCTATGCGGGCCTCATTTATGCGGGGGATTCCGCAAACCCCACCAACGCAAAATTCTACGGTGATGTGCAGGAACAACTCACCAAAGCCAGCGCCCACCTGCTCTTCTTCCCGCTGGAGTTTAACAAACTGGACGAAAAGGCCGTGGACGCCGGTTTTGAACAAAGTGAAAAGCTTGCCCATTACCGCCCCTGGATCATGGATCTGCGGCTCGACAAGCCTTACCAACTGGACGACAAGATTGAGCAGCTTTTCCTTGAAAAATCCGCCACCGGGCGCGGCGCGTTTAACCGCCTGTTCGACGAAACCATGTCCGGCCTGCGCTTCGATGTGAACGGCGAAAGCCTCGCCATCGAGCCCACGCTCAACCTGTTGCAGGATCGAAATGGCAAATTGCGCAAGGATGCTTCCGACGCGTTGGCCAAAACCTTTGGCGAGAACCTTCGCCTGTTTACGCTCATCACCAACACATTGGCCAAGGACAAGCAGATCAGCGACACCTGGCGCGGTTTCGACGATGTGGCCGACAGCCGCCATTTGGCCAACCGGGTAGAGCGCCCCGTGGTGGACGCGCTGGTGGAAGCGGTGGAAGACGCCTTCCCCCGCCTTTCCCACCGCTATTACGCCATGAAAGCCAAATGGATGGGCATGAAAAAACTCAACCATTGGGACCGCAACGCGCCGCTGCCCATCGGCCCCCAGCGCACCATCAAGTGGGAGGAGGCCCGCCAAACGGTGCTGGATGCCTATGGCGGTTTCGCGCCTGATATGGCGGATATTGCCGACAGTTTTTTCAAAAACAACTGGATCGACGCGCCCGTACGCCCCGGCAAATCCCCCGGTGCCTTCGCCCACCCCACCGTGCCATCGGCCCACCCCTATGTGTTGATGAACTATCAGGGCAAACCGCGCGATGTGATGACGCTGGCCCACGAATTGGGCCATGGCGTCCATCAGGTCTTGGCGGGCAAACAAGGGGCGCTCATGGCTTCCACCCCGCTCACCCTGGCCGAAACCGCCAGCGTTTTTGGCGAAATGCTCACCTTCCGCTCCCTTTTGGATCAGGCCAAAGACCCGGCAGAGCGCAAGGCGATGCTCGCGGCCAAAGTGGAAGACATGATTAACACGGTTGTGCGCCAAATCGCGTTTTACATGTTTGAACGCAAGGTCCATGAAGAACGCCGCAAGGGCGAGCTCACCAGCGATCAGCTATGCGCCATGTGGCTGTCCGTTCAGGAAACCAGCCTCGGCCCGGCCATCAAAATTGGTGAAGGCTATGAAACCTTCTGGACCTATATTCCCCACTTCATCCACTCGCCCTTCTACGTCTACGCCTATGCATTTGGCGATTGTCTGGTGAATTCCCTCTATGCCGTTTACCAAAACAGCGAGCAGGGTTTTCAGGAAAAATACTTCGACATGCTGCGCGCGGGCGGCACGCGCCACCATTCGGAACTTTTGGCCCCCTTCGGCCTCAATGCTTCCGACCCCACCTTTTGGAGCAAGGGACTGGCTGTCATCGAAGGCCTGATCGACGAATTGGAAGCGCTGGACGCGGCGTGAACCCTGCCTTTTCTTTTCCACAAGCATTTGTAAAGCTGGCACCAGTGACACGGCCTGCGGTGCGCGCGAGAGCAGGCATGAATAATGAGTAGTAGACCGATGACCACAACAAGACATTTTGCAGGCATGGCCGCCTTTGGCGCTTTGCTTTTGGCCGGGTGCCAATCCGCAACCCCTGTGGCCCCCTCTTCCACCACCGTGACACCCCAGCCCACCGCCGCTGCACAGCCTGCTGTGGGCAGTCGCGCCGCTTTAGACGGTGTATGGTTGCCCACCAATGAGGGCAATGTGGGCAAATACACCGCCACATTTGCCAACGGCAATTTCACAACCAAACTCACCGGCAGCGGCGGCGTAATTGGTGCGGGCACCTATAAAATCGATTCCCCAAGCCAGATATCGCTGGTCTGGGTGGGCGAAGCCACCGGCACGAGAAATTCGGCTAAATGCCAATGGCAGCAAACCACCATGTCGTGCAATTCTGACAAGGGGTTCAGCTTTCAACTGCGCAAATCCACCTAGAGCAATTCATGTTTGCACAAACAGACAATGCATCGAAATTCGCGTTCGAAAACAGCATTTTGCTGTTTGAGAGGCAGAGAATTTCGGTTCTTTCTAAAACTGAAATGCTCTAGGAAGCGCGCATTTGCTTGAAATGTCGCACCAGCGCGCTATACCCCGGCTTGAAATTGGGAAGTGAGACACTCACGTCTATTGGGCACGATCAAGAGGGATCAAAATGGCCGATCAAAGCTACGAGATGAACGAAGAAGGTGCCCCCATGGATTATGAGGAGCACGAAAAAACCTATTCCATGTTCCTGTGGATGACCAAATGGGGCGTTATCTTCAACGTGGCCTTGCTCATTGCCATGGCCGTGGGCTTCTTCATGGGCGGCGGCTTCCTGGGCGGACTTTTCACACTGGTCGTTTTGCTGATCGCCGCTAAAATTTTGGGGTAGCCATAACAAGCGGTCGTTACCGGCTGCACTAGGCACCCCGCGTACGGTCCATACCTTCGCGCGCTGGGGCATATTTGCTGTTAAGGGCAAAGGCGCGGGAATAGGAGCGGAACGCCCGCTTTTTCTCGCCCCGCTGCTCGTAGACCAACCCCTGATTGGTCCAAGCCTCGGCGTATTTATCATCCAGCTTCAGGGCTGTGTTAAAGTCATCCAGAGCGTTTTGCACCGCGCCCGTGGCTAAATAGGACAATCCCCGCGCGTTGTAGGGCTCCGGCTGCTGGTCCGCAAATGACAAGGCCTTTGAGAAATCTTCAATGGCCAAGGCATGTTGGCGGTTTTGTTGATAAATGAGGCCCCGGCGATGATAGGCGCGGGGGTTTGTCGTCCCCAACCGGATGGCTTGGTCGTAATCCCGCAAAGCCGCTTGGGGCTGCCCGGCAAGAGAGTAAACCTCCGCACGCCCAATATAGGCTTCAGCGTATTGGCTGTTAATGGCAATGGAGCGGTTGTAGTCGCTGGCCGCACGGTTCAAATCGCCAGTGGATTTATAGGCCAGCGCCCTGTTGGCATAGGCCTGATAGAAACTGGGATTAAGCGAAATCGCCGTGTTAAAGTCCTGAAATGCGGAGGGAAACTTACCCGCCCGCGCATAGGCGGAGCCGCGCACATTGTAGGCCTCCGGATCGCGAGGGTTGGCCTGCACCACTTGCGTCAAAGACGAGATATTTTCGGTGCTGCCCTGCGCCCGGTCCACTGTCAAACTGGCCGTGGGCGATGTGGGTGCACAGGCCGCGAGCGCCAAAAGAGCCATGCCGGCCCAAGCTGCATGGCGAGCAGACCGTAGATGCGAAATGGACAAAACGTTCAACGGAGGCCGGCCTTTATTTTCCACGGGGGTCCCAGATCAATTGTGCTTACCACAAACCATAATCCGCGTGTGCCATGCCATGTGCATGGTGAAAAAGGCAACCGCGTGATCCCATCAACTGGTTTGAGCTTCTTGGCAATGCCCCAACGCATAAAGCCCGATCACATAGGCGACCGGGCTGGGCAAGGATACACATTGCTTTGGCTTGAACCGACGGGGATGACCCCAAAAGGTGTTAACGACCGCGACCGCCGGAAACCAAACCTTCACGCTGGGCGCGCTTGCGGGCCAGCTTGCGGGCGCGGCGCACGGCTTCTGCCTTTTCGCGGGCACGCTTTTCAGAGGGCTTTTCGTGGAAATTCCGCAATTTCATTTCGCGGAAAACCCCTTCGCGCTGCAATTTCTTTTTCAAAGCGCGAAGAGCTTGTTCGACATTGTTGTCACGGACGACGACTTGCACGGGCAATTCCCATTTTCTTGACGTTCTGCGCGCTGTGCCAAGGGCGCAACGGCATTGGAAACCCAAAGGGCTGTTGATGTTGGCTGTCAAACGGGGCGGGACAACAGACTATTGCCTCGGCCCCACGGTCGGAACCAATTGGGGGGTCGTGTAGGTCAATCCCGCCAACCTGTCCAGTGCCGTAGCGTATAATTTGCGCAAACGCGCCCTATTTATAAAGGCGTGTGATGTGCCCCATTTTTCGCCCCGCCCGGGCCTCGACTTTGCCATAGAGGGTTACATAAACATGGGGGTCTTGCAAGAAATCGAAAGCGCCATCGCTTTCGTCTCCAAGCAGGTTTTCCATTTCACAGAGCTCGCAAAGGAGATCAACACTGCCCAGAGGCAAGCCCGCGATGGCACGGATATGTTGCTCAAACTGTGAGGTGCCGCAGGCCTCCACCGTCCAATGGCCGGTATTGTGGACACGGGGGGCCATCTCGTTGACCAGACAGGTGTCGCCCACAGCGAAAAACTCCACGCCCACTGTGCCCACATAATTGAGCCCATGGAGGAGCTGTTCCACCTGCCGCTGGCCGTTGGCCGCCAGCCCATCGTCCAATATGGACTGCCCCACTGACGAGCTGCGCAAGATGCCGTTTTCGTGGACATTCACTGCCGCCGGGTAACACTGCACCGCCCCATCCTGCCCACGGGTGCCGATAATGGAAAATTCGCGGTCAAACGGCACGAGTTCTTCCAAAACACAGCCATACTCGGCTGCCTTTGAGCCCTGGGGAATAAGACTGTCCAAAACCGCCGCCAAAACCCTTTGGCTGGTATCAAAATCACCCCGAAAGACGTGCTGTCCCTTGCCATCATACCCAAAACGGCATGTTTTAAGCACACCTTGTCCAAAGTCCTGGAGGCCCTGGGCCAGTTCCTCCACGCTTCGCACGGCGCAAAAACGGGCCACGTCCATGCCCATGTCTTGAAGCCCGCGTTTCTCCTCCAGCCGGTCCTGAGACATGGCCAGCGCCTTGGCGGGAGGGAAGAGTGGCACACGGTTTTCCAACCACCGCGCCGCATCCAAAGGCACGTTTTCAAATTCGTAAGTCACCACTTGGCAAGCTTCGCAAAGAGCGTGCAGCGCCTCCTCATCGTCATAGGCCGCAACAATTTGATCGTTACACACTTGCGCCGCCGGGCAGTCTTTGTGCGGTTCCAGCACGATGGTGCGAAAGCCCAGTTTCGCCGCCGCCATGGCCAGCAAACGCCCCAATTGTCCACCACCAATAATCCCGATGGTGTCATTGGGCTTAAGGCGTTTTGCTACTTGAGCGGGAGAAGGATCCGTCATGCTTTGTGCGCCACCGGCATTTCCGTAACCGCATCCGTGCGCGTTTGCCGCCATGCGTCCAAGCGAGCGGCCAGGGCTTCATCGTGCAAGGCCAAAACGCCAGCGGCCAAGAGCGCAGCATTCGCGGCCCCTGCCTCACCGATGGCCAGCGTGCCCACCGGAATGCCGGCTGGCATTTGCACGATAGACAAAAGACTGTCCTGCCCCGAAAGGGCGCGGGATTGCACGGGCACGCCAAAGACAGGAAGAGGTGAAAAAGCGGCCACCATGCCGGGCAAATGGGCGGCCCCGCCTGCCCCTGCAATAATCACGTGAAACCCCTGCCCCTTGGCCCCTTTGGCAAAAGAAACAAGGCGATCCGGCGTGCGATGGGCGGAGACAATGCGCGCCTCATGGTCAATGCCCAATTCTTCCAAAATATCGGTGGCTTTTTGCATGGTGGGCCAGTCCGACTGGCTGCCCATAATAACGGCGACCTTGCTCATGCCGTCGCGTCCGGAATGATGGAAGAGGCCAACTTTTCGATCCTGTCTTTGAGTTCCAACTTGCGCTTTTTCAGCCGCTGAATGCTCAGCGGATCACAGCGCTGCGCTGCCATGGCCCCGATGGCCAGGTCCAAATCGCCATGCTCCAAACGTAACTGCCCCAGCAGCATCCGCCGCCTTACCGCATCTTGGTCGTCCTGCATGGATTTATTCCGGGGCTCACGTTCTGGCTGTAGCGCCCGTCTTAGGGACACCTTGGAGGCGGCGCAATCATCTCGACAGCCTAAATATTCTGTGACAGTCTTTTGACAGGAAGCAGGTCAACCCATGAGGAGGAACACCCATGTCTGTCGATGCTCATATTCAGCAGTTGAAACAGCGTCACCGGTCTTTGGAGGACCAGTTGCACGAATTGACCAACAGCCCTTCCGCCAGCGATGCGGAACGCCAAGCCGTCAAGCAGCAAAAGCTGAAGTTGAAAGACGAGATTGCACGGTTAGAGACCACCCACTAAAGAAGTTCGCGCTTAGAAAAATAGACCGGTCGAAAGATCTGTTCAAAGACAGTACCTGCTGTTTAAGAGGCAGCTATTTTCGGCCCCTTCAGCGCGCAAATTTCTCTAGCATCAACAGCCTTCCGGCTCTATTGACCGCAAAAGCGGACAAGGGGAACCGGCCATGAGCGACACTCAAAGCACCGATGCGTCAAACCGTTGCCGCCTCGTCCTCATCATGGACGGCGCGACAACGCGGGGGGCTGACGCTGCGCTTGTGGAGCGCATGGGGCAGGCGGGTGATATTGCCAGCATCATCTTCACCGGTGACGGGCTTGAAGAACCCGTATGGCAGGCCGCGCTGGAACCACTCGTGGCGGCGGCGCAGGCCCGCAATATTGCTTGCATCATCGACACCAATTCCCGCATTGCAGGCCGTGTGAAGGCCGACGGCCTTCAACTGGGCCAAGACCCCCAGCAAATTGAAGAGGCGGTGGAAAAATACACGCCGCAGATGATGGTGGGCGCTGCCAATGTCAAAACCCGCCATAACGCCCTGGTGCTGGGCGAATTGCAGCCTGACTACGTGATGTTTGGCAAGCCGGGCGGCGACACCCGTCCCGAACCACACCCTAAAAACTTAGACCTCGGCCAATGGTGGGCCGCCATGGTGGAAATTCCCGGTATCGTGCTGGGCGGCACCCGTGTGGACAGTGTGGTGGATGTGGCCAAGACGGGAACAGATTTTGTGGCCCTCGGCGCTGCCATTTTTGTGCCGCAGGAAGAGAGCAATGAGGTTCACGACCCAGCCGCACTGGTGGCCCGCGCCAACGCCCTTTTGGATGCCAATGCTCCGCGCTTCGATAGTCTTGATGAAACGGTCTAGCTTCGCCGCCCTTCTCGCCTCGGCCCTTGCCTTGCCCTCCTTCGCGCAAGACGTGCCTGCGCAAGAAGGGCCGCAAAACCGCTTCACAAAACAGGTGGAAGGGCCGGAACTGCCCGGCCCCATTGCCCGACCTGAAAAAGGCGCTAACCCCAAACCAACCCTTGATGAGATTGGTGACGAAAATCATAAGCCAGACCTGGCTTACGGTGCCTATCAAAAGGGCTTTTACCTCACCGCCCTTGATCTGGCCCTGCCCCGGGCAGAATCCGGTGACCCGGCCGCCCAAACACTCATCGCTGAGCTTTATTGGAAGGGCCTTGGCGTTGCCAAGAACCGCGATGAAGGCGCACGCTGGTATGAATTTGCCGCCCAGGCAGGGGACCGGGAGGCCCAGTTTGCTTTCGGCAATATTCTGCTGCGGGGCACTGTTGTGCCGGAGGACAAAACCCGCGGTGAGGCGTTTCTCAAAAAAGCTGCTGAACAGGGCCACGCCCGTGCCGCCTTCAATCTTGCGCAAATCATGACCGCCCGCCGCCCCACTTGGGCTGGCTTCAAACGCGCTTTGCCTTTTTATAAACAAGCCGCCAATGCCAATATTGCAGACGCTCAATATGCGTTGGCCAATATCCATGCCGAGGCCAAGGGCGTGACCTTTAACGACGACAAAACCGCCCGCCAGTGGCTGGCCAAAGCCGCTGCCAATGGTCTGGACACGGCACAGGTGGACTATGGCATCTGGCTCGCCAACGGGCGCGGTGGGCCCAAGGACGCGGTGGAGGCCCGAAACTGGTTCCAAAAAGCTGCAGCTCAGGGAAACCGCGTGGCGCAAAACCGGCTGGCCCGCGTTTTCGCCTTTGGTGTGGGCGTTAAAGCAGACCCCATCCGGGGCGGCGCATGGCACATCGTTTCGCGCCGCGCTGGCTTTTCTGACAGCGAAATGGACCAGCGTTTCCAGGCCATGTCCCCCATCGACCAAAAGCGTGTGCTGGAAGCTGCCAATCAACTGACCCGCCGCATCGGTTCATAATTTGCGCTTAGCCACGGTTCGAGCCCGAGGCCAGGCTGCTGTCGAACATTCGGCCTTCGGGGCGCCTCATAAGGCAGTGGGGTGCGGCAAAGGATTGCCGGTCGGCTCTTCGCCGCCTTCGCGTTTCACCAAGGCGGTAAAACGCTCCCAAGCTGCGCTTGAACATCCCACCAAACGGTGGCAAGCACCGCCCACGATAGAAACGACAGGTCGGTTCCCATGAAAATCAACGGCAATGAAATCAAGCCCGGCAATGTGATCGAGCACAAAGGCGGCCTCTGGGCTGCGGTCAAAACCAATGCGGTGAAGCCCGGCAAGGGCGGTGCTTTCAATCAGGTGGAACTGAAAAACCTCATCGACGGCACCAAGCTCAACGAACGCTTCCGCGCTTCGGAGACCGTCGAAAAAGTCCGCCTGGAGCAGAAGGATTTTCAATATCTCTATGCCGATGGTGACATGCTCATCTTCATGGACAACACCACCTATGAACAGCTGGAATTGCAGGCGGATTTCGTGGGCGACCGCGCTGCCTTTTTGCAGGACGGCATGACTGTCACCGTGGAGATGTACGAAGAAAAGCCCATCGGCATTTCACTCCCTGATTACGTGACGCTGGAAATTGCGGAAGCTGACCCCGTGGTCAAAGGCCAGACAGTCTCCTCCTCCTATAAGCCCGCGGTTCTGGAAAACGGTGTGAAGGTCATGGTCCCGCCGTTCATTTCCGCTGGCGAAAAGATCGTGGTGGAAACCGCCGAGATCACTTACGTCCGCCGTGCGGAAGGGAATTAACGCGCGGCGGGCCGAAGCCAGCTAATTTTACTCCTGTCCGGAGGCCACCATGGCCCGCTCTGCTCTACTCAACGTAATGGTCAATGCCGTGTCCAAGGCGGGGCGCGGGTTGACCCGCGACTTTGGCGAGTTGGAAAACCTGCAAGTCTCCCGCAAAGGGCCTGCCGATTTCGTCTCCAACGCCGATCTGGCCGCAGAAAAAACCCTGCGGGACATGCTCAACAAGGCCCGCCCGGGCTATTCGTTTTTGATGGAAGAAGGGGGCGAAATCGACACCGGCTCCGAACACTGCTGGATCATTGATCCGCTGGACGGCACCACCAATTTTCTCCACGGCAATCCCATGTTCGCCGTCTCTTTGGCTTTGCAAAGCCGCGGAGAACTGGTGGCAGGCGTCATTTATAATCCGATCACCGAAGAACTGTTCACCACGGAAAAAGGCCGGGGGGCCTTTGTGAACGACCGGCGCATGCGCGTCGCCCGCCGCAACGCCTTCGAAGACTGCCTCATCGGCACAGGTGTGCCCACCCTGAACAAGCGCGGCCATGGCGTTGCTCTGTTTGAACAGCGCAATCTGATGACGCAGACAGCGGGCATCCGCGCCACGGGTTCCGCCGCCCTCAACCTTGCCTACACGGCCGCTGGCCGATTTGACGGCTATTACGAAGCCGGTCTCGCACCATGGGATGTGGCGGCGGGCATGTTGATGGTGCGCGAGGCAGGCGGTTATGTCAGTGCCCCCGACCCGGCCGATTCCATCTACGAGTCTGGCCGCATCATTGCCGGCAACGAATACGTTCATGGGCAATTGCGCCAAACCCTCACACGGCCATTGCCGGAGGGGATGAAGCGGTAATCGCCACCGCTCACACGCCCTGCCCGTGGATGGCACCTAACCCATAGCCTGCGACAATGGGGGCGGCTTGTTCATGTCCGCCCCTTCCCGCTATCACCGCGCTCCGTTGTTGTGAAGAAATGCGCCATTGCCTCTGGCACTCGTTGGAATTGTGGCTAGACTATGGTCGCAAAGATCGGTCTGGGAGGACCGGGTGAAAGCGCTTCAAGAGCGCTGCGCCGGATAGGAGGACTTTATGGTCGAAGTGGAGCGGACGGGTCCGTTGGACCTGCTGACGTGGAGTTTCAGCCGCGTCACCATGTGGGGACCGGCCTTTATTGTGGCCATCATTCTCTATGAAGTCATCATGCGCTATTTCTTCGCCGCAGCGACCCTGTGGGTGAACGAAATGTCCCTTTGGGTGGGCGGTGGCATTTATCTGTCCGCCGGCCTCTACGCCATGCAGCAGCGCAGCCACATCCGCATTTTCATTCTTTACGATATGGCTCCCCTCTGGCTGCGGCGGGTGTTTGATCTGCTATCGCTGCTGTGCGTCTGCATCTTTGCTTTTGCCGTTGTCTATGGCGGGTTTGGCGAGGCTATCGCCAAATTCCTGCGGTGGGAGACTTTCGGCACGGCCTATGACCCGCCCATCCCCGCAACGACCAAGCCGCTGGTTTTGCTGATGATGGTGTTTCTGTCCCTTCAGGCCACCTCCAATCTGGTGCGGGATTGGCCCTCTGCCCCCTGGGTGCGGCAGGCCTTTGACCTGGTGGTCTCCTTTGCCATTGTGGCTTTGGCCTTGTGGGGTCTGTACGGCCTGTTTTTCGATGCGCCTGAGGCCATGAAAGTGCCGGGCCACTGGAAATTCGCCATCTTCGTCTTTCTTACCGCAGCCATTGTGCTGGTCGTCATCGGCCTCGTCATGGATTTCAACAAGACCCCCAGCGGTGAGCCGGTGATGGATGAGTTGGAAGAAGATGTGGCGGTCATGCGCCAAACGGTCATGCCCGATGAGGTGCTGGCCGGTAATCCGCCCCGGGCGGACGATATGAAGAAGACGTAAGGGGCAGGCATTATGGATATCGGAACCATTTCGCTGATCTTGCTGATCGGCATGCTCATGTTGCTCGCCATCGGAATGCCGCTGGGCTTCGCCTCCGGCTTTCTGGCCGTGCTGGTAATGGTGCTCAAGTTTGAGCCTTCCCTCATTTGGGACCCGCTCTCCTTTGGGCAGGGCATCCTCACCCGCAATTTCGGCTCCGGCCCCATGAATATTCTGGCCCAGCGATTATACGGCATAACCACCAACTACGTGCTCATATCCGTGCCGCTGTTCATCTTCATGGCCACGCTGTTGGAGCGGTCCGGGATTGCCCGGGATATGTATTCATCCCTTTCCGTATGGATGTCGCGCACGCGGGGCGGTATTGCCGTGGTGACGGCGGTGATGGCAATCGTGATGGCCGCCATGTCCGGCATTATCGGCGGGGAAGTGGTGCTGCTGGGGTTGATTGCGCTGCCGCAAATGTTGCGGTTGGGCTACAACCAGAACCTGGCCATCGGCACCATCTGCGCCTCCGGTTCCCTTGGGACGATGATCCCGCCCTCCATCGTGTTGATTTTCTACGGCCTCATTACCGAGACCTCCATCCACGCCCTGTTCAAGGCAGCCTTCCTGCCCGGTTTCATGCTGGCCACGTGTTACATCATCTACATTCTGGTGCGCACACGCATGAACCCTGAATTGGCGCCCCTGCCGGAACCGGCTGAAAACGATATGACCATGCAGCAGAAAGGCCTTTATGGGAGCACGCTCATCGTCATGATGCTGGGTGTTTTCTCCGCCATCGTCGTGGCGCGCTGGGTCTATCTCAATGCCGGTGCAGCCTATTATTCCGCCAAGATGATCGACGAAAACACCGGCATGGTGGACCAGTTGACCCTGTGGACCTTCCTCTTCATCGCCGCCCTCTGCGCCATCCACCTGTTCTATGTGGTGGGCACGCAGGTGATGAAAGAGGCCTGGGAGCGCGGCCGGGGCATGGTGGCCCCCATGATGGTGGTGTTCGTGGTTTTGGGCTCCATCTATGGCGGCATTACCGGCATTACGGAAGCCGCCGCCATGGGCTCCATTGCTGTGCTGTTCCTGATCTGGTTGCGGGGAGAATTCTCCTTCAATCTGCTGCGGGAAGCCTCCATGCGGACATTCAAATCCACCGGCACCATCATCTGGGTGACGTTTGGCGCAACCGCGTTGGCCGGTGCCTACACGATCGCGGGCGGGCCCACCTATGTGGCCAATCTCATCGTGGGTTACGACCTGCCCACCATGGGCGTGCTGCTGGTGATGATGGTGATCTTCCTCTTCCTCGGTGCCTTCATGGACTGGACGGGCATTGTGCTGCTCGTCATGCCGGTCTTCCTGCCCATTGTGGTGAAACTGCCCATCGAAGAGCTGGGCCTGTTTGGTCAGCTGGACTCGCGCACCATGGTGCAGGTGTGGTTCGGCATCTTGTTTTGCGTGAACATGCAGGTGAGCTTCCTGTCACCGCCCTTCGGGCCGGCAGCCTTCTACCTGAAATCGGTGGCACCACCCCACATTTCCCTGCCAGACATTTTCCGCGGCTTCCTGCCCTTTATCTGCATGCAGCTGTTCATCCTGATGATTATCCTTCTGGTGCCCTCCATCACGACCGTGTTCTTGTAGTGAGGCTGTGATGCTGACCACCAGTCAGATTGAGACATTTGAGCGGGAAGGCTATCTCATTGTGCCCGATGTGCTGGGCGACGATGTGCTCGGCCCTGTTCAGGAGGACTATGAAGCGCTGCTAGACGGGCTTTATGAGCCGTGGATGGCCGACGGGTTGGTGCCGGATGTGGCGGGGTTCGAGCCCCGCCTGAAAGCGGCTTATGCGGCGGGGCTGGACTGGTTTCAGCCCATGGATATTTCGCTGCCCTTCAGCAAGGTGAAGCCCGACACGCCCATGCATTTTTCGCAAGCCGTGTTGGACATGCTCACGGCCCCGGCGCTGCTGGATATTGCTGAAAGCCTGCTGGGGCCGGAACTGACCTCCAACCCCATCCAGCACACGCGCATCAAAATGCCCACCCACTTGTTGGCGGCGGACGACACCCGCGCCCATGTGGCGGGCACTGCTTGGCATCAGGACCGGGGTGTGACCCATGCGGAAGCCGATAAGACCGATATGCTGACCGTGTGGATCGCCATAACAGATGCCACCGAAGAGAATGGTTGTCTGATCGCCCAGCCGCGCTCCACGACAGGCGATCACATGCGCGACCATTGCCCGGTGCAAAACCAACCAGCCATTCCAGATTCCCAACTTGTGGCCGATGCCACGGTTTCTCTGCCCGTGAAAGCTGGTGGTGTGGTGCTCCTGCACCCCATGACACCCCATGCCGCCCTTCCCAACACATCCGACGGCATTCGCTGGTCTTTCGATATTCGCTACAATGTCACCGGCCAGCCCACGGGCCGCTCCCATTTCCCCGATTTCATCGCCCGGTCCCGCGCCCATCCTGAACGCGAGTTCAGGGACGGCGAGGCCTGGCAGCAAGCGTGGGAGAAAGCACGGGCCAATCTGGCTCAAAAACCCCACATTCCCATCCACCGGTGGGACGGCACGGAAGCAGCCTGCGCGTGAACAAAACAATCCGCCTTAACAACCGCGACGATGTCGTGACCGCCATCGTTCCCCTGCAAGCGGGGGAAACAGTCGAGTCCGTTGCGACCACCGGATTAGTGCCGCGCGGGCACAAGATCGCCACGCGGACGATTTCTACGGGTGAGCCTGTCCACAAATACGGGCAGGTCATCGGATACGCCGCCACGGATATTGCGGCGGGCGATCACGTCCACACCCACAATCTGGATTTTCGCAATACGGATGTGGCCTATGAATATGCCACGGATTTGCGGCCTGTGGCGCCTGCGCAAACACCAGACACATTCATGGGCTATAAGCGGGCCAACGGGTCCGTGGGCACGCGAAATTACATCGCCATTCTCACCTCAGTGAATTGCTCTGCCACCGCTGCGCGGCGCATTGCGGAGGCGTTTGGGCCCCACGGAATATATGAACAGGAACTGGCAGCCTATCCCAATGTGGATGGCGTAGTGGCCTTTGTCCACGGCACAGGCTGTGGCATGGCGGGCAGCGGCGAGGGGTTCGACGCCCTACAGCGCATCATGTGGGGCTATGCGCGGCATCCCAACCATGGCGGCGTCGTCATAGTGGGGCTGGGGTGCGAGATGAACCAGATCGACTGGCTGCTGGAAGCCTATGGCATCGAGCAGGGGCCGCTGTTTCAGGCCATGAATATTCAGGACGTGGCCGGACTTCAGCGCACCATCGACATTGGCATAAAAAAAGTGCGTGCCATGCTGCCCCATGTGAATGAAGCCCGGCGGGAGCCCTGCCCTGCCTCTGCCCTCACCGTGGCGCTGCAATGTGGCGGCTCAGATGCATGGTCCGGCATCACCGCCAACCCGGCCCTCGGCCACGCCTGTGACCTGCTGGTGGCGCAGGGCGGCACGGGCGTGCTGGCAGAAACGCCAGAAATCTACGGCGCCGAACACCTGCTCACCCGCCGGGCGGTGAACGAAAAAGTCGGGCGCAAACTGGTAAAGCTGATCCAGTGGTGGGAGGACTATACCAACCGCAATCGTGGCTCCATGGACAACAACCCCTCCCCCGGCAACAAAAAGGGTGGGCTCACCACAATCCTTGAGAAGTCCCTGGGAGCTTCCGCTAAAGGGGGCACGTCCCCCCTCACCGGCGTGTTTGCCTATGGGGAGCGGGTTGATGTGCCGGGCTTCACCTTTATGGATTCCCCCGGCTATGACCCAGCCTCTGTTACCGGCCAGATCGCGGCTGGCTGCACGCTGGTAACCTTCACCACCGGGCGCGGCTCCGCCTTCGGATCGAAGCCATCCCCCTGTTTCAAGATCGCCACCAACAGCCAGCTCTACGGGCGCATGGTGGACGATATGGATTTCAACGCGGGCACCATGCTGACGGATGGCGTAACTGTCGAAGAAGCCGGGCGGCAGATTTACGAAGCGTGGCTGCGCATCGCTTCCGGCGAAAAAACCAAATCTGAGGCACAGGGGTTGGGCGATTACGAGTTCGTGCCTTGGCAAATAGGCGCTACGATGTAGCGCTCATCTGCCAAGGCTTTTTTTGTGGTCCGGCTCCGCCGGACAGGCAGATCGGGGCGACTATTCGGTCTCTATCTGCAAGGGTGTAGGGCGGTCGGCTGCGCCGAGCGGGCAAATCGGTGCAAGCATGTGGCACCCATTGGGGTGAGAGGGAATGAGAGAATGACAAAACCAATCATCGGATTTCTGGGCCTCGGCCGCATGGGCGATGCCATGGTCCAACACCTCCAGCGGGAGGGGTTCCAACTGCACGTCATGGCCAACCGCAGCCGTGCCAATGTGGAGGCTGCTGTGGCACGGGGTGCCGTTGAGGAAAAGACCGGCAAAGCGGTGGCCGAAGCCGCCGACATCATCATGCTGTGCATGGACACGTCCGCCTCTGTGGAAACCCGTATGAACGGGCCGGATGGGATCATGGCAGGATTGTCCTCAGGCAAAACCGTCATCGATTTCGGCACGTCTCTGCCCGGCTCCACTCGCGCGCTGGGCGACCAGGTGGCCGCCACGGGCGCGGCCTATCTTGATGCACCGCTGGGGCGCACCCCGGCCCATGCGCTGGAAGGCAAACTCAACATCATGGCCGCGGGGGACGAGGCTGCTTATGAGGCTGTGGAGCCCGTGCTGGAGGTGCTGGGGGAAAACGTCTTCCATCTGGGGCCGCTGGGGGCGGGGCATACGGTCAAACTCATCAACAATTTCTTCGGCATGACCGTGGCTAACGCCATGGCGGAAGCCTTTGCCATGGCTGACCTTGCGGGCGTCGAGCGTCAGCAACTTTATGATGTCATGAGCGCGGGCCCGCTCCATTCCGGCATGATGGATTTCGTGAAAGCCTATGCGGTGGACGGCGATGCCACCAAGCTGGAATTTGCAGTCAAAAACGCCCGCAAAGATGTGGGCTATTACGCAACCATGGCGGACGATGCGGGCGTGCCGTCCCTCATGTCAGCCTCCGCCAAACAGGCCCTCGGGCTGGCCGTGGCGGATGGCAGGGGCGAGCACATGGTCTGCCATATGGTGGACTTTTATGCAGACCTCTTCGCCAAGGCTGAGGACAAGCCCACCAAAGATGCGGGCTAACGCCCATGGCGGGACCAGCAGCGAAAGCGGTTGAAGATAAACCGCTTTTCGGCATTGCGCTGATGCTGTTGGCCTATGCCTGTTTCGCCAATATCGACACCTCCGTAAAGTGGCTCGCCGTCTTTGGTCTACCCGCTCTGCAATTGGCTTTCATGCGCTATGCTGGCCATTTTTTCATCTCGCTGGGGCTTTTGCTGAAAAACGGGGCCACGCGGGACAGCTTTAACAGCGACCGGCTGGGGCTGACCATCATCCGGGGCTGCCTCATCATGGTGTCCACCGTGCTCAATTTCGTGGCACTCAAATATCTGCCGCTCACGCTCACTTCCACGATCCTGTTTTCCGCCCCCATGATTATATGCGCTCTTGCGTGGCCCCTCCTGGGGGAGAGGGTCGGCATTTATCGCACTGGTGCCATCCTGTTGGGCTTTGTGGGCATTGTCATCGCCATCCGCCCCTTTGACGAGACTTTCCATTGGGCAGCCATCTTTTCCCTTTCGGCAGCTTTCTGCTTTGCCCTTTACACCCTGCTCACCCGCAAGCTGGCAGGCATCGTCTCCACCAATACGATGCAGTTTTACTCCGGCGCGGTGGGCTTCTTTGCCCTTCTACCCTTCGCGGTCTGGCAGTGGCAAAACCCGCAAACCCTCTGGCAGTGGTTGCTTTTAATTACGCTGGGGTTTTGGGGCTGGGCCGGGCACCAATTATTGACAAATGCCCACCGGCTTGCCGCAGCCAGCGTGCTCTCGCCCTATTCCTATTCCTTCATCGTCTATCTGACGATTTACAGCTATTTCCTGTTCGACCATCTGCCCGACCGGTGGACGCTCACGGGCGGGGCCATCATCATTGCAGCCGGTCTCATCATCTGGTTGCGGGAGCGCCATAAGCAGCGTCTGGCGCTAGAGGCACAATCGGTTGTGGTGACCCGTTAGGGCTTTGTTAAAGCTACCCCTGCAGGTCAAGCGCGGTTAACACCCCGGCAAGGATTGCCAGCGCAGTTTGTGGGCATACTCAAGCAGGGTGCCCTTCGATGATCGCCAAATTGAAATCCAGACAATGGACGGGCTTTGCCGTCAATACACTCATGGCTCTGGCCGTTGGCTTGGCCGCCTATACGGCCATGGGTGATGTCTCACCCGTTGTTACGGCAGAAGCAGGCGGCGCCTTCTCCATGGCCGGTCAAGCGCAGGTGCTCGCCTCTGTTATGGCGGCGGTTATTGCCGTGCCCCCTCTGATGGCCTGCCAAATAGGCATAAGCGCATGTTGGAAGCGATTTCGGAAGTCGTGACACGCTCGTCATCCGCCGACTTGATCGGCGGATCGCCCAAGGCTGAAGAGATTGGCCGATCAGGTCGGCCAATGACGGTTTAGAGTGGCCGCTTCAATCAGCGGGCTCTCCGCCTCCTTGGTCTGCAATACATGCTCCGCCCACCCCGAAAGATATTGGCCGGTGAGCCATGAAAGGGGCACGGCCAGCGCCAAAGAGGCTGCGATGGGCGCAAGCCACGGGGTCACAATGCCCGCCACCATGCCACTCACCAAGGCCAGACCCAGGACGGTTTCAAACAGGTGAAACCGCAAAAGGGCAATCCATGAATAGCTGGTTCCGGCCCGGTTTTGCGGTGACCAGCCCGCGTCAAAGCCCATAAAGGTGCGCAAAACAGCCAGGACGTGCTGAACCATCATCAGGGGTGCCAGCGCCACGGAGAGCGCAATTTCCAATAGACAATGGGAAAAAAAGCGAAGCGGCCCGCCATAGGCAGTGCAGGCCGGGTCGCGCCACACATGACGACAAATCGAAAAGAGTTTGGGCGTGAGCAGCAGCGCGATCATAAAGCCCAGCACAACAGCGCGGCTCACAGCATCCATTTGCGGCCATTGGGGGAAGAGCGGGTTTGTATCGGTAAAATAGCGCAGCACATTTTGTTCTGCATTGCGGCCCATCAGGGTCCAAACCAGAAGAAGCGCGAACCAGACCACCGATGCCATATAGGCCATGGCCCCCTGAAACAGGTGAAAGCGGGACATGGCGGTGAAACCCGGCGTCGTCAAAAGGCGCAGATGTTGCAGATTGCCCTGGCACCAGCGGCGGTCCCGAAGGGTGTAGTCCACCAGGTTCTGGGGCACTTCTTCAAAACTCTCGCGCGCTTCACCATTTTCTTGGGGTGGCCAAATCCTCACCGTCCAACCCGCCCGCAAAAGTAGCGCTGCCTCCACAAAGTCGTGGCTTTTAATGGTACCAGCCAAAGAACGCAGCAGCGGACCACGCTCCCGCAGACGGGGCAGGCCGGCACAGGCGGCAAAGGCGCGGGTGCGTATGATAGCGTTATGCCCCCAATAATTCCCGTCCTTGCCGCTGATACGGTCCAGCCCTTCTGCCAGCAAATCTCCATGGGTGTTATTGGCAAATTGCTGGCAGCGGGCAAACAGGGTCTGCGCCCCCATAAGATGGGGCACGGTTTGCAAAAGGCCGAGGCTGCGGTCTCCAGCCATACGATCAGCAAGGCCCATTATTGTACGCGCCCCCATGAGACTATCCGCATCAAGGGTGATGAAGGCATCCCAAGCACTACCCCAATTTTCAATCAAATCCCGGATATTGCCGGTCTTGCGTTCAATGTTCTGCGCCCGGCGGCGGTAGAACAGGGGAATGCGAGAGGCGTCGCGCAGGGCTTCAAACTGCCGTTGCTCCTGCGCGGCGATGGCCTCGTCACGGGTGTCACTGAGCACAAAAAACGCGAAGCGGTGGTTTGTCTTGGTGAAAGCCAAATCATTGCGCATGGTGCGAATGCGGGCAAAAACAGCGGCCGGATCTTCGTTATAGACCGGCACCATCAGCGCCACATCCAGCGCATCAATGGCGGCAGCGGGCTCGATGGTTTTTGCATCAGCTTCCCCAACCATCCCCAGCGTGGCGGTGGAGACGGATAGGGCAATCCAAAAAGCGGAAAAACCGGCCAGGGCCAGCATGGTGTATTCAAGCCAGTTAAACCCATCCGCCTGAAACCAGTCCAACAGGATGACGATGAGAAGAATGGTGGTGGCAAAGGCGGGCACGAACACGGTAACGCGTTCGAGCCACGGCAGGCGCGCTGGCTGAACCGGCGCGGCTGGATCCGTGAAAGGGGCGCTTAAATCCTGCTCTTTCATCACCAGAGGCGCCCGTGGCGGCATGGCAGCACTGGCCTTGGATGGATGTTTGGTTACGCGGTCCATCGATAGAGCCAAACTTCTGAAATAGGTACACCGTCAACCACCAGTTGGCCGCGAAGTTCCACAGATTGAGCCTCACCCGGATCAAAATCAAAGGCCAGCCGCACACCGCCCGTGGACGGGTTCCGCTGCAAGATACCGTCACTGGTATCGCCGCGATTGCTGCTCACATGCAGTGTGACGGTCTCCAGCTTTTCAGGCAGTTGTGGGGTATCTGAAAAATCCACGGTAACGATGCGCCGCCCTGACCAGCGCTTGCCCATACGGGTATTGGTCACACGGGCCAAATCAAACACGAGGGGCGGCTGCGCGCCCCAATAGAGTTTGTAGGTATAGCTATAGTCACCACCCGCTTTCAGTGGCTCGCGGGGTCTCCAATAGGAAACAATATTGTCGTAAATTTCCCGATCAGCGGGAATTTCCACAAGCGTGACAGCGCCCTTGCCCCAGTCCTCCCCCGGCACCACCCAAAGGCCCGGGCGACGGTGGTAGAGGGCTTCCATATCCACATAATCATCAAACTTGCGGGGGCGCTGCATCAGGCCGAACCCGCGGGGGTTGTCGTCCACAAAGGAGGACACCTGCAAATTGACCGGATTGGCCAAGGCCCGCCAAAGGGTCTCACCTGCCCCGTTTTCAATCAACAAACCGTCACTGTCATGAACGGCGGGGCGGAAATCATCGAAGCGGGTGCGGTTGGTCTCGTCGAACAGGAACATGGACGTGCCAGCCGCAATGCCCACATGGGGAAGCTCCTCACGGGGGAAGAGGCGGGCTTGCACGTCCATAACGGTGGACTCACCCGGCGTGATGACAAATTGGTAGATGCCGGAAACACTGGGCGAATCCAACAGCGCGTGGACCGTGACGGACCGATCCCCCGGCAGGCCGCCCTCCAGCCAAAATTGGCGGAATTCGGGAAACTCCTCCCCTTCCGCATCGCCCGTTTTCAGCGCCAACCCCCGGGCGGACAGGCCATAGACATCACCCTTGCCCAGCGAGCGGAAATAGGAAGCGCCTTGAAAGACAAAAACTTCATCCTTTCGGTCAGGATCGTTGATATGGCCTTGCAGGCGAAAGCCCGAATAATTGATGGCCGGATCGTCCAGCGGCAGTTTGGGAACGAAGTCTTTTTTGTTGAAAACATTGAGATCGAACAGCACTGGCCGCTGTTGCCCGTTTTCCACGATGGCGACCGAAATGGGTGAGGGGAAATAGAGGCCCGGTGGGAAGAAATCCACCTCAAAGGGCCTATCGGACCCTGCCCACAGGGCAGCTTTGCGGTCAAACCGGATGGCGCGGTATTCATCATAGGTGAGATCAAGCCACTCCTGCGGCACGCGATCGGGCGCCTCATAGGGCTTGGCAGCTAGCTCTTTTGCCAGCGCCACCAGTTCTTCCCGGTCAAAGGGCTTGGCTTCCCCCAGTTGCACCTTGGGCTGGGTTTGCTGAGCGTGAGCCAGTGGGCCAAATACAGCGTTCAGCCCCCCGGAAGCGGCAAGGGCAGTGGCATATTTGAGAAGATCGCGGCGCGTGTTCATGGCTCAATCCACCCGTTTTGCCAGCGACGCGCTGGGCATGACGGCGGGGCCAGCAGCCGCACTGGCGGCGGGGGTCGGTTCCTTGGGAACAAGTGGCTTCCGCCAAGGTTGGGATTTGAACCAAGCCACCGTATAGGCCACGGCAATGAGGGCCGCAAAGCCCGCGAAGTTACCAATGGCTACCACCGTTGCTGTGGGGGTGAACAGTTTGAAACAGGCCCCGATGAATTGCGCGATGATGAGCGATGAGATGAACACGGCCAGCGATTGCTGGCCCACTTTGCGGATGACATCCACCACAAATTGCGCTCGACCCCAATTTTTCAAACGCGATCCCAAAGGACCCACCGCCACCCAGGCCAAATAGGCCGTGGCAAGGAAGTGAACGTAGCGCAGGACGCCAAAGCTGGTCTTGCTGGTGAGCGGCTTCAAATCCCCAGACAATTCCTTAAGGAAAGGAAAGCCATTGCGCACCCGATAATAGGCCACGGGGATCGTGATGATGACGATGAAAGCGGCAATGAGAACGCGCGTGCGGTCCACTTTAGGCGGCTTAATCCACCCGCGCATGAAGGCAAAACCCGTAAAAAACACCAATTGCCAACCCAGCGGGTTAAAGAACCAGCCTCGCTCGCTCCACGGTTCGGCCGGGAAATTAGGGGCTCTCAGGCCCAGCAGATGGGCATTGGCCACCAACCAAAGCCCTCCCACAAAGGCGGCCACCGCCCAAAGCGAGACTTTCTCCAGGGCCATCACGCAGGGTATCAGGGCCAGGATCACCAGATACATGGGCAAAATATCAAAATAATTGGGCACATAGGTGAGCGTGAAAATGCCCGTCACCAGTTCCGGCGTTTTGGTGAAAAAATGCTGGAGGTTGAGGGAAGAAACATAAGAGCCAGACCAGTAATTTGAGACGAACCACTGGGACCGGTCCATAAGCACGCACAATACGAGGACCGCGAAAAACAGGCCGATATGGGCCCAGTAGACCTGCCAGATGCGATGGGCAATGCGCGCCGCCCCCATCAACCAACCACGCTTGTGAAACACCGCCCCAAAGGCCAGGGCCGAGGCCATGCCGGAACAGAAGACGAAGGTCTCCGTCGCATCGGAGAAGCCGAAACGCGCGGGGATGTAGAGCGCCCAGAAATCTCGCGGCGTATGGGCGATGAAAATGATGAACATGGCCAGCCCCCGGAAAAAGTCCAGACGCGGATCACGGGTGGTGCGGCCACTCGTGCCGGAGGCCGACATCAAAGAAGTGCCGGAGGCCGACATCAAAGAAGTGCCAGAGGCCGATATGGAAGACGTGCCTGACGCACTTGGCGTGAAGGCCGGGGAGGAAGAAGAGTTGGCAGACGTGGCGTTCATCGGTGCTGAGGGGTCACCTAAAGGTCAAGAATGAATGCGCACCCTATGGCACGCAAAAGGCGGCGGGCCTATGGCCCCATACGAGGTATGTTATTCGGCGGGGACCATGCCCCTGTCATGCATCATTTCCACACATAGTTCCTGTTGTCGGTTAAGCTCTGCCAGACGTGAGGCGGCGAACTGGTCCACAGCTCCGCCGCGCTGGGCGGTGCGGCTGTCAATAAAGCGGCGGGCAGCATCATGATAGCCACCACGCAAGGCCGCTTCGATGGTCAAGCGATCAAAGACATCCCGCTGGGCATGGCTGCCACCAATGGTCTGCATCACATCGCGGGCCCCAGCCAGGTGGCGAAACGCTGTGGTGAAATTTCCCTCCCCAAAAGCTTCCAGTCCCACAGCGGCGGAAAGGCCCGGGTGTTTCATAATGGCATCCATTTCCACCGCCTCAGCCCTGGCATCCTTGCGCATGCGGGCGATGAGGCGGGAGGCGGCATCCTTGCGGCCTCCGCCCACGAGGGAGAGCATGTAGTGCAGATCGGCAAAGGCGAGACAGCCGTCTTCCGTGCGGTTGTCAGAAAGAGCGGCCAGCTCTTCCCAACGGTCTCCCACATCAATGCCCTCCAGTTCCAGCCGGGAAAGCAGGGAGGCAGCGTTGGAAATATCCCGATAGTCGTCGGTCTTATCGTGGCGAATTTTACCATCATAAAGAGCAAAAACGGCATCGATCTCGCGCCGGTCCAGATGCATCAGCGCCAGATGCCACCACACGTGGTAGCGGAAATTGTTGCAATGGGCCCAGGCCTGATCGCGGTTCAACAGCCATTCCAGCCCGGCATTCACGTCATTGGTCATGTCATGGACATGGGCGACGGCGTGCAAACCCCATGCATCGTTGGGCGTGTGAGCCACACCCTCGCGGCCAATGCGTTCAGCAAGGCCATATTCACCCGTTTCTTCCAGCGCGAAAGAGTGGCAACCCAGGGCATAGCCATAGGCAGCATGGTCCCGTGTCAAATGGGGGATGACGCTTTCGATGGAAGCGCGCATGCCGTGGGCATCGCCCAAAACGAAAAGAATGGCCTGAACCAGTTTCATGGCCAGTGCATCATTGGGATCCTCGTGCACCAAACCGTCCAGCAGGGCCGCAGCGTAGCTGGGTCGCCCCTGATTGTAGGCCGCCAAGGCGTTGAGAAATGTGGTTTCACGGGCCGTAACCGGGCGATGGCCGATGGCCTTACGGGCATCTTTTTCCGCGCCTCTGGCCACGTCGTAGAGCTCCCGCTTACCCAGCAATAGGGAGAAGAGACCCTTGCAGATATGGGGCAGGGCAAAGTCTGAATCGCTGGCCATGGTGCGGTTCAAATGCTCGGGCGTGGCCGCCGCATGGGCCAGGAAACCCAATTGGGTCTGGTTCCACGCCGCCATATCGCCCGTGGAGGCCATGCTCACACTACAGCCAAAAATGTCGCTACGCAGGGTCATGGCGCTGGGGCCTTCTTATCGCCACCGGGCTCACCCGGAGAGGGAAGATGTAAAACGTATTGGGCAATCTCGTCAGTGTTGCACTGCAACAAAGTGCCCTCAAATCGCCTGTTCATCAAGCATTACAACTGCTGTGCCAGCAAATAAATGCAGGTGACATTTGTGTGAGGCTGCTGCGCTTTGATTGTCGTGCTTCAAGCGGATGCGTTTCCAAGTGATGTTTGTTGAAGTGCTTTTGGCTCAATTCGTGTCACACTGATGGTGGATTGCGCCTTTTTTGGTGTTTCGACGGGAATGGGCGATCACATTTTATGTCGTTTCTCTTGAGCCGTTTTTTCTGGAGCCCTTTTTCATGAGTTTTGCCCAGACGAGACCAGTAGCAGCAATAAAACAGGCCCAAACACTGCCTCTGCTTGCAGCGTTGGGTGGATTTGCCGTCGTGGCCGCCCAGTCAGCGCCCCACGGGGGAGCGCGCTATGTGGTGGCCAGTTTCATCGGCCTGCTGGCAGGATTTACGCTTTACCACGCAGCCTTCGGCTTCACAGCGGCGTGGCGCAACATGGTCACCCAACGGCGCGGGCAGGGTTTGCGGGCGCAAATGCTGCTTTTAGCAGGGGCATGTGCCCTCACCTTCCCCCTCATCGCCTATGGACCACCGGTGGAGGATATGGGCCTGCGCAGCGGGGCGTGGGTGCTCCCCTTTGGTGTGCGGGCTGCCATTGGTGCGTTTATCTTTGGCCTCGGGATGCAGCTGGGCGGCGGCTGCGGTTCGGGCACGTTGTTTACCGTGGGGGGCGGCTCCACCCGTATGGTCGTCACCCTCGCATTCTTCATTGCGGGCTCGCTCATCGGTACGTGGCACCTGCCCGCTTGGAATGGGCTGCCCACACTGCCCTCCTTTTCTATCATACGTGCCTTTGGCCCGATGGGCGGCTGGCTGGTGATCGCTGCTGTCTGTGGCATGATCTGGTGGGTCTCTGGACGGGTAGAACGCACAACCCATGGCTCCCTGGAGCCACCACGCCAGGGTGGCGGCTGGTTGACCGGCCCCTGGTCCCACACATGGGGTGTCATCGGGCTGATTATCGTTTCCGTCGCCACAATTCTCACGTTGGGACGGCCCTGGGGCATCACGTCCGGCTTTGCTTTGTGGGGGGCAAAGATCGCCACCAGCATGGGGGCGGATGTGACCGCATGGCCCTATTGGTCCGGCGGCCGGGCGCGCGCCATTGAACGCAGCGTCTTTGCCGATGCTACTTCGGTGATGAATTTCGCACTCATTGCTGGCGCCATGGCCGCCGCAGCCCTCGCGGCCCGGTTCGCTCCCATCTGGAAACTGAGTTTCCGGGATGTGGCCACCGCCGTCATCAGCGGCCTTCTGCTGGGCTATGGAGCGCGTCTCGCCTATGGTTGCAATATTGGCGCTTATCTCGGCGGCATCGTCTCCGGCAGCCTCCACGGCTGGCTTTGGGGCGTGTTTGCCTTTGCCGGCAGTTCAATAATGGCGATGGGGCGGAAACGATACAATTTCTAAGCTTGGCCCAACCTCCCCCTTTGAGGGGAGGTCGGAGAGCCGAAGGCGATCCGGGTGGGGGGCGGGATCGCACGTTGCTTAAATAGCCGGCCCCCCGCCCCAATCAGCCGTGTCTGCGACACCGCTTCTTGGACCTCCCCTCGGTGGGGGAGGTTGGGCTGTGGAGCTATCCGATTTAGAACGCCCCATCATAAGCCCGTCGACCAATGCGGCAGGCGAGAACGGTGAATGTATCCCGGTTCAACGCCGCCGCCGCCTCCGTCTCCAGCGTCTGCGCATCATCCACCCAAACCCCATGACCGCCCATGGCCTGTGCAATGGCGGGGAAATCGGAGCCTGAAAAATCCACGCCCACATTAGGCCGCTGGCTGCCGCGCTGTTTAAGCTCGATGAGGGCCAAGGATTCGTCCACCAGCACGCATATAATGAGTGGCTGGCCCATGTCGCGCAGCGTGGCCAACTCGCCCAGACCCATTTCCAGCCCCGCATCGCCCACAAAGGCGCAAACGGGCGTGTCAGGGCTCGCAATCTTGTAACCCGCCGCCAGCGGCACGGCGCAGGCCATGGTGCACAGCGCGGTGGATTGCAGGAAGCGGTGGGGAAGGCGACTTTCCCACATTTGCGACACAAGAATACGGTGAGCGCCACTGTCTGCGGTAATGACAACATCATCGGGGAGACAGGTGTTGAGGGTGGCAAACACCTGACCCGGCTCCCATTCGGCGGGGGCGCTGAACATTTCTGTAAGGGCAGCACGGGCAATGGCGGGTTCGCCTTCTGCCCAGCGTTGGCGCCTGTCCATGGCCGCCCCCAACTGGTCGAGCGTGGCATCCACCCGTCCCCGAAGGGTCATCGTCGTGTGGTGCATGCCATGGTCGCGCAGGGTGGGTGTGATGTCGATGACATGGGCATGATCGGCAAAGATATTGCGCCAACCCACCCGCATTTCGATGGGATCATACCCCGCCAGTACCACGCAGTCGGACTGGGCGATGAGGGGCAAAACAATCTTGTCAGAACGGGGAGAGAGGCCGTGACCGAAAAGAGCGATGGGTAGGCGTTCATCCACCAAGCCCTTGGCTTTATATGTGGTGAGCACGGGAATGGTGTGGTCGGTGCAAAAGCGGGTGAGCGCGTCGCTGGCACTGTCCGTCACCGCATCCACCCCGGCAATAACGAGCGGACGCTCAGCCCCATTGAGCGCCTCCAGCGCTGCGGCCATTTCCGGCCCCGGTTGCTGCATGGTCGGATTGGGCAGAGGTTGCAAGTCACGCAGCACTTCGCGCGTTTCACCTTCCGCAACGCCGATGGGTACATCGATATGGACCGGGCCGGGCTGGCCCTCAAAGGCGATGGCCAGCGCCTTTTCCATCATCACGCCCAACGTACCGGGGGACGCGCGGAAAGTGGCTTTGACGATGGGGCGCAGCATGGCCCGGTGGTCAAAAACCTGATGGGGATAGGTTTCCGCCAGTGGCGCATCCACGCATCCGGTGAGGAAAATCAGCGGCACCCGGTCTTGCAGAGCATTGGCCACCACATTCACCGCATTGGCCACGCCCGGCCCGATGGTGCCCAGCAAAATACCGGGCGCACGGCTGCCTGAAGGTTCGGCGTGCCATACGCCCTCCGCCATGAAACCGGCAGCGTTTTCATGCTTGGTGAGATGAAACGCGATGCCCGCCTCGTCTAGCGCTCCCATGAGGGCCAGCACCTCACCGCCGGGAATGCCGAAAGCGTGACGGCAGCCCGCCTGCGCCAGTTTGGCGGCAATAATTTCTGCACCGGTCATGGGAACACCCGATCTAAGAAAACTTGTCGAAGGCGTAAGCCCGGCACGCCATAGACGCAAGACGGAGGGCTTAACGGATGCTCACGCTTTGGCGAGTGATTGCGCCCCACGCATGGTTCTTTGTTTGCGCCCCAGGCATGTTTCTATGTTTGCGCCACAGGCATGTTTCTCTGTTTGCGCCACAGGCGCGGGTGCTGCAAGTTGAAGCCATGCCCAAACCCTCCACCAAATCCGCCGTCACCTCCGCCGATGTGGCGCGGCTTGCGAAAGTCTCCCAATCTGCGGTGAGCCGAACCTTTACGCGGGGCGCTTCGGTGTCAGAGGAAACCCGGAAACGGGTGACAGAAGCGGCCCAGGAACTGGGCTATCGACCCAATGCCCTTGCACGCTCTCTCATTTCCGGCAAGTCGGGCATTATCGGCGTCTTGGTGGCTTATCTGGACAATCAGTTTTACCCCACCATCATCGAAAAACTCTCTCGCCGGTTGAGCGAGCGGGGATATCGCGTACTGCTCTTCATGTCCGACCCCGGCGATCAGACAGCGGTGGTGCAGGACATGCTACAATATCAGGTGGAAGGCGTTGTCATGGCCTCTGCCCACCTCTCATCCCTGCTGGCACAGGAATGTGCGGATAACGGCATTCCCGTCGTGCTGTTCAACCGTTATATGGCCTCCTCACCTGCAAATTCCGTGACCTCGGACAATCTGGAAGGGGGCCGCCTGCTGGCCCATTTTCTGGTGGACGGGGGCCATGAGCGCATCGCCTATATCGCTGGCTATGAGGATTCCTCCACCAATCGGGACCGGGAGGCCGGTTTCTACAAAGGCCTCGCCGAGCGTGGGGCCGTTTGCCATTCCCGGGCCGTGGGGAATTACACAAAGGAAGGTGCAGCTGATGCGGCGCGTCACCTGTTTGCCGCCAGCCCTTCACCCGATGCGGTATTTGTGGCCAACGACCACATGGCTTTTTCCGTCATGGACGTTTTGCGACAGGAGCTTGGCCTTTCAATTCCCACCGATATCTCCGTTGTGGGCTATGATGATGTGCCCCAGGCCGCCTGGCAGGCTTACGACCTCACCACAGTGGAACAACCGGCCGATGCCATGATCGATGCCACCATTTCCATTCTGCTGGATGAGGTGGAAGGGGACGGAACGGAAAAGCGCGCCGCCGTCATGCCCGCCCGCCTTGTGGTGCGGGGCAGCGCCAGACTGCCGCGTTAACGCAAGTCCCTTTGAGCAGGCATCAGACAGCACGTTTTTGCTTTTGAGCGCATTTTTGAAGCATCTCTGCTTTTTTTGTGGAAGGTGAGGTGCGTTAACTGCGCAGTCCCAAGCGGTTTCGGCCGAATTGATCGCGCACCCGCGCCATCACGTCCACGCCCTGCTGTAGCAGCACGTGGATAACATCCAGTGGCACCCAGTTTTCGCGGATTTTCCCTTCATGGTGTAGGTAAAAATCCATCACGCGCATTTCCACCGGGCGGTTTGTGGGGCCACAGCCAAAGACGCCCCCGGTCCCCGTGTGCGTTGCAATAACACTGGGCCAACCGGCGGTCACGGAATAGGGCCCATCACCCATTTGCACATAATGCCCCCCATGGGGCGCGCTTCCGCTGTCAATAATGGACTGGCCACCGGTGCGACCCGGCCATGTGAGGCGGAAAGGAAGTTGGTGGAAATCCACAAAGCCTTCCAGCCCCCGGGCTGTGCCGATACCGGCAGGGCCATACCACATCATTTTTTCATGCCAGTGCTCCCGCTGGGGCATGGTAAGAAGACCCTCTCGGCCTTTCATCTCATGGTCATTATAGGCACCCAGCGTGCGATGCATGGCCAGGGTCTGGGCGATGGAGGCGAGACCTTCATCCATGTCTTGCTCCGTGAGCACCAAACCGTCCCCGGTAATGGGACCGCGCCACAGGCCCTCAGTGCCCCAAGAGGGTGCCAGCGGCCAAAACCCGGCCTGGCGGATCACGTCCAAGACATCCCAAAGGCAGTTGGACTGGATGATTTTACCATCGCGCATTTCGTGCACCTCACCATAGCGGATGAGAATGGGCTGCCCCGTGGCAGGGATACCCAGCCAGTTCTGTTTGAACGTGCCCATGAAACCGCCCATACAGGCCACATGGTCACGGGTCTTGCCAAAGCGGTCCACATAGCGCCCGCCCACGACGATCTCATCACGCCGCTCCAGGTCTGAAAAAGAGGCGAGGAGCGGCTGCCAAACCGTCTCTGCCACAGCGTTTACGCCATTCATTTCGTTCAGCGGATGGGGGCCACGCCATTCAAAACCCTCATGGCAGGCATTATTGAGTGCATTTGCCACACTGCCCGCATCGCTTTGGGCAACAGCCTCCATTGCCGCCATGACAAAGCGTTTATTGGCCAGATTTTCCACCTGGGGTATGGCCACGGCACCATTAGTATTCATAAAAAAGTCCGTCTGCGGATGCTTTGAGAAAAATGTCAAAGGGGTGCCGCCTGCGCAACGCTCCCAAAATTGCATTGCATACGTATGCAAAAAATGTTTGCCTTGGCAAGCAGGCACCTTCAGTGTTTGTTAACGGAGAAGGCACGGGCACCCGGTCTGTGTTGGCCTAATGATCGTGCAAAGCCCATGGAGCGCAAGCACGGCTTAGTTGAACAGGGAGAAAACCATGAAATTTTACCTCAAATCCAGCCTGATGGCCGCCGGTTTGTTGGCCAGCACCGCCATCATGCCCGCTGCCTATGCCGATGGCCACGCAAAATGCGCCGTGGAAGCCGGTCGCGTCTCCATCGTGGGCAATGAGTTCCCGGCTATTCAAACCGTGGCTGCCAACGCCAAAAAATGCGCCACCGACGCGCTGGAAGTGAAATCCAACCTCACCGCTGACCACCAGAAAATCAACGTGGCCGGCATGACGGCAAACCCTGCCGAATACACCACCGCCATCGTGGCCAACTCGTCGATTGTTGCTCTCATCAATGAAAACGTGATCCGCCCGCTGGACGATCTGGTGGCCAAGCACGGCAACGAATTGAAGAAGACGCAGCTCATCACCATCGACGGCAAAGTGATGGCTGTGGCTTTCATGGCCAATGCCCAGCACTTGGTTTACCGCGCCGACATTTTGGAAAAAGCGGGCGTTGAAGTTCCCAAAACCTACGAAGAAATGCTGGCTGGTGCCAAAAAGATCAAAGAGGCCGGTATCCTCGAATATCCCCTCGGCGGCGCCTACAAAGCCGGTTGGAACCTGGCCCAGGAATTTAACAACATGTATATCGGCTATGGCGGCGAGTTCTTTAAGCCCGGCACGGCTGAAGTCTCCATCAACAACGAAGCCGGTGTGAAGGCTTTGAACATGATGAAAGCCCTGTCCGAATACATGAACCCAGATTTCCTGACCCACGATTCCAACGCAACATCTGCGGAATGGAAAGCCGGTAACGTGGCCATGATGAACATGTGGGGTTCCCGCGTGGGTCCGCTTCGTGAAACGGAAGGCTCTTCCGCAGAAGTGGCCAACAACACGAAAATCGATGCGCCATTGACCGTGGGTGGTGGCTCCATTCCTGCAACCACCCTGTGGTGGGACGGCTGGACCGTGGCCAAGAACATCTCCGATGCAGATGCCGAGGCCACATTTGTTTCCATGATGAAGGGCATCGACCCCGCCATTTTGGACGAAACTACCGGCCCTCAGGCTGTGTGGCTGATCGATGGTTATACACCCACCGAAGCCGCCACCGGCGTGTTCAAAGCCTCCACCATGGGCACCAAGCCCTACCCCATGAAGCCTTTTCAAGGCCTTCTTCACACGGCCCTCGGTGCTGAAATTGCTGACTTCATGACCGGCAAAGAAAGCGCAGAACAGGCATTGGCCGATGTGGAAGCCGCCTATAACGCGGCAGCAAAAGAAAAAGGTTTCCTGAAGTAATCAGGATACTGTGAGAGGGGAGGCCCAGCGCCTCCCCTTTTTTATAGGCAACACATTTTCTGTGAAGGACTTTCGTGGAGCCATTGAAGTGAAGAGCCATGGGGAGCAGGCTCGACATCATCCAATTGCTTGAACGCAAACCAGTGTTTGAGACGCGCTCACCCATCAAGCATAACAAAAAGGGTGCAGCGGCATACTAAATGGGGAGTGTGTGTCATGCGGCATCGCACGTTTTTCTGGTTCTTTTTGCCCACCGCATTGGCAATGCTCATTTTCCATGCTGCGCCCATGGTTTCCATTGCAATCCAGTCCGTCTTTCTGCCCCATGAACAGGTGGTGGTAACGGTGGAAAGCTGCGGGCCGTTTGGCTGCACCGAAACTGTGACGGTGGATCAAGAGGCCACCAAAGCCTTGCGGGAAGCGGAGCCCCTTGGACGCTTCGCCGGATTGCAGGTCTATTTTGACCGAGGCCATCTGGCGATTGCTGAACTGGGCGAGGCTTGGGAAAAGTCCGCCTCCATTGGTGAGTTTTTCTCCACCATGGCGAACCTGCCGCTTTATCGCGCGTTGGCCTTCACCCTCACCTACACATTTGTCGCCACGCCGCTGCTGATTATTCTGGGCTTTGCCATCGCTGTGGCGGTCAACAATTTGGGCCCTATGATGAAGGGGCCGGTGATTTTCTTCTCCCTTTTGCCCTTTGTGGTCACGCCGCTCATCGGCTCGCTCATTCTATTTTGGATGGTGGACGCCCGGGGCATATTGGGCAGCTTCATCCAATGGGTGGCGGGGGACCCGACGCTTTCGTTGAAAGCCTCCACATCGCTCACCTGGATTATGATTATCATCTACGGCATCTGGAATTCCGCACCCTTCGCCTTCGTGGTGTTCTACGCCGGCCTGCAGACCCTGCCGCAGGATACGCTGGAATCCGCCATGATTGACGGAGCCACCCGCTGGCAGCGCATCCGCTATGTGGTGGTGCCCCACATCATGCCGCTGGTCACTTTCGTGGCGCTTATCCAGTTGATGGACAATTTCCGCGTATTTGAACCCATTGTGGGATTCTCGGCAGAGGCCCACGCCACCTCACTTTCGTGGATTATCTTCAACGATCTGGGCGGGGAGACGCGCCAGCTTTCCTCCGCCGCTGCCAACTCGGTGTTGACCATTATCGGCGTCGCCATCCTGCTCTCGCCGGTGTTGGTTCGTACGTATCGCGACTTCACCGCGAAAACTTGAGGGAGAGTTAGATCATGGCTTCCACCGTTGAAAATCGCTCCTTTGCCCTGCGCTTTGGGTCCATTGCCTTTGTCGCCATCTGGCTCATCATTGCGGCCTTCCCCTTCTTTTGGACGCTATGGGGTTCGTTCAAAGTGGAGTTGGATTTCTTCTCCATTTCAAATTGGACAGACGCCCTCACCGGCCCCCGCACGGAAGCAGTCTATGGCTCGCCCTTCACGCTGGCGGGCTATGAAGGCGCTTGGGTGCAGGAAGAATTCTGGCGGGCGGTCATCAACACCTCGCTGGTTTGCCTGTTTGTGGTGTGCATTTCGCTGACCATCGGGACGCTTGGGGGGTATGCTCTCTCTCGCTCTGGCTTTCGCTACACGTTCTGGCTGCTCATCATCGCCCTCATCTTCCGCGCTGTGCCTCCCATCACCCTGGTGGCAGGGTATCTGCTGCCCTTCTTTGAATACAATCTGTGGGGGCATCTTTCTACGGCAACCATTGTCCTTGTGGCGCTCAACCAGCCCTTCACCCTGTGGATGCTCCATTCTTTCTTCCAAAAGATCCCCAAGGATTTGGATGAAAGCGCCAAGGTGGACGGCTGCACCCAGTTTCAGGCTTTCCGCCACGTCATCATTCCGGTCATGTGGCCGGGGGTTATTACCACGGGCCTGTTCTCCTTCCTGCTGGCCTATAACGACTTTGCGGTGACGGCCATGCTGCTGGCCAAAGAGAACCAGACCATGGTTCCCAAAATCGCCTCCTTCCTGGGCACCACGCAGACGGAGGGTAATGTGATGTTCGCCGTTGCCGCATCCGTCTCAGCGGTGATCCCCCTCTTCATTCTCGTCATGTTCTTCCAGCGCCAGATCGTCTCCGGTCTCACCGCTGGCGCGGTTAAGGGTTAAATTCTATGGCTGGTATCAAACTTAGAGGCGTCACCAAGCGCTGGGGCGATTTCGTGGGCGTCCAACAATTCGATTTGGACATTGCTGACCAGGAATTTCTGGTGCTGTTGGGGCCCTCCGGCTGTGGCAAGACCACCACCATGCGCATGGTGGCAGGGCTGGAAACCACCACCGAAGGCGAGATCTGGATCGGCGACCGCATGGTCAACAATCTGGAACCCAAGGACCGGGACATCGCCATGGTGTTCCAGTCCTACGGCCTCTACCCCAATATGACCGTGTGGGAGAACATCCGCTTCCCCTTGAAAGTGCGCAATGTTGATGCTTCCACCCACGAAGCCCGCGTGCAAAGGGCCGTGGACATGGTGGAACTGAACGATTTCACCCACCGCCGCCCCGCCGAGCTCTCCGGCGGTCAGCGCCAGCGGGTGGCCTTGGCCCGGGCCATCGTGCGCGAACCCACTGTTTTTCTCATGGATGAGCCGCTCTCCAATCTGGATGCCAAACTGCGCGTCTCCACGCGAGCGCAGATCAAAAACCTCCAGCACGAGTTGGCCACCACCACCATCTACGTAACCCATGACCAGATCGAAGCCATGACCTTGGCCGATCGGGTGGTGGTGATGAATGCAGGCGTGGTGCAACAGGTGGGCACCCCCGTGGAAATCTACGACAAACCCGCCAACACATTCGTGGCCGCTTTCATCGGCTCCCCCGCCATGAACCTGATGGAAGGCCAGTTGAGCGATGGTGTTTTCAAGGGCGATAATGTGGAGATCGGTGGCCTCACCAAAAACCACAATGGCCCGGTGACGCTGGGCTACCGCGCGGAAGACGCAGAAATCGTCTCCGAAGCCGGTGAGATCAGCGCCCCCGTCTACTCCATGGAACTCTTGGGCGAAGCCACCATGGTGACCATGAAAGCCGGCGGCACGCTGGTTTCCGTCAAAGCGAGCAAGGAATACCGCGCCAATATCGGCGACACGGTGAATGCCAAGGTGACAGCGGATATTTGCCACCTGTTTGATGCGACGACGGGCGAGCGGGTGGATTAATCCGTTTGAACGCCATGGTGGTTTTGGAAAATAAAAGGGCTTACCAACGCTTTCTTGAAGCGTTCAAACATCCCAACACGGCAGCATTTCATGCGGCCACGGCTTCTTTTTTCGCCGCGGATGCGGCCGTTAACATCGTTCATCCGTTTAATGAGATTGAGGGCGCAGGGGGTTTTCGGCGCCACTATCTGGATATCCTGCTGGGCAGTTTCGACCGCCTTTATCGGCGTGACTACATCTTCATGGGCGGCAGCTATGGGGATGGGGACTGGGTCAGTTCCACCGGCTATTGGGTGGGGCAATTCAACCGACCGTTCCTTGGCATAAAGCCAAGCCGTGCTCTTGCCTATTTGCGGGTGGGTGAATTTCACCTCATGGAAAATGGCCGGGCGGTGGAGAGCTATATCTTTTTGGATATTCCCGAATTGATGATGGCCGTTGGTCAATGGCCCGATCTGCAAAGCCCTGCGGTGGAGGCAGGCTATTGCGGTTTCCTCCCGGGCCCGGCTACACAAAATGGACTGCTTTTTGCCCTTCAGGATGAGGCGGCAAGCGCGGTCTCCCTGAAAATGGTGGAAGATATGCTTCTGGGCCTCGCCACGCCGGATGAAGCGTGGCGGCCCTATTGGCATGAAAATATGATGTGGTATGGCCCCGCCGCCTTCGGCTCCTTCGTGGGCATTGAAAGTTTCCACGCCTTTCAGGTGCCCTTTGAACAGACCTTTTCCCACTGGCATGGCGGCTCAAAGCCGGGGGGCGAAACCAAACATTTCACCCGTCACGGCGATGGCAATTACGTGTGTTCAGGCGGCTGGCCGTCGCTAAATGCCCACCAGATCAAACCCTTTTTGAGCCAGCCGGCAACGGACAAAACCCTGTACATGAGGGTGTGTGACTGGTGGCGGCGGGAGGATGATTTGCTGGTCGAAAACTGGGTTTTCGTGGATATTCCCCATGTGCTTTTGCAAATGGATTATGACCTGTTTGGGCAGATTCAGGACCAATAGGCATGACTATAAATCCCGGTTCTCATCCAAAATCTTCCTAAGCTTAATCAGCGCGGGCAAGATTTCTGCCAACTCCTTTTGGTCCAGCAGCAGGGTCAGTTTCTGCACGCCCGGGGCTAGCGATGCGATGGCCTGTTGCTGGAACGCCCGTCCGTCGTCGGTGATCTTCACGATCTTGGAGCGGCCATCCTTAGGGTTGGGCTTAAGCACCACAAACCCGCGCTTTTCCAGCACTTGCAGCGAGTGGGTCATGGTGCCTTTGGTCACCTGAAAGGCGTCGGCCAACATCACAGGGGTTTCGTCAAAATCCCGTTTGGAGAGATGGTTGAGGATGGAAAAGTGGGAGACGTGGATGCCGTCTGGGAGCTGTTTTTGAAACCGGGCCGTGGAGAGTTGGTTGATAATGCCGATCTCATTGAAGACGGCAAAAACCAGCGGCGGTTGCCCGCCACCGGTTTTTTCCTTTTGGTCAGTCTCATCAGTCAAACAGATATCCGCTACACAAGTCGCGTCTCCATGGGCCAGCGGGGGCTGGGGGCCACGGGCGCAGCATAGCCGATGCGGCCCAGCATTTGCACGGTCTCACCCGGCTTTGCCAACAACTCATGGACCTCCTTGTAGAGACCAGCCATTTCTGGGAACTCCTGCAAGCACTGGCTGTGGGGATTGAAGGCGATGCCATCGCGCGTGCAAGCCAGATGAAAACGCAGCCAGTCCCGCCCCGCTGCAATCTGGCTTTCGCGGCTATTGTCTTTTGTGGTGATCCACACATGGCCCATGGCGGAGCGAATGGGCTCTAAGATGGCTGGAACGGATTGCTTGAATTGCGTTGAGTTGGGATCAGCCAGAGACTCGCGATCTAACTGGCCTGCCAAGGCCAATGTCTCGAAAAACGTACCGGAAAAGTCGATGCCATCGGGGTTCGCATCCACCTCTTTATAGCCAATGCGGAACAGGTCCACGCTTTCCTGATGCGTGCGGGGCGTTGAAAACTCTATGGTGGAAGCAGTCTCCGTGAGCTTGCGCAGCCGCTCGATAGAAGCGGGGTCCACAGAACCACCCATCTGCGTTTCACGGGCAGCGGGGAGCAGTTTATCAAGACTGCCCTTTGCTACAGGCCGGGCCGTATCATAAGGCTCCTTATTGGTGCGCCGCGCCATGACATGGGCAAACAGCGGATCCGGTTGAACAGCAGCGTCTTTGATGAAACGGATGTGGGCCACAGGTCGCTTATCCAGCTTTTGCGGGTCACTGCCCTCGGGAAAGAGGTTTGTCTCCAGCCGATGCCCGGTTTGCGCGGCGGCCATGGTGAGCAGTTCCAAGAAACAGCCAAGACCGATGGTGATTTGTCGGTTTTGCGGGTCCGTCTCAGGCAGAAGACGGGTGGTGTCTGCGTAAAGAACCGCCACACCTGGCTCGGCCAAATCCACCAACCAAGGCTGCCGATTATGGGGATTGGGCGCGAGGATAGCATAAGACAAAGCCTCTTTGCGTGGGTCACTGTACCCCTGTCCAGCCATGGTCCACGGCTTCAAAGCCGTCTGCGGTTTGCGGGTGATGCGATAGCCCACGCCGCCCGCCGCCAAAATGATGCCCCCGCCCAAAATGCCCAAAAATGCTCTGCGTTTCATGTCGCGCTCCATTAGTTCAATATCAAACTATATAATTTGATATTGAACTATTTGGCACTTGTCAACTTACTCGCTTGTGTGACTGGCCTGACGCCGATAGGCAGAGGCAAAACTCTCACGGATGGATGATCCCATGGCCGGTGCCCGCCCAGAACAAGCCGTTCTCACCAAACATAATAACCTGACCAAAACCGATGCCACCCGTGCCGTCATCGAAGGCATGGTGGACGGTCTCAACGACCACCGTATTGCTGACATCGGGGAGTTTTTTGCCGAAGATTTCCGCTGGATGGGCAATGCAGGCTGCGGCTTCAAAGAGGGGCTGCGGGAGTTTCAGGAAGCCTGGCAAAAGCCCTTTCAAGCCGCGTTCAGCGAGAAAGTCTGCATCGACGAAGCACGGCTCTACGAAGGCGAATGGGCGGCAGCCTTTGGGCGGCAGGAGGCCATCCATTCCGGTCCCTTCATGGGCATTGCACCCACGGGGAAAAAAGTCGTGATCCGATACATGGATTTCTGGCGCGTGGTGGACGGCAAAATCGTGGACAATTGGGTGATGGTGGATTTTCCTTCCATCATGGCACAATTGGGGAAAGACGCCTTTGACGGCCATGGCTGGGAAAATCTTACCAACAATCCCAAACGGGATTTCCGCCCTGACCAGCTACCATGGCGAAAATAGAAACTGCACTTTAAAAAACCGCATGAATTCAGTGGGCTAAGACCAAATTTAGCGGCTCTGACAAAGTCTTTGCATACGTATGCAAAAGCGCTTAATCTTGCGCCATCAAGGGCCGAAATCTGGCCCGTTTTGGGGAGAGCAATGCTATGATCCGCCATTTGAAAACCGCCCGCAGCGAGGCCGACCGCGCTGATGATGACGCCAAAGTTCGCCACACCGTCGAAGGCATTTTGAAAGACATTGAAACGCGCGGTGACGCGGCCGTGCGGGAATTGTCCGAAAAATTCGACAATTATTCACCGGAGCGTTTCCGCCTGTCCGACAGTGAGATCGAAGCGGCCATGAACAAAGTGTCCGATCAGGACATGGCGGATATCCAGTTTGCACAAGATCAAATTCGTGCCTTTGCGCAAGTGCAGCGCGCGTCCATGACCGACGTGGAAGTGGAGACCATCCCCGGCGTTATTCTGGGTCACAAAAACATCCCCGTGCAGTCCGTGGGCTGTTATGTGCCCGGCGGCAAATTCCCCATGGTGGCCTCGGCTCATATGTCCGTGCTGACAGCTTCCGTAGCAGGCGTACCACGCATCGTGGCCTCAGCGCCGCCCCAAAACGGTGAGCCTCACCCCGCCATCGTGGCGGCCATGAAATTGGGCGGTGCCCACGAAATGTACGTCATGGGCGGCATTCAGGCCGTGGGGTCCATGGCGTTGGGCACAGAAACAATCGACCCGTGCCACATGATTGTCGGCCCCGGCAACGCCTTTGTGGCGGAGGCCAAGCGTCAACTCTTTGGCCGTGTGGGCATCGACCTCTTCGCCGGCCCCACCGAAACCATGGTCATCGCAGACGAGACGGTTGACGCAGAAATGTGCGCCACGGACCTCTTAGGTCAGGCCGAACACGGCTACAATTCCCCCTGCGTGCTGCTCACCAATTCGGAAAAATTGGCCAAAGACACCATGTCCGAAATCGATCGCATTCTGGCCATCCTGCCCACGTCCGAAACCGCCAGAACCTCCTGGGAAGAATATGGTGAAGTGATCGTTTGCGACACCTATGAGGAAATGCTGGAAGTGGCCGATGACATCGCCTCCGAGCATGTGCAGGTGATGACGGACCGGGACGACTGGTTCCTGGAGAAAATGACCTGCTATGGCGCGCTGTTCCTGGGCCCCCGCACCAATGTGGCCAATGGGGACAAGGTGATCGGCACAAACCACACGCTGCCCACCAAAAAAGCCGGGCGCTACACCGGTGGCCTGTGGGTGGGCAAATTCCTCAAAACCCATTCCTACCAAAAAGTGCTCACGGACGAAGCCGCCACCACGGTGGGCGAATACGGCTCACGCCTGTGCATGTTGGAAGGCTTCGTGGGCCATGCTGAACAATGCAACGTGCGTGTGCGCCGCTATGGCGGCCGCAACGTGCCCTATGGAGCCCCTGCTGAACCGCTACCCGACGCTGCGGAGTAGACATGCCCTCCGGCACAGCCGACTTACAGGTGGATGGAGCGCGAGACGTTCTCGCGCGCCTCTCGGCCACGCTCTACGATTTCACGCCCAATGATGCGAAAGAGGTGATCGGGCAGGTCTTTGCGCCCGATGCCCTGCTGCGCCTTTGCCACCCGCTGACGGTGGGTAATGACGGGGAGGCTGAAGGTGGCGCAGGCTATTGGGAGCGCGCCATCGGGCCACTGGCTTTCGCCATGCCCGATCTGGAGCGGCGCCCTTTCATCGCCATGGCGGGGCGCACCGATCAGGGCGATGTCTGGGTGGGCCATGCGGGCACCTATCTGGGCACGTTTTCCAATCCCTATTTAGAAATCCCACCCACTGGGCATCTCGCCCATATGCGCTTCCATGAATTCTTCCGCGTGGTGGAGGGGCGTGTCGTTGAAATTCAGATGATCTGGGACCTGCCCGAGTTGATGCATCAGGCGGGCATTTGGCCGCTATCGCCGTCACTGGGGCGCGAATGGTGTGTGCCGGGGCCTGCGACCCAAGATGGTTTGCTGTCCGGCCCCCACGACCCAGCTATTGCTTCAAAATCCTGCCAGCGCATCGTGGCCATGTTGGAAGACATGATCCGTCACCCATCGCAAGGCGGGCCGGAGGTAATGGAGATGGAGCGTTTCTGGCATCCCCATATGAACTGGTATGGCCCTTTCGGCATCGGCACGGGGCGGGGCATTGAGGGTTTTCGCCAGTGGCACCAAATCCCGTTTCTGGCCGCCATGCCGGACCGCGGGCAATATCCCGACCGCATCGAGCATCATTTCTTTGGTGCGAAAAACTACGTGGCCGTCACCGGCTGGCCTAATATGGCCCAAACCATCACCGGCGACGGCTGGCTGGGCATTGCTCCTGCTGGGCAGGAAGTGACCCTGCGCTCGCTGGATTTCTGGCGGCTTGAAGGCGAGATGATCCGGGAAAACTGGGTGCTGGTCGACCTGCTCGATCTCTACCACCAAATCGGCGTGGACGTGCTGGCGCGGATGAGACAGCTGGCGGGGGGGCACGCTTAATGGCAACCACTCGCAAGGCAGCCAGTTATCTGGGGCTTGAAGAACTGGGCCGTGTGCGCCTGTCCCGCTATTTCTACATGCGCAATTTCCTCTATTCGGAAATCGCTCACTTCCACCGGCTGCACAATTTGCCAGACGATCCGGCGCTAGCCATTGAAGCAGGTCGTGGGCTGTGCGGCACCTTGCTGGACCCCTTGGTGGAAACCTTCGGCCCCATCGAAATCCGCTCCGCTTTTCGGTCCGTAGAGTTGAACAATTACGGAGCCACGGTAGCAAAGCCGCAAAAATGCGCGGCTAATGAGAAGAATTATGCCGGCCATATTTGGGACCGGCGGGATGCCAAGGGCCATAAGGGAGCTACAGTCTCCATCACCATTTCATGGTTTGCCGACCAATATAGTAGAGGCCGCGATTGGCGGGATCTCGCCTGGTGGATAAACGACCACCTACCCCATGCAGGCCTGCAATTCTTCCCGCAAAATGCAGCGTTCAACATCTCGTGGCATGAGGCGCGGGGGAAGAGCATTTATTCCTTCATCAAACCCAAAGGGAAATTGCTGGGCTTGGGTGATGACCCTGTGGAAGACAAAGCCACACGGGCGAAACGCTACGGGGATTTCCCGCCCTTTCGGGGTATTCAATATCCCACCACGCAACACACTTGGCAGTCCCCATCATGATAACCCTTCCCAAAACCCCTTCTTTCAGCCTGGACGGCAAGCGCGCGCTGGTCACCGGTGCCTCCAGCGGCATCGGCCTTGGCGGGGCCATGGCGCTGGCAGAAGCCGGTGCCCATGTGGTCATGGCCGCGCGGGGTAAAGACAAGCTGGATACGGCCGTAGCAGCGGTGAAAGAGGCGGGGTTCGATGCCTCCGCGCTCGTGCTGGATGTGGGTGATCTGGAGGGTGTGCAGGCTGCTGTGGCCGAACACGGGCCGTTTGACGTTCTCTTCAACAATGCAGGCACCAATGACCCCACACCCTATGTGGACGTGACGGTCGAGAACTTCGACATGATTACGGACCTGAACCTGAAGGCCGCATTCTTCATGGCGCAGGCCGTGGCCAAGGGTTTGATTGCGGCGGGCAAAGGCGGGTCCATCATCCATACGTCCAGCCAGATGGGCCATGTGGGGGGCATTGACCGCTCCGTTTATTGCGGCACGAAATTTGGTATTGAGGGCGTCACGAAAGCCTCCGCCATCGAGCTCGCGCCCCATGGCATTCGCGTCAACACCATCTGCCCCACCTTTATCCGCACGCCCATGACCCAATCCACGTTTGAAAATCCGGAACGGGTGGCATGGCTGGAAGACAAGATCAAACTGGGCCGCGTGGGTGAAGTCGAAGACATTATGGGCGCAGTCCTGTTCCTTGCCTCCGATGCGTCCGCCTTGGTCACCGGTACTTCCTTGCTCATTGATGGGGGCTGGACAGCGGACTGATGTCTATCCCCGGTTTCGACCCCCGCTGGAAGGACGTGCCCGATTATATCCACGGCATCACCGAGGATATTTGGGAGAAGCGCCATATCCACGCGCTGAAAGACTATTATGCCGACGACATCATCGTGCGGTCGCCTGCTACTGTGGTGCAGGGCAATAAGGGCGTGATTGCCGCCACGCTGGCCACATTGGCGGAATGGCCTGACCGGGAACTGCCAGGCGAAGATGTGATCTGGTGCGGGCATGCGGAGGAAGGCACCCTGTTCTCCTCCCACCGCCTCATCTGCAGCGCCACACACACCCATCCGGGAGCCTATGGCGCGCCCACGGGAGCAAAGCTGCGTTATCGCATTCTGGCGGACTGCGCGATCCGCGATAATCAGGTCTACGATGAGTGGCTCGTGCGCGATCAAGGCGCAATAGTGCGCCAGATGGGAATGGACCCATTAGCCTTTGCCCGGGATCAGATTGCCCGTGAAGAGGGCAAAGAAGCCTGCGTGAAGCCTCTCACCCCAGCCAATGATAAACCAGCCCGATACACAACATCGGGCAATACCACTGAAACCGGAAGCCACTATGCCGATTTGTTAACCCGCATCATGGGTGCGGAGATTTCCGTCATTAACATAAACTATGACCGCGCCGCGCAACTAGAATATCCCGGCGGGGTCCCCGCCCTCGGCCCCAAGGGAGCAAGCGAGTTCTGGATCGGCCTGCGGGCCTCTTTCCCCAATGCGCAATTTAAGATTGACCATGTGGTGGGCAATGAAGAAGCCGGACGACCAAACCGCGCTGCCCTGCGCTGGTCGCTGCACGGCAAGCACGAGGGCTGGGGCACGTTCGGCGCGCCCTCGCAGGCGGATGTTTATATTCTGGGCATATCCCACGCCGAGTTCGGCCCGCGCGGCCTGCACCGGGAATATGTGTTGTTTGATGAAGTGGCGATCTGGAAACAGATCGTGCTGCAAAAAGGATGAACGCCATGCCCCCCCACAACGAAGATGGCGAAAAATTCGAGGGCTTTTCCCAGCGCTGGAAAGATTTTCCCGATTACATCTTGGGCATTACCCATGAAATTTGGGAAAGCCGGGGGCTTTCCACCCTGAACCACTATTATGCCGATGATGTCATCATGCGCTTCCCCGATGGCCTGTTGCGCGGCAACCAGACCGTCATCAACGGCACCATGGCGACAATCGTGGAGTTTCCCGACCGCCAGCTTTTGGGGGAGGATGTGATCTGGTCGGGGGACGGCAAAGGCAGCTATCTCTCCTCCCACCGCATCATAACCACCGGCACCCACCTGGTGGATGGGGTGTTCGGCAAGGCCACGGGCAAGAAATTCCGCATCCGCGTTATTGCTGATTGTGCAGCCAAGAATGACACGATTTATGACGAATGGCTGATCCGAGATTATGGCGGCATGGTGCGCCAGCTCGGCTTCGAGCCGCATGATTTCGCCCGAAGCCTGATCGAGGCCGAAGGTGGTTTGGAAAACTGCCGCAAACCCTTCCACCCGTCCCATGATGTGGACGGGGGCTATCACGGCACGGGCAACGCGAACGCATGGGGCGAGCGCTATGCCAATATCCTCACCCGCATTATGGACAAGGATTTCGACCTCATCGCACGGGAATATGACCGAGCCTGCATCAGCGAATTGCCCGGTAGCCGTACCGTCGTCTCCCACCACGACATTGATGCGTTTTGGATCGGCCTGCGTTCTTCCTTCCCGTCTGCCAAATTCGAAATTCACCACCAGATCGGGCGCGAAGACCCCATGATGCCGCCCCGCGCCGCCATCCGCTGGAGCCTGACGGGCAAGCATGACGGCTGGGGCACCTATGGGCGACCTACCGGCGCAGAAGTCCATATCATGGGCCTGACCCATGCCGAGTTTGGCCCGTTTGGCCCCCCCGGCGGTACCGTACGGCGGGAATATGTGCTGCTGGACGAAGTGAGCATTTGGAAACAGATCCACATGCACACGGGTGCCGTGGGCTAAGAAATCAACGAAGAGGGAATTCAGAAAATGACACCTGAACAAATGGAACAGCGCATCGTGCGCTATGGCGATTTGATGCCGTGCAAAACGGCCTTCATCGATGCCCACACGCCGGGCAGCGACCAGAAAGAGAATTTCACCATCATCGGTGGTGGCGTGTCGGAAAGCGCTGACCAGCATGTACATATCAGCGACACGCCGGGCTTTAATATTGGCGCAGCCGGCCAGCCGCCCAAGTGCCGCAATTCCCTCCACTCCCACCGCACGGCGGAAGTGTTCTACGTCCACAAAGGCCGCTGGCGGTTCTTCTGGGGTCGCTACGGCACCGCCGGCGAAATTGTTTTGGAAGAAGGGGACATATTCAACATCCCCACCGGTATCTTTCGCGGATTTGAAAATATCGGCACGGATTACGGGATGATTATGGCCATCCTGGGCGGCGACGATGCCGGGGGCGGCGTGGTCTGGGCACCGCAGGTTATCGAAGATGCGCAGGCCCATGGTCTTGTGCTGGCGGAGACGGGCAAACTCTACGACACCAAGAGGGGCGAGAGACCGCCCGACGGCGTCAAACCCATGCCCCTGCTCAGCGATGAAGAACTCAAAGCCTTCCCGGAAACGCCCATCACGGATGTCGTGCCCCATCACATTGGCCGCTATCACGACATGATGGCACTGGCAGACGGCAAGCCCGCCAAAGTGATCGGCATGGATGGTCTCATCAAAGACCGGCCCGGCTTTGAGGTGGAATTCCTCAACCGAACATCCGTGCACGAAGGCATGCATAAAAGCGACCGGCATCACGTGCTGATGATCCACGAGGGCCATTGGAAACTCACTTGGGACGGCGGTTCAGCCACCCTGGCCCCTGGTGACACCTGCGCCATTCCACCGGGCTTGGAGCACAGCCTTGCCCCCTCCATGACGGGCACATGCAGCGCCTTTCGGGTGGTGAATACAGATGATCCTGCTGGGCCGACGGCGACAGATTTGAACTAGGTCGTTGGCCGCCATCCTGGCTTGCCAAACCTGTTTGTAATGATTGTAATTTGAAACTGGGCCGGTAAACTCCGGCTCACCCCGCACAGTACCCCCTGTATTTCGAAGGGCACGGCGGGGCCTTTGAGGAGGGACCATGACGTCGATTAAAACATCCCATGTGGGGTCGCTGCCCCGCACCCAAAAGGTCGTGGATTTTATCTTCGCGCGGGAGAAAGGCGAGCCCTACGATCAATCTGCCTTTGATGCGGCCATGAGCGAAGCGGTGGATGAAACCGTGCGCCGACAGGTGGAGGCCGGGGTCGATATCGTCTCCGACGGGGAAACCTCAAAGATCTCCTACGCCACCTATGTGAAGGACCGCTACACGGGCTTTTCCGGCGACAGCGAGCGCAATGCGCCCGCTGATTTGAAAATGTTCCCGTCTTTTTTGAAACGTCAGGCCGATGGCGGCGGCACCCCCACCTATGCCCGCCCCCAATGCACGGGCGAGGTGAAGTCCAAGGGACAGGACGAACTCAATAAAGACATCGCCAACCTGAAGGCCGCCATGGAAAAGCATGGCGTGACGGAAGGGTTCATGAATGCCGCCTCCCCCGGCGTCATCTCACTCTTCTTGCAAAACGTATTCTACAGCACCCGCGAGGAATATCTGGCCGCGCTGGCAGATGCCATGCGGGCCGAGTATGAAACCATCGTGGAAGCCGGGCTCTATCTGCAATTGGACTGCCCGGATCTCGCCCTGTCCCGCCACATGCTGTTTGCAGACAAATCCGATGAGGAGTTTCTGGCCATCGCCAACATGCATGTGGAAGCGCTCAATGGCGCGCTGACAAATATTCCAGCCGACAGGGTACGGGTCCACATCTGCTGGGGCAATTACGAAGGCCCCCATTGCTGCGACATCGACATGGACAAGGTGTTTTCCACACTCATGGCCGTGGACGCCGACACGCTGCTGTTTGAAACCTCCAACCCCCGCCACGCCCATGAATGGACAGTATTCCGCGACCGGAAAGGCGAGATACCCGATAGCAAAGTTCTGATGCCCGGCGTGGTGGACACAACCACCAATTTCATCGAGCACCCGGAAGTGGTGGCCCAGCGCGTTGCCCGGTTCACAGATATTGTGGGTGCCGACCGTGTGGTGGCCGGGTCCGATTGCGGGTTTGGCACCTTTGCAGGCTACGGCTCTGTAGACCCGGAAATCGCCTATGCCAAGCTGGCCTCCCTGTCGGAAGGCACCGCTTTGGCGTCTGGCCGACTCTAAGCCGCACTCGAGACTGGAAGACACGGCAGGGCGACGTGGCGGCAAACGGGTTAGACTTCGACGGCATTGTGCTCATCCCCGGCATGATGAGCGATGAGCGGGCATTTGCCCCGCAAATTGCTTCAATGGAGCAAATCTATGCCCTTGAGGTTTTGGTTTGCGACCGCGAAGAGACCATGGAAGCCGCCGCTCAACGGGTTTTAAACACCATTCCCTTTGCCCGCGCCGCTGTGGTGGGGCACTCCATGGGCGGCATGGTGGCCATGGAAATGGTGCGCCAACAACCGGGACGCGTCAGCCGTCTTGCTCTTCTGGACACCAACCATCAGGCGGAAAGCGATGAACGCAAAACCTGGCGACGGGCGCAGATGGAGCGGGTGGCCCAGGGCAAGTTAAAGCAAGTGGTGCAGCAAGAACTGCTGCCCGCCTATCTCACAGCGCAGAACCTAGACGGAAACATTGCGCAGACGGTGTCGGCCATGGCCAACAGCTTTAATGCAGACGTTTTCGCCCGCCAAGCCAAAGCCGTCATGGGCCGTGCCGACGCCACCGCAACGCTACGCGCCTATCAAGGCCTCAGTCTCATCCTGTGCGGCGCGCAAGACGAAGCCTGCCCCCCAGAGCGTCACCGCGCCATGGCCCGCCTGATTGAGCGCAGTGAATTGGTCATGGTCCCCAAGGCCGCCCACTTCCCCATGCTAGAAAACCCCGAAGCCGTAACCTCAGCCCTAGAATGGTGGCTACGCGCTGGGTAATCGCCCATTTTGGCAAAAAAAACCCGCCTGGTATTCCCCAGACGGGCTTTTCAAATTCGTTTTTGAGATGGGGTCTAGAGCACTGCGCATTTAACCTGAATCAAAAATTGCTGTCTCTCAAACAGCAAGGTGCTGTTTTCAAACGCATTTTTTGATGCCTCACTGTTTCATATGGAATGCGAGATGCCTTAAATGCCCAGACCACCAAATTTTTTGTTGAACTTGGAAACGCGACCGTCGCGGTCCAGCACTTGGCCGCCAGCGCCTGTCCAGGCGGGGTGGGACGTGGGGTCCACGTCCAGGTTCATCACGTCACCCTCTTTGCCCCAGGTAGAGCGGGTTTCATATTCGGTACCATCGGTCATGACAACTTTGATGGTGTGGTAGTCGGGATGGATGTCAGCTTTCATCGTGCTGCCTTACTGTCAACGCCGGACCATAGCCTCTAGGGAGTGCCATGTGTGCCGGTCTGTTAAAGAAAGAAAAATGGGCGTCCTCATGGGTCTTATAGACCCCTAGTCGCCTTTAATTTTCCGTGCGACCGTATACATCATCCAAGAAATTAAACAAGAAGGTCGAAACGCCCTTTGACAGACACTGCCGCTCCCATTGAAGCAACTGAAGACGGCAAGGAGGACCGCCACACAGACCGTATGGGTCTACGTCCCCTAGCCAAGCTCATGCCCTATGTCCTGCGCTATAAAGGCCATGTGGCAGCAGCACTGTTTTTTTTGTTTATAGCGGCCATCACGACGCTTTCCCTGCCCCTGGCAGTGCGTTCCATGGTGGATAACGGGTTCATCAACGCGGATAGCGGCTTCATCGACAGTTATTTCTACGCCCTTTTTGCCCTCGCGGCCCTTTTGGCGCTTTCTTCGTCGCTTCGGTATTATTTCGTCATCTGGCTTGGGGAGCGGGTTGTGGCAGATTTGCGGCGGGACGTATTCACCCATGTCGCCCATTTATCCGCCGGGTTTTTTGATACCGCCCGCACCGGCGAACTGGTCTCGCGGCTGACGGCGGATACAACGCAAATCAAGTCCGCTGCCGGGGCCACCGCCTCCATGGCCCTGCGCAATGTGGTTTTGATGATCGGCGCTGTGGCGATGATGATTTACACCAGCGTCTCACTTTCGCTCATCGTGCTTGTGGCCATTCCCGTCATCGTGCTGCCCATTTTTGCCTTTGGCCGCAATGTGCGCCGCAAGTCTCGCCACGCACAGGACCGGTTGGCCGATGCCACAGCCTATGCATCCGAAAGCATTGGGGCCATTAAAACCCTGCAGGCGTTTACCAATGAGAAGCTCGTCACCACCCGCTTTTCCACCGCCGTGGAAGATGCCTTTGATGCCGCCCGCGCCTCTGTTGCCGCCCGGGCCTTTCTGACAGCTTTCGCGATTTTTACGATCACGGCCAGCGTGGTGGGGGTCCTATGGATTGGGGCCGGAGCCGTTTTGGATGGCACAATGAGCGCCGGTCTTTTGGGGCAATTTCTACTCTATTCGGTCATGGCAGCGGGGGCACTTGGCGCCTTGTCAGAAGTGTGGGGCGAACTCTCCCAAGCCGCAGGCGCCGCAGAACGGCTCAGTGAATTGTTGGAAACACGCTCAGATGTCGTACCTGTGGCCAATGCTGTGACCATGGCGAAGCCTGTGCGGGGCACAGTGGGTTTTGAAAATGTATCCTTCGCCTATCCCACGCGCCCGGATGTGCCAGTGGTGCGCAATCTCACGTTTGCGGTTGAGCCCGGTGAAACCGTAGCGCTGGTGGGCGCGTCTGGCTCCGGCAAGAGTACGGTTCTCAACCTTATCCTACGCTACTATGACCCTGACACCGGACGTATCACGCTGGACGGCGTAGATGTGGCCAAGGCAGATCTGGAACAATTGCGTTCCGCCATGGCCCTGGTGCCCCAGGACACGGTCATCTTTGCGGCCACGATCATGGACAATATCCGCTTTGGTCGCCCGGATGCCTCCGATGAAGACGTGCAAGAGGCGGCGCGGCTGGCCATGGCCGACGAGTTCATTTCCCGCATGGAACATAGCTATAACACGATGGTGGGCGAGCGGGGCGTCACGCTCTCCGGCGGCCAGCGCCAGCGCATCGCCATCGCCCGCGCCATCTTGAAAAACGCGCCCCTGCTGCTGCTGGACGAAGCCACAAGCGCACTGGATGCGGAGTCAGAAAAAATGGTGCAGCAGGCGCTGGACGGCCTGATGGTAGGCCGCACCACCATCGTCATCGCCCACCGCCTGGCCACAATCCTCAAGGCTGACCGCATTCTGGTGATGGAAGAGGGCCAGTTCGTTGAAGAAGGCACCCACGACCAACTCGTAGCCCAAGGCGGAATTTACGCCCGGCTGGCGAAGTTACAATTCGAAACGCAGTGGGAAGCGGCTTAGTAGCGTCGTTTACCGCACCGGCAGTTCGGTCGTATCCTTGATGTCCTGCATCACGAAGCTGGCGGAAATGTCGGAGACTTCGATGCGGTTGATGAGGCGTTGGTAGAAGTCATCATAACCGCGCACGGAGGCCACGCGCACGCGCAGCACATAGTCCAATTCGCCGCTCATGCGGTGCGCCCCAATGATTTCCGGCATATCGAGCACGACCTTGTTGAAGGCCTCCAGCCAGGCCTTGTCGTGGCGGTTTGTGCGGATGAGCACGATGACGGAAAGGCCAAGGCCCAACGCTTCCGGTTCCACCAGCGCCACGCGGGCGCGGATGATGCCAGCTTCCTCCATGCGCTTGATGCGCCGCCAGCAGGCATTGCGGGAAAGATTGGCCCGGTCGGCCAAGGTGTCCATCGACAGGGTGGCATCCTGTTGCAGTAGCGCCAGGATGCTTCGGTCAATGTGATCGAGTTCAACGGCCATGGTGGGATGATGTCCCAAGAATTTGCGTATGAGGTGCGATATTTGGGATATATTGCGGTTGGCAATGGGGCAAGTAAGGAGAGCTTGCAAATCAAACTCAATACGCTCCAGCCACAAAGAGTTCTGCCATGTCCGACACCAAGCTGCACGAAACCAAACCCCGTAATCCTGTGGTCGCCGCGTTTACGGACCATCCCACCAGCGTGGACGAAACCTATCTGGAACATATGGGCTTTGCCCTGCGCTGCGGCGGCCTGTTAGCGCTCGCAGCTGGTGCAGCGATTATCCATGCCGTTTTGCCCTTTGCTTGTGAAAGGACGGCGAGCCGCATCGTCAGAAAGCTCTATGAGCGAACGGCCCATCGCGGAACGCCTGCGGCTTAAAATGTGCCGCTTAGTCGCCTATCAGGGTCGCCCGCTGGCTCTGGAGGATTTGATCGTCACGCCCAGTCACTCGCTGGTGGAGCAAAGCCAGCACGCCAGCGAAGCAAAATTCGCAGTACAGGGGGATGGTTTCGGCATCGCCTGGTATGATGGTGAAGGGCGCGGCCCCGGCGTTTACCGCGATGTGCTGCCGGCGTGGAGCGATGGCAATCTTCCCAGCCTGTGCCGCATGATCCGCTCGCCTCTTTTCATGGCCCATGTGCGCGCGTCCACCACAGGGGAGACCACGCGGCAGAATTGCCATCCGTTTTCCCACGGTCGGTGGAGCTTTATCCACAACGGGCAAATTCCAGATATCGTGCGCATTCGCCGCCCGTTGGAAACTCTTTTGAGCGATGAACTCTACGAGGCCAAGCGGGGCAATACCGACAGTGAATTGATGTTCCTTTTGCTGCTGCAATTTGGGCTGGAGCGTGACCCCCCTGCGGCCATTCGCAAAGCGCTTAGCGTCATCCGTCAGCATTCCTGCTGGGGGCGGGGTTGGAATGCCTGTCGTTTTGCCTGTGTGCTGAGTGACGGAGAGCGGTTGTTAGCTTTTCGGACGTCCAGCGATGGGCGCGCGCCGACGCTTTACCGCCGTGTCGGGGAAGCCGTTTTGGCCTCCGAACCTCTGGATGGGCAAGAAAACGGGTGGCTAGCGCTGCCGGAAAATCGATTGCTGGTGGCCACAAAGGGAAAAGTGATGGAAATGGCGTTAGAGGAAGAAGGGGAGATGTCTTTGGCTGGCAAGGCTTTGGGTGCAACGTACGCTCGTCATTTGCACAGTAAACGCCTGCCGCGCTGGTAGAATTTGCCAGTGTTGCCCCTTTCGCTGGCGCGAATGGGGCTACAGCATCTCGCATTCTTTACGAAACATTGATGCATCAAAAAATGCGTTCGAAAACAGCGGACTGCTGTTTGAGAGGCAGCAATTTTTGATTTTGGATGAATGCGTAGTGCTCTAAATACTGCCTGCATCCACCATAAAATTGCTGGCGGAAATCATGGCGGCATCATCGCTGGTCAAAAAGAGCGCCATGCGGGCCACGTACACCGGGTCGATCAGGTCGGGCAGGCATTGGCGGGAACGATGGCGTTCCAAATCTTCCGGTGTCGCCCAGAGCTCCTTCTGCCGGTCGGTCATAATCCAGCCTGGCACAATGCAGTTAACCCGAATGCGGTGGTCCCCCAGATCCCGCGCCATCGTGCGGGTTAGGCCGTGAACGGCTGCTTTGGCTGTCGTATAGGCCGGGAAGTTTCCCCCAGCCTCCCACCATGAATTGGACCCCATATTGACGATTGATCCGCCGCCCGCCTCAATCATGCCGGGCGCTACGGCCTGAATGGCAAAGAACTGGTGGCGGATATTGGTGGCCTGTCGCTCGTCCCAATACTCGGGTGTGACTTCGCGGTAGTCATGCCGGTCATCGCGGGCGGCATTGTTGATGAGCACATTGGCTGGGCCTTGGGCTGCCTCCAGCGCCTTGAACGCCTCGCGCAACTCGTCAATTTCCCTCAGATCGCACGGGGCAAAATGGATGGTGCCTTCCACCGTCTCCATCAACGCTTTGGCCGTGGCCACATCACGGTCCACAAAGCCTACGCGGGCACCCTGCTCGGCAAACCCTTTCACCAGTTCTGCACCGATGCCAGAAGCACCGCCGGTGATGAAAACACTTTTGCCTGCAAGGCTGGAGTAAGATGCAAATCGCATGGACGTTCCCTATTTTTCCAGGGCTTCAATAATGGCGCTGGTGAGCGGCGCGGGTCGGTATTTGAGTTTGGAAGGGGTCAGACCCATGCGGACCACCACAAGATTTTTGTCCGGCACAATGCCCACAGACTGGCTGTCATGCCCTGCCAGCCACCAGGCTTTATGGGCAAAGGGAACACCGGTTTCATTGTGCCGACGATTGGGGGGCAAACGCCATATATGACCTTGCCCATAGGCGCCACTTTGCGACGCGGGATGGGCGGTGGTCATCCAGGAGACATACTCTTCCGGCACGAGCAATTCCCCCTGCGCCCGTCCGCCATCCAACAAAAATTGCCCAAAACGGGCCCAATCCCGCGCTGTAGCATAGATGTAGGAACCGCCTACCATGGTGCCGGTGGCGTCCGTCTCCACAATAGCGCTGGTCATGCCGATGGGGTCCAGCAGGCGGCTTTGCAAATAGGAAATGCCGTCCTTGGGCGTGGGGAAGAGAGATTGCAGATAAGCAGACAGGGCCACCGATGTGCCGGAGGAATAATTGAAGACTTCACCAATCTTTTCACCCTTGGCCGGCTCAAGGCCCGCTTTAGTGGCAAAAGCGGCCATGTCATTTTCCAGATAGAGCATGCGCGTCACATCCGAGACGGTGCCGTAGCCCTCGTTCCATTTCAGCGAAGAGACCATGCCCAGCATGTCCCCCACGGAGACTTTGGCGCGGGCATCCCCTTTCCACTGCGGAAACAAGCCTGTGGTCTCCCGCGTCGTCAGCCCGTCTTTTTCCATCACGCCCACCAGCGCGCCGGTGACGGTTTTGGCCATGGACCAACCGAGGAGTGGCGTTTCAGCGCCGAAGCCATCCGCATAGCGCTCGCCAACAACTTTGCCGTCCTTCAAGACGACAACCGCGCGCCACCCTTCACCGAGCAGGTCTTAATTGGTCAGCAGACCATCGAGCGCCGGGTTAAGGGCAGATTCCAGCGGGGCAGGCACGGGCACCTCTTCCACCGTCAAGCCCGTGAGGGCGGGGCGGTCGGACCCGTTGGGAACGTTCGCGCAGCCCAAACCGGGGCGATGAACAGCCCGGCCCAGCGCAAACAGCCCAAACAAGCGCGAGCGCACTTCGCCAGAGGGACGGTCCACACTGGTGGAGATGAAACCGAGAATGGGGTGACCCGGCGCCTGCACATCCACGGCCATAACTTCTTTCGCCCGCCGCCCGGCCAGAAAGACATTGGAACAGACAATTTTGGCGGAATAGTTCGTGGCCACACGGATCAGGTCCGGCGGCGCAATCGTCAGCCAACCCAGCGCGATGACAATCGCGGCCAGCAACCCGAAGCCTAAAACCTTAAACAACTTTGCCAAAACCAATCCCCGTTCGCCCAAAGCGTTAGAAGTTCGGGCATACGCGGTTTGGGCCTTGCCCGTCTACTCAAATAAGGAAGAGCCTATTTTTCAGTGAGTTTCAGCTCAATACGCCGGTTACGATCCCGCGCTTCCGCCGTGTCGCTGGGGTCGAGGGGCTGGAATTCGCCAAAGCCTGCGGCCACTAGACGATTGGCGGGCACGCCTTCTGTAATGAGGAATTTCACCACTGAGGTGGCGCGGGCAGAAGAGAGCTCCCAGTTATCGGCATAACGCCCCCCGGCATTGAGGGGGATGTTGTCCGTATGGCCGTCCACCCGCAGCACCCATTCGATTTCTTCAGGAATTTCACGGCCTAATTCCACCAAGGCCAGGGCCAGCTTTGCCATTTCCCCCAGACCCTCATCATTCAGGTTAGCGCCGCCGGAGGGGAACAGCACTTCCGACTGGAATACGAACCGGTCTCCCACCACGCGGATGTCATCGCGGTTGCCAAGAATTTCCCGCAAGCGGCCGAAGAAATCCGAGCGGTAGCGGTTCAATTCCTGCACCCGCTGGGCCAGCGCCACATTCAGGCGTTTGCCCAGATCGGCGATTTTAGCGGTGGACTCCCGGTCACGGGATTCAGAGGCATCCAGCGCATCCTCCAGGGCAGCGATCTGCCGGCGCAGCGCCGAGATTTGCTGGTTCAGCAATTGAACCTGTGAAAGGGCACGGCGGGAAACCTTGCGCTCCTCATCCACTTCATCTTCCAACTGCGCGGCCCTAGCCTCCGCCGCCCTGGCGGAACCCGCCCCCCGGTCCAGCAGCGCTTGCAGGCGGGATCGAGCGGCGCTCTCCTCCCCCAAATTGGCCGTCAGTGTGCGAATTTGATCTTCCAAATCCTGCTTGGCGGATTTCTCCAGCGCCAGCAGGGCTGTCAGCTCATTGAGCTGCGAATTGAGCCGGTTTAGCACAGTATCCTTGCCCGAAATCTCCTGGCTCAATAGAAATTGAGCCAGTACGAAAACTGAAAGCAGAAACATGATGGCCAAAAGCAGGGTGGACAGGGCGTCCACAAAACCCGGCCAATAACTGACATTGTCTGCCTGACGTCTGCGCGTGCCCGCCATGGCCTAGAACCCTGGCCGCTCTGATGGCGGACGGGGCGGTGCAGCTGGTTTATCCGCATTTGCAATATTGCGGTTAAGCTCTTCCAACAGCGCCTTAATGTCTTCCTGGGCATGGCCCTGCGTTTCCACCCAGTCACGGATCATCTGCTGTTCGGAGCGCATGTGCTTGACGAGGCCCTGAATGCCTTCTGCAAGGGAAGCCATGGCCGCCGTGGTGCGCTGGCCGCCGCCGCCCTCTTTCATTTGCGCAGCAAGACCCGCCACTGCGCGGGACATATCGGCCCCGCCCGCCCCTTCGCGGACCAGTTCGGAATCCACATCAGTGACAGAAGAGAGCCAGTTTTCCAGTTCTAGATAAAAACGGTTCTGGGCCTGCCCCGATTGCAGGTCCAAAAAGCCCAGCACCAGCGACCCGGCCAGGCCGAAAAGAGAGGAAGAAAACGCCGTGCCCATGCCGTCCAGCGGGGCTTTCAGGCCGGATTTGAGACTGTCCAAAACGTCATTGGTGTTGCCCGATGCGGGATTGAGCGAACCGATGGTCTCTCCAATGGAGCCGATGGTCCCCAGCAAGCCCCAGAAGGTGCCCAGCAGACCCAGGAAAACGAGGAGCGAAATGAGATAGCGGGAAGTGTCGCGGCGCTCATCCAACCGGTTGCCGACAGAATCCAAAATGGACTGGGTAGAATTGGTGGAAAGCGTCACCGCCGACCGATCCCCCAGCATGGCTTCCATGGGGGCGAGCAGCGTGGGTTTGCGGCTGGATTCGCCAGCCTGCCCCCGGCGGAAGGAGTTCACCCACGCCACTTCCGGCATCAGGCGGATGACGCGGGCAAAAGACAACACAATGCCCACCACCAGCACGCCCAAAATGAGCCCATTGAGGCCAGGGTTGGTGGAGAAAAACTCAAAAATGCTGCGGTAGAGAATGAGGCACAAGAATGAAACCAGCGCCAGAAACACCAGCATGGCCACCAAAAACATAAAAGGCGATGACAATTTATGGGGATCGTATTGGCGGGCCATCACTCAAGTCTCACATTCGTTGTGATCTATGGCTTTGTGATCTGTGGCGGCGAGCACAGATACCACGCCCCCGCAAATCGCTCTGCGCGTTAGCTATCACAGATTGTGCGGCGTTTGAAAACAAGATTGCGTTGAAATGGGGGCGGTTGCACAGGGGCGACGAAAGTCACTTTGGCTTATCGTGCGCAAATTTCACCATATCGAACATTGTGAAACGACACTACGCCGTTACCGGGCGGCGTAATGGGCGAGAAAATCGCGGTCTGGTTCCACGCCGAGGCCGGAGCCTTCCGGTACGTTTGCAAACCCCCCATTTGCTTTCACCTGCGCCTGTATGCCCAAGGGTTCGACCAGCATCTCATCGCGGAATTTATTGTCTGTCGTGTCAAATTCCAGCCAAGGCTCAACGGGAAACAGCCCACCGGGCATGGGTTCCAGGGCGGCCAACAGGTGCAGGTTTGTGGCAACGGCGATTGCGGACCCCCAGACATGGTTCACCACCGGCGTAAACCGGGCCTGACATTGGGCCAGCACTTTAAGATATTCCGAAACGCCCCCAAGCGCGCAAACCTCGGGCTGGGCAATGTCGAGACAGTCCGCATCCAACAGGTCCCGCCAGCCATAGCGGGTAAACTCCGCTTCGCCGCCCGCTATGCGGGTTTTCAGCCGCGCACGCAAATGACGGTAACCGTCTTTGTCTTCGGGAGCCACAGGCTCTTCAAACCAGAAGGCGTTCAGCTCATCCAAAGCCTCACCCAGTACCAGGGCTTCGTCAGCGGTGTAGCAATGATTTGCATCCACCATAAACGGGAAATCATCGCCCACACCGCGCCGTACCGCTTGCGCCAGCTTAATGTCGTCACGGGCGCCCAGCCCCACCTTCATTTTGGTGGCCACAAACCCCATCTCCTTGATGGCCGCCGCTTCTTCTTCAAACCGTGCCACATGATCCACCACGCTTTCGCGCTTTAACATCATGCCATAGCCATAAACCGGCACTCGGTCCCGAAACCGGCCTCCCACCATTTGGCAAAGTGGCAAGCCTGCGATTTTCCCCGCCAAATCCCAAAGGGCAATATCCACGCCGGAAAGGGCCTGTAGGGGCATACCCTTCTGCCCATGATCCCGCAGCAAATTGTAAACCCGGTGCCAAACGGCAGACCGGTCCAGCACCTTCATGCCCACAACCAGCGGCGCGATGACCTCTTCCACAATCACCTTATTGGCTTTGGCCACATTACCCGGCCCAAAACACTCGCCCCAGCCCGTCAGCCCCTCATCCGTCGTCACTTCCACAAGATGCGCTGTGCGACCCGAATAATATTGCTGCGAATAACCAAGCTCCAACGGCAGGTCGTAGGCGAGAATGTGGGACTTGATGGATTGGATTTTCATACTATGTTCTGCGCCCTTATGGTTTTGCGGCGGACTTCAGATCCCCAAGTCCTTCGGATCCAATTGGAAAAAGTAAAGAGGCGCGGCATGGATTGCCGGAACAAGTCCGGCAATGAGGGTGTGAGTTGTGTGACCTTCCCCAAAAACTCCTCATGCTCGGACCTGTCCCGGGCATCCATTCCGGCGGACTCACAACCACATCAGTTGGTCTGAAATATCATTCCAGTCGGGGTTTTCCTGTTCGATCAGATTGATCTTCCACTGACGCGGCCACTTCTTGACGGTCTTCTCGCGCTGGATAGCATCAACAACCATGTCATAGATATCGAACCAGACTAGCCGCTTGACGCCATACTTAGACGTGAAGCCGGGTGTAAGTTCGTGTTTGTGATCGAAGAAGCGGCCCGGCAGGTCTTTCGTCATGCCTGTGTAGAGAGTGCCGTTTTTGCGGGAAGCGAGAATGTAGACGTAGCCCTTTGCCATAACAGTTAGGGTCTCAGGAATGGATGCCCGGGACAAGCCCTGGCATGAGCGACTTTGGATTTGGGGCGGTATGAACGCACACAAAAAAAGGGGCGCTGTTGCCAGCGCCCCTTCGCTAAAGTTCCAACCCTTTAGCTTGGACCCGAAAGGGGTCTACTCTTTTACCAGACCCAATTGCTTCAGGTAGGCGATGTGGCTAGCCACCAGCTCTTTGGCTTCGGGCGTGGTGGCAAACTCGGGCCATGTGGCCTGGGCTGCGTCGCGGAAGGTTTGCAAATCTTCAGCGGACCATGCGGAGATGGTCACCCCCTGTTTGGTGAGGCTGGCCACGGCTTCCGCATTCTCTTTTTCAAAGATGAGCGCGGATTTCAGCGCGATGTCGGAAACCGCCGTGCTCATGATGGCCTTGTGGTGATCCGGCATGGCGTCCCACACGGCCTTGTTGCACGCAATGTGGTCAGACGGCATGGAGTGGAAGCCGGGGAAGTTTGCGTATTTTGCAATGTCATACAGACCCAGCCCCACATTGTTGGCGAGACCCGACGCGTCCGCACCGTCAATAATGCCCGATTCCAGCGCCGTGAAAATTTCCGTGAAGTCCATCACGATGGGCTTAGCGCCCAGCTTCTCAAAGATTTTGGTTTCCATGCCGGGTGGCGAACGGAATTTCCAATCTTTCAGGTCTTCGATACCGGCAATCTTGCGGGTGGAGGCGAAGCTCTCCTGACCGTACACGATCCAGCCAATCAGCTGCATGTCATATTTGTTGTAAAGCGCTTGAGCGGCTTCGCGGCCACCACCGTAATAGAGCCAGGACAGCTGCTGGGCGGGGGTGGCGTAACCGCCCATAATGTCGCCCACAAACTGGAAGGCAGGGTTTTTACCGGTTTGATAACCGCCACCCGTTGCGTCACAGTCCAGAATGCCGGTGGCGGCGGCGTCAAACGTTTCCACCGATTTCACCACGGAAGATGAGTAGAACAGTTCCACATCGATCTCGCCGTTGGACATTTTCTCCACATTTTCAAAAAGCTCGGTGAGCAGTTTGCCGGACGTGGTTTCAGGGGCATAGTGGGTCTGCACCCGCAGCTTTGTCTTGGCATGGCCGTCGGCAAAAGCAGTGGCAGCGCCACCAAAGGCCAGTGCCGTGCCCAAAAGGGCAGCAGAAAGGGTTTTCAGCAATTTCATAGGATCCTCCCAGATCGTTTGTTTGGCCAGTTATGGCCGTTAGAAAGCAAATGTTTGCCAGCGAGCTGGCAATCCTCCAAACACCATGCCGGCCTTCACCGGCGCAGCGCTGCATCCGCGCAAAAACTAACAAGGCTTTCGCCCCCGTGACAAGATCAAAAACAGCGGGAACACGCATATAACCGGCTCCTTGCGCGGGGCCGCTTTTTGAGTTTCAAAAGTGTAAATGGCAGGGGAGCACAAACAATGTTCGACACCAAACCCGGATTGATGGGCGAAATTCGCGCCCACTTCGCCCACGTGGACGCTTGCCCCATCGAAGGTGAACGCATTTTCTTTGAAAACGCGGGCGGAGCCCTCACGCTCAACAGCGTGGTGAAAACCTCCGCAAAGTTTGCGGCCCTTCCCGACAATCAGGGCCGTGATAACCCCATGTCGAAACACTTGATGGACATTATTGCCAAGGCCAAGGCCGATACGATGACCTTCCTCAATGTGGATCACGGACAGGTTTTTGTGGGCGAAAGCGGCACGGAACTGCTGTTCAGGCTGATTTCCACAGCCGTATTGGGCGCCGGTGGCGAAGTGGTGGGGACCACATTGGAGCACCCCGCATCCCGCAGTGCCGCCCAGCGATGGGCGAAAGTGGCGGGCGTCAACTACAAGGCGGTGCCCCACAACAATGAAACCGGCGTTGTTACGGCAGATGATTACGCCGCTGTCGTTAGCGCGAGCACAAAGGTCGCCACCATCATCCACACCTCCCCCGTCACCGGCATGGGGGTGGACCTTGCGGCCATCACGCAGACCATCCGCGAAAAATCACCGGACTGTTTCATCATCGTGGACGGCATTCAGCACGCCGCCCACGGCCATGTAGACCTCACCGCCGCGCCAGTGGATGGCTATGTCATGTCCGCCTATAAGGTCTTCTCACGCCACGGCTATGGGGTTTGTTGGGTGAGTGACCGGCTCACCGCCATGCCCCATAACAATCTCAAAGGCGGGCCGGAAAAGAATTGGGAAATGGGCACGCGGGACACTGGGGCCTACGCCACATTTTCCGATGTTATCGATTACCTCAAATGGCTCGGAGCTCACTTCACCGACAGCGATGATGACCGCGAAAAGCTGGAAGCGGCGGCACAGGCAATCCACGCCCACGAAAAAACCCTCACCGATGCCATGGTCAACGGCACCGGCAATCACCGGGGCCTGCGCCACATGGAAAAGGTCACCATCATTGGCGGAGCGGACAATCCCCACCGTGAAGGTCTGGTATCCCTCACTGTAGACGAATTGGACGCACCGGACGTGGTGGAACATCTCCGACGAAAGGGCATTCGGGTTCATACCCGCAAGGCAGACCATTATTCCGGCAATGTGCTGGAGCCCCTCGGTCTTGCAGGCTGCATTCGCGTATCGCTGTGCCACTACAACACAGCGCAGGAGGTGGCAGATTTCCTGGATGCCATGGAGACCATAGCCGCCTGAGTTAACAAACAAAGGAAGGCCCATGAGCGAAAAAACAGACCAATCCCCCCTCATCGACATGAGAGAGGACGGCCCATTGCTGGGCAAGCATTTAGGGTCAATTACCTTGGCTGACGGCACGGTGGAAGAGGTGAAACCCTTAGCTCCCCTCTGCCGCTGCGGAGCATCCAAAAACAAGCCCTATTGCGATGGGTCCCACAGAGACATCGACTACTCGTCTGAAAACCATGCCGATGGGTCTAAAGACGAACTGCGTGCCTACGCGGGCGAACACATCACCATTTTTTACAACAAACTGCTGTGTTCCCACGCCGGCGAATGCACCAAACGGGCGGGCGCGGTGTTTAACACAGACGAGCGTCCATGGATAAAGCCGGACCAAGGTGACCGCGCCGCCATTATGGATGCAGTGGCCCACTGCCCCAGCGGCGCACTTCAGGTGGCGTAAATTTCCACCACGGATGTAAAAGAGGCCCGCCACATCAAGCCAGCTGCCGTCGCCGTAGCTGTGGAAAAGGATGGCCCGTATTACGTCACCAACCTGCCCACCACAGCGGATATGACGGCGGAAGGCCAAACGGAGGCGAAATACGTGTTGTGCCGCTGCGGCTTGTCCAGCAACGCTCCATTTTGCGACGGGTCTCATGTGGATGAGAACTGGTCTGATGGCAGCTAAAGAACTGCGGCCCGCCCAAGATTCGGCCGAGCGTTTCCCTTGCGTTAGCGCTTGCTAGCCCTTGCAACGGGTGGTTCAAAAAACCCGCTTTTACGGGACCGTGCGGCCGCCACCTTTAACTTACGCAAACGGCGGCTAGTAGATGAAACAAGCTGTGCCTTCTTGCGCTTTGGCGGGTTTTTCTCCGCCAAACCAGGGGTTTTAAACACCACTTCCTTGGTGCCGTCGATCCCGAAAAAGGCCCAGAGAAACCGTTGCCATAGGGTGCGCTTGTGATAGGTGGTAAAGCGCTTTGGCCCTTTTTTGGCGTAAACCCAAATGACGGGAACCAAATGGGCCAAGGCCACAAGGGCGGCGATCAAGAGAACGTCTGCATTGGTCATGGACCTGACTTTCCGCCCACGTTTTGAACACGGGGCTTTCTCTCAAAGATAAAAGGGCAGTCTTCGCTGCATCAGTCGCCGAGGATGGGGATAAAACATGACAGCTACAAGAAGCACTGCCTGCGGCGGAGTAGCACGTCACCTGTCCAACCTGTGGACACGCCGGAAGTCGCCTTGGCCCTTTTTTGGTCGCAGGCGCCCGCCCCAGAACGGCAAATGAGGTGAAGCGTTAAACGCCGCTCAAACCGCCAAAAGCGTCCACCGCCGCGCTCACGGCAGCTAGTTCATCCGAAGCCAAGGTCAAAGCGCCAGCTTTTGCATTGGCTGCGGCCTGCTCAGCATTACGCCCACCCACCAGAACATGGGAGCAACCCCGTTGGGACAGCGTCCATGCCAGCATTACATGCTCCAACCGGGCATTGTGGGCATCGGCAATGGGCTGCACTTTGGCCAACATCTCACCCACCCGTGTGCGGTTTTCGATGGAATATTTCGGGTTCCCATGACGCAAATCGCTCTCCGGAAAGGTGCGCTCCGGAGGCATTTTACCGGTCAGCAGACCTTGGGCCATGGGAGAATAGGCCAGAAAACCCGAATCATTGTTGGCACACCATGCCAGATTGGTCTCCTCCCGTTGCCGCTCCAGCGCATTATAAAGCTCTTGATCCGTGTCCAACTGGCCTACAGCGCTATAGGCATCCAGTTCGTCCACGCTGGCATTGCAGGTACCGATGGCGCGAATTTTCCCCTCTTTCTTCAACTCCAGCAGCGTTCCCATGATTTCCGCCGGGGCGACATTCGGGTCCTGCCAGTGGGGCTGGTAAAGGTCGATATAGTCCGTCCCCAGCCGCTTGAGGCTTTGCTCAATCTCCATGCGCACCGAATCGCGGGTTAAATTGCGATAAATCTCTTGCCCCGGCGCGGAGGAACCATGGGGGGTGAAACGCCCATCAACCTCTTCCACATGAAAACGCAAACCGCATTTTGTGGCGATGAGAATATCTTCTCGCTTCCGCCCTTTAATCGCTTCCCCCACCAATTCTTCCGACAGGCCAAAACCGTAGACCGGGGCCGTGTCGATGAGGTTGATGCCACTGTCCAGCGCCGTCTGCACGGCGGCCACGGCATCCTTGGCGTCCGCACCGCCCCACTTCCAGCCACCAATGGCCCATGAGCCAAAGCCGATCACAGAGGCTTCCATGCCGCTTTTTCCAAGAGGGGCAAATTTCATGGCCACGTCCTCACCATCCAAACCAGTCCGCCACGCTTAACAGACTGGCGCTGCACCACAAGCACGGAACAGGATCGGTTGTGGCGGATTGGATGGGAACAGCACCCCTGCCCACCACCCTGCGATGCCATCTCACAGCCCCTATTGTCCACTACAGCGCAACAATCAAAGCAATTAATGGCAGATTATCCACCCGCTGAAGCGGATTAGATGAGGCGCAGATGAACACCACAGGACCAACGCCATGTTGAACCAGATTAAAGGCCTGCATCACGTCACATCAATGGCGGGTGATGCCCAAGCCAATAATGACTTTTTCACGAAGACCCTAGGCCTGCGCCGCATCAAGAAAACCGTGAATTTCGACGCGCCCGATGTCTATCACCTCTATTACGGCGATGAACTGGGCACTCCCGGTTCCGTTCTAACCTACTTTCCCTTTCCAGGCGTTCCCAAAGGTCGCCCAGGCACCGGGGAGGTGGGTGTGACGGGCTATGCCATTCCTAAAGGGTCCATGGCCTATTGGAAAGACCGGCTGGCTCAGCACATGACAGCTGAAAGCGAACAGTTCGGCGCAAAGACGCTCACTTTCACCGGCCCAGACGGAGAATTCTTCTCGCTGGTGGAAGCAGAAGATGACAACCGCCCCGGCTGGACTGGCAATGGCGTTGGCACTGACGAAGCCATTCGCGGTTTCCACTCCGCCTCCATGCGCCTGCATGATGGCGGTGCCATGGGCGAATTGCTCACCTTCATGGGCTATGAAGTGGCCGAAAAAGTTGGTGATACCACCCGTTACGCCATAGCAGATGGCAATGAAGCCAGCGTCATCGACGTGGAAACCCTGCCGGGTGCCTCCGCGGCGCAGCAGGGGGCCGGTTCCGTGCACCACATCGCCTTTGCCGTGGAAGACTGTGCGGCCCAGTTGGAAGTGCGCAAAGCGCTTATGGATACGGGCTATCAAGTCACGCCTGTCATCGACCGGGATTATTTCTACGCCATCTATTTTCGCACCCCCGGGGGTGTCTTGTTTGAAATCGCCACCAACGAACCGGGCTTCACCCGCGATGAAGACGCAGCCCATCTGGGTGAAGCGCTGAAACTGCCAAGCCAGCACGAACCCCTGCGCGCGCGCATCGAAGCCGTGCTGCCGCCCCTGAATTAGAGCATTTCAGTTTTAGAAAGAACCGAAATTCTCTGCCTCTCAAACAGCAAAATGCTGTTTTCGAACGCGAATTTCGATGCATTGTCTGTTTGTGTAAACATGAATTGCTCTAGGAGACAACCATGAGCTGGAACCCCAACCTCACACCCCAATGCCCCGATGCGGGGGCCATGGATGCCATTGAAACCATCATCGTGCCCCGCGCCCGGGATCTGGGCGGCTTTGAGGTGCGTCGCGCCCTGCCTGCCCCAAAGCGCCAAATGGTGGGGCCCTTCATCTTTTTCGATCAGATGGGCCCGGCAGAATTCCTCACCGATCAGGGCATTGATGTGCGCCCCCACCCTCATATCGGCCTTGCCACCGTCACCTATCTCTACAAGGGCGAGTTTCAGCATCGGGACAGTCTGGGCACCAACCAGATGATCTATCCCGGTGAGGTCAACTGGATGATTGCCGGCAATGGGGTCACCCATTCCGAGCGCACCAGTGCCGAAACCCGCAAAACTGGGTCAAACCTGTTCGGCATCCAGACCTGGGTGGCCCTGCCCGAAAAGGACGAGGAGACCGATGCCGGGTTTGAACATCACGGCCAAAACGCGCTCCCGTTTATCGAAGGTGAGGGCAAACAGGTGCGGCTCATCATCGGCAATGCGTGGGGGGAGCGCGCGCCCACCAAAACATTCTCCGATATGTTTTATGCCGATGTGGTGCTGGAGCCGGGTGCAGCGATTCCCCTGCCCGACAATCACGAAGATCGCGGGCTTTATGTGGTGGACGGAGAAATTACAGTGGCCGGCGACACGTTTGAAGCCGGTCGCATGATGGTCTTTCGCCCCGGTGATGCCATGACCGTAAAAGCCGGTGAGCGCGGCGCACGCCTCATGGCGCTGGGCGGTGATACGCTGGGCCAATCCCGCCATATCTGGTGGAATTTTGTCGCTTCCTCGCAGGACAAGATCGATGTCGCCAAGGAGGCGTGGCGGGCGGGTGACTGGCAGCACGGCCGTTTCCAATTGCCCCCCGATGACAATAACGAGTTTATCCCCCTGCCCGATTGATCGGTTTTTCTTGCGCACGCTTTTGCCCACCCTACATGGGCGGGGGGCGTTTCTCTTACCGAAAGCACTTTGATGAACCTGCAAAACCTCCTCGACCAGTTCATGGGCAATGCGCCTGCCAATAATCAGCAGGCCCAAAATCAGCAACCAACAGGGCAAACGGGCAATGATTTCATGGCTCAAGCCCAGGCAGCGCTTGGGTCCATGGGCCAACGAGCCACCCAAGGGGGCTGGACCGATGGTAAAGGCGGCGGCTTTGCAGGCGGTGCCGTGGTGGGCGGCTTGCTGGGTGCCGTTATGGGCAACAAAAAGATGCGCAAGAAGGCGAAGAAAATGGGCGGGGGGCTCGTGGGCTATGGCGGGTCCGCCGCGCTGGGTGCCTTGGCTTTGAAGGCTTACCAAAACTACACGGCCAACCAATCCACACCTCAACAGGCAGCCCCAACACCGCCTCCCCCGCCTCAACCGGCTGCCATTTCCGCACCGCAACAGGCACCATTCGAGGTGGCCTTGCTGAAATCCATGATTTCCGCCGCCTATGCCGATGGACATGTGGATGATGCGGAGCGCGAGGCCATTTATGGCGCGGTGGATCGCCTGTCTTTTGATGCGGAAGGCAAGGCTTTGGTCTTCGACTTGCTGCGCAATCCTGCCCCCATTTCTGAAATTGCAGGATACGCCCGTGATGCCGAACAGGCCTCCGCCCTCTATGTGGCTGCGGTGATGGCCATCGACCCCGACGAGCCGGTGGAACAGCGCTATCTGGCAGATCTGGCCGCTGCCATGAACATGCCTGCCGGTCTGAAAGCACAAATTGAGATCGAAGCATTAGGCGAGGCACTACCCGCTCCGGCTGGCAGTATCGGCAGCGGCGCACCCCGCTTTTCCGGCAAGATGTAGAAGCGGCGCCGCCCCATGGCCATTATTCATGACCGCATGACGCGGGGGCGCAGCCAACAGGGCTGGTTGGACAGTTTCCACACCTTCTCTTTTGGCAATTTCAACGATCCCAACCGCATGGGCTTTCGCAATCTGCGGGTGTTGAATGAGGACCGTGTCATCCCGGGCGGCGGTTTCGCCGCCCATGACCACGCCCATATGGATATTCTCACCTACGTCCTCTCAGGCGCTTTGCGGCATGAGGATTCCATCGGCAATGAGGTCTTCATCCGCCCCGGCGAGATGCAACTCATGTCCGCCGGTCCCGGCGTTACCCATTCAGAAATGAACGCTTCGGCGGATGAGCCCGTCCACTTCCTGCAAATCTGGCTCATTCCAGACCGGGAAATCGAAAAACCGATTTATGACAGTGCAGTTTTGGACATCACACCAAACCAGTTCACCACAATCGCCACTGGCGCGCCGAAAGACGGCCAACTGCCCTTACAATCCAACACCGGTTTGTTGATGGGCAAGTTGGAGGACGGCCAGACGCTCTCCCACGGGTTGGACCCAACCCGTTTTGGTTTCCTCCATATTATCGACGGTATGGTGGAAATTGAGGGGGAGCGCTTGTCAGCAGGCGATGCGCTACAATTTGAAAACCGTGAGGGATGCGAGATCACCGCGCTCACGGATGCAGAACTGATTTTGTTTGATATGGGGTAAGGGTTGGCTGGCAGGCGAATGGCCTGTCCCCCAAACACCGTCATTCGCCGACTTGATCGGCGAATTTTCGCCCTTTCAGCTCGAAAGCCAAGTCGTGGGGATTGGCCGATCAAGTCGGCCAATGACGCGGATTTTAGGGACTTTCACGCGAGACGCTATCGTCATTTTTGCTTCGCAAAATTGACTGTCGCTTGTTCCGCACTTTTGCTACGCAAAAGTGCTACAGTTGGATTTGAACCAACGACCTTCAGGTTATGGTCCGCAGTACGATGAGCTACCTGACAAGTGAAAGCAGCGCTTTCGCGCAGGCACGTCGCGGGTACAGGTTTTTAGGGGAGACGCTTTCGTCATTTTTGCTTCGCAAAATTGACTGCCGCTCGTTTCGCACTTTTGCTTTGCAAAAGTGCTATGGTTGCGGGGGTTGGATTTGAACCAACGACCTTCAGGTTATGAGCCTGACGAGCTACCGGGCTGCTCCACCCCGCGCCAAGAGCGATGGAACAGAGCCTTCGCTTGCGCCCCGTTGATATAGTCGTGCCCCCCGCAGTTGGAAAGGGTGAAAATGGCCAAACGGGCCGATTTCTACAGGCAATTTTCCTACCGCCAGTGCTCCATGATCCAGGGCGTGGGGCGCACATGTTTGTAGAGCTTTTTCCATGCCTTGCGCACGGGATAGTGACCCACAGCAGCCTCATCCGGGTCCGGTTTGCCGGTGAAGGCGACGGATAGCACTTCCGGCGGCAATTTTGGTGTCTGCACAAAATTGAGCGGCCAGCGGGGCATGAGGTTGTGCTTGAAGCTCACACAAAAATGCTCGGGCCAGAAAACCTGGTGAGGAATGTCGCCTGAAATGTATTGCTGTTCGATCCGGTACTGGGCCAGCACCCCTTCCGGGTCCGTGTGGAAACGCTCAAAGATTTGCGGATATTTGCCCACCGGCATTTTGAAGATGGAAGTGTTCCCAATGGGCTCATTGGGCTGTGTCCAATTGTGGATCACACAATATTCGCCCGGATGAAAATCGAAAAACGCGTCAATGCTGCCGGTGATAATCATATCCAGATCAAAAAACAGCACATCGCCGGAGAGATGCTCCAGGTCATCCCGCCAGATGGCAATTTTGCGCCAGCCCGTAATGGCCACCCGCTCCGGCACATTGATGTGGGGAATGGGAGCCGTAATCACAGCCGGATCGATACCCTCCGCGTCGTCGGTATAACACACCAGCTGCGTTGGCCGGACCGTGTTCCTTTGGATCATGGACCACAGGCGGTTCACATAATCGGCGGGATAACGGTCCCCCCATTTCATGCACACAACGGTTTGCATTGCCTCACTCCAAACACAAAGCAGCTTAGGGCAGGCAATAGGCAAAACCGCAAGCGAAGGGAAGCGGACAAAGATCGGTTTGGAACGAAAGGGCTAAACGGACGTTTGCCTTGCATTTTAGGCCAGTCGCATTCTCAAGACATTTTCACAACTTTTTCCAAAGCCTCACGATCGGCAGATCGCCTAAAGCACAATAATGATTGGACGCTGCCATGGCAGACGCACTCACCTCCCAACCCAAAGCCGAACCTCCCGCCTTGCCCCCATGGGTGGCGGGCGTTGAAAGGCGCATGGATGAACTGGACCCGGAACTGACCGAAGACCAAATCAATATCGTGCGCGGTTACGGCCAAGAACGTCACTACACGCACGGCCAGTGGATGTGGCGTGCCGGTGAGCGGGATGCGGGTCTGGTGCTCGTCCTGGAAGGCGAATTGGAAATCATCAACCCGCGCGGCGGCGAAGACAGCATCATCATCACCCACAAGCGCGGCCATTATGGCGGCGAAATTGTCACCATGGCCGGTCGCGGCGCATTGGTGGGCGGGCGCGCCAAGGGCAATTGTCGCGTCATCCATGTGGATACCGGCAATTTGAAACAGATGCTTGCGTTGGAATCCGAGCTTGGCGAAATTTTGCTGGTCAGTTTCATCGTTCGCCGCATGCGCATGTTGGCAGAAAGCCAAGGCAGCGTGACCCTGTATGGCGACCCTGAAGAAAAGCAGACAGCGCAATTGCGCACCTTCCTGTCCCGCCAAGGCACACCCCATTCTATGATGGAAATAGGCGACCTAACGGAAAACCCTACGCTGAAAAACGAGGGTATGAACGTATTGCCAGTGCTCCAAGTGGGTGACCATTTTTTCGCGCAACCCAGTATCCGCCAAGCAGCAGAAACCCTGGGCCTCGCCGCCCAACTGGACGACGACATGCTCTACGATGTGGCCGTCATCGGCGGAGGGCCCGCAGGGCTAGCAGCCGCCGTCTATGCCGGGTCTGAGGGCCTGAGCGTGATCGTCATTGAAAGCATCGCCGCAGGCGGCCAAGCCGGCACCTCTTCTCGCATTGAAAACTATCTGGGTTTCCCCACCGGCATTTCCGGCATGGGGCTGGCTGGTCGGGCATATTTGCAAGCAACAAAATTTGGCGCAGAAATCGCCGTAGCCCGCTCGGTGGAAAACATTACCTGCGAAGACAATCACGCCATACACCTGGACGGTGGCGATGTGGTCCGGGCCAAGGCCGTTGTCATCGCCTCTGGAGCGGAATATCGGGAACCGCCCATCAAAGATCTGGATCGCTTTACGGGCGGGGGCGTTCACTATGGCGCTTCGTTTATTGAGGCCCAATTATGCCGCCAAAAAGAGGTGGCCATTGTCGGCGGCGGCAACTCTGCAGGACAGGCTGCCATCTATTTGGCCGGGTTCGCCAAACAGGTGAACATCGTCATACGCAGCGCAGACCTGACCCAAAGCATGTCCATCTATCTGATCGACAGGATTGAGCGGGCCCCCAATATCACTGTCATGGGCGAGACGGAAATCATTGAAGCCCACGGCGACAGCCGCCTCTCCCATGTAACCACAAGAGATCGCGCAACCGGCGAAACGGCACAGATGGATGTGAACCACCTGTTCATCTTCATCGGTGCCGTACCCGCTTCATCTTTCGTGCCAGAGCATGTGGCGCGGGATGCCAATGGCTTTGTTCTCACCGGCCCCGCACTGGACGAAGAGTTGCTTTCCAAATGCCGCTGGCCCGGCGACCGCGCACCCTTTCAGTATGAAACCTCCTGCCCCGGCATATTTGCCGTTGGAGATGTGCGCTCGGGCTCCGTTAAACGGGTGGCCAGCGCCGTGGGAGAAGGATCGGTCACCATTCAAGCCATCCACCAGGTGGTGAATGGGTGACAGATTTTCGCCGCGGCTTGGACGATAATCCATTACGCCATATGGGTGCCATTGGTGACCAAAACACGCTCGCGTTAGTGGCGGCCGATGGCACAATCCCCTATCTGTGCTGGCCACGGTTGGACTCCCCCAGCGTGTTCAGCGCGCTTTTAAGCGGCAGCAAGGGGAGCAGAATTTCAATAGCGTCTGCCAATGATTTTCAGCCCCTGAACCAGACCTATCAGCAAGGCACCAATATCTTGGAAACGGTCCTAAGCAGCGACACCGGTAAGCTGGTTATTACAGATTTTATGGTGCCTGGTCATGGGCCTTTGCTCTACCGCATGTTCAACTGCGTGGACGGCGAGCTATCGTTTAACCTCAACATCGCACCAGCCCCGGATTATGAGCGTAAGCCTGCTCATTTCACGCGCATTTTGGAAACCAGCATTGCCTGCCACACGACGACATCACCCATCATCGTCCATGGTGAACACGCCCTGTCTACGCACCCAGAAATGGTCACGCTGTCTTGCAATCTAGAAGCGGGTGAACAGACATGGGTGGCTTTATCGGACAGCGAGATGCACCCCGAACCGGCCCAGAAGCAGTTGCCACAAGTGGCGCAGTTTTGGGACCGGTGGCTCAGCCAGTTCACATTACAGAATACCCATAGAGCAATTGTTGAGCGCAGTATTCTGGCATTTGGATTATTGCACATGCGCAGCTTTGGCAGCGTTGCTGCTGCTGGCACCTTTGGTCTTCCCGAGGCCCCCGGTGGGGAGCGTAACTGGGACTACCGCTACACTTGGGTACGCGACGCAGCCTTGGCTGCCCAAATCGCCGCTCGCTTAGGTGCAACGGACATTGCCCATCAGTGGCTGGATGCCGTCATACTGCAATCTGCCGCTTGCGAACGCTCCCCACTTAATCTCATGCTCGCCCTGGACGGAAAGACCGTCGATAAGGAAACGGAACTGGATCAATTCAAAGGCCTGTTTGACGCACGGCCCGTGCGCCTTGGCAATGAAGCCAGTGGCCAACTGCAATTAGATATTTTTGGTGAATTGGTTCTGGGCCTGCGCAGCCTTGCGGAGGCTGGCGGCACCATCGCAGGCAAAACACTAGACCGATTGCACACGCTGCTGACATGGCTGGCAGATAACTGGAACAAACCGGATTCCAGCATTTGGGAGTTGCGCGGCGAGGAAAAACACTACCTTTTCTCCCGCTTGATGTGCTGGGTGGCCTTTCGGGACGGGCCCAAAGTGCTGGAAAGAGCGGGACGCGCGGTGCCAGATGATTGGAATAGTCTTGGCGACAAAATTGCAGACAACATTCACGATCAATTTTGGTGCCCCAATCAAAGCAGCTACATGCAAACCGCAGACTGCTCCGTCGTAGACGCCGCCGTCATCTGTTTGCGCCTTTACGGTTTCCTTCAAAAGGAGGACCTGCGTTGGCAACAATCCAAAGCCAATATTCGCAAACACCTTGTCCTGCCCGAGGGGGTGCTTCGCTATCCCAAAGGCGCAGACGACGGCTTCAAGAGCGATGACAATAGCTTCGTGCTGTGCACCTGCTGGTGGATCGAAGTGCTGGTGATGGACGGGGATCGAGATGAGGCAACGTTGTTGTTTGACCAATTATGCGGGTCATTCGGCAGCACAGGCTTGGCCAGCGAAGAGATTGGTGAAGATGGGTTGTTGCTGGGCAACATCCCGCAACTCTTCAGCCATATGGGGCTAGTGAGGGCAGCGCTGGCGTTACACAACCACCCAATTCCTGAGGATAGATCTCTGGCTATTTAGCAGTCGTAGAAATGCACAATTCAAGCAGCCGTTATGTTTCCAAACGTCCCGACGCTAACGCTGTTTAATTACCAGACTGGCGAGGACTCACGGCCCTTACCAGTCGATTATTTCGAAGCACGTTATAAGTCGTCTTGGTTAGGAAAAGTCAGACAGGATTACTTGCTTGAATTTGGGTGAACTGGTTCAGTCTCTTTCACGGAAGTAGTAATCCCGCCAGCTGCCATCATATCGGCCAGTCTTGAGGCAGCACCGTTTGAAGCGTTTTCCGGAACCGCAGGGGCAAGGATCGTTTCGCCCGAGCTTTTCGACCAGTTCCACGTCGCCCATGCACCATTTGGTCGCCGGTTTTCACCTGGGTGGCGGATGGGAAAGATTTGCGGCGCTTGGCCATGACCTCAAAAGGAGTGATCCCAGTTGGATTTGTTGTCTTTTTTCATGACACCCTCCATCGGTTTGTCGTCACACTTAACTGCAGGCACCAAAAAACCCCGCGTGGAAATCAATCCATGCGGGGCTTTTTGAATAAATAAGAACACGTTGAGAAGCATGCATTTTACAGACCTGGCAGCGACCTACTCTCCCGTGCCTTAAGACAAAGTACCATCGGCGCTGAAGCGTTTCACTTCCGAGTTCGGGATGGGATCGGGTGCAGCCACTTCGCAATTACCACCAGGTCGGTGAAATGCATGTTCGTGAAAACTGGAAGGGTTTGTCAACCACACAAGGTGGTAATCAATAATGAGAACGATCAAGCCAATCGGACTATTAGTACAGGTAAGCTTCACACGTTGCCGCGCTTCCACACCCTGCCTATCAACGTCGTAGTCTTCGACGATCCTACAAGGGAATACTCGTTTCGAGGTTAGTTTCCCGCTTAGATGCCTTCAGCGGTTATCTATTCCGTATATAGCTACCCTGCAATGCGGCTGGCGCCACAACAGGTCCACCA